>CAZGAO010000043.1:0-45119 GCA_964523795.1 uncultured Lentimicrobiaceae bacterium
ACACTGACAAGTAAAATGCGATTCTCTTAAATGCTTAACTTAATGGCATTACCGGCAGCTCGGGCAGGGCTTCATCCATTTTAATATCCTCGAAAAAGGCCAGCACCTTATCGTAATTGTCAGGGTAATCGAATTTAATATCGGCGAGGGTATTGGCCACAGTGTTCATAAACTGGCTCTTGCTTGCCTTGATGTCGAGGATGCGCTGGCTGTCGTAGATTTTGCAAATCAGTTGACCTTCGTTAAAATTTTGACCCTCTTTTAAAGGAATATCGCCACGAAGGATTTCGCCCGCTACTTCCGAAACCACGTCAACCACCCGGCCTGAGGCAAGCCGACCAGGTACTTCGATGTCCGATTCTAAATCCTGATATTCTACCAAGCGCGTTTGCACCAGCCGGGTAACGGTATTGGCAACCGGGGCTTCCGGTGCGGGCTTCATCGATATCAGCCACCACGAAAGCAGGCCGGCACCGCCCAAAAACAAAACAATAACTACGAAGGTGATAATACCTCTGTTTCTCATTTTCGATCTATTTTTTTTATTATAATTTACTTACCAAACAACAGAAATGGCCTATTGTTCTATACTAATTCTTCAAGATTCCTGCAAGGAGGGACAGGTACTGCTATCATACAAATTCCAAAAGCTGTCTAAAAAACAAGATTGATTTTTCTCGTCAGATCAATTTTCTAATAAGTTTGAGGATGGTAAAATAGGCCTGCCTGGATAGTCAGGGTTTCACTTAAAGTGAAGCCCTGACTATAGCGGGGGTGCGACGTTTTTATCGGGCAGTTCGGGTGGCTTTCGGGGTGAGGGCTTTAAAGTCCTCACCTGAAAAAGCCTAATGCCTGCGGGCAATGGAAACGTTAAAACCAAACCCCCAAAAATAAAAAACCCCGCAATCCATCCGCCAGCTGGCGGACGAAGCGGGGCAAAACATGGTTTACTCCTTTTTAGTGATTAAATGATTAGAAATACCGGACAGCCCTAACGGTGAAATCAACATATTTATCATAGCTAAGATATCCGCCAAGGAAAAATAAGCTCCAGGCATTCATGTTACTGGCTTCCGATGAACTCCAATAGTATTCTGTATCAAAGCCGCCAATTGCATTTTTATTAACATAGAGTTTATACAGTTCGTCTTTGCTTGGCAGAAACCAATCATCATAACCATTCAACACCAACTCATTACATATATAGGCAGCAGTACCAGTCTGGTTACATCCGGCAATAATATCTGCCGTATTTTGCTGACCCGTTCCGATGGCTATGCCATCTGCTCCTGAAATTTCCGTACCATAGCATCCCCATTCCAATTCGGAGCTATGATCGTTGGGTGCGGCTATCAGGCCGTGCACTTCACCTTCAACATATCCGGGATCACCAACTTGCAGGATGTAGGCCACAATACCACCTTGATAACCCTGACCAATTTCAATCAAAATTTCGGAACGCTTTATACAACGAACCGAAAAACCACGGGATTTTGAGTCATAGTCACTTCCTACTTGAGAATCATAATGGAGTAATATACGTTCCCATGCACTCAACGAATCGCTCTCTGTGGACGACCACCACATGCCATGTGTGCCAAGTTCGGAGAAAAATGTTGATGTATAACGACCACCGTTAGCTAAAGCCGTAAAACCACTACTATTTGTTGCTCCTACGTTCGGCACATTCCAATGTGAAGTTCCGGCTTCTTTCATCTTGCCACCTGCAACACTTGTACCACCGAGATAATCAGTTAATACAGTCCAATCAGTATCTGTAGGCAGAGACCATCCTTCAGGACAAATTCCCGGCCCTCCTTCGGCAGTGGTATAATTCATTATTTCGTTCCATTGATACAAACCGCCATAGGTATCGCAATTTAAAGGGTCATCATTATAACAATACTTTTCGATTGTTTCATTGTCGGTCATATCCTCACTTCCGTTAATTATGGTTCCGATATTCAGATTTTCAGCCATCCAGCACTGATCACCAATTTGCACGGTTTCGTAAATCTGCCCGTCACGGGCATCTGTTATTGAGCCGCCACAACCCGTATCATGCTTGAAAACAATGGATACATCATCGGAATGGCTGCATTCATTTTCCGAATACAGCGTCCATTGTAAATTGTATGCATTACCGGCTAATCCCGAAAATTCACTAACGGGATTCCCAGATTCCGAAATTTCACCACCTGATCCATTTATTATGCTCCATTCTCCATGGCCACCTGCCGGTGGGGCGTTGCCCTCAAGGGTGATAACGCCTTGCACATCAAACTGATCAGCACCGGCATTTGCTACGGGTAATTCTTCGAAAAATAAAACCATAGCATCACTAAATATTTCCTGTGGACAGGGCTCGCATGGAATTACATTGAGGCTTAAGGAAACCTGACTAGAATAGTTCAAATCCCAATATCCGGGCATATAGACAGGGTTTATACTGGATTCATCCATAAAAAAACCATCACCATCCGATGTCCAATACAATTCGCAATAACCAGAGGCAGATGCCCCATACAGAGAATAATAACCCGATTCACCAGCACAAATAGTTGCATCGCTTCCGGCATCAACCATAGGAGTTGGACACAAGGTTGTGAAATTCCAAACTTCTCCTTCTGTCGAGTTACCTTGATTATCATGTGCTACAATTTTCCAGAAATACCGAGTACTTTGATTTAAAGTATCCAGGTAATAAAAGGGATTCGTAAGCCCACTTTCTATTAATCCCGGCACAGAGTCAGTTCCAAAATACAGGTCGTAGGTAAGAGGATAACCCTGGGGACTGCTGCAAGTCCATAAAAGGCCGGACAGGAGTTCCTGGTTTATTGCACCGTTTTCGGGATTAGGATTTGAGGGTGACTCAGGGGCAGAATTTTCAGCATAATTAAAAGACCTTATAGCTCTTACCCGATTATAGGAATATTTTTCCATCCATTCAATTTGATAACCATCTTCAAAATCCTGCGACCAGGCCCACTCAGGCATCCAATCAATTTCTGTAGAGCTCCAATAATAATCATTGGCAAAACCACCAATCAGGTCTTTATTCTCATAAAGTTTATTCAGCTCATCTAAGCTGGGTAAATACCAATCATCATATCCTGATAATACAAGATCATTACAAATTTGGGCAGCAATACCATTTTCAGTACACCCGGCAACAATATCGAGTGTGTTTTGCTGACCGGTGCCCAAAGCTGTTCCATCGGCACCTGAGATAGCCAAAGTTTCACAACCCCAGTTCTCTCCTGTACTTTGATCGCTTTCAGCAGCAACGAATCCTTTTATTAAACCTTCCTCATAACCCGGGTCACCGGCTTGCAAAATGTAGGCAATAATACCTCCTTCATATTCAGCACCCACTTCAAATGTTACTTCCGTTTGAATGGTTTTAAAATTCCAGATTTCGCCTTCGGTGGTATTTCCATAACTGTCGTGTGCCACAATTTTCCAGAAATACTGTGTGAATTGTTCCAGCGTATCCGGGTAGAATGAAGTTTCAGTTTGGCTACTTGCCACCAGTGGTGGGGTTGCATCAGTACCAAAATAAATATCAAAATGTAATGAATCATTATCATAATCGGCACAGGTCCATGAAATAAAAGAGGTCAGATCCTGACCATTTGCTCCATTTTCAGGTACAGGATTTGAAGGGGCATCTGGTGGCAAATTTACAACCAATGTTGTAAAATTCCATATCTCGCCTTCGGAGGTATTGCCCTGATTATCGCGGGCCACAATTTTCCAAAAATATTGGGTGTATTGTGTTAGGGTATCTGGATAATATATACTTTCACTTTGACCGCTTACTACCAATGGGGGTATTTCTTCCTCTCCAAAATACACATCATAAGTTAATTCGTCTCCCTGCGGGTCGTTGCAAGTCCATGAAAGTGTTGGTAAGAGCCCTTGATCCACAGCCCCATTTTCCGGATTGGGATTTGATGGTGGTTCAGGGGCTGAAGATCCTGAATAGCTAAACGATCTGACTGCTCTAATATAGTATTTAAAGGTTTTTAGGTAAACTGAAAAGCTACCAGATGTAAATGCCTGCTTATATGCCCGGATGTCGCTGGACTCTGAAGAGCACCAATATGATTCGGTAGAAAAACCGCCAACCAGATTTTTATTCAGGTAGAGTTTATTCAGTTCTTCTTTGCTTGGCAGATACCAGTCATCGTAGCCATTCAGCACCAATTCATCACATATTCTTGCAGCTGTTCCTTCCTGACTGCAAGTAGAAATTATAGCTGTTGTATTAGCAGCTCCTGTACCAAAAGCTGTGGAAGTTCCAATGGAAGTTCCCTTGCATCCCCACTCAACTGTAGTAGCACGATCGATGGGCGCAGCAATAATTCCCTTTACTATACCTTCAATGTAACCAGGATCTCCGGGTTGCAGGATGTAGGCAATAATGCCTCCTTCATATTCTTCACCAATTTCAAATACTTGTGGTTCCACAACAAAACTCACCATTACTGTGTCGTAGGTGGTATCGCAGGGTGTGTAAATTTGCCATAGTAAATTGTAAATAATATCAGGCTGTCCACTGAAAGTAGTTGTGGGATCGCTAGCATCTGCAAAGCTTCCGTCTTCACCATTTACAATGCTCCACAATCCTTCCCCGAATTCAGGGGTGTTCCCTTGAAGCGTTACACTTGTTTCAATAACATCCAACTGATCTTCGCCTGCCATAGCCTGTGAAGGCATGGGTGTGCAATCACCACACATCTCGAACCAGGCATTTCCAAAGTAATAGTTGATGCAGTTGGTGGTGCTGTTGTGCACGGTAAGCCCGTTATGTGTTGTCATGTCATCTATTTCGGCTTGCGTGTAGCTTTGTATGCCAAGCATAAAAGAACCGCCGCCCTGCGAAAGGCTTACGCTGTTGTTTTCCTTAGTCAGGATTTGAAGTTCGTTGGCGGGGTCGGCATCAGCATCAGTAACATCAAATGAAGTTCCAATGCCATTGTTTATATTTAGAAATATCTCATCGCCTACTCTTATGTTATTCAGGTTTTGGAATTCGTTGGCAGGGTCGGTATCCGCATCTTCAACCTGATCTTCAAAAGAACCACCACCATTTGAGAGGGTAACTGTCTGACCGTCTTTGGTCAATGTTTGAAACTCATTTTCAGGGTCGGCATCGGCATCTTCAGGATTGCCGGTATTTTCGGCATACAGCGCATAAGGCACCGATAATAGTTGCGAGGTTCCTATATGCACAAAATTATACCCACCGTTTTCATCAATTTCAACTTTTAAAAAATGCTGATTTATGCCCCAGTTTATGCCATCGAAAGCACCATAGAGCAAGGAGTCCGGTTGGCCAATGTGCAAATTGAACAAGCCTAAACTGTTGGTGAAAGCATGGTGCAGCTCACTATACACATAATCACCAGAAGGATTGTTGCTTAGGATGGAGATGATAACTGTGATGTTTTGATCAACAAGCGGGTTGCCTTCTGCTGTGCGGGCTACCGCCTGGTAATTGATGCCCTGCGGCGTTTGAGCCAGCGTTGTTAGGCTCAGCAGGATTGCTGCAATAAAAAATGTAACTTGTTTCATCATTATAAAAATTTTAGTTTGTAAATGTTTGATTATTTGTGTTAATAAAAATTTCAATTCTTTTGGTTTATCCCCTACGGGGAATTTGTTTCTTTTTGCCTGATTAGCTTTTACAATACTTTAACCGCTACGCGGTATGATTTTTCTACCCTTGTGTTTCATTTTCTACAATACTTTAACCGCTACGCGGTAGGCTATGATTTTACGAATATGATTCCTACAATACTTTAACCGCTACGCGGTATGATTTTTCTACCCTTGTGTTTCATTTCCTACAATACTTAAACCGCTACGCGGTAGGTTTCTGGCAAATTTCATGATTCCGATGCCTTTATTTTCTTTTCGCCGTAGAGCCTGTCCTCGCTTTTGCGGGACGATTAAGTATTGTAGAAAAGAAAAGCCCAGCCCAATGACCACACATACCTCGTAGAGGTTTAACCAAAGTCAATGCTAAAAAAAACCTACTCCACCACCACCTTCTTCATCCCCACAAATCCGTCGTCATACAATTTCAGGAAATAAACGCCTTTGGGATTTCCCGATAGGTCGATTTGAAAAATTGATCCTAAACTTTGTGAACCGGCTTCAATTTCTTTAATCAAGCTTCCACGGATATCGCTAATCTGAATTTTAAGATTTCGTGGATTTTGGCTGAGTGAAAGATTGAAAATTCCGTGTGAAGGATTGGGATAAACCCCGAAGGTAAAATCCGGGCTTTCGTTAAAGCCGAGGGTTTGCAGTTTCAGACTTTGTGCTGCCGAAAGTCCGTGGCTTGCAAAAACTCCCATGTTGGGCAGCGCAGGATCAAAACTTACTTCAAGCGCAAACTCCTGATTCGTGGAAGGTCTGTAAATTTTAAACTGAAGGGCTTCGCCACTTTCAAAACCATCTTTTCCTGTCGTGATTTCATCGTTGGCAAAAGCCGTGATGGCGAAGCTGCTGTTTGGCATTGTCATTTCCATTTGCCCGGCACATAAGCCATCGGGGGTAAAAACACCTAGCACATCGCCGGGCATAATTCCTGAATTCAGGACAGCTTCCGCCGGAAAAGCAATAGCGTGGCTTGCGGCAGTTTGATGAAGCGCGTTCCAGGGCGTGATGTTTACGGGTCTGGAACTTTGACGAACAACAGGCGATGCTTTGGTGCATTGCGGGAAAGTAAGTGTCCCGCCATCTGCAGCAGCCACAAAATATGCCTTGCCCGGACTAAGGTTTCCCAAAGTATTGATGTTGTAAGCCGGCCAGTACAAATCTGTCCCGGCCACCTCTTTCACAATTTGTAAAGCATCAAAATCTGCAAAAAGGTTTTCCACCTCCACATCGCACGAACTTAACACAGGCACAAGGTTCCAGCCTTCGGCAAGTTCAAGTTCCGGGTTTTGGATTTTTGAACCCGTGATGGTCAGCTCAAAATCATTTTCGGCTTTCAGCTGATAGCCCGTCTGGTAATCCCAGTTGCCGATGGTGTTGATACTCTGCGCCGGATAATAAATACTGCTCATCGTCGACATGATAATCAGATCGTTTTGGTAGGGCGAAAAAATGCCCTCGACACCCTTGATAGCAGGATCGAGGTAAGATGAAATACCGCTCCAGCCCATCGGAATATTCAGGATTTGCCGGAGGTAAAAGTTGTAGGGCTGCTGGAATCCCTGGGTAAGGGAAACAGTGCCCGTGTTAAAAGTTTCGATAACAGGCTCGCCCACCGTCCAGCTCATCGAGAGGTTTGCGCCCTCGTACGATCCGCCGGAAGTGGCAACTACCTGTTGCGCTTTGACCTGAAACACACAGCTTGCAAAAGCAAGTGCAAGGCCGGTAAGTAAAAGTTTTCGCATCATTGTTTGGTGTATTAGTGAATAAATATTTGATTTCCCTAAGTGCATCAGGGCTGCGATCCTCTCCCTTCGGTCGAGGCTGCAATCCCTTTAAAAAACCCCAACCACCCATCAAGAGAGGGAATTGTGGGTGGCGGGGTTTAAAAAACATGCAATCCTCCTTCTAATGCTTTATCAATTGCTTTACCACCGTTTGATTATCGATTGAAATATTTACAACATAAACGCCCACCGGCAGATTTCCAATTTCTACTTTTGTAGATTTGGTATTAATCTCTACCTGTTTCATCAACTGACCCTTCAGATTGTAGAGTTCTAATGTTCCTTCGCTTTGCGGCGAAGAATCCAACATCAGGGTAAAAGCATCATAAGCCGGGTTGGGTACAATTTGGGATTGCTGCGCTTGCCCATAGTTTTCAAATCCTGTGCTTCCGGCTTTTAGATTGCTAATTGCTGATAAACCATTTTCGGCGAAAGCGTCATTTTGTGGCATGGAGTAATTAAACACTACTTCCAGCGCAATCTCACTTTCATCTTCCATCCTATAAAGTTTGAATATCATCGTTTCTCCCTGGTCAAAACCATCTTTTTCGGCAGTCAGCGGATCGTTACCGAAAGTGGTTATGGCTGTGTTTGCACCATTCCATTCGGCCAGGCCATAACAAGTTCCCGAAATATCGAAAACGCCAATTATGTCGCCGGCAGATAAAATACTGTTGCTGTTGGCAGAAACGGGCAGGGCAATGTTGTGGGAAATGGCGGTGGGGGTAACCCCCTCCCAGCCTCCCCCTGGAGGGGGAGGAGTGCCAGCGCACTGGCCTGTTGCTCCGGTTTGGAGAGTACCAGTTCTCCCCCTTGAGAGCCTGTCCCGATTTGTCGGGAGGGAGTTAGAGGGGGTACACTCCGGAAACTCAATTACTTCCGCGCTGCCCATCCATGCAAAATAGGCTTTGCCCGGCTCCAGCTCCTGCAAAGTATTGATGCCAAATTCCGGCCAGTAAGTTCTCCAACCTGCCACTTCTTTTACAATGCTCACATCTTTGCCAGCGAAAAGATCAGCCACATCTGCCAGACATTCTGAAAGTACAGGCATCAGATTCCAGCCTGAGGATAAACCGAACGCTCTGTCATTAATAAGTTCACCTTCAATTTCAAGAATTGTTGCTGAGTTAGTCTTAATCTGGTAAGCCGATTTTTGCTCCCAATTCCCAAGGGTGTTGATGTTGTAGGCCGGATAAAACATATTTTCGTTGTCAACAACTATGCATACATTATTTATGATGTCGTCAAAAATGTTTTCAAAGTTTGGATTTTCCGGCTGTACATAGCCTGAAATTCCCGACCAGCCTTTAGGTAAATTTATCGTTTGGATGCTGTAGAAATCTTGAATTATGGATACCAAATGGTAGGAAAGACCTGGGGCAGTAATGCTAATTACCCCGGTGCGTTTGATGCCTGTGGTATTTTTTTGGTACTGCACATTTATTATCCCGTTTCCAGAGCCATTCGTTGGATTTACGTAAAACCAACCGGAGTTTTCTGAAACCGTCCATGAAACATTTGAGGATATACTAAATGTTGTTGACCCCGCAGCAGCAGATACATTTTGGCTAGCAGGATTTACTGTCAGGAAAGCTGGCGAAGGCAGGTTAGCATAATTTGAAGTTCCATAAGCACTTGGGTACAAGCCCGAATTATTTGTTGCTACCACTACCCAATAATAATAGTTCGTTCCTGGCACAGCATTGTAGTCATAAAAAGTATCACCTTGTGTCCATGCCCCCAAGGCAGTCCAGTTTGACCCGGTCTGTGGTTGATTTAAGGTGTTTCGATAAACGCGATAATGAAAACCGTTTGTGCCGGCGGCCGTATGCTTATTCCATTTTACTTTGATGTATCCTGATCCAGTATTTGTCTCGCAATAAAAATCATCTGAATTCAAAGGCTTTACGTAGGTAATTGTTCGGTCGTCGGAACTTATCCATGGATCATTGTTTTGACGGCTTTCCAAATAAATCTCGTTGGTTCCGGCATTGATGTCCCGATTGGTTTGCCATGTTGTGCAATTGTTGCAATTGACATTGCTAAACGAACCATAGATATAAAGCCGGATGCCAACATTTCCTGTATTTGCCCAGCCATCAAACGAACAGCTTTTGGTTCCGGTAATGAAATTGTTTTGATTATATCGATGAATGATTAAACCATCGGATGGGTTATTGATACCCGCCTGTGGTTCGTAAGTTTGCGATTCTTCGAGGTTAATTACCGTAACTCCATAGTGTTCCATACCTTCATAAATTCCGCCCCATGTCATTGCATGCTGTGAATAATCCCATGTATCGTGAAGGTAAATAGTTTGTGATTGACTATCGTATCCGGTTCCCAGCATCGAATGTCCTGAAACATGAATCAACACGGGTCGTCCGGCATCTATCTCGTTTTTGTAATTCGCAAAGGTAAAGCCATTGGATATCCCATTATAACCATAAATGTTTTGATTGTACGAAACCGTTACTGCATAAGCTCTGGATTCAAAAAACAACTTAAAACCATAAGCTCCGTCATCATTATTGTTGCCAGACCCGGAATACGGATCATTATTCGTATAAGAATAAAATGTGGTTGCGCCATCAGTATTATCGTAGGCTGATTGATTTGTTTTCATAAAATCGGCGGTACAATCTCCATAGCTGTGTTGCGTCCAGCCATTCGTAATATAGGGGTCATTGGCATTACTGCCATAGCTAACCCAGTAGTCGTCCACATGGCCGCGGCTTGTTCGTCCGTCCAAGCCATTTTTAGTAGCACTCAATGGGCACAATGCCCGCCATTCGCCATTTATGTATGAGCTTCCCCAAACGCTATTATTCAGTGGCATGACACCGCCATTTGTTGGGCCGGTATAAATATTGGGATAGCCATTCCTGTCATAATACCCGGCACACATAGCCGCAGCAGTTGCCGAACAACCAAAAGTCCAGGTAAAAGCAGGCACGCCAGAAAGGATGACTGCACTTTTTGATGGAATAGCTTCTGCTACTTTTTCTTTGGGAGGATGGCCTGCGATAATAATACGTTCAAGCCCCTCAGTTTCTGTAGGCAGATTCCACTGGATGGGTTTGCCCTCATCACTATAAATTACGTTGTAGGCTTCGCGTGGCAAATCCCCCGAAGTACTAAAGGAGTTTTGGGCAATCGAACCACCCATCAAACAAATTGATAAAAATACCAGTAATAGTTTCTTCATAATTTTAAGTCTTATCGTTAATTTATTTTGTTGTTTGTTATTTGATAATTTCATGATGGTTCCTAGGTTTGATATTTCGGTGTACCTGTCGCGTCCATCGGGGCTGCACCTTTTTTTTTAAAAACCCCCAACCACCAACAAAAGTATGAAACTTCCGGGTGGCGGGGCAAAAAACATGCAATCCTCCTTTTTAGGGTTGTCCTCCATCGGAAAGTCAGGGTTTCACTTTAAGTGAAGCCCTGACTCAAGCCCTGACTGTGGCAGGCTGCGGCGTTTCTTTCGGGCAGTTCGGGAGGTTTTCAGGTGAGGACTTTAAAGTCGTTAAGGTCTTTAAGGTTTTTGCCTGAAAATGCCCCGGAGCTAAAGTTTGGCCACTTAGAACTCTGACAGTCCCGCACGTGCGGGACTGTCAGAGTTTGTGGTGTTAGTCATCCGATGAATTTCGCCGGAAGTTTCAATATTCCCTTATGCAAGGTGTCAATTGCTCAGGCAGTATTCATCGGATGACTTTTCTAAAGTCAGGGTTTCACTTTAAGTGAAGCCCTGACTAATCCTCCATCTAATGCTTTATCAATTGTTTGATCATCGTTTGATTATCTATTGAAATATTTGCAACATAAACACCTGCCGGCAGATCGTTGATTTCAACTTTTGTAGATTTGGCATTAATCTCTACCTGTTTCATCAACTGACCCTTCAGATTGTAAAGTTCTAATGTTCCTTCACTTTTTGGATCCGAATCCAAAATCAGGGTAAAAGCATCGTGTGCCGGGTTGGGTACAATTTGGGATTGCTGCACTCGCCCAAAGTTTTCAAATCCTGTATTTCCGGCTTTTAGATTATTTATTGCTGATAATCCGTTTTCGGCGAAAGCATCGGTTTGTGGCATAGAATAATTAAACGCTACTTCCAGTGTAATTTCACTTTCATCTTCCATCCTGAAAAGTTTGAATACCATCGTTTCTCCATCGTCAAAGCCGTCTTTATCAACAGTCATCGGATCGTTACCAAAAGTAGTGAGGGCTGTGTTTGCGCCTTTCCATTCGGCCAGGCCATAACAATCACCGCTGCCATCGAAAACTCCAACTATGTCGCCGACAGATAAAATGCTGCTGGTGTTGGCAGAAATGGGCAGGGCGATGTTGTGGGAAATTGGTGTTGGATTTGAAAACTTCCAGACCCCATCCCCAGCCCTTCCCCTCCAGGGGAAGGGAGTCCCACCGCACAGGCCGGTTGCTTCGTTTGGAATTTGTGCTGTTCTCCCTCTCAAGGGGGAGTTAGGGGGTGTTTCGCACTCCGGAAACTCAATTACTTCCGCGCTGCCCATCAAGGCAAAATAGGCTTTGCCGGGCTGCAGCCCAACCAGGGTGTTGATGCCAAATTCCGGCCAGTAAACCCGCCATCCGGCCACTTCTTTTACAATGCTCACATCTTTGCCGCTGAAAATAAAAGCAACATCTGCCGGACATTCAGAAAGCACAGGCATCAAGTTCCAGCTCTGATCCATAGTTACATTATGATTTTGTGATCGGTTTCCCGAAATTGTCATATTTACGTTTTGGGCTACTTTAATTTTGTAGCCTTGCTCCATATTCCAGTTGCCGAGGGTGTTTACATTCTGGCCGGGCCAGTACATGCCATTATCGTTTTGCACGATAATGAGTTGTGATTCGATATCTTCGAACATACTTTCTACATTTGCATCCGCTGGATCAATAAAACTTGAAATTCCTGACCAGCCTTTGCTTAATAACATGTTATGTTGTGGGAATGAGCCCTGAATAACAGTTATCTCCTGCGATTCCAAATTTTCGCCAAAGATTGTTAAGATTGCCATCCTGCTTTCAACACCCAAGTATTCATCGCAAACTACAGAAATGGTTTTGTTGTAGAAACTATATACCGGGCTTGCCTTCATCCATGCGGCATTGGAAGATAAATACCAATTTACATTGGATTGAATTTCAAAAGTTAAGGTGTCGGCATTGGGACTTGCTAAAATAGTACTTGTTGAAGCATTCAGGAAATACGAAGGCACATTTGGAACAACAATAACTTCGTTGGAGTAGGGGCTTTCGTTCCCATTGATGTCGTAGGAAGTAATTGTTATGTAGTAGGTTTTGCCATTGATGAGTCCGTTCAGATTTGCATGATTTACCATACCTGCATTTACCGGGCTTGGCGAACCCCACACGGTGGCAGTGCCATCATAAGGCGCACCACTTTGATCGCTGTCGTAGTAAAGATTATATCCGGCAACATCGCTTTCGTCCGAAAAATCCCATTCAATAAATGCAGATTTATCATCACCTGCCGAAAATATAATTTCGGGTGTTTCAGGAGTTGTAGCATCATAAATATTAATCTCGCCCACTACATTGGCATAACCAATAGTTGATCCTGCCGAAATTGAAATGGGAATAGAGGAATTATCTACTTCAACATCCAGTGTAATTTTACCGTTTATTGTCTCCACCTGAACACCTTCGATATCAGTATTTGCATCATTATTCAAAAGAACACCTCGCAGGTTTTTAACCGTAAATTGTGTGCCATTTTCGATGATGGTGCTGTCGTTGTTTCGCAGTATTCCGGAAGTAAGAGTTACGATAGTTCCCGTAATGTTAGGAACGCTGTCGGGCGTTTGAATAAAGCCGTAAGTGCCAGTAGGTAAAATCGGAGCAAGGGTATAGGTAGCAAAATTCTTGATGTTTGCCACCACCTTATTCTGGGCCGGATACACCGTGCTGGGAACAATTTGCCAGTTGTTTGTGGTATCTTCATAAAACAGGCGCAGCGAAGATTCATCAATTCCAACAACATCTTCGTTTGTGTAAATTATGGTTAACTGGGGTTCATCAGTAAATTGTTCCCGGGAAGGTGTAAAATCATAGAATCCACCAATTCCATATTTCATTCCGGTAGCTTCCTGTCTTATCAGCTTAACGGCATTATGATGTTTTTTAAGTTTTTCTCTGTCTTCGGCAGGCAGTGCCATTCTTTTGGGAGTTTCCTGGTACCATTCCCAATAAATTGAGTTAGCCTCGCTTATATAAGATGGAATGCTGTTGGCAGACAGATTTATTTTGGAACCATTATCATTTAAGACTATTACTGTTTTAGTTTTTGTTGAATCATCATCAAATGGGAGCAAGTTTTTAATTTTAAAAGAAGAGATTAAATGATCTTTAATTATGCTCCAGTCGGACGAGCCTGTCATAATACCAAAGAGATTGTCCAGTGGATTTGAAGCTTCGATGGGCGAGGGATAGGTAGATTGCTCGCTTTGCAGGCAAGGCATACCATTTACCCACTTGCCCCTACTTGCTACATAATCCAGCGATTGGAAGCTGCTTCTTCCTACGCCAAGATGAATGCCAAAAGGGCTAAGTATTGGGATGTTGATTTCAAAATCCATGTTGTTTTCTTTTTTGGTAGAAACATCGGTTCCATAATCCACAATTACAGGATTTGCTGTCTGTTGATTTTCATATACTAAACCTGCCACATCGGCCATCGCCGATTTAAAAGAATCACTGCCATAAGAAATCGCCAGGCTTTCGACTCCTAAATTTAAAACATCATCAGGCAAACTCACTGTATTGAATAAAAGATTTATGGCATCTGTTTTATCTACATTAAACCAACTTGACATTGAAAATAGTCCGGTAGGGATGTTATAAGCATTGAATGAGGGGGCATAACCCGAAATATCATTTTTAAAATACAGGTAATTATCCGCATTATATTTAGAAACTATTCCAATTTCGCATCCCATGCTTAAACCGGTTTTTAGCCCTTTGTCGATACCCAGGTTTGCCGGAAGAACATTTTCTAATCCTAGCCCTACGTTGAGTGCTGCTGTACTACCCATATTTATACCAATAGAAGCCTTTTCGTTAAGCTGTCCGTTATCAGGATCTATCGATGTTTTAATACGATAGTATCCACTTCCATTCAATCCAACATTAGCCTTTAGTTCTGCCTTTACTACATTTTCAACATTAAAACCTAATTGAGCTTCAGCGGAGAGGTGTGCATTTAATTCGCAACTTACTTCATCCGAAACTCTATAAGCACTAAAGGCATTAGGTCCCAATACATCTATATCATTTATACCATCTACAAGGTTATTTATCATCACACAGGCAAATTCTGCCATACCAAAAGTGGTATGGGTCTGACCCAAATGTTTTGCATACAAAATATAGGGCTCGTAATAATAATATAAGGCCAGGGCAGCTTCTCCACCAGTGAGATTAGCATAATCAAATTCATATTCCCAGTTGTATGGGAATGCTATACCCATGCCACCACCAATACTTGCCCCATATCCATCACTTGATTTTGAGGATAGTGAAAACGAGAGTAAGTTTTCAGCCGGGTTGGTGGAAGCGTTAATGTCAAATCCGGCATAACGGTCAATAGACCGTTGGATTGAAAACTTCTGTAAAACCGGTGAGCTGCCATGTATGCCGGAATAGCTTAATTTGAGTTCAGATCCTGTACCTTTTCCTACATATCCTTTTGCCATAACAAATCCTGAAGTTGCCATCAGGCCGACTTGACCATAGTAATTGTATCCTATGCTATACTCGTAGGTATTCATATCAACCCGGGCCGTGAAGCTGGCCTGATTTGCAGGATTTAGTTCTACTCCTCCAACTTTTTTAACTGTAAAAGTTTCAGTTTCTCCGGTAGTGCCATCACCAATAAGTAGGTGATGTATCTTTACGCTGAACAATCCCGGGAAATCTCTGAAGATCGGGGTTTGTAAATATTCGAAATTTATAAACTGGCTGACCGAGGTGATAAGTTTCCCGCTTACGCTTTCTGTTTGTATGGTAACACTGGGCAGTGGAAGCCAATTTCCGTCTATAAGCCCTTCGACCATAAACCAGGCATAGCCATAACCGCCATTTACAACCTGCACAGGGTTTGCATTTGGAGCTAAGGCAAAGGGTGCAATCCTGATATTGTCGTAAGCCATTACGATGGCAGTCATTTGGTGAACGAAAGATACGGTTTCGTTTTTGGCCACGTTGATGTGCTCTTCGATAATTGCGAAATAATCAGCAAGTCTTATTTCCACCGTGTAATCTTCGCCGGGATAAACTGCGATAGTCCATTCGCCGTTTTCATCCGTCAGGGCATACGTGTCCGTTGATTTGGGCAGCACTTCCACGCGGGCACCAGCAATTGGGTCACCATTCTCCTCATCGCTCACAACACCGGTTAAATATCCGGGCTTATAAACCAGCAGCACCGCCATTTCGGAAGTGGCATTTCCAAGGCCGTTGGAAATCTTGCAGCGGTAGCCGCCCCAGTCCGAAACCACAGCATTCTCAATTTGATAGGTGGCCTCGTTGGCATAGGGAATATCCACATAATTGTGTTGCCACTGATAATGTAAGGTAGGTGTTCCCATTACGGATACCGAAAATTCAAAATCCTCACCTCTTAATATTGTGCCTCCATCGGGCTGTTTGGTAATTATGGGTGGCGTGTTTATTTGGATGCTGCGATTGGCCATCCAAACACTGTCTTGCGATCCGTCCCGCATGTACAAGACCTTGGCATCGTAAGTGCCATCCGGCGAAATGCCAACATCCACATCCGAATATTTGGGGTAGAAATTATAATTGGGCTCATCGTCATGATCTATAACCGTTGTAGCCCATTCGGAACCATCGAAAACAGAGCAGCGTAATTCCTTTAGAAAATCATCGGTGTAAGTTAAAAACACATGACCCGATGGAACAACATCCAGCGAATTGTATTCCCCAACCTTTGCATTGCCGGTATAATCGGCCAGAGTTTCCGTTTCCCAGGTACGCAGCCATCCGGCATATTCAACGGTATTTTTGGTGGCATCGAAATAAAGGATGTTTTTCCGGCCATACTCATCCACACTAAAAGTGGTGTGCAATCCGGTGTTGTTAATGTCGTCAACAATGGTTTCGAGCCATGCGCCCGAATAATCCTGCTCCTTGGTTTTAAGCCGATCGTTGGTGGCGTCGTAGTACGAAATATGAGGACGGCCAAAACCATCCATACAAAGTGAGTTATGCATTCCAACATCGCCATCTTCGTCCATAATTGTTTTCTCCCAGGATCGTAACCATCCGGCATATTCAACGGTATTTTTGGTGGCATCGAAATAAAGGATGTTTTTCCGGCCATACTCATCCACACTAAAAGTGGTGAATAATCCGGTGTTGTTAATGTCGTCAACGATAGTTTCGAGCCATGCACCCGAATAATTCTGCTCCTTGGTTTTAAGCCGATCGTTGGTGGCGTCGTAGTACGAAATATGGGGACGGCCAAAACCATCCATGCAAAGTGAGTTATGCATTCCCACATCGCCATCTTCGTCCATAATTGTTATTTCCCAGGATCGTAACCATCCGGCATATTCAACGGTATTTTTGGTGTTGTCGAAATAAAGGATGTTTTTCCGGTTCTGCTCGTCAATGGCGAGATTGCAAAACAGTCCGGTGCTATTCTCCGTATCAAGGGTGGAGATGTTAACGGTTCCGTTTGCATAGATTTTTGCATACTTCAACACGTCTTGTGTGTCATCAAAATAGGCGATGCCCACTTTGCCATCGGGTGCTAGGCTGATGGAATTGTGTTTCCCAACATCACCATCTTCATCAATAGTGTAAGTTGCAGCCACAAACCAGCCATCGCTTTGGGCATAAGCTGCAGGCAAATACCCCAGCAAAAGCAGCATGAGCGGGATCCATAATCTCTGCTTAGTATTTGTAAATGTATAATTCTTCATAATTTACAACTATTGAATATTTTGTCCTAAGCGGGCATATTTCAGGCATTTTTCGATGGGATCGTAATAACTGATGTGGGGTTGGCCGGCATTATCAAAATCAATGGAGCTGTAATGAGGATATGATGTAAAATATCCAATTTCTAAAAAGGCCCAGGTACTTCCATTGTAGGTGGCGAAATTTATACTTTTATCCCATCTGTATGTCATATAAATATCTCCTGCTGTTGTAATTTTCGCATCATGAATTTCAGAAAACTGGGGGCCAATTTCTTCAATACTCCATTCGGAGATTGAGGAATTGAAGGAGCAGTAATAACCCTCATTGCTACGTGTAATCAACACAATGGGTTCTGTGGTATTGGTGCTTTCGTTTTCGTGCAATAAAAGTTTGAAGTTTTCAGAATAATGCAAATCATTTTCCTCAAATACCGGGTAGTTGGTAATAATCCAGCCTTGGGTTTCATCCCGGTAAGCAATATTTCCTCCATAATAAAGTGCAGAAGTGAGCAATTCTCTGAAGTACAGGTAAGGAATATTGTTATCACTAACGGCAAGTGAAGGTATAGCCTCCTGGTTACTATTTTGATTTGTGTAAACTTTTTCAATATCCCAGGCCATCCCATTCCATTTGCCATAGTAATAGTCTCTGCGACCATTATCAGCACTAACAAAAACAATGTGAGGAATGCCATCGGGGCCAAGTACCATTTGTGGTTTATAATAATTGGAGGCTTGGGTTATACTTTGCAGGTTCCAATCCTGTGCATTCAATGTTGTGCTAATGGCAAAAACTGCGATAAATACGAATACGATTTTTGTGTTTAACTCTTTTAACTTTTTCATACGATTTAGTTTTTAATGTTTTAATAAATATGTGAATTTGTGAAAATTTCTAATGATGAAAGTCAGGGTTTGCGATTTAAAAGTCAGGGTTTCACTTCAAGTGAAGCCCTGACTGTGGCGGGCTGCGGCGTTTTTCTCCAGCTTTTCGGGTGGCTTTCGGTGTGAGGACTTTAAAGTCGTTAAGGACTTTAAGGCACTCGCCTGAAATAGAACCATATCTATAGTTTATCCATTTAGAACTCTGACAGTCCCGCACGTGCGGGACTGTCAGAGTTGGTGATTTCCTTAAAAACCCCAACCACCCAATTAGTAGGGAACTTATGGGTGGCGGGGCTTAAAAAAACATGCAATCCTCCTTTTAATGCTTTATCAATTGCTTTACCATCGTTTGATTATCAATTATGATATTGGCAACATAAACGCCCACCGGCAGATCGTTGATTTCAATTTTTGTAGTTTTGGCATTAATCTCTACCTGTTTCATCAACTGACCCTTCAGATTGTAAAGTTCTAATGTTCCTTCACTTTTTGGATCCGAATCCAAAATCAGGGTAAAAGCATCGTGTGCCGGGTTGGGTACAATTTGGGATTGCTGCACTCGCCCAAAGTTTTCAAATCCTGTATTTCCGGCTTTTAGATTATTTATTGCTGATAATCCGTTTTCGGCGAAAGCATCGGTTTGTGGCATAGAATAATTAAACGCTACTTCCAGTGTAATTTCACTTTCATCTTCCATCCTGAAAAGTTTGAATACCATCGTTTCTCCATCGTCAAAGCCGTCTTTATCAACAGTCATCGGATCGTTACCAAAAGTAGTGAGGGCTGTGTTTGCGCCATTCCATTCTGCCAGGCCGTAACAATTTGCCTTGGCATCAAAAACTCCAACTATGTCGCCGACAGCTAAAATACTGCTGCTGTTGGCCGAAATGGGCAGGGCGATGTTGTGGGAAATTGGTGTGGGTAAACCTGTTAGGTTTTTATCAGAAAAATGTTTGGAAAAACGGGCAATGTCCCTGGGTAAACCTAACAGGTTTTTATCAGAAAAATGTTCGGAAAAACGGGCAATGTCCCTGGGTAAACCTAACAGGTTTCCAGTCCTCCCCCTCAAGGGGGAGTTAGAGGGGATACACTCCGGGAACTCGATTTCTTCCTCGCTGTCCATCAAAGCAAAATAAGCCTTGCCCGGCTCCAGCACCTGCAAAGTATTGATACCAAACTCCGGCCAGTAAACTCGCCATCCGGCCACTTCTTTTACAATGCTTACATCTTTGCCTGCGAAAAGGTCAGCTGCATTAACTGGACATTCTGAAAGTACAGGCATCAAATTCCAACTCAAACCCATACTTAGGTTTTGGTTTTGAATCCTGCTACCCGAAATTGTCATATTTACATTTTCGGCTACTTTAATTTTATAGCCTTGCCCCATGTTCCAGTTGCCGAAGGTGTTTACATTTTGTCCGGGCCAGTACATGCCATTGTCGTTTTGCAAGATGATAAGCTGCGATTCGATATCTGCGAACATGTTTTCAATATCTGCATCTGTGGGATCGATAAAACTTGAGATACCTGACCAGCCTTCATTCAACTCGAAGCGCATGGCGGGCACGGTTTCTATTTCATCGGAGGGCAGGCTCTCGTTTCCGTGGAAGTCGGTGGCGGTAACGATGTAATAGGCAATTTCGCCTTCGGCAAGTTGATCGGCAAAGGCAGCTTGTGTGGTAGTGGCAAAAGGAGTTTCGGCAAAAATGCCACTCACATCACTTTTGTAAATCGCAAAATATGCAAAGTCACGGTCGGAGCAGTTGTCCCAGTTCATGGTGATTTCGTTGGTCAGCAATTCGTAATCCATATTATCGGGCACGGCAGGTGCCAGATTATCCACCGAATAACCCTGGCTTGTTGCGCTGGCAAAGTTTCCTTCCTGCATAATGGCAATTACGCGGAAGTCGATGAGGCCGTTGGAATATTGCGAAGAGTCGAAGGGCGTGATTGCCATGGCTGTGTAATAATCCGAACCATAGGCACCAACGGATGCAATGCTGATCCAGCCATATCCTGTATTCATTTCCACGTTATAACCTGCTGGCCAATCCTGCAAAGTATCGGTATCGTAGTGGCTGCGTGTAAAATTCACAAATACTTTTCCACCCTGATCGTTGGGGACATCTTCGATAGCTGTGATGATGGATTTTGGTGTAAATCCCGCATTTATATAATCTGTTCTGAAACGTGTGTAGGTTTTGCTTGCGCTGCTCGTGGTGAGCGATACCGAATACTTTCCAAAATCATTATAAGTAAACGACGGGTTCTGATCGTAACTATCTGTGTTGCCATCGCCGTCCAAATCCCAGGCCCATGAAGTAGGATTGCCGGTAGAAAGATCGGTGAAATTTGCTGTGAATGAAGGGTAGCCCCAGGTAAGATCAGCTTCAAACAGGGCAACAAAATCCTGGTTGAAATATTGATAGCCCATATCGCAAGGCGTTAAATCGGGGTCTTCAGCTTGGGTCGGGTCTCCGCTATCGATGCAAGGCGAATCTTGAGTTAATGTAAAGTCACCATTTGCTGCATCGGCAAAAAAGGGATCTTCATCGATGCAATTTTCGTAAGCACCATCAAACGAAACATAGGCTGCCCGTCCAAAGGCTCCACTTCCACCCTCAATATTATTGTAATAAAAGTCAGGGTCTGAATAATTATCATCCAGCATAATTTGGTTGCCATTGCTCGTTGCCGTATTACCCCAAATAATATTATTTATCAGAACAGGATTAGAATTATCCAAACATCGTACTCCACCTCCAAAAGCACCTGAGTTATTTACAATGGTGTTATTTATCATTACCGGAGAAGCAATATTACATCTTATCCCACCAGCTCCAACAGTGGCCACATTATTAGCAATTAAATTATGATGAAGTAAGGGACTACAATTATTAATATAAATAATACCATTATTAGAAGCTGTATTGTTGGTAATTTCATTGTGATGGATAATCGCATTATCTGACTCCCAAATATATATCGCTGAACCTGATGTGGCTGTGTTCTCCATGAATTTGCAGTAGGAAATATTAGCAGCAGAGTTTTTAGCGTTAACACCTCCAGCAGTAGCAGAAGATGTATTATTTGAAATAATCAGATACGACAATTCAGGATCGGAGTTAATGATATTTATCGCTCCATTTGAAGCTCCGGTAATAGTGAGTCCAATAATTTTGGCCTCAGCAGTTTCATGATTTTCAAACCTAACTACCGTTCCGCTTCCTTCACCATCAATAATGGTTTGCCCGATTATAGCAGGATCATTATTTAGAATATAATGCGAAGCTACCATGATGTTTTTACCCATAAAATTGATTTGCTCATTGTAATTTCCCGGAGCTACTAAAACTGTATCGCCATCTGAAGAAACCTCAATTCCATGCAGGATTGTGGCGAAGGGATATTCTGCGGAACCACTACCAAATTGGTCGTCACCATTTGTGGAAACATGCCATGCAGAGCCGTAGTAATCCCCTCCGTTTACCTCTATCAGATTTTCTTTGATCAATTGCGATGTGTCAACACCATTTGAAACGATAAGTTTTACTGTATAGAATCCGAAATTTTCAAAAGTCCATTGCGGATTTTGTTCATAACTGTCCACAATTCCATCATTTTCAAAATCCCATTGCCATGTTGTGGGCAAAAATGAGCCAATTGTAGAATCGAAAAACTGAACAGTTAAAGGTACCTGGCCAACGGTAACATCTGCTCCAAAATTAACTGCACCAATTGGACTGCCGTTATATATAAGAATCCCTTCGGAACTGCCGTTTGACCATGTTCCGGCAAAACCGGTTTCATTATCAATAAATTCGGGAGCCTGAACGGGAACGCCAACAGTAAAATCCATCCAGCTTGAGCCATTGTCCAATGAATAGCTAACACCTTCAAAACCTACTGAGGAAGAGCTACCCAGCAATATTCCATCAGTTCCGGGAATGTAATCAAACCAACGTGCATACATGTCGCCATTAACTGCTAATGAAGACCATGTTGCGCCACCATCGGTAGTAACATTTAGTACGGGTTCGATACCCATATCAAGGAATGAGCGGAAAGCGATACCTACAGTTTCATTTTTGAATAGTGGCTGAACTACATTAGCAGCTCCAAAAGGAAGAAGTGAAGCTTCCCAAGTGTAGCCCATATCGATTGAATAATAAACACGACCCTGGTTGGTACCCCACCAAATACTGTTACCAACAGCAGAATAGTTGCCGGTAATTCCGTATTCTCCTGATGTAGGAGCAGGAATATTGGCTTGGGGAACTCTTGTCCAGCTTTCGCCGCCATCAGTTGTTGTGTAAAGTTCGTAGTATCCATCTATTGGATCGCCCTGAGCAAAACCATCATTGTCGTTAAAGAAATGGATAACATTGACAAAAGAGCTTGCACCATAAACATCGCCTTTTTTCGCCCATGTTGTTCCACCATCGGTAGTTTTGTAAAGTCCCTGGTCAGCACCAGTGTTAAATACTGCCCAACATATAGTTGCGTCAATAGCAAAAATCATGGAGAGGCCTGTTCCGGCATTAAAAGTTCCGGATGTCCATGTAAGTCCACCATCGGTGGAGTGCGTAAAGGCATCATTAGTAGTACCATCAGGGTTGATAGCTGCTGCCCAAATGGCAGTTGCGTCGTTCATTCCGATCGAAATTTGTCCGATACCGAGCCCACTTGTGAGGTCAGAACTTACTTCAATCCAGTCTTGTGCAAATGAAGCCATGGAAAAGGCTACAAGCATAATAATTAATTGTAATTTTCTTAGCATAATGTATTAATTTTTGATTTGTGTATGTTTTCGTTTTATTTGATTGTTTTTAACTTCTGCTCATTCAGAATATGTAATCTCTATGAAACTTAATATAGACTGAAGTTTGCCGTAAGATTTCGGGGTGGATAAAAATCGTCGGATTTGCTGTCTCCGGCAATACTTTTGGCTGTGGTAGTTTGTAATTCGGCTTTGCTATTTCCACTCCTTAAAATTTGTTGGGGCGAACTGTTCGTAGCAAAAAATACTGCTACCGTTAGCATTAGTGCAATTGTAATTTTTTTCATAAGAAATATTTTTAAATGAATAAATAAATTTATAAAGTGTGATTAATGAAATCAAGAACTTGTTTTGCTTAAAAGTGAAAATGTAAAAAACACGATCACTATTTTGCGCTGCGATACTAATACAAAACTTTCGGGAAAAAAAACGTTCGTGCAAGTAGGCTGTTTTAGCGTGCAGAAAGCACGTTTTTGCGTGATGCATGAAATGGGGGAATGAAAAAAGTGGACTTTTTGATGAGTTTTTGGATTGGAAAAAACCAGAAAATCGACAAAAAACGGATAATCGACAAAAAAAAAGTCGCACCGTGAATTATTTCCGGCATTCGGGCTATGGGTTTAATCTTTTGGTTTTGTTCAGGCTGGATTCACTGGTGTAAATTGCGTGTCAAGCGGCAGACTTGCCCGCCGTTTCGCTATGGCAGGCGGGGGCGCGTAATATGCCACCCAAAAAGGCGGGCATGCACGATTTACAATCGGCATTTGTAGCACAGGTATTCCAAAGAATTACCAAAGGAGCGGTGATTTTATCTGGCTTCCCGGATAGCCTTTTCGCGTGAGGGCTTTAAAGTCGTTAACGACCTTAAAGTTCTCACCTGAAAAAGCCTACGGCCTGCGGACGATAGAAAGTCAGGTTCACCTCCGGGTGTAACTTTCTTTTCGCCGTAGAGCCTGTCCTCACTTTTGCGGGGTGATTGACTATTGTAGAAAAACCAAAGCCAATAGAGCTTGATCCGCTACGCGGAATATGTTTCACGGGGTCATGCTTTTTTACAATACTTAAACCGCTACGCGGTATTCGTGATTATTCCGATACTCGTTTTTACAATACTTAAACCGCTACGCGGTAGTTCATTATAATTTCCCGGAGAACAAGGTTTTATCCTGCCTCTGGCCATAATGGAAACATTACTATCAATACAAACCTTAATAGAAAAATGCCCAGCGTGAGCCGAACCTTACCTTATTTCCAACGGAATTAGAAAATAAGGTAAGGTTGATGATTCTTGCATGGATTATTTTTCTATTAAGGTTGAAAAATAAGTCTGCCTAACTACGGGAATGAGTCACCCCGTGAATAACTACCGGCGGTTGTTCAACTTCCACAAAAATACCACCATTGCTCAGGCAGGATTCACGGGGTGACTTTCCTTAATTTGGGATGTCAGATGTCCGATTTTAGATTTTAGATGTGGTCACGACATCTGACATCATACATCATACATCATACATCTGACATCATACATCATACATCGGACATCGGACATCGGACATCAGTCAGGGCTTCACTCCAAGTGAAACCCTGACGAAAGACCCTACTCTACATAAAAGCTATGCAAGACCTTGTGAACATCTTTGGTGAAATTTTTTCCGATAGTAAAATTTTCTTTGCCAATGTTAAAAGAAGAATGGTTGATTTTGCCCGCCACCTGCTTTAGATTTACAATTTGGAAGGCATTGATGCGTACAAAATGAAAGGGCAATAGCTGTTTCACTTGTGCCAATGAACTTCTAAAGAAGGCCTTGTTTGAATCGATGGTGTAAAACACCAGATAATTTCGTTTTTCTTTGTCGGTTTCAATCCACAGCACTTCTTCAAACCGGCATAGTGTTTTAAGTGCATTGTCGTATTTTTTATCTGTTGCACCGCGGTAGTATTTGCTATACAAAAGAATGCCTTCCTTTTCCTCTTCGTGTGTAGTGTGCTTTTTATCCAAGACCATTTGTATGCTTACCGCCAATTGTTCTTTATCAATTTGGGGTTTGGTTTTTATCAGGAAGGTTTCGGGCTGTGTGCGGCGTGCCCGCTTCAGCGTAAGCTTATCGGTAAATGCCGAAAGGTAGATAAAGGGAATGTGATACTGCTTGAATAGTTTTCCGCCCAGGTCGATGCCGTCTTTCTCGCCATCCAGGTCGATGTCGAGAAGAGCCATGTCAGGGAGCTGTGTCTTTAACTGAGCAATGGCATCGGCGTAGCTTTTGGTGTAGGGTGCGATGGAATAGCCTTTGGTAGTAAGGAATGTTGCGAGGTCATCGTAAATTATCCATTCGTCTTCAACAATAAGTATGTGTGGTTTTGCCATGCAGTTTGATTATTAAAGTAATGTATAGTTTTAACGAAGTTTGATGTTTAGTTGTGAATTTTCATTCCTTTAAAAAAAAGTGCCTGCTCATGTGCCCAGGGCAAAAATAACAAAATGTAGGCAATATTCATTTATGCCGGTCTTTATTTAACAGTTATGCCTGTAAGAGAGCTGATACCATAAAACTCCCAAATCAGGCTATGGGTAGAAGCATTCCGAGTTCACCCAAAACTTTTGGGCATAATGAGGAAATGTTGAGCGAAGTCCCGCACGTACGGGATCCCGTTTTTTCGGGGACATCCTCGCCAAAGGCGGGATTGAGCAAAGCATCCTGCCCCGACCCATCGGGGACATCCCACCCTTGCGGGGACATTGGGGAATAGATTTCTCCCGGCAACACTTCCCCGATGGTCGGGATCCCGTACGTGCGGGACTTCGCTGTGTGTTTTGGTCGAAATGACATCATCTACGGGCTGATTTGGGGGGGAGATTTCTCCCTACAAAACTTGCTGCGCTGCGTTTTTCCAGTCGAAATGACAAAGCCCCTGGGTTATGAATGGGGTGAGAGGGTGTGGGCGCGAAGCCCCCACACCCTCTCACCCCTCCACCCGCTCCGGCGGTGTCATTCCGATGCAGTGAGGAATCTAATTGCAAATAACTATTTGGCTTATTCTACTAATACTTTTTGTGTGAAAGTGCCAGTCCTTGTTTGCACACGCAAAAAATACAAGCCTGCCGAAACCTGCTGCACATTTATTGAATAATTCGGATCAACATTGTCAAACTGCAAAATTATCCTGCCAAGATAGTCGAGCAGAGCGATGCTGATTGGTGTGGCATCTTCGTTAATCGTTCCCGGATTGATGTATAACTGCTCACTACAAGGGTTGGGATATATGGTAAAAAGCGCACTAACAGCAGAGGGATTTTCGATGCCGGTTATCACATCCAGACAAAAAGTGTAAGTCTCCTCATTAAAATCCGAATTGCCCTCGTCTTCTACCAGCACATAATACAAGCCTGGTTCTGCCATCATGCTGCACGACAAATCCTGCCCGCCGGAGGCATTGCCAACACCATCGCTGGCCACCTGAGTTATTTCGTTTTCGATGATCTGAAAAATACCCAGATTTAAATCCATATTATTGGGAACCAGTGTTACCGAAGTATTCAAAAGGCTGGTTTCGGTGATTTCCACCATAAACCAATCCACATCATTGTACACGGTGTAAAGATGATTATCGCCATAAATATTGGCCTCGAAGCAGGTATCGGCGGGAATGGGGGCGGCTTCTTCCCAGATTTGATTTAGCTCCAGCGCATTGGCTGTAAAATCTGTGCAAAACATGTAATTCTCTTCTGCATAATCCGTGTTTCCCTCATCACGCACCCGTATCAAATACGTTCCGGGCATTAGTACGGCATTCGCAAAGACTGATTGCCCGCCGGAACTGTTGCCCACGCGGTCATCGGCAATCAAAGTTTCATCGTAATTGATGATCTGATAAATACCCAAATCCAGATCCAGATTGTTGTCCACCGAAGTTACGGCTACTTCCAATACTCCTGGCTCGGTGATTTCTACCGCATACCAATCCACATCATTGTACACCGTGTAAAGATGGTTATCGCCAAATATATTGGCCTCGAAGCAAGTGTCGGCGGGGATGGGGGCGGCTTCGTCCCAGGTTTGATTTACCTCCAGAGCATTGGCTGTAAAGTCGGTGCAGAAGATATAATTGTCTTCTGCATAATCTGTGTCTCCCTCGTCATGCACCCGTATCAAATACGTTCCGGGCATGAGTACGGCATTCGCAAAGACTGATTGCCCGCCTGAGCTGTTGCCCACGCGGTCATTAGCTATCAAAGTTTCATCGTAATTAATGATCTGATAAATGCCCAAATCCAAATCCAGGTTGTTGTCCACCGAAGTTACGGCTACTTCCAGTACACCGGGTTCAGTGATTTCTACCTCATACCAGTCCACATCATTATAAACATCATACAGGTGGTTGTCGCCAAAGATATTGGCCTCGAAGCAGGTGTCGGCGGGTATGGAGGCGGCCTCTTCCCAAATTTGGTTCATCTCCAGGGCATTGGGGATGCAGGTGAGGCTTACCTCGTAAGGATCCGCATCCGAAAAATCGCTTCCCCCTTCATCCTCGATAAAAATAAGATAGGTAGCACTTGCTGCCACGGCATAGCAAAAAAGCGATTGCCCGCCTGAGCTGTTGCCAAGCCTGTCGTTACTTATCAGTGCCAAATCGTTGTTCACAATCTGATACACTTCCAGGTTCAAGTCGATGTTGGAGGGGACGGAAGTTACTTCTACTTTAAGCACACCGGTTTCTTCGAATACGAGTTGATACCAGTCGTCATCGTTCTGTTCCTGAATGTAAGCCGAGAATTGCTGACCGCATGTAACTGAAGCAGCCGTTTCATAGGTATCGTTTGGCTCAAAAGGATCCTGTCCGAATGAGGGGTTAATGCACGCTGCAATTAACAATAAGCTGATTATGTAAAAATGTGGTTTCATAATATTTAATTTTTTTAGTTAAAAAATTGTCCCTTACTCCTGAAGGAAGTCAATGAAATAAGAACCTGTGGATTCTCTAAATCCAACACATTTCCCTTGAACTTCAATTTTTGTACCTTTCTCGGTCATAGTATTTTTGTCATCATTGGTATATAATTTAATGTATAAATTTCCAGTACCAATAAGGCTTGAACCAGAAGAGTATCTTGCCGTAACAATATATTTGAAATCGGTACATTCTTTCAGCTCCTTTTTCATGGCCGAAATTTCGTTGTGGTATTGCGCCTCCATCGAAGGCCATTTGCCGAGGTATTCGTTGGTGCTCAATTTGCCGCCTGAGCCTCCGCAGGCTGCCAGGAGCAAAAGTGTCAGCAACCAGATGTTCATTTTTAAAATTTGATTTTTCATAATGCTTGTGTTTTTTTTGATTATAAATACTTTTTGATGGGGTCAAATTTAGGGTTGGATATGCCCTCGAAGCAAGTTTTATATGTATTGATTTATAAATCTGAACACCTGTAAAAAACTGGGCTTTAATAAATAAGATGGGATTCTAAATCTTTTTTGAAAACGGCAGTAAAGTGCGGGAATTTTATTGAGCAGGGATTATTTTTACAATGTTTTTATAAGCCGGGAATATAGAAACGCCACAAAGGCACCAGGACACCAAGGTTCATTTTAAGAAAAAACTTCTCCTTTGTGTTTCTTCCTGTCTTTGCACCTTTATAAGGGATATAGAAATAGACTAAAAAAAATTCCTGTTTTTGTTTCCTATCCTGATTGTCTATGAAAAAATTAGTGATATGCCTTTTTCTTTTTACGAATCTCTTCTTGCTTTTACAGCTCGCTGTGGTTGGCAGCAATAGCCTCACAAAACACCGGGACAGCCTGAACACACTGCTCGATTTCGTATCGGATGAGCTAAAGCCGCGCATTTACCTCCAATTGCCCGATCTGGTGCTTCCCGCTGACACCAACCAGGCTATCGCATACGCCCACAGTGCCTTAAAACTTGCCGATGCACATCAGCTCGAACCCGAACAAATTAACAGCCTCAACCAATTAAGTAGTATTTTTTACTATCAGGGCTTAGTCGAAAAATCGCTTGAACATGCGCTGCAAGCGATTGCCATTTTACAAACATATAGCAAAGGAATGCCCCGTGCTGCAAATCTTAACATCCTGGAAGGGAAATGCCTTTTTAACAAGGCCAGAGCCTACACGGTGCTATTTGCGGATAGCGTAAAAGTTATTTTGGATGAGCTGACGATTGCTGTCGAAAAATTAAAGAACACAAAAGAAAACGCAACTTTAGCCGGTGCCTATAAAATGCTGGGGATGCGGTATATCGAAATTGATATGATAGATGAAGGACTTGAAAACTGCGAAAAGGCTCTGATGCTTTATCGCCATTTGGGCGATAAGGGGGCGATGGCCTTACTTTATGGAAGAATGTCGTTCGAGGTGGATCGGGTCAATTCTGTCGAATACATCCAAAATGCAATCGCCCTTTTTGCCGAAGTTAACGATTCGCTGGGCATGGCCAAGTATTTTATATCTCTGGCCTATGTTACCCGAACTATCCTGGATGCCGAAACTAACCTGACCTATTTGGATCAGGCTTACCATATCTACGAAAAGCACGATAATTATCAGGAAATGGTTTATTGCCTTTTTCATCAATCCACGTATTATTTCAATTTATTGGAAGATCCGGAGGCCGCATTGAAATATCTATTGCTGGCTGCTGAAATATGCAAAAAACATCAGATAATAAAAAGAGCCGGGCATGTTTATATTTCGCTGGGTACCATTTATCGATACATGAACGATTACACTTTGGCTAATAAATATTTCCACCTGGCCGATTCGATCACCTCATTTATCCCCGAAGGGGCAGAGCGAATGCGCTATTTTCTTGAATTAGGAATATACTATATCGAGTTAAAAAAATATGAGGAAGCCGAAAAATTAATGCTGGAGCCTTATGGTCTGGCGCTTAAGAAGAAGGCTGTCCAACTGTTGCACAAGACCTGTTTTAACCTCTATCTCTTGTATAAGGAAAAGGGAGATTTTGAGCAAGCACTATTCTATTTTCAAAAGAGAAAGGACTTGCAGGATTCAATTTTGAATAAAAATACAGAGCGTGCGGTTGCCGAAATGCAGATAAAATTTGAGACCGAAAAAAAAGAACACGCCCTGCAACTGATGAAGAAAAATGAACAGTTGCAAAATGTTCAACTCATGCGCAGGCGAAATACCATCTTCGCCGTTTCAGCCGGATTGCTGGCTGTGCTTGCATTGTTGGCTTTGCTGGCCAGGCAGTATCAAAACAAAAGGATGGCTTATGCCCAGTTGATGAAGAAAAATCTGGAGCTGATAAAGAAGGATGACAAGATAAAAAAAGACAAAAGTACCCTTGCTTCAAATAATCAGCTTGACCCGGAAATACATCAGCAAATTATACGCAAGCTACAGTATCAAATTAAGCATAACAAGATTTTTTTGCAAGCCGACCTCTCGCTGAATACGCTGGCAAAAAAATGCCACACCAACTCATCCTATCTCTCGCGAGCTATCAACGCGGAATACCAGAGCAACTTTAGTGGATTTATCAATGCAATGCGCATAAAGGAAGCACAGAAAATGATGGCTGATCATAGCTACGCGGCTTACTCGGTCGAAGGCTTTTCGGCAAGTGTGGGCTTTAAAACCAAATCCGTTTTCAACGCGGCCTTCAAAAAACACACCGGGGTAACACCCTCGTTTTACCTTGAGTATTTGCAGTTCAGTTCGACAGGCTCACTGACCAATTAGACAAGCTCACTGGCCGATTGACAGACTCACTGGCCAGTATGCAGAAAGCAGTGCCGAGAAACACGACATTATTCTCAGTGAAAGCCAGAGCTTAACTTAAAGTGAAACCCTGGCTAAGAATTAAATTTTCGATCAGTGGACTGAATGTTTTTTGCAAAAAACGTTCAACGCATTGAACGTTTTGCAAATATCAAAAACTACTACGTAGCCGCCGACAATATCGAAATTGGATACAAAAACACCATACCGCTATGGCTATTCGGGTTTTTGTATTAATTTCAGATACTTAAAAATCATTTTTCGCTATTAGCTTTTAAGGCCAAAAACTTTACCTTTGCGCAAATTTTTCAAAAGCACTACAAATGGCTCAAAATCAGGATAAATTCACAGGCGAGGGATTGACGTATGACGATGTACTGCTGCTGCCCGACTACAGCGAGGTATTGCCCCGCGATGTTGATCTCTCCACACTTTTCACCTCAGGCATTACCATGAAAATACCCATTGTGTCGGCGGCCATGGATACCGTTACCGAACACAAGCTGGCCATAGCCATGGCACAGGAAGGGGGAATGGGAGTGCTGCACAAAAACATGAGCATCGAAAAACAGGCCAACGAAGTGCGGCGGGTAAAACGCGCCGAAAACGGGATGATACTCGAACCGCTTACCCTCGACAAAACCGCCAAGGTAGCCGATGCCCTGGCCATGATGAAGGAATACAGCATTGGAGGCATCCCGGTGGTAAGCCGGCAAAACAAACTGGTGGGCATCGTTACCAATCGCGACCTGCGCTTCGAGCGAAACCTTGAACGCCCGGTGGACGAGGTAATGACCAAAAAAAACCTGATAACTACCACCGAGTTTACCGATTTCGAGAAAGCCGCCGACATCTTGCAGGAGTTCAAAATTGAAAAGCTGCCCGTGGTGGATAAGGATTTCAAACTGGTGGGGCTTATTACCTACAAAGACATTATCAAAATTAAAGCACGCCCCAACGCCTGCAAGGACGATCGTGGGCGACTGCGCGTAGCCGCCGCCGTGAGCGTTAGTGCCGATGCCATGGAACGCGTGGACGAACTGGTGAAATACCAGGTAGATGCCATCGTGATAGATACCGCCCATGGCCATTCGCTGGGCGTTATAGAAATGACCAAACGTATCCGCCAAAAATATCCCGACCTGCAGCTTGTGGTTGGCAATATTGGCACTGCCGATGCCGCCAAACGGCTGATAAAGGCCGGAGCCAATGCGGTAAAAGTGGGTATAGGTCCCGGTTCGATTTGCACCACCCGCATTATTGCCGGCATAGGCATACCCCAATTGACGGCGGTTTACGATGTGGCCAATGCCCTTAAAGGCACCGGAGTGCCTGTGATTGCCGACGGCGGCATACGCTATACCGGCGATATTGTTAAAGCCATTGCCGCAGGAGCCAACTCCATTATGGCCGGGTCGATGTTTGCCGGCGTGGACGAATCGCCCGGCGACACCATCATATACGAAGGCCGCAAATACAAGACCTACCGTGGCATGGGCTCTATCGAAGCCATGCAGCACGGATCCAAAGACCGCTATTTCCAGGATATGGAAGACGACATCCAGAAACTTGTGCCCGAGGGCATCGTGGGGCGGGTGCCTTACAAAGGCTCGCTATCCGAAATTATTCATCAGATGGTGGGTGGCCTGCGTGCCGGCATGGGCTATACCGGTTCGCCCAACATTACCGAACTACAAAAGGCAAAGTTTATCAGGATTAGCCCCGCAGGAATTACCGAAAGTCATCCCCACGATATTACCATTACCCGCGAAGCACCTAATTATAGCAAATTTTAACCTTCTAAAACAAAAGCAAATAAAATAATTAGCGCATTTTATCGTAAACATACATCTTTAACAGATTGCTAACTTTAGTACAACTAAAACAAATGTAATTACTATGGCAAGATTTACCATTTTGAAAAGAAAACCAACTTTCCTTATCGCAGCAATAATTTTTGCTGCCGGCCTCTTTGGCTCTGCATCCATTGCTCAGGAAAAAAACACTAAAATACTCATGGAGATTGGTGGGGAAAAAATTACGGCCGGCGAATTCCTGGCGGTGTATCAAAAAAATAATGTGGATGGCGAAGTGCTCGACAAGAAATCCGTTGAGGAATATCTGGATCTGTTTGTTAACTTCAAGCTCAAGGTAAAAGAAGCCGAAACCAGAGGCCTGGATACCGTACCCTCGTTTATCAACGAACTGAAGGGCTACCGTGATCAGTTGGCAAAGCCCTATTTTGTAGACGAAGAGGTGAACGCGCAACTTTTGCAGGATGCCTACAACCGCAAGCAAAAAGACCTCCGCGTAAGCCACATCCTAATCCGCCTGGATAAATATGCCACCCCCGCCGACACGCTCGAAGCCTACAACAAGACCCTGGAATTTCGTAAACGTATTGTGAACGGAGGTGAGGATTTTAATGCCGTGGCTGAAGAAGTATCAGAAGATCCATCAGCACGCGATATGGAAGCCCGCGGAATGCAGCCCCCGCGCAAGGGAAACCGTGGCGATATCGGCTACTTTACGGTTTTTGATATGGTGCTGCCCTTCGAGGACGCTTCGTACCAACTGGCTCAAAACGAAGTTTCGATGCCCGTGCGCACCGAGTTTGGCTACCACCTCATCAAAGTACAAAATATTGCACCCGCCCTGGGCAAGGTTCAGGTAGCGCATTTTTTCCTTAAAATGCCCCAGAATGCTACGGCTCAGGATTCGGCACAGGTAGAAAATAGAATCGATTCGGTGTATCAGGCAATACAGGACGGCGCAAAATGGGACGAGATCATCACCCTTTCTGACGACAAAAGTTCGGCTGCCAATTCGGGAAAACTACCCTGGTTTGGCTCCAACCGCATGGTGCCCTCCTTTATCGATGGCATCCGCACCATTGCCGATACCGGCATGATGTCGAAACCCATCCTTACGGCTTATGGCTGGCATATCATCAAACTTATCGAAACCAAACCCATCGGCAGCTTTGAAGACGAAAAAGCCGACCTCAAGCAAAGCCTCTCCAAAGACAAGCGTTCGGACAAGAGCAAGGAATCGATCATCCGTAAAATAAAACAGGAAGCAGGATACAAGCCCAACCACAAAGCCATCGAGGCTTTTTATGCTGTGGTAGATTCATCCATTTACAAACGCAAGTGGGAAATTAGCCAGGCACAAGATCTAACGAAAACCATTTTTACCCTGGGCAAGAAAAAATACAGTCAGCAGGATTTTGCCGAATACCTCTCCAAGCATCAATCGATCAGTTCCAAAGAAACGATCCAGTTTTTTATCGACCAGTCCTTCAATAATTTTGTGGACGAAAAGGTAATTGAGTTTGAAGATGCCCGCCTCGAAGAAAAGTATCCCGAGTTTAAAGCACTGGTAAAAGAATACCGCGATGGCATTTTACTTTTCGAGCTGACCGACCAAATGGTATGGTCGAAGGCCATTAAAGATACCAGCGGCCTAAAGCATTTCTACGAAGATCATAAGGGCGATTACATGTGGGACAAGCGTGTTAAAGCTACGGTTATTACCTCACCCACAGCAACGAATGTGGAAAAAGCACTTGACCTCTTGAGCAAGGGTATGGAAATAGAGCAGCTTTCATCGGTGCAGGTCAACGAAGAAACCCTTGATCTGAATATCCAGGAAAAGAAGTTTGCCAAAGGCGATAATCAATATGTGGATGGTGTGGCATGGGAAACAGGTCTTTCGCCCATCGTTTACGATGACAATGGTCAGGCTGGTTTTGTGGTAATCAGCGAATTGCTACAACCTGAACCCAAAACACTTTCGGAAGCTCGCGGCCTCATTACCGCCGACTATCAAAATTATCTTGAAAAGGAATGGATAAAAGAATTGAAGGCTAAGTATTCCGTTAAGATTAACCAGGACGTTCTTTCAGGGTTAAAATAGCCACAAAGCATTTGAGGAAGCTCATCTCATTATTCACCCTAACGATTGTATTGGCCGCCTGCAATACAGGATTTGATAAGGACGACAGGACAATAGCCCGGGTTTACAACGAATACCTTTACGCCTCGGACATCGAAAGCTTGGTTCCCAAGGGAACCCCTCCTTCCGACAGTTTGAGCATCATGCAGAATTATGTGAATACCTGGGTAAAAAATCAGTTGCTCCTTCGTCAGGCCGAGAGGAATTTAAACGACGATCAAAAAGATTTCTCCAATCAGCTTGAAGATTACAAAAATTCGCTGATTATTTACAAGTACGAAACGGAACTGGTAAAGCAAAATCTGGATACCCTGGTAGATGCCTCGGAGATTGAGGACTATTATTTTGACAATGCCGGGAACTTCAGGCTCAACCAACACATTGTAAAGCTGGTGTATGCGCGGGTAAACGAGGAATCGGATTTCCTGAAGAAGATAAAAAAGCTGGTGTGGTCAAAAAATGAAGCCGATCGCGATTCCTTGGAATACTACTGCATGAGGTACGCCGAAGACTATGATGTGATAGATCGCGAATGGATTACCTTTGACGAGATGCAGCGCAGAGTTCCCATTCCGGTGGTTAATCCGGTAACTTTTCTGGGTCGCCAAAGTAATATCGAATTCCATGATGAGCCTGACTGGTATTTTGCTCAGATTTTGGACTACGGCCTTATCGACAGCATTTCGCCATTGTCGCTCGAAAAGGAAAACATCAGGTCGGTACTATTGAATAAGCGCAAAAAACGGCTGATAAAAAAGATGCAGGACGAATTGTACGAACAGGCGGTAAAAGAAAATGGTTTTGAATATTATTAAATAATAAGCACGCACAGAATGAAGAATTTAAAATATAGCCTCGCTATCTGCCTAATCCTCTTTTCGCTTGCGCGGATTTCGGCGCAAACAAATCAGGATACTGTAATCATAGATGAGGTGGTGGCCGTGGTAGGCAAAAACTTCATCCTCCAGTCGGACATCGGCAATCAATACTTACAAATGCGAATGCAGGGCGGCATCAAGGGTGCCGAACCAGAAATGAAATGTCAGATATTCGAAAATCTCCTTTTCGAGAAGCTCTTGCTGCATCAGGCCGCTTTGGATAGTGTGGAGATTACCCCCGACCAGGTAAGCTCGGAGCTTGACCGTAGGATGCGCTATTTTATCCAGCAGTTTGGAAGCCAGGAAAAACTGGAGGAATATTACGGAAAAACCATTCTGGTATTTAAGGATGAGTTGCGCGAAGTAATTGCCGACCAGCTTTTGATAAACCGCGTGCAGGAAGACATTACCATAAAAACTCAGGTTACGCCTTTGGAGGTACGCCGTTTTTTCAGGGAAATACCCAAGGACAGCATCCCGCTCATTAGCTCGGTAGTAGATGTAGCGCAGATAGTAAAAAAGCCACCCATCTCGCACGAGGAAAAATTTGAGGTTAAAGAGCGTTTGCGTAAGCTCCGTGATCGCGTAAAAAATGGCGAGAGCTTCGAGGCTTTGGCCGTGCTTTACAGCGAAGACCCCGGCTCGGCCAAGCAGGGTGGCGACATTGGCCTGCATGGCCGTGGTGAATTATATCCCGAATTTGAAGCCGTAGCTTTTAAACTCGATCCGGGTGAGATTTCAGAAATCGTAGAAACAGAAGCCGGCTTCCACATCATCCAGGGCATCCAGCGCCGGGGCGAATTTATGCGCGTACGCCACATCCTGATCCGCCCCAAGGTATCGCCGGTAGAGCTTGCACAAGCCCGTACTTTTCTGGACAGTGTGGCCAACCTGATCCGCAACGACTCGATAAGTTTTGAAGAAGCAGTAACGCGCTTTTCAACCGACCCCAGCAAAAATAATGGCGGCCTGCTTATCAATCCCATGACCGGCGCAGCGCAATGGCCTGTGGATCAGCTCGACCCAAAAGTGTTTTTTGTCATCGATAAGCTGGCCGTTAAAGAACTTTCGACCCCTGTGCTGATGCAGGACGAAAAAGGCGAAGATGCCTACCGTCTGCTTTATCTTAAAAAACGCACCCAACCCCACCGCGCCAACCTCGACGAAGATTACAACGAAATACAAGAGTGGGCCTTGCAGCAGAAAAAACAGGAGGCTATGGTAGAATGGATCAGTAAAAACGCCCAAAAAGCCTACATCAAGATAAACGACAAATATTTAGAGTGCGACCTTGAACAAAAATGGTTTTAAGAACTTAATTAACAATACCTAAAAAGTCGATTCAATTTAATACAAAACAAATTATGACACCATATAAATCAGATGTTGAAGCCATTGATGCCTTTGGCGTAAAAGTAAAACAGTTACGCGCAGAAATTGCCAAAGTAATCGTAGGCCAGGATGAGGTAGTAAAAAATGTGGTGATCTCCATTTTCTCAAAAGGCCATGTGCTGCTCGTGGGTGTTCCCGGCCTGGCGAAAACCCTTTTGGTAAACACCGTTTCGCAGGTGCTCGGCCTCAGCTACAGCCGTATCCAGTTTACCCCCGACCTGATGCCCAGCGACATTATCGGCACTGAGATATTAGACCAGAGCCGAAATTTCAAATTTAACCGCGGCCCTGTATTTGCCAATATCATTTTGGCCGATGAAATCAACCGTACCCCTCCCAAAACCCAATCGGCACTGCTGGAAGCCATGCAGGAAAAATCTATCACGGTGGCTGGCGAAGCCTACAAACTGGACGAACCATTTTTTGTATTGGCCACCCAGAATCCCATCGAGCAAGAAGGAACCTACCCCCTGCCCGAGGCGCAGCTCGACCGCTTTATGTTCAACATCTGGCTCGACTATCCCAGCTTTGATGAGGAAGTGCGCGTGGTAAAAACTACGACTACAACTTACGAAGGCAAACCCGAGGTAGTTCTTCATGCTGACGAGATCCTTTATTTCCAAAACCTGATCAGAAAAATTCCGGTGCCCGACAATGTGTACGAATATGCCGTGAAACTGGCAACTAAGACCCGACCCAATCGCAAAGACTCACATCCCTGGGCCAACGATTATCTTACCTGGGGTGCCGGCCCGCGTGCTTCGCAGTATCTGATTGTGGGAGCCAAATGCCACGCCGCCATCAACGGCAAATATTCACCCGACATCGAGGATGTGCGCAAGGTGGCTACATCTATCCTGCGCCACCGTATCGTTAGAAACTACAAGGCTGAGGCAGCAGGCATCTCCATCGAGAATATTATCGATGAACTGATGAAGGACAATTAGTCCGTGCTTTGCCTGCCGGCAGATTATTAAATCATACAACTAATGAAGAAAAAGATTTATATCACCCTTGCCGTAGCACTGACCCTGGTGGTTGCCACCTGGTATTTTGCCGGCGAAGATCAGCTTAGCGAGCAGGCCATAACAGCAGCTGTTAAAAGCGGCCACTTCGATGTGATGGTGGTTACCACCGGCGAGCTGGAAGCCGAAAACTCCGAAAATATTTATGGCCCCGAGAATTTGCGTTCGATACAAATTTGGGGCGACATCAAAGTAAACGAACTAATCCCTGAGGGCACCATCGTGGATTCGGGCGATTTTGTGGCTGATATGGATAAAACTGAGGTAGAGAGCAAGCTCAAAGACCTGGAAAGCGAACTCGACAAGCTCCAATCGCAATATACCAAAACCATGCTCGACACCTCGCTCAACCTGCGCAATACGCGCGATGAACTAGTTAACCTGCAATTTGCCATGGAGGAAGCACAGATTACCGTTGACCAGTCGAAGTTTGAACCGCCCGCCACCCAGCGTCAGGCTAAAATTACTAAGGATAAAGCCGGGAGAGCCTACAATCAGGCGGTTGAAAATTACGATCTGAAATACGAAAAAGCCAAGGCCGAAATGCAGGAGGTATCCGCAACGCTGGAACAGGCCCGCCGCAAAAAAGAGCGAATGATCACCATATTAAATTCCTTTCGCGTGTATGCTCCCAAGTCGGGGATGATAATTTATAAACGCGACTGGCAGGGACGCAAAACACAAACGGGATCCTCGATAAGCCCTTGGGACAACGTGGTGGCGCAACTGCCCGACCTCTCCAAAATGATATCGAAAACTTACGTCAACGAAATCGACATCTCCAAAGTACGCGAGGGGCAAACGGTGGTGCTTAGCATCGATGCCTTCCCCGATCGCGAATACCACGGCACGGTGAGTGAGGTGGCCAACATTGGCCAGCAAAACCAAGGCTCCGATGCCAAAGTCTTCGAGGTAATCATCGCCGTTGAAGAATCCGACTCGATTATGCGCCCTTCGATGACCACCAAAAACAGCATCGTTACCGCCTCCTTCGACAGCGTACTTTTTATCCCCCTCGAATCCATCCATAACAACGACAGTCTTTCGTTTGTATTTATGAGCAAGGGGGGCAGCACTGTAAAACAGGAAGTGAAAACCGGTGCCAGTAACGAGAACGAGATTATCATCGAAGAAGGCCTGAACCCTGATGACAAAGTCTATCTTTCTATCCCTGATAATACCGAAGACAAATCTTTCCATTTACTGAAAAAGAAATAAAGACCGCCAATTTGAAACGACACATCCATAATCTTAATTCCGCAGTAGAAGCTGTTTTTGCCAATAAGTTCCGGTCGATACTTACGGCACTCGGGATTATCTTTGGCGTGGCGGCAGTAATTGCTATGATGGCCATTGGAAAGGGCGCACAACAGGAAATACTGGAGCAGATAAAAATGGTGGGTGTTAATAATATTGTGATTACGGCCAAGCTGCCCGACCCCGATGAAGATCAAAACAATACCGGCGATAATAGCAGTGGAGAGGCCGGACAAAGCAACAAAAAAAACTTTTCGCCGGGATTAACCTTAAATGATGCCGCTTCCTTTAGCAAAATTATTCCGGACATCGCCCTGGTCAGTCCCGAGGTAGTTTACAATGCGCCGGTGGTAAAATCGGGCACACAACGCAATGCCAAATTTTCGGGTGTTACGCCGGCCTTCTTTCAGGTTTTCAATCTGGAACTGCAAAGTGGCAAAATGTTCAACGCTGCCCAGCTCGAAAACGCCCAACCGGTGTGCATCATTGGGCCTGAAATACGTGCTCGTTTTTTTAAGCAGGAAAACCCACTTGGCAAAAAGCTAAAATGCGGCGGGGTATGGCTCGAAGTGGTGGGCGTGCTCAAAGGCAGAATCGTTAGCGATGATGCCAACCAAAACCTTGGCGTAAGCGAGTTTAACAACACTGTTTTTACACCCATCAAAACCATTTTGCTGCGCTACAAAGATCGCTCTCTGATTACCAAGGCCAGCCTTAACGAGCGGGGCAATAACGAAAGCAGCCGCAGTACCAACTTTAACCAACTGGATAAGATCATCATTCAGGTGGAGGAAAGCGAGCAACTGTCGGAAACAGCGGCGATAGTTCAGCGGATGCTGCTGCGTAAGCATGCCGGCGAAGAAGATTTTGAAATTAAAATACCCGAGCTCCTGCTCAAGCAGCAACAGCGCACCAAAGATATTTTTAACATTGTGCTGGGAGCCATCGCCAGCATCTCGCTCATCGTGGGCGGCATCGGCATTATGAATATTATGCTGGCTTCGGTGATGGAGCGCATCCGCGAAATAGGCGTGCGCATGGCCATGGGTGCCCGCAGGTCGGACATCATTTTCCAGTTTGTAGCCGAGGCAACTTTAATTAGCATCTCTGGCGGTTTTATCGGGGTAATCCTCGGGGTAGTGCTGGCCAAGGTAATTATGGAGGTGGCCGGCATTTTAACTATCGTGTCCTTTGTTTCCATTCTGATTTCCTTCGGCGTATCGGCCACGGTAGGGATTGTTTTCGGGCTGATGCCTGCACGCACAGCGGCACACCAGGATCCGGTTACTTCCTTGCGCCACGATTAAGAGCCCGGGGCAGGGCTGATAAGAGCGTATTGTTTAATAAGTGTTTGAGTTATTTGAATTATGAATTGCCTCGCCCTTTAGGGGATTGAATGGGAAAGATGAAAACCCCCACGATTTCGCCACGCCTGTGGCGTGGCGAAATCGTGGGGGGCTATTGGCAAGTTCATTTTTCCCCGGGTTAGCCTTCGACATGCTCTGGCTGTAAGCCGGGGCAATTCAAAGAATCTACTTTATGGACAGGCAATAATTAGTTTTAATGATTTATTTTAGTTTATTAATAAAATCCCTTAGGATATGAAATATAGATCTGTCTTAATAATTTCATTTTTTCTTTTGCTGATTAATGTTCAGGGGCAAGTGCTACAAAAGCAATTTACCCTCGACCAGGTTATTAGCATTGCGCAGGAGCAGTCGCCCGATGCCCTCTCGGCAAAGAATCGTTTTTTGAAAGCCTTCTGGGAAATGCGCACCTCCAAAGCCCTCTTGCTGCCCAAGCTGAGCCTCGATGCCACCGTACCCAATTATTACCGCTCTACCATCAAAGTTACCCAGCCCGATGGCTCCGATGTGTTTCGCGATGTTCAGCAGGCCAATACCTCGGCAGGGCTCTCGCTCCGAAAAAACGTGGGACTTACCGGCGGCAGCATCTTCCTATCGTCCCAACTTGAGCGCATCGACTATCTCAACTCCGATTCTTCGGCATGGCTTAGCAATCCAATGATTATCGGATACCAGCAGGACATCTTTACTTTTAATCCTTTTAAGTGGTCCCGAAAAATTGATCCCATCAAATACAAGGAAGCCAAACGCAAATACCTCGAAGATGTAGAGCAGATAGCCATCACCGCCACCAATTATTTTTTCAACCTTCTGACAACGCAAATCAGGCAAAAAATTGAAGAGCAAAACGCCGCTAATTACGATACCCTTTACAAAATTGGCAAGGGTCGTTTTAATTTGGGTAAGATACCCGAGAACGATCTCCTGCAGTTAGAGCTGAGTTTGCTGCAGGCGCAGGCGGGTGTGGAGAGCAATCTTATCATGCTCGAAGACCGCATGTTCAAACTCAAATCCTACCTCAGGCTAAAAGACGAAACCCCGATTGAATTGATCCCGCCGGTGGATGAGATTTCCTTTTTCGATATTGGCATCGATCAGGCCATCGCCTTTGCAAAGCTCAACAGCAGCAGCTTTCTTGCTTTCGAGCGGCGCCTGCTGGAAGCCGACCGCGAAGTAAACCGCGCACAAACCACCGATCGTTTTAGTGCCCAGCTCTTTGCCCAATATGGCCTTACGCAAAATGCCGAAAACTTCGACCAAATATATGATTCGCCACAGGGACAGCAGCAGGTTTCGCTGGGCTTGTCCATCCCCATCCTCGACTGGGGTCTGGCCAAGGGGCGGATAAAAATGGCCGAATCCGACCGCGAAATAGTAAATACCGCCGTAGAGCAGGAACGCATCGACTTTGAGCAAAATGTATATCTCGAAGTGCAAAACTTTATGATGCAGCAGCGCCAACTGGCCATCGCCGCCAAGGCCGACACCGTAGCCCAAAAAGGCTTCGATATATCCAAGCAGCGGTATATGATCGGCAACGTGGATATTATAAACCTGCGCGATGCCCAATCGAGCAACGACAACGCCCGCCTCAACTTCATCCGCAGCCTTCAAACCTACTGGGTAAACTACTACGAGCTGCGCAAGCTCACCCTCTTCGATTTTAAGAAAGACGAAGAAATAGCTGTTGATTTCGAGAAGCTTTAACAGGAAATAAAACCAAGCATTTCTATCTGTTCAAAATCTTAAGCCTCTTTTGGAAATAAATCTGACAGGTTTTGCTCCACCACTCCATTATTCCATCACTCCACTACTCAATCACTCGTCACCGCTCACCCCTCCAACCTAACTTCCATGGGCTTGTTGTTTTCGATCGAATAAACCTTGCCACGAACATCAAAATCTATTTGATCCGATTCTCCGAGAAAACCCAACTTGATTTTATCCGCACTTATTTCAATCAGGAATTTATCCTTTTGCAAACGAATATTAAAAAGAATACGCCGCCAGTTTTTGGGCAGGCGTGGCTTAATGGATAGTTTACCGTTGCGAATGTCAACGCCGGCATAGCTTTGTAAGGCGACCAGCACCGTGCCAGCCATTACGCCTGCGTGGATACCTTCGGCGGTGGTACCGCCCTGGATGTCGTTAAAATCGCTCGACAGCGCATCGCTGTATAATTCCCAGCTGAGGGCTTCATCGCCAATCCTGTTGGCCAACTGTGCATGAACAACGCGCGAAAGTGTAGAACCATGCGAGGTGCGTTGCAAATAATATTCGAGGTTGTCTTTCAGGTAATCCGACTTTAGCTTATAACCCAGCTTGTTGAGGATGGCGGTAACTTCCTCCTCGGGAAGGTTGTAAAAAGTCATCAAAGTGTCGGCCTGCTTGGCCACCTTGAAATCGTCAGCCGATTTTCCTTCGGCTTTCAGCAGCCGATCCATGCGATAGACATTGCCATATTTTTTGCGATAAAAATCCCAGTCCAGCTCCTTCAGCTCGAAGTAGCCGTCGTATTGTGCCAGGATATCATTTTCGATAACGATATTCAGACCTTGGGATATTTCCTGCCAATACGCCAGTTCTTCATCCCTAAGATTTATCTTTTCTTTGATTTCCTTTTGTTGATTTTCATCAAATATGGCCAGGATATCCCGGGCGCGTTCCATAGTCCAGGCCACCATCAGGTTGGTGTAGCTGTTGTCTTTCAGGCCGCCCTCGTCAGAATCAGGATAGGCTTCGTGAAACTCATCCGGACCCATTACATTTTTGATGGAGATACGACCGGTTTTTTCATCGCGGTAACTCTTGCTGGCCCAGAAGCGGCAAATTTCAAGAAATAGTTCTGCACCATAATCTTTGATAAAATCGTGGTCACCGGTAATTTTCAGGTATTCCCACACATTGTAAGCGATGGCCAGCGACACATGGCGTTGCAGCGAGCTATAATCGTCGCCCCACTTGCCGGTTAAGGGGTTGAGGTGGATAACCTGCGTTTCCTCGCGCCCATCGCTGCCGCTTTGCCAGGGAAACATGGCTCCGCGATAGCCGTATTCTTTGGCGTAGTCGCGTGCCTTGTCCAGGCGGCGATAGCGGTACATCATCATCGCGCGAGCGGCCTCGGGGAAGTGCATCGCGTAAAGCGGAAGGATAAAAAGCTCGTCCCAGAAAATATGTCCACGATAAGCTTCGCCGTGCAAGCCGCGGGCGGTGATGCTCGCATCGATAGTTTTGTTGTGTGGCGAAAACGAAACCATCAGATGATAAAGGTGCATGCGCATCAGCTTTTGTGACAGGCGATCACCCTCGATCATAATATCCAAATCCTGCCATATTTTATCCCAGGCGGCCTTGCTTTCGTCCAAAAGCCAGTCGAACGATTCCACAAGCATGGCACTTACCTTGGCGTTGGCCAGCGGTTTTTCGGCATCATCGGCTTTCGAGGTATAAATAGCCAGGCATTTTTCGATTTTAATAATCTCAAACTTTTTTACCTCAAGTTGAAAAATAGATTCAACCCTGGCCGGCAAAGTGATAGAGGATATTTTGGGTTCGATGACCTTGTTATCCAGAAAGATTTTGATTTTGGCGGCCTCGGCAATTTCGATGCCCGACTGGGTGGTTTCCACGCTCAGCCAGCTCAGATTATTTTCGTGGCCTTCGCTTTTTGGCTTGAGATGCTTTTGGTTGAGTTGACGATAACGCGCCACGCCATCGTTGATGATATCGCCGTCAAGGCTCGACTTCACCGTAATTGTTCCTGCGTAGTTGATGGGCGAAATGCTGTATTCGAGGGCTGCCAGATGCGGATTGCCCATCGAAGCCATGCGCCGCGACTGGATCAGGGTTTCGCGCCCGGCCGTGTCGCGGATGCTCATAACTTTGCTAAGCAGCCCTGTTTTGAATTCGATTTTGCGATGTATGTCAAGGAGTTCAATCTCCTGCAAATCCAGCCAGTCGCCATCGTCAATTTTAAAAGTTATGGGCAGCCAGTTGGGAGCATTCACAAAGTCTTCGTTTTCGATATCGCGGTCGCCCACCTTTGATGTCAATCGGTTGTAAAGCCCGGCGATGTAGGTTCCGGGATAGTTGTGTTCGCCGGCAGCCACTTCTTCGATTGCGCCACGTGTGCCAAAATATCCGTTACCGATGGCCAGCAGAGCCTCCCTCGATTTTTCCTTTTCAGGCACATAATCCGTGTAGGTCAGCGTCCAGTTATCCTCGGGCAAGCCGTGCAAAAACCAGTTCTCGATTCCCTGAAGGCCAATTTCGGCGATGTCGCTCACCACAATGTCGGCTCCATTCTGGCGCAGCTCTTTGTGATTTTCCTCGCGGGCAATACCCAGCACCAGGCCGAAGTTTCCTTTTT
>CAZGAO010000044.1:0-11978 GCA_964523795.1 uncultured Lentimicrobiaceae bacterium
TATTATTCTAAATTTCTAATTGTTAAAATCTATGTTTTTAGTATAGTAGCCAACGTTTTGCAGCTATGGCACGTGGCCGTTCACTACTCAAATTTATATTGATTTCCTTTATGTTCAATTTACTAATCATTTGTCTTAATGACCCAAATGCGGCCATGTGATATTAGGTGCTGTTACCAAACGTAAATTTTCATTTCAATGTCAATAAACCATTATTTTTTTGAAAGATATTCCTTTTTCAGAATAGGCTTTTATCAAATACATACCCTTAGAATATTTTGTCAGATCAAATTCAAAGCAATATGTTTTTGTCATTATTATTTCACCTGAAAGAGATAAAACTTCCAATCTTATTATATTATCTCCTTTACAATATATTAGTCCAGTTGATGGATTTGGATAAATATTAAAATCTTGAATCAATGGCTCTGTAAGTTCAGGAGTGCCCGTTGTACAAATAAGAAAATCAATATTACTTATATCTATTCCGTAAGCACTAAGAGATACTCCTTGAGGAGGGAAAGGAAGTTCCCAAACGCATATTTCTTCCAAATCATAGCACTCTCTTATTTCAATGTATGTCAGTTGAGTGTTATAAGTTAGGTCGAGGCTGACAATAGGGTTCAGTCCACAACGAAAGAATTCAAGATTGATATTATTTGTTATGTCAACGGAACTAATATTATTATTGGAACAGCCATATTTAGTCAATAAAGTATTATTTGAAACATTTGGATTTAATAAGGGATTTGAATCAGCCCAGAGGGTTTCCAGTAAAAAATTATTCGATACATTTAACCCAGATAGATTATTCGAAGTGCAACCCACAGATTCCAAATTTGGATTATAACTAAAATCAAGATTCTCTATGTTGTTTTGATGGCAACCAATAACTTTGAGGTTATAATTATTATCTAAATCAAGGGACGATAAATAATTTTCGTTACAAAATATTCTTTCTAATCCGATAACGCCGGATAAATCAAGCTCTGTCAATTGGTTTTTTGAACAATAAATCCATGTCAGATTATTACTGGATGGCAGTTGCAATGTTGAAAGCTGGTTTTCTTCACACCAGAGTTTTTCAAGAAGTGTATTATTTTCAAGATTTAATTCAGTCAAAGTATTGTTATTACAATTCAAGTATTCAAGTGAATCATTTGATGCTAAAGATAAGTCTGATATTGAATTATCATCAACTCTCAAATATTTCAATCTCACATTTTGCGATAAATCCAGATTTGATATTAAATTATCATCACAGATTAATCTTTTCAGAGCCAAGTTGCCGGATAGATCAAATGTGCTTATAGAATTGTTATAACAAGTTAGTTCTTCCAAGTTTGCACAACCACTTAGGTCAATACCGTTCAATTGATTGAAGTAGCAATCTATTTCTTTAAGCTGAAAACATTGTGTCACATTAAGACTATTTAGATTGTTAACTGCACAATCAAGTAATTTTAAGTTTCCGTTGGATGATAAGTCTAACTCTGAAAGATCGTGATTGCCACAATAAAGATATTCCAAATTAATAAATGCTCCAATTCCTGTTAAATCTGATATTATTTCAGTCCAGGAAAATAAATTTAGTTCAGTAATGACTTCAGCCTCGGAATATTCGATTTCACCATTATTATTTGTGTCAACGCCCAATTCAATCAATAATGTTTTGAAACTTGTATCTGGAATGTTGACAATTTGTGCTTGACTTGAGAAAGCAGTCAAGATTGCGATTAAAATAAAATGTAGGTTTTTCATAACCTTTTGTTTTTTTGTTTTCTGTTTATGTTTGGTAACGTATGTCTATAGTGAATACTCCGCTTATTTCTGCTTTAATAATTAAAAAACTTCCGCTTACACGTCCATATTTCGGGCGAAAGCGGAACTTCTTGTATGATGGATTAAATGATATCATCTAATGGATTTTTAAAATTTTAGTAGGTTTTGAATTTTCATGCACTATTGCACTATGAATTGCTTGCCAATCATGCAATAATCCTTCCGCAAGCCCAGGCTCATCCCGAGTTTATCGCGCTGCGCTTCATTACCCAATCTGATACCTGAATTCATCATTTGCCGTGTTAATTAATTGTCCGCCAAAGTTAAGAATTTTTTTTAATCGGAATGCTTTAAAAATTACACGCCCGGAACTTTCGTATTAGCCGGTATTTGAAATAGCTCGCAATCTTGTGGGATAAATATTAATGTGTCTCTGGCGCATAATTATGGCTGCTTGTTTTGGCTGGTCGTTTTTCATTTAGCGTACAGTACAATTATTCCTTCGGTTTTATCTAACCTGGCCTGGTCGCCATTGCTGCTATAAAGGTAGATATTTAAGTTTGAATTATTAAAATGTAACTTTGCTAATTCAAATGCGCTTTCAAAAGTATTGCCCATTTTACGTAATAAACCCAAACTGTGATTGTCAGGATCCCAATGTTCATCAGGTGGTTTCCCATTTTCGTCAACGCTTAAATGTCTGTAATGATAATTCGGAACGGAGGTCTTTTCAAAGCCCAAAGTTTCCAGTGCTTCAAAAAAATCATTCGCATCTTCAGTATTTTCTATCCCCGAAAAAACAACACTCCCAAACAGAAGATCCGCTGGAATTGGGTAAACAGTATTTATTGAACTTGAAAATTTTTCATTTGCCGGGATTTCCAGCGTGTATTTTTCCGCATCCACAATTAAGTCCGACACAATTTCAAAATCATAAGTTTTCAAAACTATCGAATAATTACCAAGGGTCAACAAATTGTCCGGGATAAACATGTTTCCCTTTGGCCGGCACAAGGAATCGATCCCGTTGGGAGATGGGAATTTTGGACATTTCCCCATATCCACTTTGTCAACAAGCGAAATGATAATATCCTTGCCCGTTATTTTATAGTCGAAAACCAGGTTAAAAATATGCTCATATTTCCTGGTTTCATAAAATTCAAATCTCAGTCTTCTTCCACCTTCGCCAAAAACTTCGTGATCCCAGTACAATGTTAATCCTTCCACTTTGTCGCCGGTATCAGTTTTAAGTGCCTCTTTATCGCACCCAAATAATAGTAAGGCCAGGATTAAAATAAGAATTAGATTTTTCATGAATATCTTCGTTTTTATTGTTCTTTTCAAATTAATCTATTACAATCGAGAAAAACCTTTTTTATTGTTTATCATCTCATTAGACTCTAAGCCCATGGTCTTGAAACAATTTTATAGCACTTTACTTTTTCCCGATTAGTTTATAATCCTTTAAAAAAAAACCAGGCATACCCCGTAATATCATGGCGGGTATTGTTAACTGAATCGATTGAAGCTTTCTCCATTTGCCGGTCGCATTTTTTTTAGGAATCAAAACTAAACATAATTCTTAAAGAAGATTATTTCAGCGTCATGCTAAAAAGCGAGCGCAAGCAGCAGAAAAGTTTCCTTACCTTTGCCCGAAAGCAAAACTATTGATGATTACGGATATAAAGGTAAACAAGCCAGAACCTATTGCGCCAACGGGAAAAATAAAGTTGTTTGAAGATGGGACGGATATTCAAGCTACAATTGAAGTAATAGAAGCCGGCGTACCCATTTTAATAAGCGAATTTTATAGCAATGGATTATTGCTTCTTCGGGAGTTAAATAAGCATTTGAATCTAAAATTTCCGAATAATTCGTATCAGGAACAACGCGAGTATCGGTCAGCTTATCATAAGCTGTCGAATCTTATTTTAATAGAAATTGCAGATCATAAATTGGCCGTAAAGAAAGCGCCCTGGATTGGCTGGATAGAAAAACTTTATCCGGAAAATAGGAATTTCTTGTTATCCTTTCCACAAGTACAAGGATTAAACAGTGCCTGGCAGTGGTACCAAAACGGGATTTCTATTCCTGTGCTTCGAAATAAAATACACCCCTATTATGGCACTTACTTTCCCACACGTTTCGAGCATTTGCTACTTTTCGACCATTGGCTGAAACGTTACAAAGGGCCCAAAAAGTCGGCCATAGACGTTGGGATTGGGAGTGGGGTACTTTCTTTACAAATGGTGAAGTATGGTTTTCAAAAGGTTTTTGCTACGGATACAAACCCCAATGCCATTGTCGGATTTCGAGAGTTTATGGGCGATACAAAGTTGTCGCGAAAGATAGAATTAGACTTTGGGCATCTTTTTGGCAAGTGGGAAAAACCGACAGAACTGATTGTTTTTAATCCGCCCTGGCTGCCAAAATCCCATGATCTCGATAGAATTGATGAGGCTATTTACTACACTGAAAATTTATTTCCTGATTTTTTTGCAGGAGCAAAACAAAGGCTTTTACCCGAAGGAAAACTTGTGCTCATATTCTCGAATTTGGCTCAAATAACAAATGCTTCAAAAGAACATCCGATAGAAAAGGAACTCACTGAAGGTGGGAGATTTGAATTAGAAAGATGTTTTAAAAAAACCGTGAAAGCGGCCTCAGAAAAAACAAAGCGCGATCAGCACTGGCGTTCTACAGAAGAAGTAGAGCTTTGGGTTTTGATAAAAGTTGAAAGCTAAATATTTCCTTTTGCATTCTCTATTTTTGAAGTCTAAATCCTCCAAATACTCTCCAATCCGATCCATCGATTCAAGCATATCTTCGAGGTATAATATGAATTCTCTTTTTACTGGATTCATACGAATTTTACACTTTTTAAAATAATTTTTCTTAATTGTTTTTTTAAGGCTTTTTCTGAAACTAAGTCAATTTTAATGTTTAATTGGTTTTCCAGAAATTTTTGAAGGTCAAAAAATTCCCAGCCCAGAGGCTCTCTAAATGAAACCAGAATATCAAGATCAGATTCTTTATTTTGTTCGTTCCGGGAGTAAGAACCAAAATATCCAATTTTTTCAACAAAAATTTTTTGTTGCAAATGCGGTTTCAAATAGCAACTTATTAAAAAAACCTTATCTTTTTCCCTAACCTTAGTAAACAGACCATATCCGAGTATTTCTCAAACCTTATTACCTTATTACGCGACATGAATATTTACGATGGATTGGAACTATATCGCTAAAAGACAACTATCGGTTCAGTAGTTCTGAATTTTAGCTCACAAATTCACGTATTCCAACGAATGGGAGGATCAAAGTAAAATTAAAAAGAAAGCCTAAGCCGGGTCAACGTCCACCACCACGCGGGCAGCCTTGTGCTTGCTGCTGCTTTGAAAGCGGTCGATGGCTTCGGCGAGCTTGCGTTTCATCGCGCGGCTTTGGTCGGTTTTTTCGAGCTTGAGAAGGATGTTTTTCAGGTAGAGGTTTTTGATGCGCATAACCACCGGAAATTCAGGACCAAGCACGCGTTTGCCAAACAGTTGGCGCAGGGTGGCGGCAAGCTCGTCGGCGGCGGCGTTTACAAAACCGGCATCTTTGTGCCTGAGCTGCAGTTCGATCATACGAAAATAGGGCGGGTATTTAAACACGCTGCGCTCGTGCAACTGGCTGCGAAACATGTAGTCGTAGTTGTTTTCGATAACGTATCTTATCACGGCATGTTGGGGCATGTAGCTTTGAATGATCACCTTGCCGCGTTTGTTTTTGCGTCCTGAGCGGCCACTCACCTGCGCCATCATTTGGTAGCTACGCTCGAAGGAGCGAAAATCGGGATAACTGATCAGGTTGTCGGCGTTCAAAATCCCCACCAGGCTCACATTGTCGAAGTCCAGACCCTTAGTTACCATCTGCGTTCCCACCAGGATGTCGATGCGTCCTTCCTCGAAATCGTTGATGATGCGCTGGTAGGCATTTTTGGTACGCGTGGTATCCAGATCCATGCGCTGTATTTTGGCCTTTGGGAAAAGGATGGCCAGGTCGTCTTCAATTTTTTCGGTGCCAAAGCCTTTCATGGTAAGGGCTGTGGAGCCGCATTCGGGGCAATGGTCAGGCACCCGTGTGGAATATCCGCAGTAGTGGCAGCGCAGTTGGTTGTTGTATTTATGATAGATAAGTGTTACGTCGCAGTTTTTGCAGGTGGGCAGCCAGTTGCATTGCTCACATTCGAGACGCAGGGAAAAGCCCCGCCGGTTTTGAAACAGGATAACCTGCTCCTTTTTCTCCAAAGCGGCTTCCACATTTTGCATCAGCAGCGAGCTAAAATGCGATTTCATCAGCTTGCGGCGGGTTTCGTTGCGCAGGTCGGCCACCAATATTTCGGGCATTTGTATGCCGCCATAACGCTCGTTAAGTTCCACCAGGGCATATTTTTTAAAAGTGGCGTTGTAGTACGATTCGATCGAGGGCGTTGCCGAGCCAAGCAATGTTTTGGCTCCGTGCATTTGAGCCAGCACAATAGCCGCATCGCGAGCCAGGTAGCGCGGTGCAGGCGCGTATTGTTTGTACGAGGTATCGTGTTCTTCGTCAACGATAATTAAACCCAGATTGCTAAAGGGCAGAAACAAAGCCGAACGCGCCCCGAGGATAATCTGGTATTTTTTATTTACAATGCCGGTTTCGCCGCTTTCGATCACCTTGTTCCATATTTCCACACGTTCAAACTCGCTATACCTGGAATGATAAACCCCCACTCTGTCGCCAAAGTATTTGCGCAGCCGGTTGATGATTTGCGTGGTAAGCGCAATCTCGGGCAGGAGGAAGAGCACCTGCTTGCCGGCTTGCAGCACTTCCTCGATCAGCTTGATGTATAACTCGGTTTTGCCGCTGGAGGTAACCCCGTGAAGCAGCACCACATTTTTTTCGGCAAAGCCAGCTTTGATGGAATCTAACGATTGTTGCTGTTTTTCGTTAAGCTCGATATTCTCAACCAAAGCATTAGCATCGAACTGTTCGAGCCGACTGCTCACTTCCTCAAAAATTTCGACTATGCCCTTGCTTTCGAGTGACAGCAGCGGAGCCGCCGAAGTATTGGCCAGCTTTAGTAATTCCGATTTCGCTACCTTGATTTCTGCAATGGGCGTGTTGCCGGCCATCTTAAAAAAAGTCATCAGCAGCTCCAATTGCTTAAAGGCGCGTTTTTCGAGTTCATCGAAAGCAGATTGCATTTTTTTGTCATCGCGGTAAGCGGCAGCCAAGCGCACATAAGTTTCCTTTTTGGGCTGGTAGCGGTCTTTGAGTTCCTCCTCCACCAGCACCACTTTTTTCTCGATCAGGTTTTTGATCAGCGGAAACACCTTGGCATATTCCACAATGCGCGAGACCTCGGAGAGGGTGAGGATTTTTTGTATGTCGATGGCTTCGGCAATCAGATATTCTTTTTCGTTCAGGTGGTCGGTTTGCCCATCAAAGTCGGGATGTTGCACAATACGGGTTTCGCTGGCCAGCTTTAAGGCCGAGGGCAGGGCGGCATTCATCACCTCCCCGGGATGGCACATATAATATTCCGCAATCCAGTCCCAAAACCGAAACTGGATATCATGGACTAAGGGAGCCGAATCGATAATGGAAAGGATGTACTTGGGGACATAATTCTGCGGTACTTTCTGATGAATGGATTTTACCAGACCGGTATAAATTTTCTTCCGACCAAACTGCACCACCACGCGCTGGCCAATGCCCACCGCATCGTTCATGGCAAAGGGAACGCGGTAGGTAAAAGTGCCGGGAAGCGGCAGTGGTAAAAGTATTTCGGCAAACAGCGTAATGCGCGTCATCGGAGCTGGCTTATTCTTTTAGAGATTAATTTCTGATTTCAATTCACGCAAGTGTAAATCCGGATTGAAATCATGAGCAATTCCACTTTCAATTCCTTCCTGAATTGCATTTCGTAAAGCAATAATCCTGGTTTCCTTTTCCAACGATCTTAATTCTACCCGCACAACTTCATTAAGGTTTTTATTAGGTGCCATTTTATTACATATCATTTTGTTATATTATTAATATCCGGAAATTAGCAAAAATATAGAAAAAGTTCCTCACTTCACATAAAAAGATTTCTCCCTCCAAAACTTGTTTCGCTGCGTTTTTTCCGGTCGAAATAACACCGTTGGAGCGGGTCGAGAGGTAGGAGAATCGGGCACTTCGTGCCCGATTCTCCTACCCCAAGTCAGTCCGTGTACAGTGTCATTGGTACCAAAATACGAAGCAAAGCAGCCTACCCCGTTTTTTCGGGGGAGTATTAACGGGAGAAATCTCCTCCCAAATGTCATTACCTCATTCTACGCAAAAAATTTGAGAGAGGTCTCGAAAATGACACCATTTCCACATTTAAATTAGAAGGAAAGAAATCAGTTTCACTAAATTGGAAAATTTGGCATTTTACGCCATCAAAGCAACCATAAGATTTGATACGGCATTATTTCCCATCCATCACTGGCGGCCTCTATTTTTTTATTTGTCAATAAATCAAAATCCGGGAAATCGCCGTATTCCAGTTTTACGGCTTTGTTGCTAATATTAGTAAGACAAAGAATAACCTGCTTGCGATCATCGCTGGTTCTTTTTATTGCAATAATCTGATCGCCCAAGTCGATAATTTCCTGCCGTGCATCGGGATGAAAGGCGGGCTGTTTTTTTCGGATACTAATGCGATGTTTCAGCGCACGCAAAATGCGGCTATGCTCGTTGTCGCCGTTTAGCAAAGCATCCAATTCTTTTTCGTCCCATTTGCGGCGATTGATGGAGCGTGCCCTGCCGGTTTTTTCCATTCCCCGATAATCGTTGTGGCCGGCCACCAGGCTGTGGATATAAAATGCAGGCATACCCTTCATCACCATCAACAAGGTTTGCGAGGCCAAAAAACGCTGCTCCTGCATTTCATCAATTCCGGCATGGCAGGCTTGCATCGCATCAAAATAGGAAATATTGATTTCATAAGGGCTGTCGCTGCCATCGCTGCGCCGTCGGGTCGAAATCTGCCCACCCAGCTTTTGCATGGCATCGGCCAGTTGCTGTATCTCGCGGTCTGGGATCAGATTTTCGAGCGGCCTAAGGCCAACGCCATCATGCGAGGCTGTAAAATTAAAAAAAGTAGCATCCTGCGGGAGTATGGGAATTGTGGATGCCCACTCGTTGAAATATTGGGCGTTACCCGAATAAAGCGCGTGAAGCAAAAGCGGTGGCAGGGGGAACTGATAAACAGCATGAGCCTCATCGCCATTATCGAAATAACTTAAGTTTTCGCTGTTAGGCACGTTGGTTTCGGTAAGTAATATCGAATCCGGACGCACAATTTCCATGATGTCGCGCAGCAGTTTTACCACATCATGGGTTTGAGGCAGATGCAGACACGTAGTTCCAATTTCTTTCCACAAAAAAGCGATGGCATCCATGCGTACCATCCGGGCACCCTTATCCAGATAGTGCAGCAGCACCTTCACCATCTGAAACAGAACTTCGGGATTGGAAAAATCCAGATCTATCTGATCGCCGCTAAAGGTAGTCCACACATATTTGGTTCCCCGGCTGGTATCGAAAGGCGTAAGCAGTGGCAAACTGCGTGGACGAACTACACAGGTGAGATCAGTTTGAGGATCGACTTCGATAAAATAATCCCTTCCCGGCGAGCGGCCTTCAAGATAATTTTGAAACCATTCGGATTTTTGGGAGATATGATTAATCACCAAATCGAACATCAAATCAAAATCCTTATGCAGACGATCGATATCATCCCAGGTACCCAAATCAGGATTTACTTTTATGTAATCCACCACCGAAAAACCATCATCGGAGGTGTAGGGATAAAAGGGCAGAATATGCACAAAGCTCAATTCATCGCTCAAATGCTTATGCAAAAAACGATGCAAAACTTTGAGTCCTTTTTCGGGAGGAGAAACAATGCTATCGCCATAAGTGATAAGCACAATGTCGCTTTCGTCCCATTTGCTGTGCGCAGATTGGGGCTGAATATGAGCGCGGATTTCATCCAGCATTTTATCCATAAAACCTTCGGGCAGCCCATCAGGATAAATCGTTTTTAAGCGAAGCGAAATTTGCTCTTGTTTTTCTTTATTAATAAAACTCATAATTTTTTAATTGACAGTTTTAGATGACGGTAACAAGACAGAAATTATTTAGTGTGTGTCTTTTTAGTAAGTTATTTGAATTATGAATTGCCTCGCCCTTAAGGGCGGGGATTGAATGAGAAGGATGAAAGCTCCGCGATTTGGCCACGCCTGCGGCGTGGCCAAATCGCGGAGGAGTCATTTTCAAACTCATTTTCCCCGGGTTAAAACCCGGGGCAATTCAAAGCATCGACATTATGGACAAACACTAAATAGTGTCTGTCCATAATGTCATAGATTTCTCCCGTCATCACTGCGCTAGGCTTGTGCTATTGGTCGAAATGACAGGACACAGGTTTTTATGAGGGTGGGTAAAAGTGGGCGCGAAGCGCCCACTTTTACCCACCCCGCTCACAGCACGGGGCTTTGTCATTTCGACTGGAAAAACGAAGCGAAGCAAGTTTTGAAAGGAGAAATCTCAAATTCAAACACTTTAAAGACAGGCACTATTTAGCATCTGTCATTAAAGTAGCAGTTAGAAAAATATACAATTTGAGATTTTAGATTTTAGATTTAAGATTTAAGATGTTGGTGATATTCAAGCCAATCTAAAATCTACAATCGTCCCGAAAAGTCGAAAGTTTTTAATTTTAATTTCTTTTCGAGGATGCACGAGCTTAGCTCGGCATTAATCATCAATCTTAAATTAAAAAAAGTCAACTTTATGTACAAGCCCTATTTGTTATCCAGTTCTACGGCCTCGTAATACTCATCGTGAAAATCGCTAAGGACGCTGTTAATTCGTTTCCAGTTGGGGATAAATACCGTGTGATCCCAGTTGCTAAGCAAATCCACGCCGGCGCGGTTGATAATCTCGGAGAAGTGCAATACATTTTCTTCTTCAGCATTGCGGTCGTATTTTAAGCCATTAAACTTGGAAAGACTCCAGTATTGCTCTATAAAATCCAGGGCTATCCGGTAATAGGTGGAACGAATAGAACGAAAAGCTCCCGGTGAAAAGATCACGCCATTTTGGGTTAACTTGATAAAAATAGAAAGGGCAATATCGTAAACCATTTTGGAAAGTCCCTTTTGAGGATCGTCCATCGAAACAGACTGGTGTTTATGGTCGTAGCGATCAGCAATCTCAGCCTGGCATATTCGATTGGTGGAATTGTTGCGATGCACCTCCGAGAGGATGCCCACCTCAAGCCCCCAATCGGAGGGGATGCGAATGGTTTTGAGCACATCGGCGCGCATCGAAAACTCGCCGGCCAGCGGATAGCGAAAACTATCCATAAACTCGAGATACTCTAATGGCCCAAAGAATTTTTTCAGCGTACGCAGCAGGGGCGTGATAAGCAGGCGCACTACCCTGCCCTTTAGCCCATCTTCATTAGAGCGGTAATAGAAACCCTTGCAAAAGCGGTAGTTAAAATTTGGATTGGCCACCGGATACAAAAGTTTGGCCAGCATGTGGCGGCTATAAGTCAGAATGTCGGCATCGTGCAAGGCAACCGCCTCTGTTTTTTTGGATGCAATGTTATAGCCAAAGCAATACCACACATTGCGCCCCTTGCCCATTTGCTCGGGTGCTATCTGCAAATCTTTCAGCTTTTTGTCGAGGGCTTTCAGGCGGGGGCCATCGTGCCACAATATACGGTGATGCTGCGGCAGACGTGCAAAATATTCTTTCGCATGTTCAAACTCCTTTTTTTTGGCGCGGTCGAGCCCGATGATAATCTCGGAAAGATAAGGCACTTTTTCCAGTTCATCCAAAATCTTCGGCAGAGCCTCGCCCTGCAACTCGGAATACAGACTGGGAATAATCAAGCCCATAGGCCTTATTTTGGAAAAGCGAATCATTTCCTCTTCCACATCTTCCAGTTGACGATTGTGAAGGTCAGTAAGCGTAGTTACCAGACCGTTTTGATAAAAATCTCCCATGACATTTTATTTTACGTATTATTATTTAAGCCGACCTTCGGTCGTGCATGCTCGAAAAACTATGAAATCAAAGATTTCTGGTTTTTCGGCACTACTAACTAACTAACTAACTACTACTTACTTACTA
>CAZGAO010000044.1:12078-44420 GCA_964523795.1 uncultured Lentimicrobiaceae bacterium
ACTACTACTTACTAACTACTACTTACTAACTACTACTTACTAACTACTACTTACTAACTACTACTTACTTCCAAAGCCGAGCTTCGCATGTGCATGCTCGTCTTAGGACAAAACCTTTCCGTTCAGTACTTTGGTGAACATATTTACGATAAGCGGGCTTAGCTTTTCAGCAATTATCTCGTGGCTCAATTTACGACTCAGTATTTCGAGATTATGTTTTATAACGCTGTTGCGATACAACATATCATTCAAAAGCCGGAAGGCTTCGTTTACCAAATCATCCGTTAATACGCCCTCATCAATGGCTGGTAATTTAAACTCCAGCTTTTCGATCTCCTGTTTATACACATCATAACGATTGATCACCACCGGCAGGCCGTACGACATCATCTCCAAGAGGTTGTTGCCAAAGCCTTCCACCTCGCTAAAAAATGTACCGATGGCTCCCGCAGCAGCGCATACCGCCGGTATCTCGGCAAATTTGTAATATTTTTTATCCACAATAATATCGCGATGCGAGAGGATAATATTTTCGCCAAAGAGTAATACCACATTTGAGTTGGGATGGCTCACCAGCTTTTCCTTCATATAGTTTTTCAGGTACTTTTTGTACTCGAACTGCTCGTCGCCCGAGTGGCCGCTCACCAAAAGGGTAATGCACTTATGTTGTCCTGCGGCCAGGTATTTTTTCTCGAGTTCCATAGCCAAATCGATAGCCACCTCGATACGCTTGCGCGGAACTACACGCGTATGCTGCAAAAGAATTACCGCATCTTCCAGCTTCATATCGCGTTTTTGCAACTCAGCTATCAAACCTACATCCTTAAAAAACGAATCATTGTAATTGTCTTGTTTGGGATAAATCAAATTACCCGCATTCCATTGCTGATCGCGCCAGTCCCAATCTATCTCGCTGGTATTGGGCACCACTACGGCTCGCTCTTTGAAAAACGCATCCAGTTTTTTGCCATTATAATTGGCAAACCACCGCTTGCCCAACTCAATTTGCGAATTGTTGATAAAAACAATACCATCCACATGAACACCAGGCAGGTATTTCAAATATTTTTCGATTACCGGATTGGCATTTTTAAAGACCTTACGTTCGTAATACGAATCGTGCCACCAAACCAGTACGTTGGGCCAAACGATGTTTTTCGATCGGATTTCATCCAGATAGTATCCCAAACCTACGGCAGTAATAAAGTTGTAGGGATGCGAGGTATTGTGAGCAATAAGCAGGTCAATTTCGTTTTTTTTGATAAAATCGGCAATTACCTTTTTGGCATAAAGCGCACTTTCGTGGATTAGTTTATCGAGGCCGGCAGGAGCCTTGCTTGAGAAATTCCTGATAATCTTTTTGTGAATCGCGTTTTTGTGCCAAAAAATGTCATCGGTTTCGGCATTAAAGCGCGGAGAGCTGTGCGCCGCCAAAAAGTAAATATTACCCAGACTCACACCCATATCTTTCACCATCGCATTTACGGTTTGATCGATCACGATAGATACGCCATCGTTTTTTCCAATCAGCGAGTGCAAAATACCTACGTTCAAATGTTTGATGTTCATGTCTTAAAAAATTTGTTTCAACTGTTTTAATTCGGTGATAACAACATCAGGCATCAGCCCCTTTACTTCGGCCTTATCTTTACGAAGGCGCAGGGAACGTTTATCGCCAGCAAAAAATACCGTTTTCATTCCACGCTGAGCGGCAGGATAAATGTCCTTCAACATGTCGTTGCCAATAAAAGCCGCTTGTCCGGCTTCGATGCCGTATTTGCTTTTTAATCCGGCCAGCATGGGGTCAAAGATACCTGGGTCAGGTTTAGACCTGCGCAATTTGTAAGAAAAAACCGTAAGCTCCGGATCAAAATATTTGATGGTTTCTTCCATTTTGGTGGTGCGAGTCAAAAAATAATTCATCATCACCGGCGTGTAAAATTGTGCGTTGGAAACGATACCCAAGGGATAGCCCTGCTTGTGAAAATACTCGATTATCTCCTTCATCCCGGGCATGGGCCATACGCGATTACTCAAAAGCTCGAAGATGAAAGTGAGCGTAAGCGCGTCAAAATCCTTTTGCCTATGAAGCAATTTTTCCTTATCAGCAAAAGCTAATAAATCTTCCCACACCTTGCGGATGTCGATTTCGGGATAGGGGATGCCGCTTTTGCGCCCCTCATCCTGATGTGCATTTACGATATTCATAAATTTATCAAGCAAGAGTGCCAGCACTTCTTCCTGAGCCGTGGCATCCATCTGCGCAAAAGCCAATCCCGACCCGGTAATTGCTTCCCTAAGGTTGCTAGCCAAAAAATCAGCCTTGTCGATATCTCCGGACGAAGAAATAAGCAAGGTGCCGTAAATATCAAATATCAGTGCTTTAACTCCGTCAAGTTTTTTAAGCCTGGCTTCTACACCAGTTTCTTCGGGTAATAATTCATCCAGATTACTGAGCCAGTTTTCGATATATTTCATGTAAACGTTCTGCGTAATTTTTGAGTGAATATTTTGATTTTATGATTTCTTTGTTTTTTTTGATTAATAAATCGCCCACCGGCCGAAACAGCGTTTCCAGTTGTGGATTCATTTTCTTGATCTTTTCTTTTTCATCCTCATCATTGCGAATTTGCTTGATGATCTCCTGTTGAACTTGTACATCGAGTGCTCCAAAATCGTGCGCGCCATTTTTTAGCCCTACTTTAATTGCCTCATACAACAAGGGAAAACAAACGCCACTTTTCTTTAAATCTTCTGTAACGTAGGAAATATTTCGTCCCATCACCGGAGTACTCAAAAGCCAGGGCTCGAGAAATACCATGCCGAAACCCTCGCGTACACTGGTTGAAATGCACACATCGCTTGCCACCAGCAATTGCTCAAAATCCACACGAGTGCCTGCCTCAAATACCAAGGGTATTTTTAGCCTTGAGCACAGTTGTTTCCATTTTTTATAATCCACAAGCTCAATGGGATTTTTTGGCGGCTGCGTTACCAGCCAATGCGCCTGATCCTCGAAAAGTATGCTGAGCAAAATTAATTCGCCAATATTTTTGCGCCGGATAACCCTTACCGGGTAGGTAATCAACATTTTATCCTCATCGAGCTGCAAGGCCTGGCATATTACCCGCTTGGCATCTGATTTCGCAAAATGCTTTTTTGCTTCAAAATGCACTGGATTGGGCAAAAATACAACTCTGGATTCGGGAATACCCTCCTTGAAAATCCGCCTGCGGTCGAAGTCGTTCAAGGTTCCAAAAAGATAATTGGGGTAGGATGGATAAAGCACCTTTTGCAAATCCTGGCCGAGTTTTGTTTGAATAATGTTTTTTAAAAACTCGAAATTTGCAGGACGATCTTCCGCAAAATCGTGGCAGTGGTTAAAAAGACGGTAGCCATCCGCAGCCATTTCGGAGAGTGCTAGCATAAGCACCGGATTTTTGCCCAGGTTCATATTGTGGGCGTGAATCAACGAATCACGCTGGATATTTTTGCGCAGGAATTCGGATAAATCCTTTTGCATAGCCTCCAAAAATTCCACTGTGTAATCCTGGTTCAGCAAGTAATTCAACTCCGGTTTAACCCTAACCTTAACACCCCGATCTTTAAAAAAATCATGATCCGGAGCCTTGCCGCTCAGCAGCAAAATTTCGGTATCAGGAAACTGATTTTTAAGGCTGTTCACCTGGGATTGAATAATGCGGCTTACTCCGCCGGGATTGAGGTGATGATGTATGATAATTATTTGCATACCTAAATTACGTTTTAGCAAAAGCCGAAAATACGTTTATTCTCGTTTATGCTGAATACTTTAAAAATGTTTAACGAAAATCGATTTTCAAAGAGCAATAAAAATTGGTGTCCCAATAATCTTTTGAATTTTAACAAAACCATTGTGAACCATTGCCGTATTTAAATGTTTAACTATCCAAACTAAACATTAAACAATATGATTATCAATGTTCATAGAATTAAGCGCAAGGTTTCACAAAAGAAATCTACCTTTTTAGAGATTCTCAGCATCCGTATCAAAAAAATCTTCTTCGTGGATACTCCCCGGAAGAATGCGTTTAGAAAGCCTTTGAGGGGTGCTATGATCGTGTATTAGACAAGTTAATATTAAAAAGAAAGATGAATAAAAAAATAGTTGTTATTGGTGCCAGCTCCGGGATTGGATTTGGCCTTGCATCCAGACTATCTGCTGATGATAAAATTTATGCGTACGCCAGAACACCGGGAAAGTTAGAAGAACTATCTAATGTGGTTTATCGTGCATTGGACGTTACAGAAAACAAGCTTGACCTGGGCGAACTTCCAGAGGTAATTGACGGCCTGGTTTATTGCCCCGGAACCATTAATCTAAAGCCTTTCAGGCGTTTGACAGACCAAGATTTTTTAAATGACTTCATTGTAAATGTTAACGGAGCAGTTAAGGTGATCCAAAACCTATATTCTCGATTGCGCAAATCCGAGCACGCCTCTATTGTACTTTTTAGTACAGTGGCTGCTACTGTTGGCATGAATTTTCACAGCAGCATAGCTGCATCCAAGGGTGCAGTGGAAGGTCTTGTAAAATCGTTGGCTGCCGAATTTGCTTCAAGGATTCGTGTCAACGCAGTGGCTCCCTCTTTATCAGATACCCCACTGGCAGCTTCGCTTTTATCTAATGATACTAAAAAGGAACATTCATCTAAAATGCATCCGCTGCAGCGAATTGGTAATATTGATGATCAAGTGAATGCCGTTTTGTTTTTGTTAGGTCATCAATCATCATGGATAACAGGACAAATACTTCATGTTGATGGAGGCTTGTCAGCGATTAAAAGTTAATGTGATAAAAAATTAAGTACCTATTGATATTTTGAATATCAACAGCCCGGGTTATTTTTTCTCGGGCTGTTTTTTTAATGGCATCGCTTTTGACACATCAATTTTTTTTTATAATCAAAACATAAAAACCAGATTTTATTATGACAAAAATTGCGATTAACGGACTGGGACGCATCGGAAGAGCCGTCCTGAAAATTGCCATCGAAAACCAAAACTTCGACATTGTAGCAGTCAACGATTTGATTGATGCTGACAATCTGGCCTACCTGCTGCGCTACGACACCAATTATGGCCGCTATCATCGAAAGGTGAAATCGGGAGAAGATTACCTACAAATCGACGATAAAAAAATTCCGCTTTACAGCGAAAAAGATCCTTCGCAACTACCCTGGAAAAAACATGAGGTGGATCTGGTGTTTGAATGTACAGGGATTTTTAATACAATGCCTGATTTGAAGAAACATCGCGAAGCCGGTGCAAAAACCGTATTGCTTTCGGCACCGGCAAAGGACGAAGAAATTCCAACGGTGGTTTTTGGCGTAAACAAACCCGAAGCCGGCCAGCACATCATTTCGTGTGCAAGCTGCACTACCAATTGCATTGCTCCGGTAGCCGAAATCATAGATCGGCATCTTAGTATAAAAAAAGCCACCATGACCACCATCCACGCCTACACCGCAACACAGAGCATTGTGGATTCGCCCAACGAAAAGTTCAGGCGCGGAAGAGCTGCCGCAGCAAATTTTGTCCCCACCACCACAGGAGCTACCAAGGCTACCATCAAGGTGCTTAGCCAGCTTGAGGGAAAATTTGAAGGCTCGGCACTACGCGGCCCCATCCCGGTAGGCTCCATCTCTGACATTAATTTTGTAACTAATAAAAAGGCCGACAAAGATGAAATAAACCGAATATTTACACAAGAAGCCCAATCAGAAAGATACCGTGGGATTTTGGGAGTAACCGAAGAACCCCTGGTTTCGTCGGACATCGTGCAAGACCCTCGCGCCTCCATCGTTGACCTTGACATGACCATGTCGATAGAAGGAGATTTGATTAAGATAATGAGCTGGTACGACAACGAATGGGGCTATGCGAATCAAATGATACGCACAGCCGCATACATTGCTCAACATTAAGAGACACTTTGGGTATAAATATTATCATCAAATATACAAGTGGGAGCTAAATAAAGGTAACACGAAATTAAGTGCCTAAGGCCAAAATGTGGCCTAATGAATAAAAATAGAATGTCTTAGGATAGTCTGCATGTCATAGTATGGCTCAAAGCCATGCTATGACTTTATTCATATTGTAGCCATAGGATGGCTGATATCCATGCTATGGCAGTACCTCCCCTGCCCCACCCTCTTTCCGATAGGCATCTTTAAATTCATCCACACTCAGGGCGGATTCATTTTCATATTCACCAATGCGGGTGCGGCACAGCGATGAAAGATAAGCTCCGCTATTGAGCGCACGGCCAAAATCGTTGGCCAGTGAACGTATGTAAGTTCCCTTACTGCATCTAACCCTAAAAAATACTTCGGGCATCGCTATGCGGCTTATCTCAAAATCAAAAATCTCGACCTGACGGCTTTTCATTATTACCGCTTTCTTTTCGCGCGCATATTCGTATGCTTTCTTACCATCAATTTTAAGCGCAGAATAAACCGGGGGCTCCTGGTTGATAATGCCTGTAAATTGAAGGGTGGTAGCATGAATCGATTCTAATGTGATATGCTCAACCGGGAATTCCTGATCGGGCAGGGTTTCCAAATCAAAACTCGGGGTGGTTTTGCCCAGATAAAAACTACCGGTATATTCTTTTTCCTGCGCCTGGAAGCTATCGATTTCTTTGGTCTTTTTTCCGGTACAAATAATCACCAGACCCGTTGCCAGGGGATCAAGTGTTCCGGCATGACCCACTTTAATTTTTTTTATCCCATGCTCATATTTTAAAAAAACACGGATGCTGTTTACAACATCAAAAGAAGTCCAGCGCAAGTCTTTATTGATAAGAATAACTTCACCGGCAGGAAAATCCGGGTTTCGCATAAGGGACTTTTTATTTATCATGCAATAAAAAAGGCATAAATGATGGCGGCAAAGCCAACTACGAAACAGTAGATCGCAAAATATGTGAGACGAGCCTTTTGCACTAAAGCTATCATCCAGGTGCAGGCAAGTATGCCTGTAACAAAGGCTGCGATGAAGCCCACGATGAGCGGTGCCACCTGCGCAGCCTCGATGCTAACAGAAGCCGACATCAAGTCCTTGGCCATGGCTCCGAGGATAATAGGTACCACCATCAGAAATGAAAAACGTGCGGCGCGGGTGCGGTCGATTTTAAGCAATACGCTAGTGGAAATGGTAGCTCCCGACCTGGAAATACCAGGCATAATGGCAATGGCCTGCGCGATACCTATAATAATGGCATCGCGGTAGCTTACACTTTTGTTGGTAGTTTTGGCGCGATCAGCCAGCAAGAGCAAAATCGCGGTAACGATAAGCATGGAGCCTACCAGGAGTACTTGACCGCCAAAGAGCGATTCGATTTGCGCTTCAAAAAGCAAACCTACCATTACCGCAGGAACCATCGAGAGGATTATTTTCAGCGAAAAGATCATCTGCTCGTTCCACTTAAATTGCAAGAGACCACGGAATATTTCGGCCAGGTCTTTACGAAAAACCACAATCGTGCTCAGGGCTGTTGCCCCATGTAACACGAGCGTCATCAGCAAACTTTCTTCGGGAATACTGGTGTCGCCCAGCATGAATTTGGCCAACTCGAGGTGGCCACTGCTACTTACCGGCAAAAACTCGGTCAACCCTTGTATAATGCCCAGCAGAAGTGCTTCTAATAATCCCATCCTTTAAGCAGCTTGACTGGCCGTGTCTTTTGGCTTTTTCATAATGGCATAAATACCGATTAAATAACCCACAAAGAGCAGTATCGGCGAAAGTGTTAAACGCTGAAAATTGAACATCCCCTCGTTAAAAACATCAGGATCATCCGATCCGCCGCCAATCATGAGAACAAAGCCGAGCAGCAAAAACCCCAAACAAAGCAGCAGCCATTTGTAATTGGCCTTGTCGAAGGCAAAGGCTGAGCTATCCTCGCTATTTTCGCTTCTTGATGTAGCCGAATTCTTATTGTCGCTGCGGCTTAGTTTATCTTTTTGTTTTCGCTTGTTTATTGTTTCCTGTGCCATAATCAAATAATATTTTTGCAAAAATATCAATATAAATCTTCCGAATCAACTTTAAGGTATTTTTTAACCGCAATAAAGTTGGAAATCCAGCTAATAATCAATCCTGAAATCAACATTAAAATAGCGGTTAGAGCCAGTGTAAGCGGCTCGTTGAGCACCTTTGCAGCGGGTAGTTTGGTCTGCACCACCAAAACAAGTGCAGCCAAAAGAAGCACTGCAATTATCCCGCTGGTGATGCCCTGCTTTATTCCACGCCGGATAAAGGGACGGCGGATGTACTGGTGAGTAGCTCCCACCAGCATCATACTTTTAATGAGCAGCCTTCGCGAATAAATGTCGAGGCGGATGGTGTTATGAATAAGCAAAACCGAAATAATCAGCAGCAAAAAGCTCAGAATGATCAGCCAACGACTTACGCTCGAAATATTTTTTTCGAGGCGACTTATCAATGCTTTCTGAAAAGACACATGATCGACCAGCTCCTGGCTCAGAAGCCAGGCTTCCACTTTTTCGATCCGCCCAGGATAAGTGAAGTTTTCGTAAAGAAAAACCTCGAAGGTAGGGGGCAGCGGGTTGAAACCGATAAAGGCGACAAAATCTTCGCCCAGCTCGGCCATCAGCATTTCGGCGGCTTGCTGCTTGGAGATGTAGTTGCTTGACTTAACAAAATCCTGTGCTTTCAACTGTTTTTTAAAAGTTAAAACTTCCTCAGCGGAAGCATCATTTTTAAGTAGCACCGAAACAGCGATGTTTTCGCGAAAATACGCTGACAGGTTCCGCGACTGAAAAATCAATAGCAAAAACAAACCCAGCATAAACAAAACCAGGGAGATACTAAAAATGGAAGTATTATAGGCCGTTTGATAATGCCGTCTGCTGTATTTTTCCTCGCGGATGTTCATTGTCATTTCTTAAGAAAGCGAAAGTAGGGAAAAGAATAGAATTTTTGAATTAATTTTGTAAAAAACAGGATAATATGAATACCATCGAAATGAAAAATAAACACGCTAAATGGCTTTAGAGATAAAATGGTCGAAACGGGCTGATAAGAAATTCGATAAAACCATCCTTCTGTATTTTTTTTTATCTTTGAGCATTAAATTATAAAACGCAAACATCATGAAAAACCTTTTTACAATCGCACTACTAATGATGGCATTCAGTACACAAGCTCAGGATTACATTCCCCTTCCACCCGATCCATCCTCGGAGTGGAGAATAGATGAAGAAACGTGGAATCCTTACCCATGGGAAATTACCACTTACTACAATCGATATTTTTTCGATGGGGATACAGTGATTGGTGGTAAAACCTACCAAAAGCAATATCGCAGCGGAGAAATGATCTATCAACCACCCGATGGCTTTCCCCCTGTAATTTATTCTTTCGAGTACATCTACAAAGGAGCCTATCTAACGGAGGGATCGCAATTGATGTATGCCCCAAACGGTGAGTATCCCCAAGTGGTGTTCGATTATGCTGTTCAGGTGGGTGATACTTTAAAAGATTGCATGATTGCAGAAGAATGTTACGGCACTAACCAGATTGTAATTTCGATCGATTCCATCCAAATTGCGGGCAGATACCACTTACGGTATAATTTTGATCCTGAGGGCTTCGCGGGTCTGTCCTTTTTTATCGAAGGCATAGGCCATGATTTTGGCATTTACCATAATGGATGCATGACTCCTGATCGCGGCAGCACCCTACAATGTTATGCCGAAAACGGCATCCCGATTTTCCCCGAAGACGCATCCTGTGTTTTGAATGTTGACATCGCTGAATTGACAAAAGAAGATGCAGAAATTAAAATCTATCCAAATCCATCCTCGGGAAATGTATCGGTAATTTATAATTCGGCAGTGCCATGCTTTGTTAGTGTAAAAATTATCGACCCTACAGGTAACGAAATGAATGTGCAATCGTGGGCACTCAATCAGGGTATCAATACAAAAAGTATTGATTTATCAAATTTGGATTTGGGAATCTATTTTTTGATAATGACCAGCGAAAACGGTGAAAAACTCCAAGCCAGGAAAATCATTCTGAACTAGGAATTTCAGGATTCTGCTTATTTCAAATAATCGCTCACCACTTTTTGAATTCCTGCTTTAATCTCTTCCCAGTTTTGATTTTTGAAACTTATTGGTGCTTCTGAGGAATCTGCATCATCAAAATAGGAAATTGCATTTGGGATACTAATGGCCAGCATTTGGCTGGGATATTTTTGCTTGTGCCAATCCATAATTTGCTGAAGCGAGTAATGTTGGAGTAATTCATACAAATCCCAAAAATCTTTTTTCTTGCCTCTGCCAAGAATGGCCTGGATTTTCATAGCTGCAATATCAGCATTGCTGTAAAATCGGATATTATTGACTGTCTCAGATGGTTTGATTTTAGGATGCGGATAGTAAACGATATCCAGTTTTATCTTTTTTATATAACAGAAAATCCCAAATTTTTTATGCCCGCTTTCATAATCAAAATCTTTCCTAAAAGTATTTGATAGCTCAATTTCGATAGGCTTATGATCGAATTTTTCATCAGAAAACAAATCCAAATCCAGCGAACTGCGATGGCCATAACGCAATGACAAAGCTGTGCCTCCAACCAGTGAAAAAGGTTTCAGAGACGGAAGGCTCATCAATGTTTTTAATAAGGATAAAGTTCCGGGTTCAACTGTCTCAAGGTGTAGCATCTAAATTCGTTTAAAGGTTTATTAATAACCGCACTTGCAAGATGCATCCTGTGCTCAGGTAAAAATTTCGCATTTAGCAAGGCGTGGCTTACTTTTTCGTCGCCATAGTAGCGACGGCAATTGCGGATATCTTCTACATCGCCACGCTCAAAAACCCGCTCGATGATAAAACTGGCCTTGCCATCGTAATCGAGCTTATCGAAATCCACATCCCAGAATATGCGCTTATTAAATACCGGTTTTTGTTTTACAGCCATGATGCAAAGATAAGGATTTGGATATGAAATATTCATACAAATACCCAAATTACTGTATGATTAGCAGAGATGTGCAGATTGCAGAAACGCGCAATTTGCGGGTTTTTACCTCAGGGAATTCACACCCTCAAAAGTCATTTTCACCGGCTTGATGGTAGCATCATTATTAAAATATAATCTATCGATGCAAGTTACGCGGTGGTCGCGGCCCAGATTGGGGATAGGGCGACGGTGATAAATAATATAATAATCATCGGTACCGGGCGTATTAATGACGGAATGATGACCTGCACCGGTGGCAATTTCGGGATCGGATTGCAGGATGACCCCGATTTTTGTAAATGGCCCGGTTGGTGTGTCAGCCATAGCATAAGCAACTTTGTAAGTGTCGTTGCCCCAACTTCCTTCCGACCACATAAAATAATAAACGCCCCTGTGCAAAAACATAAATGGACCTTCCACATAGCCATCGGGCGTAATTTCTTTGAAGAGCGTAGCATCGCCCCAGGGAATAAATCCGGTGAAATCGGGCATTAATTTCCCCAGATTGCAATGCTGCCAGCCACCGTAAAACATGTAGTACGATCCGTCCATATCCTGAAACACAAACTGGTCGATGGGCTGCGCTTGGTTATAAAAATCGGATATCAGCGGTTTGCCAAGGTAATCGCGGTAAATACCGCCAGGCGAATCGGCCACAGCCACACCTATGCCGCCATAATGGTTGATGCTGTTGTCTTCGTCCCAGTATGGGCCGCCGGGAATCTGGACATCGTTGGCCGAGAAAAACAAAAAATACTGCGCATTATTTTCGATGATGGCTGGTGCCCACATTGCCTGCTTTGCCCATTTGATAATGGAAGTGTCCAGCACCTGATGGTGCTTTTGCCAATGCACCAAATCTTTGGAGGAGAAAGCATCAAGGAATACCTGCTTTTCGTAGGGAGCCGAATAGGTAGGAAAAATCCAGTATTCGTCCCCAAACACAGCCCCTTCGGGATCGGCATACCAGCCTTCAAAAACAGGATTGCCCGAGATTCCCTTTGCTTCTGAATCCTTCTGCTCAGGTTTTGTTGAACGAAGGCAGCCCGATTGCAATATTAAAAATAAAAGTAAGCTAAGAAATAATGAAGCAGGAAAGGATAGTTTTAGATTTTTCAAATTACTCCGATCCAAAAAAGAAAATCGCATTAGTATTCCTTTACTGCGTAAAAACATATTGGATCAGGTTGGCACCCATCTGTAAAGCTTTGGTGCGGGTTTCTTTGGAATCCTTGTGTACTTCAAAATCCTCCCAGCCATCGCCCAGATCGGTTTCGTAGGTATAATAAACCACCAGGCGCCCTTCCCAAATCAAACCAAATCCCTGGGGTGCCTTATCATCGTGAACGTGGATTTTGGGCGACCCGTTTTTAAAATCATATTTTTGATGATACACCGGATGGTCGAAGGGCAGCTCGATAAGATCAAGCTCGGGAAAAACTTTCTTCAACTGTGGGCGGATAAACTTATCCATACCATAATTATCGTCGATATGCAAAAAGCCACCGGCAATCAAATATTCCCGAAGATTTTTGGCTTCCTGATTAGAAAAAACCACATTTCCGTGTCCGGTCATGTGCAGAAAGGGATAGTTGAAGATTTCAGAATTTCCAACTTCTACTGTTGCAGGCTCGGGGTTAATGGAGGTTTTTAAGTTGCTATTACAAAAGGCAATCAAATTGGGCAAGGAGGTAGGATTGGCGTACCAGTCGCCACCGCCATTATATTTTAGCAAAGCGATTTTTACGCCGCCTTCCGGAAAATTAGCGGATAAAAATACCAAGGCAAGAATACTTATGAAGAATAGCTTTTTCATACAAGTTTATTGATTCATTAAAACAAAGGTGTGGCAAGCTACCAAAGCTGCCGTTTCGGTTCTCAAACGATTTTCGCCCAAACTTATTGGTTGGAATCCCTGACCCAATGCCGATGAAATTTCGTCAGGGCTAAAATCGCCCTCCGGGCCAATAAGTATCAAAGCATTGTTGCCCGGCTGATATTCATTTTTTAATAAGGGTGAGGGATCATCGCTGAGGTAGGCAATAAGTCTTTGCGCGCCTGCCGGGACATCAGCAATAAGTTTATCCAGCTTAATTAATTCATTAATCTTTGGCAAGTGTACCTGTTGCGATTGCTTGAGAGCAGCGATGGTAATTTTTTCCAGTCGCTCCCGGTTTATTTTGGTTCGCTCGGAATGATTGCACAAAATCGGGCTAATCGCATCAATACCCATTTCGGTGGCCTTTTCGATAAACCACTCGATGCGCGCAATATTTTTGGTAGGAGCCACAGCAATATGAAGGCGGGGTTTTGTTTTTGGATTGATCGTTTGCTCCAATACCTCAAACATACACCTTTTTGGATGCGCATCGATAAGACGAGCTAAAACCAGTACTCCCCTTCCATCGGTGAAGTTGGCACTATCGCCGGGCAGCATACGCAAAACCCGTGCTATGTGTTTCGATTCTTCTTCGCTGGTCTGGAGAATCCGATCGACAGTTTGCGGATAGTAAAAAAAATGCAAGGCCATTAAATTTTCAATTAGAAGCTAAATAACAGATAAAGAAAAAACCTGCTCCCAAAAAGCCGGGAACAGGTTTTTAATTAAACACTGAAATCATTGTATTATTTAAGAATTATCTTCTGAATCCTTACTGCACCTTCATCAAGCAGTTTTACAAAGTAAACACCCTTAGCCTGGCTTGAGAGGTCGAGCATATCGTGATCAGCAACAGTGCCCGAGAATATCAGTTGTCCCTGTGCATTACTAATCGAAACTTCAACACTGTTAGCCAGTCCATCGATGGTCAATTGACCATTGGATGGGTTGGGATAGATATTTACATTGGCAAGTACGTTTTCACTAATATCGGTAGCACCTACTTTTAAAGCAGTGATAATCGACATTCCCATTTCTTCGTAAGTACCGTCGCTGTTGGGAGCATCGGGACTGTAGGTAACGCCCAGTGCATATTGCTCATCCATCGAAGGTCTGTAAAGTTTAAAGCTCATGGCTTCTTTGGGTCCGAAGCCATCTTTAACTTCTTCAGTATATTCATCGTTACCAAAGACGATGAGCTGCAGGTTTTGATCTTTGCTATCCACCGTAGCCACGCCAACACAGACCCCTTCGGCATCGAAAGCCCCGATTACATCATCAAGTTCTACGTTAGCTAAAGCATCGTTGTCGATAGCAATAATGTGCGGTCTGCCTGTATTAATTACCTCGTTCCAGGCTTCGTTAACGCCTTTGAAGGCAACAGGCTCATGTGAGGGAGCTGCTCCTACTGATTTAGCAGAAGGATAGTCATAGCTCGAAGCCACTTTCATATTAATAAGATAGGCAAAGCCGGGCTCGAGATCAAACAAGGTTTGTAGGCCTCCATCAGGCCACAGCACCTGGCCGTTGTAGATGTTGTAAATCAATAATAAGTCATCACCAACCTGGTTTTCCAATTGTGCAATATTCACCGTGAAAGGAACTTTTACAGGCAAATAACTGGCACCTGCGGGCAGGTTAACCGTTTTACTCACGACCTCGGTACCCGTAATAATGGTAGATTCTGCAGCGGTCATTTTGGATTTGTAACCCTTGCGCGGACTAATCGAGTCGATGGTATTGATATTGGCAGCTGGCCACCAGATCCCATAAGGATTTTGGCGGATGGCGAGAACCATCTCATCGGCCATTGGAGCCAATACGACTTCCAAAGAATCGGTGGGTTTGGGTTCCATATAGGTGGAGAATCCACTCCAGCCGCCATAAATAGTCAGGCAGTGAACAAGTGTGATTTCAAGTTCGATATCGCCAAATTCACCACCCTCGCCATACACAGCTATATAATAGGTGCCTGCATCCAGATCACAATAATTTCCGACAGCCATATCAGGGTCAGTACAACCATCGCTGGCAACTTCCATAGCATTATCCGGAACCATATCCGGATAAACCGGAATGGAAGCGCAATCCTCGTAAATAGCAAAGGCGGTATTGAAATCTGAACCACAGGTAGAAACACTAATGTCCATATCGGTAGGTAATTCTACCTGAAACCATACGATTTGCTCTGCATAGTCCATGGTAAAGTTTTGTGCAGCATCGCCTGGTACGCCATAGTCGATGGCATCATCGCAAGGATCTTTTAATTCTACACATACGGTATCAGATGAAGCAGACTCACCACCATCAAAAATATTTTGTGTTACATAGTAGCACCAGTCGCCGGCAACGGTTGCCTCACTCACATCATTATAAATCACATCATACAACTCCAGATCAGGAATATTTTTTACCAGCGGGATAAACACGTTAGTGCCATCATCCAATTTGCGATACACATTAAAGGTTTCTACATAGTTTCCACCCTCTTCGAAGATGGTAACCAAGCCATCGAAGTCTCCGGGAGGGCCGGTCCATTCGTCACCCGCAAAATAAAAATCTGCTACCTGTGGGCCAACAGCACCACCATCAACGGTAACATTGATAGTGAAATCAATCTGGTGATAGCCCTCATTTTCCTCTACCCAAAAAATATTAGATCCATCTCCCCAGCTCACGGTTTGGCCGTTTATCACAGCAGGGAAAGAACTTATCATCACAGCTGGGAACAGTGTGGGCGAAGAATTTACTGTGAGGTCACCAGGTAGGGTGATTTCAAAGTAAAGACCATAATCCTGAAATGTAAAAGACTCAGGAGTATAAACGATCAAGGTAAATTTGAGATCCATGGTTGCTCCCGGAGTATAGTTGTTAAGGTTTATAACTTCACCCATAACAACATCGGTACCTTTTAAACCACCTTTAGGGGTAGGCCCAGGGAGTGGAGTCCAGTTAAGCTTTGCCCAGCTATAATCGATATTTGCAGCGGCGGTAAGTGTTGGACTGTCATCGTAGAGGCTGAAATCAACGGTGGTGGTTCCACCATCTGCAACAACTTCGCCTGTTTTAATATTTTTAGAAAAGCCCTGAGCCAGGCCATTGGCAATTACATCATAAGTTCCAACGGGAACTGTGAGGCTGTAATCACCGTTAATATCGGTTGTTGTACTAAAAATATCCACTGTAACGGTAACCCCTTGGATGCCAGTAGTACCATCATCAACAGTACCTTCTACGGTACCGGTTGCGTTGGCCTCAACGGTAAAGGCAGCCTGGTAATCATAACCGGGACAAGCCTGACCGCTAAAAGTTGAATGAGCTACTACAAAATAATAAGTACCTACGGGCAGATTCAAAAACTCGATGGAATCTTCCACACAGCCAGGAGTAATTTTGTATTCGGCAAAGGTAGCACCTAAGTTTGCACAATCCAGGTTGCCCAACTCTTGTTGATAAACCATACCAAAAATGGTGGAGGCTTCGCCAATCACTGCAAGTTTCACACTGCTAATGGAGGCAATTTCCAGCTTAAACCAGTCGGTATCTCTTACGTCATTATCAGTCCAAAGATTACCACAAATAGTATCGCCTGTGAATACTTCAACGGCTGTGGCGCAGCTACCATTGTCGTTAGCAGGACATGCAGCTTCTAACTCGTCAGTTCCACCGGGAGGACAAACCAGCGCACAGGGGGCGGGAACTTCGTAGAGGTTTAAATAACCGGTACCTTGAGAGTAATAAGTATCAAAACCTATAGTAAAGAAATCGCCCGTTACTTGAATCAGGTAAGTTGTTCCCATAGTTACACTAAGCGAAAGGCTTGATTGTAAACCATCAAAACCACAGGCATTATCGTTTAATGCGAGCAGGTTAGTACCTGCGCAATCATCCCAAACCCAAAGATAGGTATCGAAATCGCTATCGCAAACATCAACACCCAGGGTGCCGGTAAATCCGGCGGTGTATTTAAACCATACGTCAGGCGCGCCTCCTGTGCTTGGGGTAGCTTCAAGGGTACTGTAATATTGTTGGTTCATCAGGCCTACTTCGGCAGCATAGGCACAATCATCATTGGGAACGGCTGAAATAGGTGCTATGCTAAGGCTAAAGCCGCCAGCTTTTGAGCCATCAGGCCAGTTATCCACCATAATGTAATAGGTACCGGCTTCGAGTGCCAGGGCAAAGCCATGGGCATTACCCGAATTGTTAAGATCGGTGCTAATGGCAAGGCAGGTAGCCGAAGGATCACCGAAGCAGGTTTCGTTGAGAGCCATGCCTGAATAATCCAGTCCATCGGGAGTAAGCTCAAAATACAGCGTTGTATCAAAAGCCAGTTCCAATTGAAAAATCACATCGTTACCCTCATCGAAATCGTTCAAACAGGTATTGCTGTAGGTATTACCACTAGTTGCTGTAGATTGAGTACCGCTGTTGTAGAACAAATCTTCAACATTATCAAAGGCTATGATAATAGGGTTGTCGCAATCATCGCCAACAGCTTTACTCCCATTGGGTGAAGCAGGGGCAGAAACTGTAGGGCCGTGCATTTTTTGAATCCACTCCAGCTTGTTGGGTGCTGTTTTGCTTGTGGTATTCAGGTATGACTGCTGTGCCATTAGGGATCCAGACACAAACATTACCAAGGCAAAAAGACAAATTTTGGTAAACGTTTTCATAATGATTTCAGTTTAATTAATATTTAATTCTTCTTAAATTTCAAAAGTCAAAAACCTGCGAAATGCTTCCATTTATGCAAATCAAATGCAATTATAGATATTAATTCCGGAATTTCAAAAACATTTTGCAAAAAACATTTTTAATAATTATTAAAACGAAATTACAAAAGACCCATTTGAATACAAAATTCCATCATTTTCAGGTGCTTACAAAAGTTTGTTGTTAACAAACATTAACTTGACAAAAATTAGGTCTGCACTAAACTATATGCCCGACAAAAATAAACTATTTTTAAATCCAAAAACAAAAAATTATATCCGAAAGCCCAGAATATCCAAATATTTTTTAAATCTTATCAACAATCCCCGTTTCAATCCGCTATCTTTGCCCCTTGGATCATTGGACAACTTCTTAATTAAAATTTTACTATGCGCTTTTTCCTTTTCATTTCCTGCATATTGTCATGCATTTTTATTTCAAATTCGTGTGTAAATCCCTCAGATACGCCAAATAAAATTCAATTTGTTGACGAAGCCCAGGGGACCTATTTTATGGTAAGCTATTTTGGCTCCGATACACTTGTGGGTTTAAACCAGATGGATTCGCTGCTAAAGACCTTCGACCAAACGGCCTCAAGCTGGGAGGATTCCTCGGTGATATCCAGGATTAACCGCAACGAGCCTGATGCACTTACAAATGCAGATTTTAACAGGATATTCATGCAATCCAAACGGATTTGGAAAGAAACCGATGGAGCCTTCGATATTACCGTAGGCCCGCTGGTGAATGCCTGGGGCTTTGGTTTTAAAAATAAAAGTACAATCACTGACATGCTCATCGACAGCCTGCTAACACTGGTAAATTTTGATGGCATCACGCTTAAAGGAAATACGGTGGTAAAAACCGACCCTCGCATACAAATCGACTTCAATGCTATTGCCCAGGGTTATTCGGTGGATTTGCTCGGCGGTTTTTTGGAATCGAAGGGGATCGAGAACTACCTTATCGACATTGGAGGCGAGGTACTGGCCAAAGGCACAAAGCCCAAAGGTGAGCCATGGATTGTAGGCATCGAAAAACCGGCTGATGATGCCAATGCTGCACGCGAGGTAAAGGCACGTTTAAAAATCACAAATAAAGCGATAGCCACTTCGGGAAATTATCGCAAGTTTTTTGAAGAAAACGGGATAAGATACGCCCACACCATCGACCCGAAAACCGGCTACCCGGCCAGACATACGCTGCTCTCGGCAACGATAATGAGCGACAGCGCAGCCATTGCTGATGCTTATGCTACCGCACTCATGGTGATGGGGCTGGACAAGGCCAAAGCCTTTCTGGCAACAAAACCTGAGCTTGGAGCCTATCTCATCTTTTCGACCAAGGATGGGGATTTTGAAACCTGGGCAACAAAAAATTTGATGGAAATGATGGTGGAGTAATCGGTGCTAATCTGCAAGCATCTGTGGTGAAAAAATCTCGCCAAATAATCCGAGGCAAGCAGCTTAGGCGGTAATTTCCTCGTATTCCACTTCCTGATGTTTGTGCTTGTTATCGCAGGTTTGTTCGGGTGCTTTACCGCAGGTGCAGGTGGTGCGCTGCCCGGTGTGCGGGTCAACGCTACCGCAGGATTTTTGAAATTCGCCGCCTTTTTTCACAAACATCTTGATGGCTATGCCCGCGATAGCCAGACCGAGTAGAATAATAGTAATGATGAGTACCTGAAACATAAATTCTGTTTTTAGTTTTGATTTACAACAACCTAATGAGGGTCTTGTTTATTATTTCATGGATAAAAATTATAAAGTCGATTCCACGAATGTTAAGCCACGAATGCACGAATATGTTTTGTATGCCACGCCTGTCCGCCCATTATGGCGGAAATGCACGAATATGTTTTGTATGCCACGCCTGTCCGCCCATTATGGCGGAAATGCACGAATATGTTTTGTATGCCTCGATTGCGATTATTTATGCCGCAAATGCACGAATGTAATTTACCAAGCCACAACCTGTTTTGATTTTCGGGAATGTGGGTTTTTAAGTCACAGCCTATCCCGATTTTCGGGAAATGCACGAATAACCATTAATGCCGAGCTTCGCTCGAGCATCCTCGAAAAATTACGAAAATTATAAATTTTCTATTTTTCGGGACAATTAGCAGCTTTTCAAATAATCTCTTTTTATTTCTGAACAACATAGGGCAGCCGCCACCGAAGCATTAAGCGATTCGGCCTGCGAACGGTCGGCAGGGATGTGTAAGGCTTTGGTAATTTTTTCGGCAAGTGCGGTACTTACCCCATGCGATTCGCTGCCCACAACTAAAAAGCCCTGGCTTGGAAAAACCTCACGATAAATATTATTGCCCTTCAAAAAAGTACCATAAACAGGGATTTCAGCATAGCGATCGAAAAAAGCGACTAAATCGGTGTAATAAACCTGAACGCGAAAAACCGAACCCATCGCGGCCTGCACTACCTTTGGATTGAAAAGTTCAACGCAATCGCTGGAACAAATGATCCGACTCATGCCAAACCAATCTGCGGTGCGCAAAATAGTTCCCAGATTTCCCGGATCGCTGATCCCATCCAAGACCAAAACAAAATCGTCTGGCATGGTAAAATCATGAATATCATAATGAGGAGAAGCTACCACCGCAAGCACCTGGTTGGGGGTTTTTAGCAAACTAATCCTTGAAAGTTCAGCAGGACTCACCTTAATTATTTCCGGAAATCTTCCCCCGATTGCTGCATGGCTGGCCGCCCAATCCGCCGTAGCGAAAATTTGCTTTATCTCAAATTCGCTCTTAAACAAGTCATCGAGCAGCTTGGGGCCTTCAACGATGAAGGTGGCCGACTGATCGCGAAACTTTTTTTGATGTAAGGCCCTGACGGACTGAATCTGCTTTTTGGACAACATTATATTAAAATTTGACGGCTACAAAAATAGACTAAAAAAAGCAGCCGCTTATTTTTCGCAGGGCACAAAGGTGAGGGTACAATCCTGAAACACTTTGATAAAATAAGCTTCTCCTGGCGAAAGTTGCTCTAAGGTAAAGATGGACTTTTCGGGCCAAAAAATCCGGGTATCGGCGATTGTTTTTATGGCTTGCAGGTTTTCGCCAAGAAGCATTTGCAGATCTGCTGGTGCGAGATAGCAAGGCACCGGCACAGAAATTAAATTCCAACCGGCACTGAGGCTATATTGCAAATCGCCAAGTGGAATCCCCTGAACTTCCAAAAAGAAGGCCTGATCGATTTTGATAAAAAAGGAGGATTTTGGATTCCAATAATTCAATGCCAAAATATCCCCGGAAGGATAAAATATTTGTGAGCCACTGCTCATGTAAAGTACTTGTTCAAGATTATCACCAAAAATATTTTCAAGGTTTTTCCATCTTGGATTTAAAAACGATGAAAGACTTGTCCAGCCTTCATCGAGATAAATGGAATGAAATTGAAGATAGGAAGCATCGAGGCGAGTAATTTGGATAATACCTCCCATCATAAATATTCCCGAAGCCTCCTGCCCGTCAATCAGAAATGAAGCATCAGCATAAAAATCGGCATTTAGCTCCGGCGAAAATACTTTCAGGATCAACGGCTCTCCCTGGGCAAAGCCATCTTTTTCGGGACTGAGCAAATCATCGCCGTAAGCAAGCAGAGCCAAATTTTCGTTTCCTGACCAAAGTCCATTTCCAGCACACTTTTCTTCATCACCATCCATAAAAAAAACACCGATAGACGAGCCTGCTTGCAAATTGCTTCCGTTGAGACGCGGAGCCGCTGCCACAGAAATAGTAAGCACTTGCGATGCGGCGGTAGGCATAAAAGTCCATGATTCAGGCAGCAAAGTTTCGGGTGCGGAAATTTGCAGGGAAACCAGCAAGGGCAGGTGATCAGAAAGCTGATACATAGCTTCGAGCACGGGCGCAGGTGCGCTGAAGTTGGGCGGATCGAGCAGGGAGCCATTCCACCGCTCACCGTCCTGGCCAGGCGTAATGTAGCTGCCATCGATATAATGAATGTTTTGGCTGGTATCGAAAAGTGCAGGATTGGCCAGGATAAAATCGAAACGGTCGTCCATGCCTCCGCTCGATGCACAGCCGTTAGAACTCAGGTGGGTTGACTGCGTATGGTAAGCGGCAAAATCGGGATTGTTGTGCCACACGCCCTCGCTGTTGGCCGGATCGCTAAAGCGCAAATTTTCGGGCAAATCAGAGCTGAGTATCTGCCATGCTTCCTCGAAACTGTTTTGCAGGTTCAGGTCGCCAGTCATCAAACAGGCATCCGCTATCTGATGCGTTTCGATATAATCGGCAATCAGTCCGGCCATCTGCGCACGGGTATCCTTATCGCTACCCGATGAACCTGCCTTGAAATGTACCGAGATTAAATAGAGAAAGGTAGTATCAGCTCCCTGCTGCAAGGCCGGACTTTTGGTATAGAGCTCATAAACATTGATGTCGCGAAGATAATGTGCAATCACATCTTGCCCGGCCAGGCCAAATATCTCATCATTATAAAAAAGCATATTGCAAATATTGGAACCGGCAAGGTTGGAGGCCTGGGCACGCTCGAAATAGTCGCGGCCAGAGCTGTTCAATGCCTCATCCAAAACCAAATCGGAATAATAATCGCCTGGAGCAATTTCGTTAACTACCAAAATATCGGGCACATAATGATCAACGATGGTTTTGAGCGAAACAATTTTTTCGGCAGGGTCATTATTATTTATGGTGCAATAATCGGTAAAGGCACCAAAATTTAACAAATTATAGTGCATCACCCTAACTTCGCTTTGCGAAAAAGCCAGCAAATTTGCACCCGATAAAAAAAGTACGAGTAAATATTTCATCTGTTTAAACATGGCAGCGAAAGTACATGAAATATTATTTTTCATTTTTAATGTTAATAAGTCGAAAGTCTGGAATCTGCCACCCTCTGCAAAGAAAACATGCACTTATTTAATTTAGACTATTTTTAAATCTCTCCCAATTCGGTAATTTAACACCTGATTTACAAATTAAAATTCTATTTTTACCATCCGTAATTCAGCTAATTAATCTTCAAATATATTATTGATTAATGAAAGATAACAAGAACAATAAAAACGATTCACGACGCAGTTTCCTCAAAAACTCTGCACTAATGGGTGCCGGAGCCATAGCAGGTGCAAGCATTTTAAATTCCTGCTCAAGTGGGGCTGAATCGACCGGCGAAAAAATTAAATTGCTCACCGCCACCGGCGAGCTTGTGGAGGTGGACCCAACGCAGATTAAAAAGGTACGCAAAGAAAAATTGAGCGAGCTGCAGGAACGCGGACGCGAAGGCCTGGCCGGTCATCACTGGACCATGGTGATAGACCTATCGAAATGTAAAAATGCGCGCAAGTGCATGGAAGCCTGCCAGGGTGCGCACGAGCTGCTGCCCTATCAGCACCACATCAACGTATTGCAAATGCAGGACAGCAAAGCCACCGCACCTTATTATATGCCCAAGCCCTGCTTCCACTGCGACAATCCACCCTGCACCAAAGTTTGTCCTGTAAATGCTACCTTTAAACGCCAGGATGGCATTGTGCTTATCGACAACGAACGCTGCATTGGCTGCCGCTTTTGCGTTGCCGCCTGCCCCTATTCAGCAAGGATTTTCCAGTGGTTTCAACCCGATTACACCGAAGAAGAAAAAAGTCGGATATATGACATTGAACTGAATGTTCCGCAAAAAAAAGGAACCATCAGCAAATGCCTTTTCAGTGCCGACCGCCTGCGCAAGGGCGAACTCCCCTACTGCGTTTCGGCCTGCCCCAACGGCGTATATTGGTTTGGCGATAAAATGGAAGATGCCGTAACCAATGGCACAAGCAAAGAAACACGAAAATTTAGTGAGCTGATTAAAGAAAATGCCGGTTATACTTATTTTGAAGATTTGGGAACCAAGCCGCAGGTTTATTATCTGCCACCCAAAAACCGAACCTTTGAGTATGAACCCGTTGATAAGTTTCTGGATAAAGATAAATATCCCGAAGACCGAAGCTAATCGCGACCAGGCTCCGATACTTATTGATTTTATTAATTAAATAAAATGAAAATTATATGTCTGCACCATCAAACAGCACAGCAAAAACAGGGCGTAAGAGTTTTGAGCAAATACGCGAAGACCTGATAGGTACTAATCTGAATAATACTTTTTGGAATCAGGTATGGATACGCTTCCTTATCGTACTCATTGTTTTGGGTACGGTGGCATACGGGCATCAACTGGTAACAGGCCTGGGGGTTACCGCCATGCGCGACTACTCATCCTGGGGCTTGTATATTGCCAGTTTTGTATTCTGGGTCGCCGTTAGCCTCGTTGGTTCGCTTATCTCGGCTATCCTTAAATTGTTAAATCAAAACTGGTCAACTCCGCTAAGCCGGATCGCCGAGCTGATAGCACTGGGTGCCATCACCATGGCTGCGGCAAGTATTGTTATCGACATGGGTCGTCCTGACCGGGTGCTGAATATACCGCTGCATGGCCGTATCCAGTCGCCCATTGTATGGGACTTTTTTGTGGTTAATACCTACTTGGTTATTAGTATCATTTTACTTTATCTGCCCATGATACCGGATATCGCCATCTTGCGCGACCGGATGACGGAAGCTCCCAAATGGCAACGAAAACTCTACCAGGTTTTATCGCTTGGCTGGCAGGGAACCAAAGAGCAATGGCGTTTGCTTAAGAAATCAATCCGCATCATGATCATCCTCATCCTTCCGGTAGCCTTTTCGATACACACGGTAACATCGTGGCTATTTGCCGTAAACAGCCGCACCGGATGGCACAGCACCATCTTCGGGCCCTACTTTGTGGCTGGTGCTTTCGTGGCTGGATCGGCTGCGGTAATCATTGCCATGTATGTTTTCCGCAAAAGGCAAAAACTCCAGGACTATCTTACCGACTATCATTTTGATATGATGAACAAGCTGCTGGTTCTTACCCTACTCTTGTATTTATATTTTAATATTAACGAATATCTCGTACCTGGTTATACCTGGCAACGCCTTGATGGAGCACATCTTCAGGAACTGTTACTCGGACACGAGGCTCCCTTGTTTTGGAGCACCCAGATTTTTGGTATGATTTTGCCCATTATTTTATTATTATTTAAAAAAATGCGCAAGCCTTTGCCCAGCCTTATCATCGCGCTCTTTGTGCTGGCGGGAGCCTGGGTAAAACGATTTATTATTGTAGTGCCCACGCAGTTTCATCCGCAATTCCCGATTCAAAACGTGCCTGAGCATTTCACCCATTACATTCCAACCTACACCGAGTTGGCCGTAACCATGGCAACTTTGGCCGGAGCCTTGCTCATCATCACCATGCTGGTGCGCATCTTTCCGGTGATACCGATTTGGGAAGAAGCCCACGATAGAGGTATTCATAAAATTTTTGAAGCTGAAAAATAGTAAGAATCATGAAAAATACACATAAGCAAAAATACGCACAGGCATCGCTCTTCATTTTATTTCTATTTACCGGGTTTCTTGCTATGGCGCAGGACTTCCCTCCCTGGTCGGTTCCGGATGGTGAAGCTGCCCGCGAAAATCCCATCGCCGCCGACAAGCAGTCACTCGAAGCCGGCAAGGCTCTCTACGACATGCAGTGCAAGGCCTGTCATGGCGAAACTGGCAAGGGCGATGGCCTGATAAAAGCCGCCAACATGGTGAGCCAGGAGTTTCAAGCGCAGAGCGATGGAGCTATCTTTTATAAACTGCAACAGGGTCGTGGGCAAATGCCCAGCTTCAAAGCACTACCAGAGGAGCAACTATGGAATGTGATAAACTATACACACAGCCTATCGGTAAAGCGCGAAGATATTGTGGTTAAAGAGGCCACCCTATCTTTAAGTTTTAACGAAGTGGGCGACAAAAAAGAATTGACCGCCGTAGTGAAAAGCCCGGACGAAGATGGCCAAAACCAGCCGGTTTCAGGCATTAGAGTAAATATTGGTGTTGAGCGTTACTTCGGCGTTTTGCCCATCAGCGGCTCGCCACTGACCACCAACGAAAAAGGGGAGGTTAAGCTCATTTTTCCAAACCACCTTATCGGGGATGAAATTGGTGAAATAAACATCGTGGCAACCATCGACGATATGGAATATAAGCCTGTGCAAAGCACCGAACAAATTATCTGGGGCACCGCCAATCCCAACGATTACTGGAGCGAACGCCGCGCCTTGTGGAAAAACAACGACTATATTCCACTGTGGCTGCTCACCAGTTTTGTGGGGGCAGCGCTTGCAATTTGGGGCACTATTATGTATGTGGCCTTGCTGGTTCGCAAAATTAAAATTGAAGGCGATAAGGCAGCTTAAAAAAAAAAGTAATTTTGCAGCTTCTAATCATTTAAAAACATTAAACATTTTATTAGTATGGGAAAAGGAGATTTAAAGACCAAAAAAGGCAAGAGAATTCGTGGTTCGTACGGAAAAACACGTCTGCGCAATCCACAAAAATCGCCACTGGATCAAATAAAAAAACACGTTGAACACGAAGAAAATCTAGCGAAAGCTACAGAAGCTGAATAAGCTTTGTACAAGGCCTAAGGCCTTATTTTTCATGATTTATTTTTTTGGTGGCAGGAAACCGCAAGGCTTTCTGCCATTTTTTTGAATGCCCTCCCCCGTGCTTCAAAGTTCTGAAACTGGTCGTAGCTCGAGGCTGCCGGCGACAAGAGGCAGGCCATGCCTTGCGGGGTCGTGCCCATCCAGGCAGCCAGATCACTAAATCGTGTTTCAAAAATTACCTCCTGCCCAGGGTGCTTCATCGGATCAAATTCCTGCATCATCCGCTTTCCGGCAGGGCCGGTAAACAAAATGCGCGCTACCTGCAAATCGGCGATAGTGGACAACATTCGGCTGTAGCTAATACCACGATCGTGGCCTCCCAAAATCAAAGTATGCACGTGCCCGAGGGTTTCCAAAGCTGCAAGCGTAGATTCGGGAATGGTGGAGATGGAATCGTTATAAAAATCGATACCACAATAATTACCGACAAATTCCAGGCGATGCTCCAGGGGCTTAAAAGATTTTATCCCCAAAATAATTTCATCAGAACGTAGATTCATCTGGCGGCAGGCCATCCAGGCGGCAAGTATGTTTTTGATATTGTGCCTGCCCTTCAAGGGCAAATCGGAGGATTGGAGTAATGATTCAAAAGCTGCTTTACCTTCATCAGGTTCCATCATGGCCGCATCGATGGCAGCTTTTTGAGAATTTAAATTGAACTTTCCAATATCGCGCTGTAAAGCCTCATTTTCCCGATCATAGATAAAAATATCCGCATCGGTTTGAAATTTGGTAATATTCCACTTAGCCGCGTAGTAGCAACTTTCGGAGCCAAAATAATCGAGATGCTCCGGAAAAAGATTCAACAGAATGGCGATGTGCGGCGAGTGGTGCAGATGCTGCAACTGGTTGGCCGAAAGCTCAAAAACAAGGATGGTATCCTTGACAATATTTTCATAAAGATCAAGCGGCGGAACACCGATGTTTCCAATTAAAAGCACATTTTTCCCGGCCTTTTTCAGGATGTAGTAAATCAGGCTCGAAGTGGTACTCTTGCCCTTGGTACCGGTAACGCCGATGATCTGGCGATGATAATGTTCCAGGAATAATCCGCTTTGTGAGAGCCATACTTTATCAGGATAGCGATTTTTTATATCTGATATTTGAATCCCCGGCGAATGAAGGATTACATCAAAATCGGCAATGGCTTCCAAATAATTATCACCAGCAAAAAAAAACATATTCTCAGGCAATTTTTCCCTATCGGCAAACTGTTCGGGATTGCGATCGGCCACAGCCAAAGCCAGTTCGGGGAAGTGTGTTTGAATAAATCGGTAGCTCGACTGCCCCTCACGACCAAAGCCAAGAATCAGGACTTTGCGATTTTGCAAATATTGGCGCAAAAGTTCAATCATAGCAGGGCTTGTTTTAAAATTTTCACAAAGTAAGAAGATAAAAAATGCTGCTCGTCAAAAGCATGTAAATGATCCTCAAAAGTACTTTCGCCCGATGGCATCCTTTCTTTGTACATCGCCAGCAAGGCGGGCAGTTTATCCTTCTTGTTAACTTCGATCAAATGTTTTAGCGCGGCCTCCACCTCGCCGATGGTGCCCACGCACTCAAAAGGTTTTTCGGCGGCCAGTCCGCTGAGTTGGTCCAGCGTTCGCATCAATGCGGCATCATCCAGCATATCCTTAGCAAAAATAGCCTTCAGCTTTTCCCCCTCAACAAAGGGAGCCAGCATGATGGCGGTAAAAAGGCACTTGGGGCAGTGGCCGCACCAGCGATTTTGTTTGCTCCCCACATTGCAACTGCGAAACGAAGGCAGGTGCTGCGGAAAGCCTGCCAGAAAGCGGGCTATCTGCAACTCGTTAAGCGGACGCAAAAAGCTGAAATAGTTAAAATCGGAACTGATAAATTCAGCCACATATTCTCTAAAATCCCTTTCAAAAGTCAGCGATTTGGAATATTGATGGTTGATGAGCGTTCCGGGAATCGTAGCCTCGCTGGCACTCGATTCGTTAGAAAGCGCGATATGGCAGATGCCTGTCAGCTTTGCTGCGATCAAGGTAGTAAAAGCCACCATGGCCGAAAAGGGCGTATGCCCGTTAAGGTAACCTTCAGCATTGAGGCGAAGCAAGGCCGGATCAATCTTTCGCTTTATCGCAAACAAATCCTCATCAGCAAAGCCGGCCTTGCGTATCGTGTCGATGCCTGCCCGGCTGGGGTTTATCATCAGTGGTATCACCGGCATCCCGGAATTTTTAAGCAATTCCAAACTCACGGCCGAATCCTTGCCACCGCCCACTGGAACTATTATTTTATTATCGGTATCAAAATTAAAACTGCTAAATGTGCTATCGCTTTCGCAAATAAAATTTACAAAGTCATCCTCCGAAACTTCAATCCCATTTAAATAAAAAAACTCGCCCAGACCCTTAAACCAAAGGTTTTTCCACCAGGTCAACTGCTGCGCATTTAAAAAAGCAGGGCGAATAATTACCTGTGGCGGACAAGCCGCTTTCCAATAACTAAGCATTTCTATCATTCCCAAATGGAAAGTAAGATTTTGCAGGGCAGTATCGTTTATCTTTGCAAATTCACTTTGCCGGATAGGGAAAGTGTAAGAAGGATGGAAGGTACATTTATCCGGTAAACGAAACAAAAATGTTATGGTGATGAAATCGTTTTGTTGCAAAATGTTAAAACTTTCATAAATCAGGGTGGGATGTTTTTTACGTAAAGCGTTGAATGTATTGATTTTGGAAGCAGATTGCATATTCTGAATTTCTAATAACTAAATATTATTTTTGGTTTTCAAAAGTAGATAATTAATTTTGAGTGATGGAAAATTATGACGACCTCATACGGATTAAGACAAATAACGTGAAACCGGGCCCGGGAAAAATCCTTATTTCCGAGCCTTTTCTCTTCGATTATTATTTCAAACGGTCGGTTATTTTGCTTGCCGAACACAACAAGGAAGGCTCCTTTGGGGTGATCATCAACAAGCCAATGTCGGTAGGTTTTAATGATGTGGTTAAGGATTTCCCCGATTTTGATGCCCGCGTTTATTTGGGCGGGCCGGTCAAGACCGACAGCCTTTTTTACATCCACACCCTGGGCGAAACCATCGACGACAGCATCCCTGTACTCGAAGGCCTATACTGGGGCGGCGACCTGGAACGGGTGCGGGAGCTAATCCTGCTGGGGCAGCTCAACGAGCGCAACTTTCGTTTTTTTATCGGCTATGCCGGATGGATGCCCCTGCAACTCGAAAATGAGCTGAAGCGCAACAGTTGGCTGGTGTCGCAATTGGACAAAGATCAGGTGATGCAAAATAGCACCGAATCGATGTGGCAGGACACGCTGCTGAATCTCGGCGAGAAGTATCGCCACTGGACGAATTTTCCTGCGGAGCCTGCGATGAATTAATATGAAAAAAGAACTACAAAACAATCCGCAATCTTCGGCTGTGTATGGCCTGGGTTTAACTGGTGCCGCCGTATTTTACATTTCCACAGCTACCAGCTTTTGGATGGGCGTGCTGGGTCTGCTTAAGGCCATCGTATGGCCGGCCTTCCTGGTTTATGAATCCCTTAAATTCCTCGCTGCCTGATTTGCACTTTTCCAATGCAAGCCATGAATCCAAATCCAAAATCAGAAACAAACTACGCCATCGTGGATGTGGAAACCACCGGCACGAGCTATAAAAACGGGAAAATTACCGAAATAGCCATCCTTATCCATGACGGAACAAAGGTGGTGGATGAGTTTTCGTCGCTGATCAATCCCGAAGAAAAAATCCCCTACCGCATCCAGCAGCTCACCGGCATCAACGACCGCATGGTCGAAAACGCCCCGAAATTTTATGAGGTGGCAAAACAAATTGTCGAGCTAACCGAGGATTGTATTTTTGTGGCGCACAATGCCAGCTTCGACTACAACTTTATCCGCCAGGAATTCAGCCGCCTGGGTTTCGACTACCAGCGCGAAAAACTGTGTACCGTCCAGTTGAGCCGAAAGCTGGTTCCCTACCATCGTTCGTACAGCCTCAAAAATATCTGCGAGGCACTCAACATCGAAAATACCAATCCCCACCGCGCCTTTGGCGATGCCCGCGCTACCGCAAAGCTCTTCGATTTCCTGCTCAACATCGACCCCAATCCTGCCGAAATCAAGGTGCAGGGGCTTAACAGTAATCTAAAACCCGAAGTAATCAAGGCCTTGCCCGAGGCTGCCGGCGTGTATTATTTTTTGGACGACAAGCAGAATCTGATTTACGTGGGCAAGAGCAAAAATATCAAATCCAGGGTTTTATCGCACCTCTCCAACGCCACCACCAAGCGGGCTTTGGAAATGAAAAATAAACTTGCGCACATCTCATACGCGCTTACCGGCAACGAGCTGGTCGCCCTCCTGCTCGAATCGCACGAAATAAGCACACAGCTGCCGCAGTATAACCGGGCACAGCGGCGCAGCAGTTTCAACCATGGCCTGTTTTGCACACCTGATGACGAGGGCTATCTGCGTTTAAAAATTTGCAAGCTCAACGATTGCGATGGCGATGCCCCGCTCACCACCTTCGGTTCGGCAATGACCGGCAAAAACTTCCTCTTCCAGCTTTGCGACGACTACCAGCTTTGTCAAAAATTATGCAGTCTTTACACCACGCATGGCTCCTGCTTCCAGTACAAAATAAAAGAATGCCATGGAGCTTGTATTGGCGAGGAAAGCCCGGATGATTATAATGCCCGCGTGGAAAGGCTAATCCAACGGTTCCAATACAAAAATTCCAGCTTTCTAATTTTGGATCAGGGGCGCACCAACGATGAGCAATCGGTGGTGTGGGTTGACCATGGCCGCTACCGTGGTTTTGGCTTTGTGTCCACCGACATCAACGGCAGCGATGCCCTCGGCCAGGCCAAAGATGCCGTAAAACCCTACACCGAAAACAAATATGTCCATTCCATCATCCGCAGCTATATCGAGCACAGGCCGGGACTGAAAATGATAACACTTAATGATCAGGAATTTATGGATGGCTGAAAGGCCATTTTAGCAATTTTTTGAGATAAGGAATTATGCGGCTTCGATGAATAATTATACCTGTTTGTTAGACGTTGCTGTTTTCGGTGAAATCAAATAATAGTTAGTGGTTATGAAGATGTTTCTGATGAAGAAAATGGAGGATATTAATTTCCATGTTTTTCGTGGTTTCAATCCAAACTTAATTTCATAATTCGGATTTATGAAATAAAATATCGACTTATCTACGTTATAATTCTCTCTCTTCAAAATCCTTTCAAATCTTTCAATACTAATCCCCGTCTGCTTTACTTCCAACAATCCTTTAATTTTCGCATCACTCTCTCCGAACGATTTCAAAATAAACTTATAAGCAAAAGCAGGCAGGATGTGAAAAAAAGGAAGCTTCGACAAAAATTTGCTGTCGCACATTTGCTGATGACCGCCAAATGGATTATACCAGGGAGGAAAACCGAGGAAAAACTTTCCGTTAGGTTTCAAAAACTTTTTAACGAAAGCCACAAATTTCTCTTGTCCATGAATATGCTCCAATACATCCCGGGTAATAACAATATCAAATTTGCCAATGCTTTCCAGTTGGATATTGAATATATCATCACAAATAAACTCAATATTATCCGCGTTTTCCTTCCCCTCAAAAAAAATCTTCGCATTCTCGATTTTCCCTTTCGACATATCTATCCCAACTACTCTTTTGCATCCTGCCTTTACGAAAGGGCTTAAATTCCCTCCTTCTCCACATCCAATTTCAAGCACTGATGTTTCTTCATTTATCGATTTCATCTTTTGAATAAAAGGGATGACGTATTTTTCGGTAGTTATTCCTTGTTCTTCAAAATACTTTATTCTATTCACATGTCTATCTTGCATAATCTATTCTTCTATTAAGCAGTTTATCGTTTTTATTAAAAGTTAAAAGAAACCTACCCTTAAATATGATATCAATTGTCCGCCCAAAAGTAGAATAATTATTAAATCGGAAACGAAAAAGGATTTTTGTAGCTAAAGCTCTTATGGGGGAATGATGGATAAAATAAAGTTGAACTATGCCGGCCTGCAATGGGCATTCTTGCTACCTCTCTTGTTTACAGAGTGGTGAAGCCGTTAAGGATTTTGGCAAAGTGAATTGCATTTATCCTTGTGG
>CAZGAO010000045.1:0-43361 GCA_964523795.1 uncultured Lentimicrobiaceae bacterium
ACATGATAAATATAAAAATGTGGATTTCATCAAAACTTTCGGACACTTATGATTTAAAATGAAACATTACAAATATTAAATGAATTTGACATGAAAGCAAAGTTGATTTTATTAGCAATTTTTACCATCGGATTTATATCCGGTTGCAATCAAAGCACAAAGAAAAATATGCAAAATGAGCAGCAAGTTGTAAAGACTGATTCTCCTATTTATGGTAAATGGGTAAGGATTGGACATACAGGACCCATTAGTTTTGATTTTAAAGAAAATGGCATAATTGAAGGCGACTTTGGAAATGACCAAACGGTTGATGTTATTTCAAGCTATGAATTATCAGGCGACACAATTAAATTTATTGATAAAGAAGGGCAAATGTGCGAAGGATATGGGCAGTACAAGGTTTATCAAACCGATTACTATGTATCCTTCGACTTAATCGACGACGATTGTAGCGGAAGGATAAAAACTACTATGGGATTTTGGACAAGACCTGATTTCAATGATTTTTTAAAGACTCTTGATGGTGAAATATCAAAATCGCCGGAACCTGAATTGTATTTAAATAGAGCAAGGATACATTTAGCAACAGGTATGACCAAACAGGCAAAAGAGGATTTTGACAAATATTTATTAACCGACACCTTAGACGGAAGCGTTTATGTAAACAGGGCTGGAACCAGGTTTCCAAACGACTTAACCGGAGTTGTATTTGATTGTAATAAAGCAATATCGTTAGACCCAAATAATAAAAATGCTTACTTTCTTCGTGGATTGGCGCGATACGAATTAGGCACAAAAGAGCAAGGATGTGAAGACTTTAGTAAAGCAATCCAATTAGGTTTTTCAATATTGAGCATTGCTGAACAGGAAAAATGTGTTGAATATTGGAATGAAGAATAATAGCACTCCAAAAAAAGAATTAGCCTTCTCCCGTTCCGGCACTCGCTTCAAAACCAAACCCCACCTTAGCCAAAATAATCTATCTCCCAAAATTCCGTTTACTCAAAGCCTGTTTCAGGAATAAGTCCTAATTTTGCAGCAAACAACATTATTATGGAAATCGTATTTTTTAAACGCCCGCGTCCCCGTAATTTCGAGTACAAGCCCCGCTACTACGATGAGGAAAAAGAACGCCGGGAAGAACGCCGCAAAGCACTCGAAGATGCCGAGAAGGGGATTTCGTCCACGCTGCGCTACGACATCGAACGGCGATGGCGCATGGCCGACCGAAAAAACCGGAACAAATCGCGGGGAGTAAATCTGCTGGTTTATCTTATCGTTGCGGCTCTGCTGGCGTATTTTGTGTTTTTTGTGTAAGAAAAGAATTGATTTAGAAAAGCCCTTATGCCCGATATTATTCATCTCTTGCCCGATTCGGTGGCCAATCAGATTGCTGCCGGCGAAGTGATTCAACGGCCGGCCTCGGCGGTAAAAGAATTGCTCGAAAACGCCATCGATGCCGGGGCTAAGCATGTAGAACTAATCATTAAGGATGCCGGAAAAACGCTCATCCAGGTTACCGACAATGGCTGCGGCATGTCGGAAACCGATGCGCGGATGGCCTTCGAGCGCCATGCCACCTCCAAGATACAATCGGTCAACGATTTGTTTGCCATACGCACCATGGGTTTCCGAGGCGAGGCGCTGGCTTCGATAGCCGCCATTGCCCAGGTGGAAGTGAAATCGAAGAAGGTGGAGGAGGAGCTGGGCACCTGCCTGCAAATTGAAGGATCGCAGGTGAAGGGTCAGGAATTTTGCCAATGTCCCGGCGGGACGAGCATCCTGGTGAAGAACTTGTTTTTTAATGTCCCGGCACGGCGCAAGTTTTTAAAATCCGACAGTGTCGAGCTACGTCATATCCTCGAAGAATTTCAGCGCATAGCATTGGCCAATCCCGATTTGGCCTTGAGCCTTTTTACCGATGGTAAAGTGGTTTTCCAGTTGCGACCCGGTTCGCTCAAAGAACGCATTGTGGCTATTTTCGGGCAGCCCTTCAACAAAAGGCTTATTCCCGTGGAGCAAAAACTGGATTCGCTCACCATCACCGGATTTGTGGGTAAGCCCGAGTTTGCCAAAAAAGTTCGGGGCGAGCAATACTTTTTCGTCAACCAGCGCTTTATGAGGCATCCCTACCTGAACCATGCTGTGGACAATGCCTTCGACCAGTTATTGCCCGAAAAAGCCTATCCGGCTTATTTTATCTTTATCGATATCCGTCCCGATGAAATCGACATCAACATTCATCCTACCAAAACGGAAATAAAATTTCAGGACGAAAAAACCATGTACGCGCTTTTGCGTTCTACGGTGAAGGCGGCATTGGGCAAGCACAGCATAACCCCAAGTCTGGATTTTAATAAAGATCCCTCGTTGGATTTTACCATGCCATCCAAGGGAACCGCCATCCGACAGCCCTCATTAAAACTAAATCCGGATTACAATCCTTTCGAAAATAAAAGGCCTGAAGAATCGGCGCGTCAGGATCGAAATCTGTCGAATTGGGAAAAATTGTATCCTGAGCGTAATGAAAGTACGAACGAGAGTTTTGCAAAAAAATATAGTCTTGAGCCTCAGCAGCAAATCGAGACTGCGCTCGAAAACGAAGATTCCAATGTTGGAGATTTTTTTCAACTTCACGGGCAGTTTATTTTGTCGCAGGTAAAGTCGGGCCTGATGATTATCGACCAGCAAAGTGCCCACGAACGCATCCTTTACGAGCGTTACCTCAACCTTTTGGGACGGCGGCAGGCACTCTCGCAGCAGGAACTCTTTCCGGTTAAAGTAAGCCTGCCTCCCGCCGAAGCCGAATTGCTTCGCGACCTGCAAGGTGAGCTTAATATGCTGGGATTTCTTATGCATCAGGACGAGGATAATCCGAACGAATTTACTGTTAACGGTACTCCGCCGGGCTTGAAGCAGCCCAACGTAGTTTCGCTTATCGAAGGTATTGTGGAAAATTACAAAAGCAATATGCTGGAGCTGAACATGGATAAAAAAAATAACCTGGCGCGTTCGCTGGCCAAAAACATGTCGATAAAAAAAGGCCGGAAGCTGCACCAGATGGAAATGAAAAGCATGATCGAATCCCTGTTTGCCTGCCAGATACCCGATGTTTCGATCGACGGGCGGCCAATTATTCGTATTATCGCCCTCGACCAACTTTTGCAGGTGAATACAAAATATACTGAACAAAATACGGAAACACATAGTTAAGAAGCTAAATTTAGAAGATGAATAATCAACAACACTACAGTCCGCAAGGATTTACGTTTCTGCCGCCGGTAGTCAAAAATCTGCTTATCATCAATGGCATCATGTATTTGGCCACTCTGGCACTTTCTACTCAGGGCATCGACCTGGTTAGTACGCTGGGTTTGCATTATTTTTCTTCCGAGCGATTCCAGGTCTGGCAATTTGCTACCTACATGTTTATGCACGGCAGCTTCAACCATGTGCTGTTCAACATGTTTGCCTTGTGGATGTTTGGCTACATGCTCGAAAACGTGTGGGGATCCAAGCGGTTTTTGCAATATTATATTTACACCGGCCTGGGAGCAGCCTTGATACAATTGCTTGTAACATATTTAAGGATTTCGGTGCTGGAAGGGAAAATGGATCCGGCCAGTGTGGATACGGTTTATCGCGAGGGATTGAGTGTGATCGAAAGGGGAATGAACTATACCAACGAGCAGATGGCCACGCTCAACGGGATGATAAATGCGCCCATGGTTGGGGCTTCGGGTGCGGTTTTTGGCATCCTGCTGGCCTTTGGTATGATGTTTCCCGAAACCAAGCTCTACCTTTACTTTCTTTTTCCTGTCAAGGCCAAGTACTTTGTTATTGGCTATGGCCTGGTAGAATTGTTTTTTGGCGTAGCTAACCGCCCGGGCGATCATGTGGCGCGTTTTGCCCACCTCGGCGGGATGATAGTTGGCTTTTTACTTATCAAATATTGGAAACGAAGAGGCGTTTATTAGCATCATGAGGTATCAACAACAAAATCCATTGGACGAATTTAAGCGGTTTTTTTCGCGCTCATCAGTCTTGCAAAAGCTTATTATCATCAACGCGGCGGTATTTGTCCTTGTCAATATTATCAATCTTTTTTTCTGGCTTTTCCAGATAGCCAATCATCCTGAAGGTTTGCCGGGGGTTTCGCTGGTGGCTTATTACCTTTCGGTGCCATCAAATATGGAGGCTTTATTGCTCCGCCCCTGGACAATTTTTACCTACATGTTTTTGCAGGAGGGTTTTATGCACATATTTTTTAATATGGTGGTACTTTATTTTGGCGGTCGTATTTTTATGGAATATCTCTCCGACCGCAAACTGCTGAGTACCTATATCCTGGGAGGGCTGGCGGGCGCAGCTTTTTACATTGCTGCCTTTAATATTTTTCCGGTTTTTGGCGAATCCCTTTATTATTCGGTGGCCATGGGAGCCTCGGCATCGGTGCTTGCCATTCTCATCGCGGTGGCTACTTATGTTCCTGAGTATTCGGTAGTACTTTTTCTTTTTGGTCGCGTCAAGCTGAAATACCTGGCGCTGGTTGTTATTCTTATCGATGTTTTGAGCATTATGAATGGAAACGCCGGCGGCCACATTGCCCATCTGGGTGGTGCAGCCTGGGGCTTTTTTTATATTTGGATGATGAAACACGGCAAAGATTTTACTATAAATTTTGGCAAGATGAATTTCAGAAAATTTTTTAAGTTCTTTACTAAAGAGAAGAAACCGGTTTATCCTTCCAACTTCGACAAAGGCCGCCCGATGACGGACGAAGAATACAACTATCGCAAGCATCAGGATCAGGATCAGATTGATAAAATCCTCGAAAAGATTTCGCGATCGGGATATTCCAGCCTCAGTAAAGAGGAGAAAGCCCAGCTTTTTCAGTCGAGTAGCAAGAAAAATTAAGGTGCAGATATGGGCGCGAAAAAAAAGAATAAAAAGCACAGTTGGCTCAGAACGCTTATCCTGCTGGCAAATTGGCTTGTGCTAATCGCCCTGCTAATTTCTTATCTTTCGCCATTTACGCATCCCGAAACCAACGTTGTGCCTGCCCTCCTGGCCTTGCTTTACCCCGCGCTGCTGCTTGCCAATATATTGTTTGTCGTTTATTGGATTATCCGTTGGAAATATTACTTCCTCTTTTCGCTTATCGCCATCCTGGCCGGTTATTCGGCTTTTTTCAAAACTTTCAGCTTTAACGCCGAAAAACCTGTGGGCAGCTACAGCGATGCGCTCAAGGTTTTATCATACAACGTTCGTATCTTCGACCATTATAAATGGAAGAGCAATCAGAACTTTTTTATCCGCAATTCGGTTTTCGATTTTGTAAACCACCAGCAAGCGGATATCATCTGTTTCCAGGAGTTTTTTCATGGCAACGAAAAATCCTTTCCTACCGTTGGCCCCTTTCTCGAAAACAGCGAAGCTAAAAACTACCACATAGATTATGTTATCCAGCGGGGCGATAGCAAGCATTTTGGGCTGGCTACCTTTACGCGCTTTCCAATTGTTGGCCGGGGCAATATCCATTTTGGGGATAAAACTGCCAACTCGGGTATTTTTACCGACGTGGTTTTCGAGGGCGACACCCTGCGGGTTTTCAACTTCCATTTGGAGTCGGTTAAATTCTCGAAGGCCGATTATACATTTGTGAAGGAGCTTTCCGATCCGGCCATCGTCAATGGTTCCAACACCAAAATCATTGTGGGCAAGCTAAGCAGAGCCTTTAAAAGCCGTTCAGCTCAGGCTGATGTTGTTGCCCGATACATTCAGGAATCGCCTTATCCGGTAATTGTTTGTGGTGATTTCAACGATACGCCGCTTTCGTATGTTTACAATACTGTGGCGGAGGGACTTAACGATGCCTTTTTGGAAACGGGGGCAGGAACCGGTGCCAGTTTTGCTGGCGGCATTCCCCTCTTGCGCATCGACTATATCTTGCACAGCAAAAGTCTTGAAGCCTATCGTTTTGAGCGGCACACAGTCGATTATTCCGACCATTATCCAATTTCGGCTTACTTTAAAAGTAAGGTTTCCAAGAAAAATAAATAGTGAATGTTTAGAAATTAATGCTTTGAATTGCTCCGGGTTTTAACCCGGGGAAAAATGTACTTGTTATTAGCTCCCTTGATTTCTCCACGCTGCAGGCGTGGAGAAATCGAGGGGTTTTTCATCTTCCCCATCTAATCCCCGCCCTAAAGGACGGGGCAATTCATAATTCAAATACCTTACTAAAAATACGGACACTAAGTAAAGCATGTATAGATGTTCTAACAAGTTTTGATAATTCTAATTTAGATGAAATCATACCTTTGTAAAATGAATTTTGAATTAACAGCGGATTTTAAACCCACCGGCGACCAGCCCGAGGCCATCCGACAATTGGTGGAAGGACTAAACCGCAACGATGATGCTCAGGTTTTGCTGGGCGTAACCGGTTCGGGTAAGACCTTCACCGTTGCCAACGTCTTGCATCAGCTCAACCGTCCGGCTCTGATATTAAGCCACAACAAAACCCTGGCTGCCCAGCTCTATGGTGAGTTTAAGCAGTTTTTCCCTAAGAATGCGGTTGAGTATTTCGTTTCTTACTACGATTATTACCAGCCCGAAGCCTACATCCCGGTTACCAACACCTACATCGAAAAAGATTTGGCTATTAATGACGAAATCGAAAAATTGCGCCTAAGCACCACTTCCTCTTTGCTGTCAGGGCGCAGGGATATTGTGGTGGTTTCGTCGGTTTCGTGTATTTATGGCATCGGAAATCCCGACGATTTTACCAGCAATGTTATTCATCTGAAAACCGGGCAAACGCTTTCGCGCAATAAGTTCCTCTTCGACCTTGTGGGTAGTTTGTATTCGCGAAACGAAATGGATTTCAAGCATGGCACTTTTCGCATCAAGGGTGATGTAATAGACGTTTTTCCGGCCTATGCCGATTTTGCCTATCGCATCGTGATGTGGGGCGAAGAAATTGAAGAGCTGATTAGTTTTGACCCCATCAGCGGACGCGAAAAGGACAAGTATGATGAAATTACCATTTATCCGGCCAACATCTTTGTTACTTCCAAAGATAAGATGAAGGGAGCCTTGCACGAAATACAGCAGGACATGTTTAAGCAGGCGGCTTATTTTAAGGAAATGGGAAAACATCTCGAAGCCAAGCGCCTGGAAGACCGGGTGAATTACGATATCGAAATGATGCGCGAGCTGGGATATTGTTCCGGCATCGAAAACTATTCGCGCTATTTTGACGGACGCAAGCCGGGGTCACGTCCCTTTTGCCTGCTCGATTATTTCCCCGAAGATTTTGTTTTGATAGTGGACGAAAGTCATGTTACGCTTTCGCAGATCAAGGCCATGTATGGCGGTGACCGCTCGCGCAAGCAAAACCTGGTTGAGTTTGGGTTCAGGCTGCCCTCGGCCATGGATAACCGCCCCTTGAAATATGATGAGTTTGAAACGATAACCGGACAAACCATCTATGTGAGTGCCACCCCTGCCGACTATGAGTTGCAGAAAAGTGAAGGCGTAATTGTTGAACAACTTATCCGGCCTACCGGCCTGCTCGATCCAATTATTGAAGTTAGGCCGAGCCAGGATCAGATCGATGACCTCCTTGGAGAGATCGATCGCGTGATTGGCAACAACGAGCGGGTTTTGGTTACCACGCTTACCAAACGCATGGCCGAGGAGTTGTACAAGTACCTTACAAAACTTAATATTAAAAGTCGTTATATCCACTCGGACGTGGATACTTTGGAGCGCGTGGAGATTTTGCGCGACTTGCGCCTGGGAAATGTGGATGTGCTCGTGGGTGTTAATCTGTTGCGCGAGGGACTTGATTTGCCTGAGGTTTCGCTGGTAGCAATTTTGGATGCCGACAAGGAAGGATTTCTGCGTTCCGAACGTTCACTTACGCAAACTGCCGGACGTGCAGCGCGTAACATCAATTCGCTGGTGATAATGTACGCCGATAAGATCACCAATTCGATGCAGCGAACGATAGATGAAACCGACCGCCGCCGCGAAATACAACTCAAATACAACGAGAAACACGGAATTACGCCTACCCCGCTGATCAAGTCCACCGATTCGATTATGGGGCAAACCAGCGTAGCCCGCAAAAAAGTTGGCCCGGCCGGAGCCTACGTTGAAAATATTAGCCAAAACATTGCCGCCGATCCCGTGGTGCAATACATGAGTAAGGAGGAAATTGCCAAAGTCATCCAAAAAACCCGCAAGAAAATGGAAGAGGTAGTGAAGGAACTCGATTTTATTGAGGCCGCCCGTCTGCGCGATGAGTTATTCCAGTTGGAGGATTTGATAAAAACAAAAGAATAAAGCCAGGATTGAAAGTCAGGGTATGACTTTAAGTCATGCCCTGACCTGGATTGGCCTTAGCTCAGCTATACCCTGACTAAATAGTGTCTGTCCATAAAGTCAACTTTTTTTGATTTAAGATTGATGATTAATGCCGAACTACGCTCGTGCATTTACGAAAAGAAATAAAAATTAAAAATTTTTGACTTTTCGGGACGATTGGAGATTTTAGATTGGCTTGAATATCACCAACATCTTAAATCTAAAATCTTAAATCTAAAATCTTAAATCTCAAATCGTATATTTTTCTAACTGTTACTCAAAAGACAGACACTAAATAGTGTCTGGTTTTTTTCTGTGGATGATAATTTGTATTTTTTTTCGCAGCTTTTTTCCTATTCGGGTAAATCCGCCAGATTATCATCCAGCACCTTGCGCACATCTTCCGCCGAATTGGTTTCCATAAGATGGGCACGCAACTGAGCTGCTCCCGGGAAGTTGTTGGTGTATATTTTAAAAAATCGTTTGAGGATGGCAAAGTTCTTTTCGCGTCCCCAGGTGTCAGTGAACAGCACCACATGCTCCCACAACAGCTCCAGTTTTTCGTTAACTGAAAGCTCCGGTTCAGGGTGGTTAAACATCCAGGGATTGTGAAAGATGCCCCGACCCACCATAACGCCATCTGCGCCGCTTATCTGGCATTTTTCCAAACCGTCATCTACACTCATCACATCGCCATTGCCAAAAAGCGGGATATTTTTTCCTGAAGCATCACGCAGCGCAACGGCCTTTTTTATTTCGTTCCAGTCGGCGGGTACTTCCGATTGATCTTTTTGGGTGCGGCCATGCAGGATAATCGCTGCCGGGCCTTGCGCCAGCAGATGGCTGATCCAGTTTTCGGTGTCGTGTTTTTTGATGCCCGTGCGTGTTTTCACGCTTACCGGAATGGTGGAGGCTTCCTTGCTTGCCTGGATAATTTCGGCGGCCAGCGCAGGTTGCGCAATCAGATGAGAGCAAGCACCCTGCTTCACAATTTTTTTTACCGGACAGCCCATATTAATATCTATCCCATCAAAGTCAAATTCTTCACAAATCATTTTTACCGATTCGTAATATTTTTCGGGATTAGCTCCCCATATCTGGGCTACCAGCTTTATCCCCTTTTCGCGGAGCATTTGCTTTTCCGATTCATTAACCCGCAGTCGGCTAATTACATTGGGTCGTCCCACCGGGTGGCACAGGCCATCGGTTGAAGTAAATTCGGTGAAAACCACATGGAAATATTCGGGATTGGAAATGCGCATCACCAACTCGCGAAAGGAGGTGTCGGTAACATCTTCCATGGGTGCCAGCATAAAGGCCGGTTTTGATATTTGATTCCAAAAATTAATCATAAGTCATAAAAGGCGGCAAAAATATAATTTTTAGCTGCTTCACTTCAGGAGGAAAAAAAGCATTAGGACGAAAAAAAACGGAAAGCCAAATCTTGGATAGAAATATTATTGAACATGCCGTGCCAGCGCAGCTTCGACGGCCATAGTAAAAAGTTCGGAGAGGGTAATGCCCATCTCGCGAGCCATCTTAGGTACGATGCTTTCACGGGTGAGGCCAGGAACGGTATTGATTTCGATGAAATATAAGCTGTCGTTTTTCTTACAATAAATGTAATCAGCCCTGACAATTCCCCGGCAGTTCAACTTTTTGTAAAGCATGGCGGTGGTGTGTTTGATTCCTGTTTCCAGCTCGCTCTCGATATTTGCGGGCACTATTTCATCGGCCAGTGCCGGATTGTATTTGGCCTCGTAGTCGAAAAATTCATTTTTGCTTATGATTTCGCATATCGGCAAAACGATCATCCGTCCTTTATGTTCGAGTACCCCGCAGGTCAACTCGCGTCCTTCGACAAATTCTTCAATCAGTACCTCATCATCTTCCTCGAAGGCTCTGGCGATCGCCTTAGGCAAATCGGCAGCATTTTTTACCTTGGTCATCCCCACACTCGAACCGCCGGCGTTGGGTTTTACAAATACCGGCATATTCAGGTTTTTTTCGATACCAGCAAAATCCACATCCTGATTTTTGTACAAATGCACCGATCCGGCTACATCCACACCATAACTCGCTACAACGCGGTTGCACAGGTTTTTGTTGAAAGTGAGTGCCGATGCCAGTGTATCGCAGGCGGTGTAAGGAATACGCAAAAGCTCGAAGTAGGCAGGCAGCTTGCCATTTTCGCCCGGATCGCCATGGATGGCGCAAAATACGCAGTCGAAAACTATTTTTTGATTATCAATTGTGAGGCTGAAATCATTTTTGTCGATTGCGTATTTTTTGCCCTCTTTCTTAAAAAACCAGTCTTGTCCTTTTATCTGTATTAAAAATGGATTGAAGGCTTCGCGCGGCAGCATCTCGGCTACCACACTGCCACTCTTAATCGAGATTCCGTACTCGCCCGAATCTCCACCGGCGATAATTGCAATATTCTGCTTCATGATTTACCATATTTTTTGGCAGGCAAATGTATATCTTATTTTATCTTTGCGCCGCACAACCGCAATAATTTGCAGCGGCAAAAGTTAATACTGACAAATTTGGCAATAGTGTAATTGTGCATTTATTAACATCATCAAATTTTTCATGGGGCTTTTAAAATTTCTTTCCGGCAAAACCTTTTACAAGCATTTGGGTATTGCGTTTTTGCTGATTGTGCTTGTGATATGGCTCACCGTAAAAGCTCTGGATTTTTACACCCAAAACGGCGAGCATCTGAAGGTACCGGGATTAATCGGCGTAAATATTTATGAATTAAAACATAAGGCACTGCCAGGCAATTTCGACTTTGTGGTTATCGATTCAGTTTATGACGATCATTTTGGTAAGGGCGAGATTGTGCTGCAGGATCCGGCTCCCGGCTCTCATGTTAAAAGCGGACGCAAAATATATGTTACCATTGTTGCAAGTCAGCCCGAGATGGTGGCCATGCCCGACCTGGTTGATCTTTCGCTGCGCCAGGCACTCAACGAGCTGAAAGCAGAAAGCCTGAAGCTGGACAAGCTAAGTTATGTTGAAAACTTTGCTAAAAATGCCGTTCTTGCCCAGCGCATCGATGGCGATACCTTAGCTCCGGGTACTCCGGTTTTGAAAGGATCATCGGTGGAATTGGTTTTGGGTATGGGGCTGGGCAATGAAAAAGCCGATGTCCCGTTTCTAATTGGATTGACCGAAAGCGAAGCCATTGCCTTGATTAACAACGCATCGTTTAATGTGGGATACCTAAAATATCAGGATAGTCGTGATAAAATGCACTCACGGGTTTACAAACAGCAGCCGGGTGTTGACGAGAAGCAAAAGGCCGCTTACGGGGCTTATGTGGATCTGTGGTTTCGCAGCGATCAATTTTTTAATTTTGATTCTTTGGTTGATGTTTACAATTCAGATACGCTGAACTTGATTCCGCAAAAGCTGTAAAGGATTTATTATTTTTTTGAAAAGAATGAGAAAATATTTAATAGTCGCATTATTATCCATTTTAATCTGCAATGCTGCAGAAGCGCAGGAAATACTGTCGGGAATGGCGGAGAATCCTGTCATTTTAAAGGCTGCAAAAAGTGAAAGACTAAATCAGCAACAATCTGAGCTTAAGTCATCGTATGTGGAAATTCCCGAGGCACTGGTTTTACCATTTTTTGACGATTTTAAGCAGGCAGGCATTTATCCTGACAAGGCTCGGTGGGTTAATAATTTTGTGTATGTTAATCAGGATTTCCCACTGTTTCCGCCTTCGTGGGGTGCCGCTACCTTCGATGCAGTAAATCAGTTTGGTCGTTTGTACCCCAATGCAAATCCGCTGCAATTTGAGGCCGACCAACTTACTTCACGTCCCATCAGGCTCGATTCCATTTTCGATCCCACACCACAAGCCCTATCACCCGCCGATTCTATTTATTTAAGTTTTTACTATCAACCACAAGGCGTGGGCAACGACCCCCAACCTCAGGATTCGCTGGTGCTTACCTTTGGCTATTATACCGGCGAATTTGTATTCGATCGTATCGACTCTATCGCTGTGCCGGTTGATATTTATAATGTGGATACCATTTTTCCCGGCGACACACTAATTTCGCCCTGCGACATGAACTGGGGTACGCGTATTCTGGACACGTTGGTAGCCGGCGATACGGTGATGCTGCCCTGCGATTCGGTGCTGGTGCCCGCAACCAAATGGGAGCGGGTGTGGTCATCAAAAGGTATGGCCTTAGATACATTCAGAATTGAAAACGATAGCTTCTATTTTAAGCAGGTTTTTATTCCTATTCTCGATTCTGTTTATTTTAGAAATGATTTTCAGTTCCGCTTTTTCAACTATGCCAGCATCTCTAACGATAATCTGCAAAGCTGGCAAAGCAACTGCGACTATTGGAGTGTTGATTATGTGCTGCTCGACCGCAATCGCAGCCAGCAGGATACCACCCATCGCGATATTACCTTTAGCGGCCGTGCCGAATCGTTGCTGAAAAATTATACCAGTATGCCTGCCTATCAATACCTGGACGATCCCATTGGATTAAAGAAACTGGGGCTTACCATGTATATCAGCAATCTGGACGATGGCAACCAAACGGCCAATTATTTTTATAAAGTTTTTAACCAGGCTGGCAAACCCGACAGCACCATGAGCTGGGACGGGGGTAGCGGCGACCTTCTGCCTTATAACGAGGGAGGCTTTTCTGAGATACCACCCTTTGCCTTTCCGCCGGTGCGGAGCTTTTTCAAAATCCCCGGCAATCAGGATAGTGCCTGGTTTGATGTTAAGCATTATCTGGTTGGCGATAATCCTGCGCTGGGAGACACACTTACTTTTCGCCAAGAGTTTTACAACTACTACGCCTACGATGATGGCTCGCCGGAGTTTGGCTACGGACTTTCTCCCGGAGGCTCCCAACTGGCCTACCGCTTCGAATTGAGCCGCCGCGATACGCTAAGGGCTTTGGATATGTATTTTAACAAAACACTTACCGAGGCCAATGTCAAGTTTTTTAACCTTGCAGTTTGGAACGATCTGGACGGCCGCCCCGGCGATATTATTTATTTGCAGGAACGCGAAAAACCCGTGCTCGAAGACAGCCTCTATCGTTTTCATACCTACCACCTCGATTCGGCTGTGCCAGTGCAGGGGACTTTTTATGTGGGCTGGGTGCAGCTGAGCGATCATAATTTGAATGTGGGATTTGATGCCAATAATGATGCAAGCGATAATATCTATTTTAATGTTACCGGCAACCAGTGGGAGCGGAGCATTTATAAGGGAGCTTTGATGATAAGGCCGGTTTTGGGAACGAAACTCAGGGATGCACCTCAAATGGTTAATAAATCATCCCTCGACTTTTTCCGTGTAGTACCCAATCCCACCCGCGATGGCAGGGTCAGCCTTATGTTTTATAATTATCCCGGTCATTCCACCTACAGCGAGCAAGTTTTGCTGAGCGAGGAAGATTTGAACAGCATGGAGGTTTTGGTTTATAACATGATGGGGCAAATCGTATATCAGGGTCGCTATCAGTCCACCTTCGATTTATCGCATATAAATTATGGTATGTATGTGATGCGCCTGTTGGATTATGAGAAAAAAACCGTGATGACGCAAAAACTGTGGATACAAAAATAATTATGATGGATGAAGACATCGCGAACCTGCAGGATGAAAATGATGACTTGTACGAGCATCATCGCATAGTTGCCGATCCGGGGCAGAGCCTGATGCGTATCGATAAGTTTTTGAGCAATCGGCTCGAAGGCGTGTCGCGCAGTAAGATACAAAATGCCGCCAAGGCTGGGAGCATCCTGGTTAATCAAAAACCCGTAAAATCAAACCATCGCATCCATCCCAACGATATCATTACCATTGTCCTTCCTACGCCGGTACGCGAGTTTGAGCTTATACCCGAAAATATTCCCATACATATTCTTTACGAAGATGATGATGTGCTGGTAATTAATAAAGAAGCCGGCATGGTGGTTCATCCCGGACACGGAAACTACACCGGAACCCTGCTTAATGCGCTTGAATATTATTATAAAGACCAAAAAGATGTGATGCCTGCTCTGGCGCATCGTCTCGATAAGGATACCTCCGGCGTTTTAATAATTGGGAAAACCGAATATGCACAAACCGCACTCGGAAAACAGTTTTTCGACCACAGCATCAGCCGTAAATATCTTGCCCTGGTCTGGGGCGATTTTGATGATGAAGAAGGCACCATCACCGGGCACATCGGGCGCAATCCGGCCAACCGATTGCAAATGTTTGTTTTCCCGGATGGATCGCAGGGCAAGGAGGCGATAACGCATTACAGGGTAATCGAACGCTTTGGCTACGTCAGTTTGCTGGAGTGCCAACTCGAAACCGGGCGCACCCACCAAATACGCGCGCATCTTACCTACATCGGCCACCCGCTTTTTAACGATGAAAAATACGGGGGCGACAAAATCCTAAAAGGAACTACCTTTTCAAAATACAAGCAATTTGTTCAAAATTGCAAGCAGATAATACCCCGACAAGCTTTGCACGCCAAGTCGCTGGGCTTTGTCCATCCGGTAACACGCAAGGAAATGTATTTTGAAACACCGCTGCCCACAGATATGAGCGAGGTGATAGAAAAATGGCGGCACTATGCCCGCCACAAAGAGTTGTTTACCGACCAGACGGTAAGTTAAGAACTTATTTCTAAATTTTTCTATGACAGTCATAGTATGGCTTAGAGCCATGCTATGACTTCATGCAGTCGGCTTAAGATTGAAAGTCAGGGTTTCACTCCGAGTGAAGCCCTGACTGAAAAATAGAACTATTTCAGGATTTTTACATTAACGGCGGTATAGCCTTTGGGGCCGCGTTCCAGTTCAAAATTTACCAAATTGCCTTCTTTAATATCATCGATGCAATTGTTGATGTGTACAAAAACATCTTCTTTGGTAAGGGCTTCTTTGATAAATCCGTAACCTTTTGAATCGTTGAAAAACGTAACGGTTCCTGTCTTGATGGGATCACTGTCTTCGGGGCGATCGCGTTTGGGGGGCGTTATTTGAATATCCTCAACCTTAATTTCCTCTTTCAGGCTGGGGTCGGGGGGGGTGTCGGTAATATTGCCATGTTCGTCCACGTAGGCAATCATATCATCGAGGCTGCCAGAGGATTCGCCGTCTTTGCGGGCTAATCTTTTTTCGGCCTTGTCTTTTCTTTTTTTCTCTTTTTTCTTTCTAACTTCTTTTTTGTTAAATGATTCTTGCGATCGGCTCATAAATTATTATTATACATTTTTTAATTTAAAAATCAGTGCAAAAGTAAACATTTATTTCTATACGAAATATTTTGCTATCATAGTTTGGCTCAATGCCATATTTGGAAGCGAAATTGGTGCTTCACATTACGTGAAACCTGGAATAATCCCGAAATGAAATCCTGATTTTAGGCTGCTGGACATTTACAACAAACAATTACCGAAAGCAAAATCTGTGGCATCGCTAACGGGCTTTTCTTACTTTTGCAACCGTTAAAAAAAAGGACGTTGATATTATGGATAAAGATTTTAGTGTAAATGTAAATTCGGAGTTTGGCGACCTGGAAGCTGTAATCATTCACAGCATGGGTGCCGAGGTAGAAAATATGACCCCCGAAAATGCAGAGCGGGCATTGTACAGCGATATTTTGAATCTGGCTGTGGCCAAAAAAGAATACGCCCAACTGCGCGGCGTGCTCAACAAGGTGTCGCATGTTTTTGAGGTGAAAGACCTGCTGTCAACCATCCTGAAAAATGATAAGGTTAAAACCGATTTAATCAAGAAAGTCTGCTTGGCTTGTTCCGACCCGCGCACCCTCGATTTTCTTTTCGAGCTTTCGCCAGCTGCGCTGGCGCAACAACTTATCGAAGGCGTAACCTTGCAGCGCGACAGCCTTTCACGCTTTTTGAGCAATCAGCGCTACGTGGTAAGGCCGCTTCACAATTTTTTCTTTACCCGCGATGCCGCTGTTTCGATGGGCAACAAAGTGCTGATATCGCAGATGGCTAGCCCTGTCCGCGATCGCGAAGCACAAATAATGGAAGCCATTTTCGATTATCATCCTGTTTTTAATACCAGTACTTTTTCGGCCAAAAAAAGCAAGTGCCAGGATAAGGTTTTGAGCATCGAAGGCGGTGATGTGCTGGTGGCCAGCGAAAATCTTACCCTTATCGGGATTGGCTCGCGCACCACGCCCGAGGGTGTGGACTTGATTATCGAAAAAATGAAGGAGAAAGAGGAACCGCATCATATCATCGTGCAGGAGCTGCCCACCGAGCGCGAATCGTTTATCCATCTCGACATGGTGTTTACCTTCCTTAGCCCTGGCGAGTGCATGGTTTACGAGCCGGTGATTATGCAGCCCAATCGCTACAAAACCATCCATATCACCATCGACAACAAAAAGGTACACATCAGCGAAGAGAAAAATATTCTGGAATCGCTCAAAAGCCTGGGCTACGATCTGAAACCCATACTTTGTGGAGGCACCGCCGACCCATGGACACAAGAACGGGAGCAGTGGCACAGTGGAGCTAACTTTTTTGCAGTAGGGCCGGGCAAGGTAATTGGCTACAGCCGAAATGTGGCCACCATCGAAGAGCTGAACAAAAACGGCTATGCCGTAATTACGGCCAAAGATGTAATAAGCCAGAAAACAAACCTCGCCGACTGCGACAAGTATGTGGTAACTATCGATGGCTCCGAGCTTTCGCGGGGTGGGGGAGGTGCCCGCTGTATGACCATGCCCGTGCGCCGCAAAGATATCGTTTGGTAAAAAACGAAAAAACGAAAAAACTACACATTTTGAAACAAGCTGAAAACCTAATTTATGGTATCCATCCCGTAATCGAAAGCCTGCGTTCGGGAAAAGAAATGGATAAAATATTTATCCAAAAAGGGCTGCGGGGCGAGCAGTTTGCCGAGCTTTACGCCTTGCTCAAAGAGGCCGGAGCTACTGTGCAGCACGTTCCCGTGGAAAAGCTCAACCGGCTCACACGCAAAAATCACCAGGGCGTGGTTGCCTACATTTCGGCCATAGCCTATCAGCCCATCGAAGAACTTGTGCCGATGATTTTCGAGAAAGGAGAAATCCCGCTCATCGTAATCCTTGACGGCGTTACCGATGTGCGCAACCTGGGAGCTTTGGCACGCACCGCCGAATGTGCCGGCGCACACGCCATCCTTGTCCCCACCCAGGGCACGGCTCCCGTTAATGCCGATGCCATGAAAACTTCGGCTGGTGCCTTAAATCACCTTCCGGTTTGTCGCACCAAAAACCTGTCGCTGGCCATCGACTTCCTGAAAAACTCGGGCTTGCAAATTGTTTCCGTTAGCGAAAAAGGCGAAGAAATGATGTATCAGCCCGACTATCAAAAACCCACCGCCTTTATCCTGGGGTCGGAAGAGGACGGTATTTCGCCGGCTTATCTCAAAAAATCCGATCATCAGGTGCGCATTCCCATGCATGGGCAAACGGCCTCGCTCAATGTATCGGTGGCCGGTGCCGTGATAATTTACGAAGCACTCAGGCAACGGATTGAGCTAGCCTAAGCTGCTAATGGGCGGGGTTATTTAGGAAAGGCAAAAATTCCATTTACTTTTGTAAAAATAGAACACATGGAATTGAGGAAGAAAAGGGAGTAAAAAGGAAAAGCCAAACATGCGGGCACAAAAAAAGGGTAAGCTACCTGTGTCGCACCGCTACAACTACCTACCCTTGCTGCCTTCCGACCCTGGGGGAATTCAGTAGGAGCTGGTCGCACAGGACTTACCCGGCGGCAAAAGTAATACTTCTTTCTTACCCGACAAGTTTATGCTATGAAATTTTTATTTCAGCAGGATTTACTAATTTTACCGCCATCCAAAAATTGAAGTATGATAAAAAGAATTTCCAATCCACTGCTGATTTTTTCGCTTCTGCTCTTCCTGCTTTCGGCATGTGCCGTAAAAAAAATGGTAAAGCAAGCCGAACAATTTGAAGCAGCAGGGATGTTTGGCGAGGCTGCCGAGTTGTATTACGAGGCTTTGCAGAAAAAGCCGGACAAGGCCGAGCTGAAAATTGCCCTTAAACGAAACGGCCAGGTTTACTATGAAGAGCAGGTGGCCGAAACCCGTAGCAGCTATAACCGCCAGGAATACAAGGAAACGGTTTACCTTTACATACAAGCCAATCAGCGCATCGAAAAATACCAAAGACAGGGTGTGTCGATAAAAACCGACCCGGCGATGGATCGCTACTTTAGCGATGCTAAAAATTATTATTTAGATCAGCGTTACAACAGCGGTCTGAAGCTTTTGGGCGATGAGGAATTTGGCGAGGCCAAACGAATTTTCACCGAAATCTCCGAAATTGATGCCAATTACAAGGACACGCGTAACTATCTTAACCAGGCAAGTTTTGAGCCTTTGTACCGGCAGGGCAACCAGCATTTTCAGGATGGTCGCTACATGGATGCCTACCGCCAGTGGGAAAATATTTTTGCTCAGGACAAAAGCTACAAAGATACCCGGACACGCATGGAGCAGGCACTGAGCGAGCGATACAAAGAAGGCAGCCTGCTGCTGATGCATGAAAGTTTTAACGATGCCGCCACCGCCCTGGGTGATGTTTATCAGGCCAATCCAAATTTTAAAGATGTAAAAGTGCTTTATACCGAAGCGCGCAACGAACCGGTGTATCGGCAAGCTATGGTGGATTTGGATAAGGGACGCTGCCGCACGGCTTATTTCGATTTTAGTCGGATTATCGAAGATGCAGTGGTTTACAAAAAAAGCAAGACTTTGCGTGAGCAGGCACTAAAATGCGCCGAATACCCGGTGGCCGTTTATTCGCGACCCATAAATCATTATACTGCCGATGCCCTTCAGTTTGAAAATACTCTGATAGGAAGCCTGGTGGATCAGCAAAATATTTTCCTTAAAGTTTTTAATCTTTCTACCATCAATAGCCGAATGGAAAGCAGCCTGGTAAATAGTGCCGGAAAAATGGATTCCCGCCTTTTGCAACTGCTCTATGATGAAAACGGAATTAAAGCGGTGCTTTATCTGGATTATGATAATTATGAGAAAAAAAGTGGTGAACTACAAAAGGAAAGCAAAACCGGCTACGAGCGCGTTGTTACAAAAAACGACCTTGGCGAAACAAAAATTTACGACCGGCAGGTAAAATACAACGAATACAGCCAGGAAAACCGCATTGCGCTATCGGTGGCTTATAAGCTGGTCTCGACCACCACAGGCGAAATTCTTCTCTCCAATACTTACAGCGATTCCAGAAAAGACCAAATCAGCTATGCTACCTATGGTGGTAACAAAGATCAACTGTATCCAGCTACCTTCAATCGAGGCGTGTGGAATATTGATGAGCAGGGCTACCGCAGACTGCAAAGTTTGTTGCGCGAGGAAACGCAGATAAAATCGCTGGCACAACTTCAGAAATACCTTTTCGAGGAACTGACCAATAAAATTGCCGTGGACATTAACCAATTCAATCCCGAACGATGAAACATTTTATCTTTTTGTTTTTAATGATTTTTCTTATTTCCTGCTCATCAAGCCGCAAACTTAGCTACAAGCAGCAAATGGAAGGTGCCCCTGCCTGGGTTAAGCAATCGCCCAACGCAAGCGCGTATTATCATGGTGTGGGCATGGCATCCAAAGTGATGTCGCCGACCGATTATCGGGAACTGGCGCGGCAGAATGCACTCTCTGAACTGGCATCCGCCATCTCGGTCAACATTTCTTCCTCCTCGGTTTTAAATCAATTTGAGTTTGATGATAACTTTAGCGAATACTTCCGCGACAATATCAAATTAAGTACAGAGCAGTTTCTCGAAGGCTACGAATTGGTGGAGAGTTGGGAAAATGAGCAGCAATACTGGGTTTATTATCAACTGTCGAAATCCAAATTTGAAGCCATCAAACAAGCCAGGATCGACAAGGCTGTGAATGTTTCCAAGGCGGATTTTGAAAAAGCCAGAGATTTTGAAAAAGTTGCCAATTTTCAGGAGTCGATGCGTTTTTATATCAAAGCCCTCGAAGGCATCAAGGATTTTTTGGCTGATGATATTACTACGGAAGTAGATGGCACAAAGCAAAGCTATACCAGCCTGCTGATTGCCGAAATGCTAAAAATGCCTGGTAATCTTGAAATTGTTATGCAAGGCGAAAAGCCGCGCTACACCCGTGGTCTGGGGCACGAAAACGAAAATCTCGTGCTCAAAGTGCTTTATAAGGGGCAGGAAGCAGTGAAGGGCGTAAATGTAAACGCTGAATTTTCGTATGCTCCAGGCAAGTCTGTTCAGCAAAGCTCGGATGCCAATGGTCTGATACGAGTCAGACTTGAAAACATTGATACGCGAAAAAAAGAAGAATATGTGAAGGCGCGAGCCAACATTGATAAGCTGATTCGCGAAAGTACCAACGATCCGGTTATTCGGCGGCTGGTTGAAAGTATTACCTTTCCCGAGTACGTTTTTCCTGTCGAAATTGTTTCGCCCAAATGGTATGTCGAAACCGTAGAAAAGAATTTGGGTACATCGCTTAGTAGCAAAATTATGGAACGTACTTTTCGAACTTTGCTGGCTAGCGATGGTTTTGAACTGGTGAAAAGTAAGGATGCTGCCGATTACATTTTGCTTTGCGAATCCGACACACAAAACGGAAATGAGGTGAATGGTAAGTATATCGCCAGGCTTGATGCGCAAATTCGTTTGATGAATCAGCAGAGCCAGGTGGTTTATACCAAGCCGGTTTCCGACATCAGCGGTTTGGGCAGTAGTTTCCAGGCAGCCGGCGAAGATGCCTTTCAATCGTTGGAAAGCAAAATTAGAATCTCGATTTATCCCGCAATGTACAAGTCTCTTTTTAAATAAATTCAAACATTCGCTATGAATAGCCAGTCGCTCATCCATCTTGAGAAAATATCGGTATATCAAAAAAAAATCATGGTACTCTCCAGGCTAAGCCTCGATATTGCCGAGGGCGAATTTGTGTATCTGCTTGGCAAAACCGGGAGCGGTAAAACCAGCCTCTTAAAAACACTTTATGCCCAGCTGCCCATCGATGAAGGCCAGGCACGTATTGCCAATTTCGACCTTACACAGATAAAAACCAGCGAAACGCCGATGCTGCGCCGCTCGCTGGGTATCGTGTTTCAGGATTTCCAATTGCTTACCGATCGCACGGTTAACACCAATCTTGAATTTGTGATGCGGGCTACCGGCTGGCAAGATAGCGATGATATCGATGCGCGGGTTTTGGAGGTATTAACTCTGGTTGGCATCCCCACCAAGGGTTTTAAAATGCCTCACGAGCTTTCGGGCGGTGAGCAGCAAAGGGTGTGCATCGCCAGGGCTTTAATTAATAATCCAAAAATAATCCTTGCCGACGAACCCACCGGCAACCTCGACCCCGATACCTCCCGCGAAATCCTTAGCCTGCTTCATGCCATCAACAAAACCGGAACCACGGTGCTGTTGGCCACCCACACGCATTATCTTATTGATGAATTCCCCGGTCGCCGAGTGGTATTGGACAAGGGATCGGTAATTCAGGATTGAATTTCTAAGGACGTTTTAAGAAACTGGCAGGCATTAAAGCGGGTATTTACATTGGTGGCAATCAAACCAATTTCCAGGAAGTTAGTACCCACATGCCGAAATTACCTCCGGGAACTTTGTATGCCCGTTTAACATCAGGGTATTTATATCTTAGTTTAATACCTGAAGCCTACATCAAAATACACATAATGGCACTTATTGCCGCCATGCCGGCAACAATTGGTATTAGCCATGTTACTCCTTTTTTGGTGATGAAAATAGCGAATGTCTGCATTATTCCTGAAGCCAGGCTAATATCATTTTTTGGTTCAAAGATTTCGATAGAAAAGGCTCCTAAAACATTTAACACAAGTACAAGAATTACAGCAATCAGCATTGCGATTGGGTAGTTGTGGCTTGGGTTTTTAACTTCGTTGGCATGAACGGCAGAAACTTCAATTCCTGCATATAGAAAAATGATCCCTACAAAAAACCTAAGGTTACTAAGGCTGCTGAAATTTGGCAAGGCTGCTTTCCAGGAAAATGGGGGCAGTTCGATTAGGTTATTGACCATAAAATAAACCATTCCGAATCCGAGGATTAGAAAAAATGGGATTATTACCCCAACAATGAATTCTACAGAGCTTATCATGCTTCCGTATTTCATGCCTTTTAGGTTTAATAAGGTGACCAACCAAAACATAACAATGATCATTACCGCGATATACACGTTGTTGTTCATTATGTTTTTTCAGGTAAAAATAAACAATAATGTTACTGGAAAACAAATATGCTGTGTAATTGGTAAATAGGAATGTAACAAAAGAAGTAAAAATAATATCTTCCTTTATCGAGCAGGTATAAACTTGGATGAATGAGAAACTAAACCCTAGAGGTTCATTTTTATAAATATTGACCTAGGTTATTCGTTTCGATGATGCAAAATAATCAAATGGTTAAATTTGTTGATTTACTCAACTATTCATCTTGTTTTACAATAAAAGTTCCTGTAGCTGTAATTCCGTTAGATAAGTTAATTGTGTAGTTGTAAACACCCGTGATGAAATTATTAAGAGGTATAGTAATCTCATTTTCTCCTTGCATAAACAATTTGTCGATAATATTAAAAGCTTTGCGTCCTTGCATATCAAAAACACTTAACGATAGTTTTTGCGATTGAGTTAAAGTAAAAGGTATGTTTACTTGCTTAATTGCGGGATTAGGGTAGGCTGAGCCTAAAAAAGAAAATGCTTCCGGATCAAAAATACTTGAAGTTTCTGAGAGTTCAAAATCATCTAAGGTATAGGAAGTCCCCTCATGAGCCAATGGATATTTATTTCCTGAAGCCACAAAAATATTGGCATTATCCGGGATGTCAGCAGAAGTATAGTTGATTAGGATGGTGAGCTTGGTAAAATCAGCCTGCTCTTCGGTGAAAACAACAGAACCTTCTCCAATGTCGGTGCCATTTTTCGACATTGTAATCGAAATGTATAGTGAATCATTTTCAACAGGGCTTCCTTTATAATATAGAGAGAGCGAATAATACCTTTTATCAACAGGGATTGTACTGTTGTTTAACAATGCTGCTTGTGGACTTCCATCAATGCTTATAACTTTTAATTCAGCGGCATACTCACCATCATAACCAGGTTCAACCTTAAAAATATCTTGAATTTCATTCGTGTTATGCACGGCAGTCCAATATTCGGGAGTAATTCCTCCACTAGAATTGGTGGTCCAGGTTTCAAAATTACCGTTTGGTATATTTTGTGCGGAGATCGACAGACCTAGAAACAGACTTAGGCCAATAAGAAAAGTTGTAAAGTTCTTCATGAAGATATTATTTTAATGAATACTTTGTTATCATTGCAAAGATATATTTTATGAATCAGTTTAATCAAAATTTTTAAATAATAAAGTAAAATATTTTGACCACAAGCTGATGCTTACAAAAGTAGCTTGTGCTTTCCATGTAAAATATAATGTTGGCAGCTTGTTGTTTTATTACCCATTTTTGCGAACCAATTGATATCCTGATCTAAAAAAATATGCCAGCGGATATACCAGCATGTGCATCAATTTGGTGAAAGGGAAAATCATAATAATAAATAAACCGATTACAATGTGGATTTTGTAAACAATACTGCTGCCTGCAATTAGTGCTCCGGCATCGGGTTGAAAAGTGATAACTTTAACGGCCCATTGACCCAGCGTAGCGTAGTCGATGATCGTGCTCATGGCTGTTACACTAATTGAGGAAAGTCCAATGATGGCTTCGACGAGTAGCAGGAGGATGATGAAATAATCCGGAAAACGGCTATTGGTTTTCACCCGCTTGTTGCCGATTCGACGGAAAGTTAAAATAAGCATCCCTATTGTTGCCATTATACCAAAAAAAGTTCCTGAAATTAGTGCCACCATTCGCTTTGTTTCGGTTGTCATAAAATGATGGTACCATAGTTCGGGGATAAATAAAGTGAAATGCCCCAAGAGGACAGCAAGAATTCCGATATGAAACAAATTGCTTCCGAGCTTTACCTTTCTATCGGCCAAAAATTGGGACGACTTTGCCTGAATGCTTTTGTTGGCGCGAATGAAAACGGTGATTGTACCAAACCAAAATACCGCAAAAGCAATGTGTGGCAAGTAGGTAAACAAAAAATTATTTAGATAATTTTCCATGATAAACGCTTTTAATTACAATGATTACATGAACTGTTTGTCCCAAATTCAACGGGGTTTTCATCATATTCCGCATCCAAATTCAGGGGCTTTTCTTTTCTAATTATTCCCTCGGTTACTTTTACATGCGGTTGTTGAGCCGATAGTGAAATGATTGCCGAAAAAACATGAGCGTAAGGATTTTGTTTTTCTGATAATGCTTTGTTGATTCGGTCGATAATGTGGATAGGTTCCGATAGAAGCTCCGCTGCTTTCTGTTTTTGTTGTGTAGATAAAAACTCCAAAAATACCGGCAAATAATCAGGCAATTCGTTGGCTGATAATGCCAGGCCGGTTTCTTTATAGTATTCCATTAGATCAACCATGGCTTGCCCCCGATCTTTTGAATCGCCCTTAATATGCTCGAAGAGGTGCAGCGATGCGCTGCGCGAATAGTCGAAGAGCTGAACATATTGTGCCTGCCAGTCGGTTAAATCCATGTTTTTGAAAAGATCAACAAACTTTTTCATATCCTCAATTTTATCCTCTTTCAGCAAGGCTTCCTTTTGCAGTTCATTTTCAACTTCCGATAAAAATAATTGTAGATCAGCGTTGGGATACGACAGACAAAGCGACAATATTTTATAGGTTTTTATCATCTTTAGAACCCTCCAAAAAGGTTTTTGAATTTATCATCTCCACATCCGCCATCATCCGAAAAACCACAGGAGGCTTTTATTCCAAAAGCATCGTTGGCATATTCTTTATGCGATGTAGGAATTACATAGCGGTCGTCGTAGTTGGCAATTGCCATAAGGTGATACATCTCTTCTACCTGATCCGGGCTTAAGCCGGTTCCTTCCAAAACTGCGGTATTCACTTCCTGATCCACCGTTTTGCTTCGCATAAAAGCGCGCATGGCAAGCATTCTTTTCAGTGCATCTTTGATGGTTACTTCGTCGCCTGCCGTAAAAAGATTGGCTAAATATTTATTAGGAATGCGCAATTGTTCTACGTCGGGCAATATGCCGTTCTTTCCAATCTTGCCACTTTCGGCAGCGTTGATAATAGGCGACAAAGGAGGCACATACCAAACCATGGGCAGGGTACGATATTCGGGGTGCAAAGGAAAAGCCAGCTTCCAGTCGATGGCCATTTTATAAATGGGTGAGTTTTTTGCTGCTTCCAAAACGTTGAAAGGAATGCCTTGTTTTTTGGCTTCCTCGATAACTGAAGGGTCGTTAGGATCGAGGAACATATTAAGATGTTCGCCATACAAATCCTGCTCATTTTCGCTCGAAGCGGCTTCAAGAATTTTATCGGCATCATAAAGCATTATTCCGATATAACGGATTCGGCCAACGCATGATTCGCTGCATATTGTTGGCTCGCCGACTTCGATTCGAGGATAGCACAGGGTACACTTTTCTGATTTTTTGGTATCCCAATTAAAATATATCTTTTTGTAGGGGCAGGCACTAACACATTGCCTCCATCCCCGGCAGCGACTTTGGTCGATAAGCACAATGCCATCTTCGTCGCGTTTATAAATGGCTCCCGAGGGGCAGGCTGCAACACAGGCCGGATTGAGGCAATGTTCGCAAAGACGCGGAAGATACATCATAAATGAGTTTTCAAACTCACCATAGATTTCTTTTTGAACGCCATCAAAGTTTTTTTCCTTGCTCCTTTTTTCAAACGTTCCTCCCAGGTTATCTTCCCAGTTGGCAGATTTTTCAATTTTCTCCATCAATTTGCCGGTAAGCATCGAATGCGGGCGTGCAGTTGGTGGTGTTTTAAATTTAGATCCCTTATGTAAAATGGAGTAATTAAAAGTATAAGGTTCGTAATAATCGTCAATCATGGGCATAAGGGGATTGGCAAAAATATTTTTCATAATACCCGCCTTAGTTCCCATTCGTGGTATAAGGCGTTTTTTGTCGAGTATCCAGCCTCCTTTCCATCGCTTCTGATTTTCCCAGTCATCAGGATAACCAATGCCGGGTTTGGTTTCAACATTATTAAACCAGGTATATTCAACACCTTTACGCGAAGTCCACACGTTTTTACAGGTAACCGAACAGGTATGACAACCAATACACTTGTCCAGGTTCAAAATCATCGATACTTGTGCTCGTATTTGCATGATATTAGTTTTTTAGTTTTCCTCCAAGGCTTTGTCCTGCCACTCTACTTTGCTTAATTTGCGAACAATTACAAACTCATCGCGATTGGAACCAATAGTACCGTAATAGTTAAAACCATAACTCAAATGGGCATAGCCACCAATCATGTGGGTAGGTTTAAGGCTGATGCGTTCCACCGAATTATGCACGCCTCCACGGTTTCCATTCACCTGGTTTACCGGCATATTTACGGTTCGCTCCTGATTGTGATACATGATTAAAGCTCCATCAGGAATTCGTTGTGAGATAATCAAGCGAGCTACGGAAGCCCCATTGCTATTGAATACTTCAATCCAATCGTTATCTACCAAATTAATTTTTTTTGCATCGTTTTCGCTCATCCAAACTACCGGGCCTCCTCGCCCCAGGGTTAGCATTAGCAGATTGTCGGACCACGAAGAGTGAATAGTCCATTTGTTATGAGGGGTCATCATATTGATAACTAAATATTCGTCAGTTTCCTTCAATTTGTGCAGCACGCCTTCCACCGATTTGGTATTGATGGGTGGCTTGTAGCACACCATATTCTCGCCAAAGGCAATCATCCACGGATGATCCTGATAGGTGGTTTGCCTTCCGGTGAGTGTTCGCCACGGAATTAATTCGTGAACATTGGTGTAACCGGCATTGTAGGAAACCTCCTCCGAATCAACGCCACTCCAAATAGGTGAAGTGATTATTTTGCGCGGTTGCCTCAACAAATCTTTGAACCTGATTTTTTCGTCTTCACGACTTTCGGCTAAATGCCGATGGTGCATACCGGTTGTTTTTTCGAGTGCCTCCCAAGCTTTTACGGCTACATTTCCGTTGGTTTCGGGTGCTAATGTCAAAATTACCTCAGCGGCCTGAATATCGGTTTCGATTTTTACGAACCCCCTGGTTTCGCCAATATTTTTAGAAGTCCTGTTCAGCTTTTTCAAAAATGCTACTTCTGCATCGGTGTTCCAATTAATTCCCTTACCGCCGTTTCCCACTTTTTCCATCAGCGGACCCAAAGTGGTAAACCGATTATAGGTTTCTGGATAATTGCGTGTAATCTCAACAATCTTCGACATGTTTTTGCCCGGTTTTAATTCCATGCCATTTTCTTTCCAATCTTCGGCAAAAGCTGTTTCCGACATTTCCATGGGCGTATCGTGTTGTAAAGGTAAAAGCACGATATCTTTTTCTTTGCCCAAATGCCCGGCTGTTAAGTCTGAAAACTTTTTGGTAATTCCTTTAAATATATCCCAATCTGTACGAGCTTCCCAAACCGGATCCACAGCTTTAGAGAAGGGGTGAATAAATGGGTGCATGTCGGAGGTGCTGAGGTCGTTTTTTTCGTACCACGTGGCTGCCGGCAAAATAATGTCGGAATGCAAAGTTGTGGTTGACATTCGGAAATCCAGGGTAACCAACAAATCGAGTTTGCCTTCGGGTGCCTGGTCGTGCCATTTTACTTCCTGTGGCAAGGGTTCTCCCTTTTCCTTTAAATCCTCACCAAAAACACTGTTTTGTGTACCCAACAAATGTTTCATAAAATATTCCATCCCCTTGGCACTTGAACCCAATAAATTGGATCGCCAGACAAAAAGGTTGCGTGGAAAATTCTTTGGGTTATCAGGATCTTCGGAGGCAATGCTCAAGTCCTTGTTTTTTAGTTTTTCGGTAATAAATGTTTCAGCATCCTGTCCTTTTTCATGGGCTTGTTTGGCCAGCTTTAGGGGATTGTCGTTAAGCTGCGGGCTGGAAGGCAGCCAGCCCATCCGTTCAGCTTTTACGTTGCAATCAATCATCGATTTTGCACCCCATTCTTCTTTGTTGGCCAAGGGCGAAATCAATTCAGATAAACCTACTTTTTCGTAACGCCACTGATCGGTGTGCATGTAAAAGTAAGAAGTGGTATTCATGTGCCGGGGTGGGCGAGCCCAGTCCAGCGCAAAAGCCAGAGGCAACCAGCCGGTTTGAGGACGAAGTTTTTCCTGGCCCACGTAATGTGCCCAGCCTCCGCCCGACTTGCCAACGCAACCACAAAACATCAACATGTTGATGGCGCTTCGGTAAATCATATCGGTGTGAAACCAATGATTAACACCTGCGCCAATAATAATCATTGACCTGCCCTCGGTTTTTGCAGCATTTTGGGCAAACTGACGGGCTGTAGAAATGATGTGAGCCGCCGGAACACCGGTTATATTCTCCTGCCACGCAGGGGTGTAGGCAAGGTCTTGCTCGTAATGTGAAGCTGAATTTGCATCATCCAAACCACGTGAAATGCCATAGTTGGCAATCATCAAATCAAAAACAGTACAATAATAAAAATCACCTTCCGGGGATTTCTTTACCGGGATTTTGCGCTGTATAATGTCGTCGTGTTTTGTAGCATTAAAATGCTCATGCTTGTATGTTTCTCCGCCAAAATAGGGCAAGGATAAATCCAGAATCTCATCATGATTGTTGATGATGGACAACTGAGGATTGATTTCGCGTCCGGTGAGTGCGTTTTTTAATTCGAGATTCCATTTTTTGCTCTCATCCCAGCGCGAACCGATGGTGCCGGAGGGAATAACAAAATCGGAAGTCAGCTCATCAAATAAAACGGGTTTCCAATCGGCATTTTTTTCTTTGCTTAATGTGCTTTTAAAATCCGAAGCACGCACCATTCTGCCGGCAACATATCGCCCATTTTGCTTTTCTACTTTTACCAGAAAAGGCAAATCGGTATATTGACGAGCGTAAGCTTCAAAATAGGGAGTCTTTGCTTCCAGATAAAATTCCTTTAAAATGACATGCCCCATGGCCATTCCTAAAGCGGCATCGGTGCCTTGTTTTGGTTTTATCCATAAATCGGCAAACTTGGCCGCATCGTTATAATCGGGCGAAATGTTGATTGTTTTTGTTCCCTTGTAACGCACCTGCGTATAAAACGGGGAGTCGGGCGTACGTGTAAGTGGTACGTTTGAACCCCAAAGCATGAGAAATGATGAGTTGTACCAATCGGCACTTTCGGGCACATCGGTTTGTTCGCCCCAGGTTTGTGGCGACGACGGAGGTAAATCGCAATAAAAATCATAAAAGCTAAGTACCGTCCCACCAATCAAACTTAAATATCGGGTGCCGGAAGCATACGACACCATCGACATGGCCGGTATGGGTGTGAATCCTGCAATGCGGTCGGGGCCATAGGTTTTGGTGGTGTAAATATTTGCAGCGGCAATTATTTCATTCACCTCATCCCAATCGGCACGAACCATTCCACCCAAGCCCCGCTCGGCTTTATACTTTTTACAAAATTCTGCATCCTGCATCAAATGTTCCCAGGTATTAACCGGATCGCCAAATTGTGTCTTTGCAGTGCGATACGCTTTTACTAACGTAGCACGAATCATTGGATACTTTACCCTGTTGGCACTGTACAAATACCAAGAGTAAGCTGCCCCACGCGGACAGCCACGGGGTTCGTGGTTGGGCAAATCGGGGCGTGTTTCGGGATAGTCGGTTTGCTGAATTTCCCATGTTACCAGGCCATTTTTCACATAGATTTTCCACGAGCAGGAACCTGTGCAATTTACGCCATGAGTCGATCGAACAACTTTATCGAATTGCCATCGGTTTCTGTAAAAACTTTCCCAATCGCGTTTTTCATCAGTGGTAACAATATGCTTGTCAGGACTCTTTGTTGCTTTTTTACTGAAATAGATAAGTTTATTTAAAAGGCTCATATCTTGGTGAATTAGTTTTTTTTAATTACAAACTTAATTACTGGTTTTTGGTTTGGCAATATTCAGTTTCGCTTTATTTTTCAATAAAACATAAATGATGATTAAATTGATTATCGACAGAGCAACGAAGACGATAAATCCTCGCGCATAGCCAATATCGCCGTATTTTCCGGCAATACTTCCCATTATGGGTGGTAATGCAAATCCGCCAAAAGCACCCAGGCCGCCAATCCAACCTGCAGCACCGCCAACTGCTTTGGGAATATAAACCGGAACTAATTTAAATACGGCAGCATTTGCAATTCCCATTCCAAGAGCAAGTAATAGCACAGCTACCACACTTAACGAAATTGTTGATGCAAAAGATAAGATGGCTGTGGCAAGTAATATTGCAGTCATGGAGAATAAGGCGATCCTTTCGCCTCCAAATTTGTCGGCAATAGAACCGCCGGGAACACGTATAGCTGAGGCTAAAATGGAAAAGATGGCCGTAAACAAACCAGCTTTTACGCCTGAAAAATTTTGAAACTCGCTCCAATACGTTGGGAACCATGCTGTGAGGGCAATAAAACCTCCAAAGGTGGTGAAGTAAAGAGCTACCAAAGCCCACGTATTTTTGACTTTGGCAGAATTTAGCAAACTGTCTTTAACACCTCCTGTCGGAAATATTTCCTGACCGAGTTGTTGCGCTTTTTCTTTGGCCTCCTTGTCGGATAATCCAGCTTTACGAAACTGAAAATAGTAGGCGTTTACACCAACCAATCCGTAAAGTATTGTACCAAGAAGAAGAAAAAGAAACCATGCAAAGTATGCGGAAATAAAGCCATAATAAGTTAAGAAAATAGGTAGAACCAACGAAAATATCCCGGGAGCCAAGTTTCCCAGCCCGCCAAAAGTTCCGAGTGCCACACCCTGTTTGCTTCGCGAAAACCAATAGGAAGTTTGCCCGATACCCACCGAAAAAGTGGCAATACCGCAGCCACTCAAAAAGCCGAAAAACAATACCAGCCAGTACAAGCCTTTCATGCCATCGGGATATGATGTGAACAGCAAGAGGGTAATCCCGCCTAAGCCAATAACACTGAGTAACATCAAAATCAGGAATGGTTTTTTTCCTCCGGTGGTATCCACCCATGCACCAAATGGGATGCGTAGTAATGAACCCGAAAGAGCGGGGATAGCTATGAGAAAACCCAACATGGCCGGGCTTAAGTCCATGGCCTCTTTAAATTTTATTGCAGTGGGTCCATACAAAGCCACAGCGGCAAAACCAAAAAAGAAACCGAGTGTTGTTCCGGTCAACCCTCTTTTGCTGTTTCCAATAACATTCATGTTTATTAAATTTATGAGTAAAAGAATCCTGCTTTACATTAAAGCAGGATTCTCAATTATCCTTGTCGTCCCAGTATTTTATGGCTGTTCGTTGGTTTCAGGTATTATGTATTCAGTTCGTCAAGAATCGTTTGAATATCGTCCAAACATTCTCCACAAACAGTACCTGCTGTTGTTTCTTCGCCAACTTCTTCAACCGTTTTCAAGCCTTTTTCCTTGATTGCTTTCACTATTTCGCTTTTGTAAATTTCGTTACAATTGCATATTATAATATCATTTTCCATATATATAAGAATTTAAGCAAGCTCGAAAATTTTCATGTCTTCTTCAACGCTTGTAATGGTTTGTACGCCAAATTTTTCTTGAACTACTTTAAGAACATTCGGTGTCATAAAGCCAGGAAGTGTTGGGCCAATATGCGTATTTTTAATTCCAAGATAGAGCAGAGCCAAGTGCACAATAATTGCTTTTTGCTCGTACCAGGCAATGTTAAAAACTATGGGAAGTTTGTTGATGTCGTCTAAATTTAAAACTTCTTTGAGCTTAAGAGCCACAAAAGCCCAGGAGTAACTGTCGTTACATTGTCCGGCATCTAATACTCTTGGAATTCCATTAATGTCGCCTAATTGAAGTTTGTTATATCGATATTTCGCACAACCCGAAGTAAGTATTACGGTGTCTTTAGGCAGTTGTTTTGCAAATTCGGTGTAGTACTCACGCGATTTTTGTCGTGCATCGCAACCCGACATCACAACCATCTTTTTAATGGCTCCAGAATTTACAGCTTCTAAAATTTTATCGGCCAGGGCTAATACTTGATTGTGGGCAAAACCAACCGTAATTTCCCCATCTTCTATTGCCGTGGGAGCTTTACATGTTTTTGCCAATGCTATAATTTCTGAAAAGTCTTTATGTCCGTTAGGTAATTTTTTATCAATTCTTTTCCAGCCCGGCATTCCGGTTGCGCCGGTAGTAAAAACTCTGTCATTATAGGTGGTTGACTTCCGTGGTGGTACAAGGCAATTTGTTGTAAAAAGAATAGGTCCGTTAAACGTTTCAAATTCTACGAGCTGTCTGTGCCAGGCATTCCCATAATTTCCAACAAGGTGTTTGTATTTTTTCAATGTTGGATAAGCATGTGCCGGCAACATTTCTGAATGTGTATAAATGTCGATTTCTTTACCTTCGGTTTGAATTAAAAGTTGCTCCAGGTCTTTAAGATCGTGGCCACTAATGAGAATTCCGGGATTATTTCCAACTCCGATATTTACTTTTGAAATTTCGGGATTCCCAAAACTTGAGGTATTTGCTTTATCAAGTAAGGCCATAGCATGAACGCCATATTCGCCGGTTTTTAATACCCAATCCAACATGTCGTTTAAGTTCATTGGTTTTGTAATCATAACCAACGACTCTTCCATAAAATCATAAATATCTTGTTGCTCATAACCCAGATTAAATGCATGTTCAACATACGCAGAAACTCCTTTGATGCCAAAAAGTACATATTGTTTAAGTGAGCGAATATCTTCGTTAGCATCATAAGTGAGGATTCCCACATGATTTGCTTTTTCAAGATATGCTTCATCAGTCGAAGTTTTCCAGGTAACTGAATCATGATTTGCTGTGATGGCGACCTTACTTTTTAAAGCATCACGGTACTCGAAACATTTTTTTACGGCCTCTAAAATAGATGTATCGTCAAAGTTTGCATTTGTAATTGTCATAAACAGACAATTGGTAATGTGTTTGCTTTCTGCATTGGTGTCAATTCCTTTTTTTCGTGCTTCAATAGTAGCATACGAAAGTCCTTGACATGCATACATTAACAAATCCTGAATGTTTGCAGTAATTTCTTTCTTGCCGCAAACTCCGTTAATTGTACAGCCTGTATTTTTGGCTGTTTCCTGGCACTGATTACAATACATGCTCATGATTTTTTATTTTTTTAGTTAACATTCAAAAGTACTATATTTTCTTAATACTTGCTATTGAACTAAACCCTTATTAGTGACTAAATTAGAAATAATGTCTACGCCTTAAGAATCAATTTTTGAAATTTAGCATTGCTCTGTTGTAAAAACATTAGTTTTGCTTAAGTTTTTTACCCTTCTAAAATCTCAATTTTTCGGTCATTAAGCCAAACCGAAGTACATCTAATCGATGATCAAAATACATGTTGTAGTAATCGGAACCATGGTAGTATTGGATAAAAAATCCGATGTCTTCCAGGAATTTAGGATGATAATAAAAAGTAAGGTTCAGGTTAATCCTGTCGGGCGAAATGACATCCAAATTATTGTAATCGCCAAACATCCAGGTTATCTCCCCTTTTAAAGAAATGGCTGGTTTTTTGGCATCGTTCGCTTCCTTGTTCGGGCTAAGTTTAAAAATAGAAAATGCGCTGTGCCAACGGTAACGGCTGTAAATTCCCAATAATTCTTCCTGAATTAAACCCTCGGGATGAACCTCAAACGAAGTTTTAAAAAACTGGTAAGCATTAAAACGGGTATTCACATTGGTGGCAATCAAACCCAGTTCCAGGAAGTTAGTAGCAAAATTCCCCGATTTTAAATTCAGGCTGCCATCTTCGAGATAAAAGTCTCCATCCTGCCCGTTTGAATGGTGGCCAAGCCGCCCGAATATATTTAAACTTTTTGCATTTTCAGAATCCCTTAACTGGTAATAAACGGTTATTTGAGGCATGTAACTCGGGGTGCGCACCGGATACGATTCTTCCTGGTACATCCTGATAATAATTTGTGGGGTAAGCACACCCATCAGTCGAGAATTTTTGCTTTGCCGAATATAAAAGTTGGGTATCAGGTTGGCCTCAAACCAAAGCGGTTCAATGTTTCCAATATCGCTTGGGAAAGTGATGTAGCTGTTTCCCTGGTTAACCTGGGCAATGGTTGGAAGTGCTATCCGCGGAAGCGAATCAATCTCGTTTTGACCAAAGGCCGAAATAAAACTGGCAATAACTAAAACTATGATCAGATACGTTTTCATGATGGATGTATTTAACGATAAAATGCGATTCCAAATCCCAGCTCAATAATATCGGAAAGTGGGATTGAATTGTTCCCGAACTTGCTGGCAAGGTATAATCCACGAGTTCCTGCGCGTACGTATAGTGCAATTCCTGAAGCGGGAGTTTTTGAGGCCAGCCATTTGGTTTTTAACTCACCCCCAACAAATACCCCGGCATTTCTGCCCGGCGACCACCAATAATATTCGGGGGGGTAATGCGGGGGCAGCTTAACCCAGTACTCATCGCCAAAAGTATGATGCAAGTACCACCCAAAGTTTAGCGGGAGTAATTGATAATTTTCAGACAAGGATACACGAATTAATTTGGCTGTAAACTGAACACTTATGCTGTGTAATTCATCAACAGAAAAAGCTTTTGGGACAAACCCATAAAAAACGGAAGCATCAATACGATGGTTAACAAAAGTGTATCCCACCCCGCCTGATATAAATCCGATACCCCCTGCGAATTGTAATTTTGCATAACCAGGTAGCAGCCAATCCCATTTTCCTAAATCGGTTTGAGCCAGGCTTACATTGGATGTAGTTCCTAACAACAAAAATATTATTAAGAAATTAAAATGGAATTTCTTCAACATAAATCTGTTTATTAAAGATTTTAATGGTAGTCATCATACCGTATTCAACGCCATATACATTTACATAAGGAATACTATCGATGGTAGGATAATACATTTCGAAATGATGCAAATGGCCATGAACGGCCACAATTACATTGTTGTTTTTGGAAATTGTTTGATAAAATCCTTCTTCTAAATTGGGATCGAAACCCATGCCCGGAGGCAGGTGAAACACAAACACAACACTATCGAATTCATTGGATGGCAGCAACTGCTGTTCAAGCCAAAGGAGATCCGGCACCATTCCGTTGTACTGAAATTCGAGGCTGTTTGTATTTAAAAAAACAAACTTAATGCCCTGATAAATGAAGCTGAAATTCAAAGAACCAAACATTTCCATGTAAGCCTCCATTCCATTGCCCACTAAATCGTGGTTTCCGATGGTAACGAGATATGGTACTTTAAGCTGGCTTAATAAACTGTTTCCCCATAAGTATTGCTGGGGTAAGCCAAAATCGGCAATATCTCCAACATGGATTACAAAATCAACGGCATCCATTGTGTTCACCTTTTCAACAAATAATTCCAGTTCATCAAAAAAATTATGTGTATCGCCGGTAAAAGCAATCTGGATGGTGTCGTGTGCAGGATGATCAATTATTCTACCTATGTTTTTTAAATTAACATCCTTATCATTATCGTTAAAATTTATGCAATAGGGCGAGTAATCAAAGTTAGTTTCACACGAAACCATGAGCATTAACCCTAAAAAGAATCCGATTTTGAGCACAGTTTTCATCGACCATATCATAAGTAAATAATTTTGACACTTATCCATTTATCGTCAAAAACTTCAAATGAAGCTTTATCAAATACCGGTCGATTGGAAAAACCAATGGATTGATAGTTTGAAAACCCAATTCCTTCTTTGGGTAGGATAATTCCTTTTTTAATCTTTCCGTTGCTATCTTCATCATGCAAAATATTTACTGCATATTTCCCTTCCGGGAGATTGAGGAAAGTTACTTCAGCCATTCCGCTTTCTATCTTAACCGTAAGTTTCCGGAAGTATTTTTCGTAATGCTCGTCGGGAAAGGCATCGGCATTATTGTACAAAGCAAATTGCACCACCCCGTTCGAGTTCCGCAACTCGTTTACAGTAACCGTTAAGGAATAGCTGGTTTCTTCTTTGTTTTGAAAAGAAGAAAATAAAAGAGCAGCCATCAGAATTTGAATTATTATCATTACTTTATTTCTTTTTTTCTTTACCAAAATTTTCCTTCACCGAATCCACAGCGTAATAAACCACCGGCACCAAAAACACGGTAAGTATTAATGATGATAGCAGCCCACCGATAATTACCCAGGCAAGGCCGTTTTTCCATTCGCTGGCAGTTCCCTGCGCCAGGGCAATGGGCATCATCCCGATGGCCATTGACAAAGTGGTCATCAAAATCGGGCGCAAACGTTCCTTTCCGGCAATGAGCAGTGCTTCTTTAAAATGCTTGCCTTCAGCTTTTAGCTGGTTGGTAAAATCCACAATCAAAATGGCGTTTTTAGTTACCAGCCCCATGAGCATAATTAAACCCAAAAGTGCAAATAGCGTGATGTCGTTGGCCGATAAATTCAAAGCCAGGAAAGCACCGATGCCAGCCACCGGAATTCCAAACAAGGCCACAAAAGGATAAATATAACTATCGTACAAAGCCACCATGATTAAATAAATGAGGATAAACGAGATGAGCAAAACCGAGCCCAATGCGCCAAAGCTTTCGTTTTGTGTTTTTATGTCGGCACCCCAGGTCAATTTCACATTTTCGGGCAGGGGCTGTGATTTCAGGTAAGCAATCACATCATCGGCCAATGTTCCCGATGGCCGCCCAAACGATTCGGCGGTGAGCGTAACCGAAGCCTGGCGGTCGAGCCGCTCCAGCAGCGAAGGCGAATTATCCTGTTTAACTTCGGCAAATTGCGAAACAGTTATAGGTAGGTTCATCGGATTTACGATGGTGAGGTTTTGCACATCCTCAAAATTCTTGCGGTTGAAATCGTCGAGCCAGATGCGTACCGGATATTCCGTGCCCTTTTCTGTTAAAGTAGCATCATCGTTTCCGGTAAATGCGGTTCGTAAATTCATGCCCACATAAGCCGTGTTTAGTCCCAGGCGCTGCATTTTATCTTTGTCAGGAATTACTTTATACTCCGGGTTACCTTCCACAACCGAAAGTTGCACATTGTCGGCACCTGGAATATTTTCGACAACAGCTTGTAATGATTGTGCCTTTTCCATTACCTCCGTATGATTGGCTCCACTCAAAGTAATTTTTATGGGTGCCGACTTAGGCAGCAAACCAATAAAAGCCATCGAAAAATTGATGCCCGAAAATTCGGATTCCAAGTCGTTGCGCAAAGATTTCATAAAAGCCTCGGTTTTAATGTCGCGTTCTTCTTCAGGTTTTAGCTGAATGGTGAATTCTGATTTATTGGCCGAACCCACGCCGAGGCTCCCAATTCCGGTGCTGGGGCCGGCAATGTTGCTAAAAAGTGTGGATACTTCATGGTGCTGAAGAATGTAATTTTCGACCTGCTGCGAAACAATATTATTTTGCTGCACGGTGATGGTTTTATCGTATTCGAGGTTTAACCTGAATTTTCCCTGGTCGCCGGTTGACATCATCTCCTTGCCAATTATTCCCTGTTTCATCATTCCGGCAGTAAAAATCAGCAATAAAATCACGATGCCTGTAAATATTAGTTTATGGCTCAACACCCACGTTAATAGTCGGCCATACCACGCAATAAAAATTTGAAGCTGGTACTCGAACCAAAGTAAAAAGCGATTTAGAAAATTGGTGGGCTGCAAATCTTCTTTTTTCCCAATACGCGATGCCATCCACGGCGTTAAAGTAAATCCGACCAACAAACTAGTTAATGTTGATGTGATGACAACCACCGAAAATTGCTTGAGCATATCGGCAACAAAAACCTGCAAAAACAAAATCGGTAAAAATACCACCACATCTACCAAAGTAATCGAAAGTGCTGAAAAACCAATTTCCATCCGCCCGTCCATGGCGGCGCTTCTTTTTTCTTTTCCCATGTCGAGGTGGCGCTGAATGTTTTCGAGCACCACAATGGAGTCATCCACCAGAATCCCAATAATCAGCGACATGGCAAGCAGTGTCATCAGGTTTAGCGTATAACCCAGCAACCACATTACGGCGAAAGCAGTAATCAACGAAGTTGGTATTGAGATTATAACGATGAGTGAGTTGCGGTAACTACGCAAAAACAACAACATCACAATCGAAACCAAAATAACAGCAAGGATTAAATCGTTTACCACCGAATCGACGGCGGCGATAGTGTTATCGGTGGAATCGTCGGCAATAATAAATTTCACCCCGGCATCGCTGTTTTTTTCTTCAATGTTTTTAAGCTTTTCGTGAACCAATCCCGAAACATCCACTGCATTGGCATCGCCTTGTTTTTTGAGCAAAAGGCCAATTCCGTTCACGCCATTGTATCGGCTCACCGATTCGATTTCTTTAACACCGTCAATCACGCTTGCCACATCTTTTACATACACCGGGCTTTGCGGGAAAGGCATGGCAAGCTGCACATTCATAATATCGTCAACAGTGGCAAACTTCCCGGTTAGGCGCACGGAGTTGTTTACTTTGTTAGTCTGCACTTTTCCGGCAGGCAAATCCAGCCCCGACATATTAATGGCTTCGACTACCTGCAAGAGCGAAATTTTGTACAATTTCAATTTCTCCTGGTCAACCTTTACTTGTATTTCGCGCTCTTCACCACCCAGCATCGTAATTTCGGCCACACCTTTTAACTGCTGAATCTGTGGAAGAAAATCATCTTGCATTTTTTGGTAAAACTCCGTTTCAGGCAGATTGCTGGTAGCACTTATCGAAATGATGGGCAAATCGTTGGGCGACACCTTGCTCATCACCGGAGCCTGAATGTCGGCGGGCAAGTCGGTGCTAATATTGTCGATATACCGCTGGGCATCCTGCATGGCATTATCCACATTGGTGCCGTATTTGAGGTTGGCAATAATAACCGATGCGTTGGGCATCGACTTTGTTTCCAAATAATCAACACCCTCTAAATTTGATAGCGCATCTTCAATTTTTCGCGATACCGAAGTTTCCACTTCCTGGGGTTCGGCCCCGGGATAAATGGTTTTTATAACCACCACCGGCTGGTTAAAATCGGGCAACAATTCGTAACTCAGGTTTTTATAACCTATAATTCCCAGCAGTGTAAATACACTAAAAAGAACGATGATGAGCGATGGTCGTTTTATCGAAATTTCTGTAATATTCATATTTCAGCTTATTTAAGGGTAACTTTTGCTCCGTTAAAAAGATTGATAAATCCGTTGGTAACCACCTTGTCGCCTTCAGCTAATCCTTGTGAAACGGACACTTTATCTTCCAATCGTTCGGAAACAGTAATATTTTGCAACACAGCATTTCCGTTTTTAATTACATAAACCTGTGGTTGAATGGTTGAGCCAACCATGGCCGAAGCAGGAATAATTATCCGGTTTGAATTACTGATACTTTTTATAGAAACTTTTCCAAACATCCCCGATTTAATTTTTATGTCGTCCGTGTTTTTTAAAATAAACTGTACCGGATAACTGTTTCCCATGTTTGCTTTGCTGCCCACCATACTCACTTTTCCATCGAGCAAAAGATCGGGATAAACATCGGCAGATACCTGGCAAATTTGCCCCTCACTAAATTTGGATAAATCATTCTCTGGAACATTCACCGTAAACTTTAGATTTGATATTTCGGTGATTTGGAGCAGTGGCATTCCCGGAGCGGCAAAAGCTCCTGCCTCGGTAAATTTTAGGGTAACAATGCCATTGAATGGTGCCCGAATCGTGGTTTTGTCGATTTGTTCGAGCAAGGTAGCTTTTTGCACTTTTGCTGTTCTCAAACCCAATTCTGATTTTTCGAGCTGGACGCCCTGGATAGCATCGGCGGCAGCTAAAACAGAAAAACGCTTTACATCAGCTTCCAAACCTTCAATTTGTATCTCGATGCTTTGTAGTTGTAGTTTCAAAAGCGAATTGTCTAACTGGATAAGTGTTTGTCCTTTTTGAACCCGGCTTCCTAAATCAACCAAAACAGCCATGACTTTTCCCTGGAAATCTGCGCTAATTTTGCTCTCCCTATTCGGTTCGAAGGTGCCCGAATAATGGTATTCATTTTCTGAATTTACCAAATTTACGGTCATAGCCCGGACGCTAATCGGTTTTTCTTTGTCGTATTGATAAACCCGATTTTCGGTAATTTCTTTATTACTTTTCAGTTTATAAACTGTAAAGGCAATGAGTACAAGAATGGCAACGGTATAAATGATTTTTTTCGTCATGATTTTATGATTTAATTTTTCGATAAGATATTCCCTGTTAATTTTTTCAATTCCAAGTCAGCTTTCAAAAAGTCAACTACTGCTGCGAGGTAGTTTTGTTGCGCTTCGCGAAGCGCGTTGTCGGCCAATAAAATATCAGTCAGGTTAGCAGTTCCTTCTTTTTGCTGCAAAACCATCTCATCGTAAACGGTACTTGCCAGCTCTATTTGTCCCGTGGTATTTTGAATGGTTTGTCGGGTTACCAGTCTTTTTTGCGTTGCGTTTTCGATAAGCATTTGGTTTTGATCACTTACCAAATCAATTTGCAATTGGTTATTTTCAATTTCCAGTTTTTTCTGGTTGATCTTACGTCTGGTAACTGTTCCATTAAACAAGGGCATCGAAATTTGTAATCCGGCAAAACTTACCGGATGGAATATAAGAAAGTCATCGGGTTTTTTATCGTAGCCAAAACCGGTTTGCCCATAGCTTCCGTATAGCGAAACGTTTGGGATGCGCGAATTTTTCAGTGTTTTCAATTCGCCGTTAAGGAGTTTGTTTTGAGAATATGCCATTCGTAAATCTACCGATGGGGAATTGGAATAATCCAATAAAGATTTTTTGGCAATTTCGGGCTCAATACCAATATTTTGCTGAAACGAAATTCCCATCGAAAATTTCAAGGCATTCATTACCTGGTCGTAGTTGTTTGCCACAAGTTCGCGCTGTGTTTTCAACTGTTCATATTGCAATGCTAATTTTGTAACATCACTTTTCTTAATCATTTGCTGCGAATGAAGAAGCTTTAAATTATCGAGTAGCTTGCCGGTATTCACCAAATTACTATCGATAAAAGCCTTCTGATGAATCAGAATCTGAGCATTATAATATAGATTCGATATTTCAAAAAACACCTGTTCTTCGGTTTTTTGGTATTGAAGTTCGCATATTTCAGCTGCGATTTTGGTGGTTTTAATGGCTCCATAAACCTGCGAATTGTACAAGGGCAAAGCCAGTTGAATATTTGCCCCTAAGTTGTGGGGTACTCCCATTTGTATTTCTTTAAACTGCCCCTCGGGTCCGCCAAATGCCGATTGTGGCATAATTTGGTAGGGCAGCTCGGCAAAATACTTGTAATCGCCGTTCAGGTTAATTTTTGGAATTAAGTTGGCCTTTGCTTCCTTTTGTCTTTCGGTGCCAATTTGCATGGTGTTTCGGCTTATTTGCAGATTCTTATTATGTACCTGCGCCGTGTCGATACATTGTTGCAAAGACCAGGTTTGCGCATTTACCGAATAAAAAACAGTGATAGCAAACATGAAAAGGAATATTCGTTTAGATTTGTGAATATTCACTAACATACCGTTTAAATTTTTTTTGATTTTCATTTTATCTTAATCAATTAATGTTTTCATAATTATTATTGTTAATGAATGTTCACTAACTAAAACAGCTAAATTTTTTTTGTTTTTATGCTAAACCAACTTATAACAATTTTGCCTGTGCTGTTGGCTTAGGTGCTTTTACTACCAAAATCCGGGCTACAGCATCAGAATTATTATACAAGCAATGAACGATGTCTTTTGGGCTTTCGACCAGCGTGTCGGCCTCAACCCTTACTTTTTCCTTGCCGACAAGAATGTCGGGAGTCCCCTCGAGAACAAAGAAAAATACATCTACCGGGGTAATGTGCGGTTTCAGTGCTTCGCCGGGCTTTAGGGTTATGTGCATGGCCTGTGCGGTTTCTTTCTCGTACATTTTACGAACGTCCACCTTGTGTGGAGTTTCTACTATGGCTTGGTCTGATACTTTGTGAATTTCCATTGTGTTTAGTTTTAAATTTATTTTTTAATTAACGTTTCAATTGCCGCAGAAAGTTCGTTACCCTTAATGATCAGGTTGAATGAATAATTGGAGATATGCCATTTTTTTACATACAGCCTAAGTGTCCCCATCACCACCAGCGATAAATGCGTCGCCTCCACATCTGCCCGAATCTCGCCATTATCCTGTCCACTTTGAATAAGCTGAGCTACGGTGTTTAGATTACTGTTCATAATTTCGCTTACTTTCTCTGTTAGAACCGTTTCGTTACGAAAAAGCTCTTCCGAAAAAATTACGGCAACCAGTGAGGGTGAATTGGTGAAAATCGTGAATTGATTCATGAACAGGCGATTTATTTTAACCATCGCATCATCGTCCGAATTAAGCTCATTGGCAAATATACGTTCAGAACCTTCCTTAAAAAAGTCTAAAATGGCAAGCAGTATTTGAATTTTATTTTCGTAATGACGATAAATGGCTGATTCAGAGAAGCCAATTCTTTTTGCCAGGTTTTTAATCGTCAGTCCCTGTATCCCTTTTTCGGCAATCAATTCGAGCGAAACATCGATTATTTCTTTTTGTCTGTCTGATAATTCTGATGTCATTATTTTACTCTTATAAATAAGTTAGTGAATATTCACACTGCAAAGAAAATTGTTTTATTTGGATATTCTCAATATTTTTAAACTTTTTTAATTTTTTAAGGATATTTGCAAGATGATCAATGTA
>CAZGAO010000046.1:0-42708 GCA_964523795.1 uncultured Lentimicrobiaceae bacterium
GGAATTTTCCACGCACCTGTTAGGTTTACTACATGCCCGGCACACCAAAGATTACCGGTGCTCCGCACCTGAAAGATTTGGCCGAAACGTTTCGCAAAATTAGAGGTATCTAATTATACTTAGCTTGTTAGCCTTTCCAATACCAAATCAATCAAATCTTCGATGGCGGTATGGTGATCTTTGGAGTAGGTGTTCAGGGCTCGGTTGGCAATTACGGCACAAACGGTAAGTGTGTTGTGTCCCAATAATTTGCCAAGTCCGTACAGTGCCGATGTCTCCATCTCAAAATTGATAATTCGTTCGCCGCCGATGCGCACCTGTTGCATTTTGTCCATCAGGTCGGGGTGCATGAGCGGAATGCGGATAACGCGCCCCTGTGGGCCGTAAAATCCGGGAGCCGTGGCGGTAATTCCCGAATACAGTCCGGTGGCCATCTTTTGAAAAAGCTCGGGCGAACAATCTACAAAATACGGGTAGGGGAGGTCGGGATGCCACGACACCTGCTTAATGAAATCTTCGCTTAGTTCGGGGTGCGTTACGGCACTACTGTCGTAAAACTTGAGTAGCCCGTCAAGGCCTATTCCATGTGTGGACACAGCAAAGGAGTTTATTGGGATGTCGGGCTGGATAGCTCCCGAGGTGCCCAGCCTGATGATGTTGAGGCTGGTGTGTTTCTCTTTGATGGTTCTCGATGCAAAGTCAACATTAACCAAAGCATCCAGCTCGTTCATCACGATGTCGATATTATCTGTACCCATGCCTGTTGACATTACCATAAGCGGCTTTTGATTGAGGATACCAATATGAGCGATAAGCTCGCGGTTTTGGCTGCGATGGATAACCGTATCGAAATGGCGGGAAATTTTTTCTACCCTTCCGGGGTCGCCGACCAGGATAATATTTTCAGCTATATCTTCCGGCTTGATATTAAGGTGATAAATACTCCCGTTTGGATTAATAATCAATTCTGACTCTTTAATTCTTTCCATAATTCTACTTTTGCAAAAAAAAAGCACAAAGTTAATATTTTGATTATGATAGCAGAAATCATTACCATCGGCGATGAATTATTAATTGGTCAGGTGGTGGATACCAACTCGGCCTGGCTTGCCGAGCAGTTGAATTTGATAGGGATTCGCGTAAAGCAAATATCCAGCCTGTCCGATGACCGGGAGCATATCCTCACCGGCCTGAAGGAGGCTGCTTCGCGGGCTGACCTGATTTTGATAACCGGAGGATTAGGCCCCACCAAAGACGACATCACCAAGCATACGCTGTGCGAATATTTCGATACGGAACTGATTTTTCATCAGGCCACTTTCGAGAATGTTCAGGCACTTTTTAAGCTGCGGGGTTTTCCGGTAACGGATCTTAATCGTAAGCAGGCAGAAGTTCCGGCAAATTGTATCCCGCTAAGCAACAGCAACGGAACAGCACCCGGGATGTGGTTTGAGCAGGATGGATGTATTTATGTTTCGATGCCCGGGGTGCCTTTCGAGATGAAAACGATGGTTAGTAATGTGGTTTTACCACGCCTGGCCAAAAAATACAACTCTACCTTTATTATACACAAAACCATTCTTACCCAGGGCGTGGGCGAATCTTTTTTGGCAAGCACCATCGAAAGCTGGGAAGACCAGTTACCCGAAAATCTGAAACTGGCCTATTTGCCACAGCCCGGAATTGTGCGTTTACGCCTGACGGCTACCGGTTCAGATAAGTTATTTGTCAATAAATTATTGAAACTAGAACAGGCTAAGCTTCAAAAATTGATTCCTGATTTAATTTTTGGCTACGATGATGAAACCCTCGAACTGGTTGTTGGCCGCTTGTTGAAGCAAAAGGAAAAAACTTTGGCTACTGCCGAAAGTTGCACGGGAGGTTATCTTGCTCATCTGCTCACCAGCATTGCCGGTAGTTCCGAATATTACAAGGGCTCTGTCATTGCTTACTCCAACGCGGTAAAAGTTGATTTGCTTGGCGTATCGCACCAGGCCATCGAAAGCGAAGGAGCAGTTAGCGAAATGGTGGTAAGGCAAATGGCCGAAGGTGTTCGCAAAAAAATGGATACCGATTATGCTCTGGCCACCTCAGGCATCGCCGGTCCGGATGGTGGCAGCGAGGAAAAGCCCGTGGGTACAACCTGGATTGCATTAGCCACACCCGAAAAAGTGATTGCGAAGAAGTTTCTTTTCGGAGAACATCGTGGGCGAAATATCCGCAAGGCTTCGCTGGCAGCCCTTAATATGCTGAGAATGGAACTGCTCGAGGTACCCGAAAAAAATGCCCCGGCCTCCCATTAGCCGAGGCTATTTAGTGCCTGTCTTTAAAGTCGATGTTTTTGACTAGCCCCGGGTTTTAACCCGGGGAATATTGGATTGGGAAATACTCCCCCGCGATTTCGCCACGCCGCAGGCGTGGCGAAATCGCGGGGGTTTTCCCTACTTTCATTTTAATCCCTGCCCTGAAGGACGACCTGTCCCGATTGCGGGAGGACTATTCAAATTTCATACAACGACTGCAAAGACAGACCCTATTTAGAATTCTGATAATCTTTTATCAGTCCCGCCATCAGCCAGTTGGCAATGGCCTGACGATTGTCAGGTCGTAAAAGGCGCTTCTGGTCGCGCGCGTGGTTGATATTTCCCAATTCGATGTAGGTCGAAACCGGGTTGGCATGACGCAGCATATACAAATTGCGTCCGCTGATGGAACCCTTGTAGCCGCGTCCGGGTTGCACTTCATCGTATTTTTCCTTTATGGTGGCGTACAAAGTCTCATTCAAGGCCTTTCCTTTTTTGCTATTGGGATGGTGGTAAAAGAAGATGTCCACATTTTGTTTTTCGTAGCGCGAATCCACATGCAGCTCGATGGTGCGCTGGTACTGGCCGCCATATTTCTTGCTTACCTCGTTTATGGCGTTAGCACGCTGGCGCAGGCGGCGGGTTTGGTTAATCGGTATTTTCAGGTCGCCCCAACAATGCTCATCTTTATCACATTTTAAATATACCTCATCACGAATTCCATCATTATCATCACGGGTAATTACATAGACCGTGGCATTGTGCTCCAGCAGGTTTCGCGCCAGACGCAGCCCGATGTCGTAGGCGTATTCGTCTTCGCATAGCTGATGTCCTGCTTTTTCGCCTACCGCTCCGGGGTCGGGGCCACCATGCCCCGGCACAATATAAAATACGGCTCCTTGCAGGCTGTTGTCTTTAAAAGTTACTTTTTCGTAATCGATACCAAAAATTGGGAAGACTCCGCTTTCCTTACTCGCTGCCGAATTTGCTTCATTTACAATGGGCAGACGATAGGTCTGTCCGGTTTTTAGGATTAGATCTTCACCCAATTTGGTTTTGTTTAGCTCGATAAAGGCATCAAAATAATCTTTGGGATCCAGATTGTAAGAACGCAGCAAAGAAAAAATACCATCGCCCGGTTTTGGGCTTACTTCTTTGTAATCCTGAGCCTGAATATTTTGGCTGCTTATAAAAATTAGTATTGGCAAAAGCCATAATTGCAATAGCAAAACTTTGTTAATGTGCATGGTGATGATGATTAGTTTTTGCAAAAATAATAATGTTGAAAGAAGTTTTAACCTCAAATATCTATTTTTGCAGACCAGGTATTCGTTTCAAATCAAAAATTCAAAATCATGGTTTACTTTTTTCGCAGTGCTGATAAAGTTTTCGTTTTAGAAAGTGCCCAGGCACTCGATGCTGTCAATATCCAAAAACTGGTCTGGCTGTTTGGCGGTGCCGGGCTTTTGCAGGAACAAACTATCGAAGGTATTTTTGTGGGTCCCCGTCGGGAGATGATTACGCCCTGGAGCACCAATGCGGTGGAAATAACCCAAAATATGGGTATGGATGGAATTGCCCGCATCGAGGAGTTTATCGAAACGGCGGCCAAAAATTCCACCTTCGATCCCATGCTTTCGGCAGTGTATAAAAAACTGGATCAGCATATTTTTACCATCAATAAAAAACCCGATCCTATTATTTTTATTAAAAATATAGCCGAATACAACCAAAGCGAAGGCCTGGCACTGAGCGATGATGAAGTAAAATACCTTGACGAACTCAGCCAAAAATTGGGGCGCAAACTTACCGATGGCGAGGTGTATGGCTTTGCCCAGGTAAACTCGGAGCACTGCCGGCACAAAATTTTTAACGGTACTTTTGTTATCGATGGCAAGGAGATGCCCGAAACGCTTTTCTCGCTTATTCGTAAAACTTCTGCCGCCAATCCCAACCGGATTGTTTCGGCTTATAAAGATAATGTTGCCTTTGTCGAGGGGCCTGCCATCGAGCAGTTTGCCCCCGAACATGCCGATACTTCGGATTTTTTCACTACCCGTGATATCGAATCCGTAATTTCGCTTAAGGCCGAGACCCATAATTTTCCTACCACCGTAGAACCTTTCAATGGTGCTGCTACCGGCTCGGGCGGCGAAATCCGCGACCGGCTTGCCGGAGGTAAGGGCAGTATTCCTTTGGCAGGAACCGCCGTTTACATGACTTCCTATCCCCGCCCCGAGTCGCCGCGATCATGGGAGAAAAAGTTTCCCGAACGCGAGTGGCTCTATCAAAGCCCGCTTGACATTCTTATCAAGGCTTCGAATGGAGCCAGCGATTTTGGAAATAAGTTTGGCCAGCCATTGATTTGTGGTAGCGTGCTCACTTTCGAGCATTTTGAAGCAGATAAAAAACTGGCTTTTGATAAGGTGATAATGCTGGCCGGCGGCGTGGGCTTTGGCAAAAAGAGCGAAGCCCTGAAAGACCGTCCTGAAAAAAATGATACGCTCGTAGTGATGGGTGGCGACAATTATCGCATTGGCATGGGCGGTGGAGCTGTTTCATCGGTGGCCACCGGTCAGTTTGCCAACAAAATTGAATTGAACGCCGTGCAACGTTCAAACCCCGAAATGCAAAAACGGGTTTACAACGCCATTCGTGCCATGGTGGAGCTTGATAAAAACCCCATCGTTTCCATCCACGATCATGGTGCCGGCGGTCATCTTAACTGCCTCTCCGAATTGGTGGAAGAAACCGGGGCTGTAATCGAAATGGAAAAATTGCCTGTGGGCGATCCCACCCTTTCCGATAAGGAAATTATTGGCAATGAATCGCAGGAGCGCATGGGTTTGATTTTAAAAAATGAAGATGCCGCTCTCCTGCACAGGGTTGCCCAACGCGAAAGGGCACCTTATTACGAGGTAGGAAAAACTACCGGCGATCATCGTTTTGTCTTTCAGCGCGAAAATGCAAAGGCCAATCCCATCGACCTGAATCTTGCCGATTTTTTTGGTAAACCGCCAAAAACGGTACTTGAGGATACCACCTTAACATCGGGCTTTGCGGATTTAGATTATTCGATTTCTAAACTTAACGAATATCTGGAGGCGGTGTTGCAGTTGGAGGCGGTGGCTTGCAAGGATTGGCTTACTAATAAAGTGGATCGCTCGGTGACCGGAAAAGTGGCCTTGCAGCAATGTGCGGGCGAGATACAATTGCCGCTTAATAATTTGGGTGTGGCCGCCCTCGATTATCAGGGCAAAAAGGGAGTAGCTACCGCCATTGGTCATGCTCCGGCAGCAGGGCTTATCAATCCGGCAAATGGCTCGGTGCTTTCGGTGGCCGAGGCACTTACAAATTTGATTTGGGCTCCCATCGAAGGCGGGCTTCAGGGGGTGTCGCTGTCGGCCAACTGGATGTGGCCGGCAAAAAATCCGGGAGAAAATGCCCGTCTTTACAAGGCTGTAGAATCTTTGAGTAATTTTGCCATCCGTTTGGGAATAAATGTTCCCACCGGAAAAGATTCCCTCTCGATGACGCAGCAGTACCCGGATGGACAGCGGGTTTTGGCTCCCGGAACGGTGATTGTTTCTGCCGTTGGCGAAGTTTCGGATATATCCAAAATTGTAAAGCCTGTGCTGCAAAACCAGCCAAATACTCATTTGATTTACGTGAGTTTTTCGGGTTCGGACTTCCACCTCGGCGGAAGCAGCTTTGCGCAAATTACAAATAAACTTGGGGTAAATACTCCCGGGATTCCCGATCCTGCATGTTTTAAGATGGCCTTTGATGCCATCCAAAAATTGATAAACAATGAAGAAATTCTTGCCGGACACGATATTTCTGCCGGCGGAATGATTACCGCTTTGCTCGAAATGAATTTTGCAAATATTGCGGGAGGCCTTTCCGTAAACCTGAACTCCTTAGGCGAAGAAGATACCATCAAACTCTTGTTTAGCGAAAAACCGGGAATCCTGATTCAGACCCGAAAAGAAAGTAAGGTGGCCACGGTGTTAAATGGCCAGGGTATTCGCGCCGCAGTGATAGGCAGTTTTATCCCCGAAAGGGAAATCCGGCTTTACAATATGATGCACGAATGGAAGTTTGATATTGATGCGCTGAGGGATGTGTGGCACCGCACCTCATATTTGCTGGATACGCACCAAAGCACTCCTGATTTGGCTTTGGCCAGATACAAGAATTATAAATCACAGCATCTTCATTTTCGCTTTTTGGCCGATTTCTCCGGAAGTTTTGAGCAATACGGCATTGATCCGCGTCGCAAAAAACAAAGCGGGATCAAGGCTGCGATTATTCGCGAAAAGGGCGTGAATGGCGATCGCGAAATGGCGTGGAGTATGCACCTGGCCGGCTTTGATGTAAAAGACGTTCATATCACCGACCTGATTGCCGGACGCGAAACGCTCGAAGATATCCACTTTATTGTTTTTGTCGGTGGCTTTTCCAATAGCGATGTGCTGGGTTCGGGCAAGGGCTGGGCTGGAGCTTTTTTGTACAATGAAAGAGCGAAAAAAACTTTGGACGATTTTTATGCCCGTCCTGATACGCTTAGCCTTGGTATTTGCAACGGCTGTCAGGTGATGATGGAATTGGGCTTGATTTATCCCAATCATCAGCAGCACCCCAAAATGCTGCACAACGATTCCGGGAAATTTGAATCGGCATTTTTAAATGTGGAGATCGAAAACAACAATTCTGTAATGCTGAAATCTTTGGCTGGGTCGCGCCTGGGTATTTGGGTAGCTCATGGCGAAGGCAAGTTTCACTTTCCCGAAGATGAGTCACAGTATGCGATACCTGTAAAATATTCTTGCAGCCAATATCCCGGAAACCCCAACGGATCGCCCTACAATGCTGCTGGTCTGGTTTCGCATGATGGTCGCCACCTGGCCATGATGCCGCACTTGGAACGAGCGGTACTTCCCTGGCAATGGGCTCATTATCCTAGCCATCGTGAGTTGGATACGCTTAGTCCATGGATAGAATCTTTTGTGAATGCCCGGAAGTGGATTGCGAAAAAAGCACGATGATTCTTTCGTTTTACATGCGCTTATTTTTTGTAAAAAATCTGACGGTTTCTATTACTACTATTCATTTTTTATTGTTTTTGTTTGAATGGAACAATAATTGAGGTTACGAATTTTTTCATAAAATCCCTTAACATTTCCCTTTTCTTATTTTGATAGATTAAAAATAAATTTTTTAACTACCTTTTTTTGAGTGTATTATTTTGCTTGCTATGCGATATTACGCTCAAATTTTATTTTGGCTTTGCTAATGTATTATTAAGCATCTATTTTAGCCAATAATTATTGTACACAATAATTACAATCCAAAGGGGGATTATTAACCAATTTAAAGCGATTATTAACGCAACTATTATTTAGCTCAGACAAAGGGGGCTTTGTCTTAACTATGTATTGACAAATTTTTTAAGAAAGGGGAAAAATGGATTTATTTTACTTTGATTTGAATAAGAGAATTGCATTCTTTTTATTCATGGTGTTTGTATTGAATACAAATCTTGTTGCCGAAAAAAAGACAAAAAATCTTAATTTGCAATCCGATGAGTTTAGTCAGGCTGCTATTTTGGAGAAAGAGCCACAAGATCTGATTTTATTGGATTCACTTATGCAAAATCCAACGAAAGGAGCGATGGATGACTGGCCTCCATTGTGGAACATTCCAGTGGCATGTGATAAAGTTGCCGGCATCATCGTATATTATCAGGCTGATCCGCGTGTAAATGAGATACCAATAGCAAAAAATGACTATATAGGAGCTTTTTATTTGGATGATAATGGTGAATACAAGTGTGGAGGGGCAGGTGCCTGGCCAGATAGTATTGGCCTTATTTTTACGGCCTTTATGGATAACCTTGACACCCCGGAAAAAGATGGTTTTAGTTATGGTGAAGAAATTCATTACCGGCTTTTTTCATGGGAGTATATGGCAGAATATGATGTTGATCAAATTGCCTTGCGGCCAGATTGTTACGGAAACTTTTGGTATCCCTTAACGCTGGTTAGGTTGATTGACATGGTGAGCTTCGAAGACCTGCGGGTAAAAGCCCTTGCCGACCCTGATATGGGCTGCAATGAAGCCAGCATTTCGCTGGATGTTGAAATTACCAACGGAAGCGGGGACTTCACGTATTTATGGTCATCCGATCCTCCTGGATATAACTCTGACGAACAAAATCCACAGTTCACCATTACCGAGTCTACCACCTTTATGCTCGAAGCCAGCGATGGTATTAATACATCCAGGAGTATGCGCCCTATTTATGTGGCACATGATCCGGCAGCATTTGCCGGAGATGATATAAGCACATGCGCAATTGGGTCGATAAGTTTAAATGGCCAGGTCAGTAATCTGGAATCTTTGATTTGGGTTAGCTCGGGTGATGGTACTTTTAGTGATTCCTGTCTTGAACAAACCGAGTATTATTTGGGTGAAAATGATATGCAAAGCACGTCCTTGTCGCTCACGCTCGAAGGAAGCCCCAATTCACCATGCACATTTGTTGCAATGGATACTTTAGATGTTGTTATATTCCCCACTCCTTATATGAGTTTACAGCCCAATTTTTCTACCTGTATAAATATGCCCATCGAATTGACTGCCGAAGGCGGAAACCTGGGCGATATCCTTTGGGAAACCGGGGGAAATGGAACTTTTAGTCATCCCGACTCTCTGACCACTACCTATTATCATGGCTCTTATGGCAATTCGCACAGTTACATTCAGATTTCCTTAACGGTTGCAGGCGTTGATCCCTGTAATTTATCTATTGTTGAGGAAACTCAACTAGCCGTAAACAAACCCGCATATTGCTCGGCAGGTAATAATATATCAATATGCCATAATGAAACTTTTATAACCAACGGGCAGGCGGTTTTTTATAGTACAGCTCAGTGGAATACAAGCGGCGATGGGACTTTTGCGGATTCGAGTACGCTTAAAACCTTATATACACCCGGTGAGGGCGATATACAAACAGGCCAAGCCATCCTTTCGCTTACCGTAACGTCCATAGCACCCTGCCCCGGCCAAATAACCAAAAACATGGTTTTATCTATTAATTCCGGCCCCGAAGTTGATGCCGGTGATAATATTGGAGCCTGTGGTAGCATTGTGATCCCCCTGGATGCAACAGCATCAAATTATTCATCCCTGCTGTGGAGTACGGGCGGAAACGGGACTTTTGAAAATATCGATCAGTTAGACGCTATATATCATGCCAGTATGAATGACAACAATAATGGCGAAGTTATTCTTACCCTCGAAGCCAGTCCCCAGGCTCCGTGCACCATGTCATCGTCCGATGATGTGTTAGTTAATTTTGAAGGGGGTGCCACCGCTAATGCAGGAACTGATATATCAATATGCGAAACAGGACAAGCTGCCTTGCAGGGTTCTGCAAACGATTATATAAGCCTGCTTTGGTCAAGTTCCGGTGATGGAACGTTTAGCTCAGTCACCTCATTAAGTACTATCTATTCCCCCGGAACAGGCGATATTTCGCTGGGGCAGGCCGTGCTTACACTTACACCTGTAGGCACTCCTCCTTGTGAATTTGGACTGAGTGATAATACTACTATCTTTATTAATAAGAACCCAACTTGCAGTGCAGGTAGCGACTTTGCGGTATGTGCTGGTGAAAATATTGAGCTTAATGCAAGCTCGCAACATTGCGCAAGCCGACTCTGGGAAACTTCCAGTGATGGTACTTTTGAAAATGCCAATTCATGGAATGCTATTTACCACCCCGGGAATCAGGATATCAACAATCTGAACGTTGAATTACAATTCACTGCTTTTCCTGCCTCTCCTTGTAATCTTCCTGCCATCGATGTTGTGAATATAGAAATCTTGCCTGCACCCGAAGCATCAGCCGGTGCAAATCGTACGATATGCGAGAGCGATATCCTCCAACTCGATGGCGAAGCTATAAATGCCTCATCACATTACTGGATCAGCGATGGCGATGGAACTTTTGCAAATGAAGCTGATCTACATACCTCATACACTCCCGGACAGGAGGATATGCAGAATCAGGAAATCGATATCTACCTGAATGTATCCGGAATGGAAGGCTGTGGCGAAGAACAGGATTCTTTTACACTTTACATTCAAGCCAATCCAGGCGTAGAAGCCGGGGCTGAAAAGGTATGCCCTTTTGGTGTAACGACAACGATCGATCAGGCTCAGGTTAGCGATAAATCTGCTGTACTATGGACAATAGTGGATGGAAACGGGATAATCGGTAATCCCGCAAACGTTATCTGTAATTATACACCCAATGGAGATGACCTGGAACAGGGTATGGCGAAACTTACTTTAACAGCGATACCCATTAGTCCTTGTCTTGCTTCAGTATTAGATACCTTGACCTTGCATATTGTTCCCGATTGTAGCAATGCCGTAGCTTTTGCCGGCGATGATATGCAGCTTTGTGCCGATCAAACCGATGAAATTTATCTGGAAAATTCGCAGGCTCAAAATCTGGAATCGGTTTTATGGACAAGTGATGGTGATGGCTTTTTTGATGACGATACAATCTTGCATCCCAAATATACAGCCGGCGAAAATGATTTACTGAATGGCGAGGTGGTGCTATGCATAACGGCCTATGCTTCTGCGCCCTGCCAGAACGCTTCGGATTGTCTTACGATTTTATTTCAGGACTTGCCCGAGGCTATTGCCGGGAGCGATCAAACCCTGTGTTCGACTAATTCGTTACAATTGAATGGCATTGGTAATAATGCAAGTTCATATAGCTGGACTACCGGGGGAGATGGTACTTTTACAAATAAAAATAGTTTAACCAGTGAATATGTACCTGGCAATAATGATATCACTAATGGTCTTGTTGACTTGTGTTTGACAGCAAGTGGCTTAGCAAATTGCGGGGACGCATACAGTTGCCTCAGCCTAACTATTATTGAGGCACCCTCAGCCGATGCCGGATCCGATTATACCGCATGTGGTCAGGCTGGTATTCCTTTGTTTGGGGTGGTTGCCAATAATAACGGCGTGCAATGGACCAGTACTGGAAATGGTGCTTTTTCGCAAGACAATGTTCTTACGCCTATTTATTTTCCCGGAAGCAGTGATATGGATGGGCTTGTTGAATTGTGTATAACTGCCTTCGGTCAGGATGGCTGCGATAATGCCATCGATTGTATGCAATTACACCTGATAAGTGAGGCTACGGCTAATGCAGGAGCTGATGCCACAATATGCAAGGGGTTAGTTTATAAGCCCAATGGTGAAGCCGACCACTTTGCCAGTTTGTTTTGGGAAACCAATGGCGATGGTACTTTTGATGATCCCACACAGTTATCCCCGGTTTATATGCCAGGAAGCAATGATGAAGTTGGTGGTGGGGTAACGTTAACGCTTACTGCTGCAAGTAATGGAACCTGTGCAAGCTCAATAAGTGAAATGATTTTAACAATCCAGCCACAAGCCCTGGCTTTTGCCGGAAATGATGCAAGCATTTTGCGGGGCGAATTTTACGAACTGGAATATGCTACGGCCACCAATAATGCTTCGGTGCTTTGGACAACTTCCGGTTCGGGTACTTTTAATAGCTCGGATACGCTGAATGCAGTTTATCACCCTTGTCTCGCTGATGAGCAAGCCCAGGGCGTTAACCTTACTTTAACGGCTATGCCCCTGCAGCCCTGCGAATTGGCGCGAAGCGATGACTTTTACCTAAGCATTCTTGATGCCTGCCAGGATGCTATTGCCAATGCGGGCAACGACATCAGCACATGCGATTATACAGCAATTGTACTTAATGGAACGGCTGAAAATCAAACCAGCGTTTTATGGGTCAGCGCAGGGGATGGCACTTTTTCGGCTCCTACGAGTTTAAATACTATCTACTATCCCGGCGAGGAAGATGTAGAGATTGAAACGATAGAAATATCCCTTACCGCTTTTGCAGCACTTGATTGCGCCGATTCTACCGATATGCTCAACATCAGCTTTTTTGAAGCGGCAACCGTTTATGCCGGCGAAGACCAGATTATTTGTAATTCACAAAACCTGGTTTCGCTCACAGGCTTGGCACAGAATTATTCCAGCATCATCTGGACATCAACGGGTACTGGCAATTTCTTCCCGCCCAATAATTTGAATACACATTATAATGTTACCAGTCAGGATAAAGCGGCGGGTGAAGTGTTTTTGATTTTAACAGCCAGTAGTGCCCAATGCGCAAATGTAAGTGATACTTTAAGGATAGCAATAAATGAACCCCCTATAGTATTTGTAAATAACGGTGGGGTAATATGTGGTAACGAAACCTTTACCACGGGAGGTTTTGCCATGAATTATTCAAGCATTTACTGGACAAGTACCGGCGATGGAACCTTTGACGATTCCACACTTATGGAAGCCACCTATTTCCCCGGGTCAGCAGATATTGAAAATGGTGATGCAGAACTATGCCTCTCGGCAGTGGCCAATGAAGGATGCGATAATGCAAGTGAATGCCTTTACCTGGAAATCAATTCTTCGGCTTATGCCAATTCGGGTGCTGATCAAACGATATGTGAGACAGCGACAAGTGTCAGTCTTATTGGAGAAGCTACAGATTATGATAATATACTTTGGGAAAGTGACGGTGATGGCGAGTTTACAAATAACAGCCAGCTCATAACAAGCTATATTCCTGGCTCAGGCGACAAGCAAAATGGGCAGCTTGTACTTTCGCTCACCGCTTTTTCATCCTCCAGTTGCGGCGATGCCACCAGCGAGATGCTGCTTACTATCGATGCTGCGCCCACAGCCAATGCCGGTGCCAACCAAACGATATGCGAAACCACTTCGGTTAGCCTTAGCGGCATTGCGCAAAATGCCGCAAGTACTTTATGGACTACTAACGGCGATGGTAGCTTTGATGATGCCAACATTATAGCAACAACATACTATCCCGGTGTTTCTGATATCGCTGCCGGGGAGGTTAATATTAGCCTTACGGCAAATGCAAATGGTGTTTGCGCTGATGCCGTTGATTTCCTAAACCTTATTATTCAACAAACTCCCGAAGCCAATGCCGGAAGTGATCAAAACATCTGCGAAAGCGAAATCGTAAACTTAGTCGGCGAAGCTGATTTTTACAGTAATCTTACTTGGATGACAATGGGTGGCGGCACTTTCGATAATCAAAATACACTTGAAACCACCTATTATCCTTGCATTCAGGATTTGTCGAATGGTCAGGTAGAGCTTTGCTTTACCGCTTCTGGCCTTTCTAATTGTAGCGATATTACCGATTGTGTGATAATCTATTTCCAAAAACCTCCCTCTGCTTATGCCGGCCAGGATGATTCTATCAGTTATGGCGATGTATTTAATACTTCCCTGGCTGCTGCACAAAATTACGCAGAGCTGCAATGGACAAGCACCGGTAGTGGAACTATTGATGATCCAGCCTCGCTACATACCAGCTACTCACCATCCGATGCCGATTTCCAGACAGAGCAAATCGAACTTAGCCTCTATGCTTTACCCCTTTCGCCTTGCGAGAGTGGAGTATTTGATAATCTTACCCTTGCCTTGAAATATAATGGATGCTACGATGCTTACGCTAATGCTGGCGAAGATGCTGCCCTTTGCCTGGGTGATGTCTATACGCTTGGAGGGGAGGCAAGCAATCATAGTGCTGTGCTTTGGACAAGCAATGGTGATGGAACTTTTGATAATGAAAATGATCTGGCTGCCAGCTATACACCCGGCATTCAGGATATCCAAATCGGAAGTATCATGCTTTGTCTGGAGGCCTTTGCCAGCGATACCTGCGCTAATGCTATAGATTGCATGGAATTATCCATACAGGATTTGCCACAGGTTTTTGCCGGTAGCGATAATACCATTTCATTACAGTCGGCACCTTATGTATTTTCTGATGCCTGGGTGCAAAATCAAACCGGTGTTATGTGGTCAACCCTTAATGGCTTAGGTGCAATGGTGAATGAAAACAGCATTGCAGCCAGCTATTATGCCTCGCCCACCGATATCGACCAGGAATATATCACTTTTTTGTGTGCAGCATCGCCGATAGAGCCTTGTATGGTTACAGCGGATGATTTTGTAAATATTAAATTTACCATGCAATGCTCCGATGCAGTTGTCGATGCCGGGTCGGATATTGGAATTTGTGTGGATAACGAAACCATGACGGTAAGTCTTTCAGGTTTTGCGAGCAACTATACTTCGTTGTTGTGGACTAGTTCGGGTGATGGGAGCTTTGATTTTAGCAATGTGCTTCATCCGGTTTATACTTTAGGTATGGATGATATTAATTTGGCTTCTGTTACCCTTAATTTATTTGCACAAGGCGGAGCAAGCTGCCAGTCGGCCTCTGATGATGTGCTAATCAATATTTATCCATTACCTCTTGCCAATGCCGGTCAGGACATGACAATATGCGGTCAGGCAGGTATTCCTTTGTTTGGTGGGGCTAGTAATTTTAGTAGTGTAAAATGGACGAGCAATGGTGATGGTTTCTTTATCCAGGATGATGTGCTCGATCCCATTTATTTTCCCGGAGATAATGATATGAATGGTGCCGTCGAATTGTGCTTAACCGCTTTTGGGCAGGCCGATTGCGATGCCGCCACCGATTGTATCCTTATTAATTTGATACCCGAAGCCACAGTCAATGCCGGAGCAGATGCCACAATATGCGCTGCAACGAGCTACAATCTTAATGCTGAAGCCGGAAACTTTTCCAGCTTGCTTTGGACCAGCGATGGCGATGGCACTTTTGATAATCCAACGCTCCTGTCTTCGGCTTATACCCCGGGCAGCAGCGATGAAGCTACAGGCGAAACGATATTAACCCTCACTGCTGTGGGAAATGGAACATGTGCCGATGCTATGAGTACTATGATGCTTACCATCCTACCACTTCCCCAGGCTTATGCCGGCGAGGATACTATCATCGAGCAGGGAGCATCTTACACGCTTGCATCGGCTACAGCCACCAACCAATCTTCGGTGCTTTGGTCAAGTTCCGGATCGGGTGCTTTTGCAAACCCACTTAGTTTGTACACGGTTTATTATCCCTCAGTTGCTGATGAACAAGCCCAGGGTGCAAACCTGACATTAACAGCTATGCCTGTGGAGCCTTGTGTTTTGTCAGATAGCGATGAATTTTTCCTCGCCATTTCTGACGGTTGCGAGGATGCTGTTGCTGATGCCGGTAACGACATCACTACTTGTAATAATACTGCAGTTGCCTTGATCGGAACAGCTCAAAATCAAACCGGAGTTTCGTGGACTACCGAGGGAGACGGATCTTTTTCCGCTCCCGAAAGCCTGAACACAATTTACTACCCAGGTGCGCAAGACCTGGATGACGAAACCATCGAAATAACCCTTACCGCTTTTGCCTTTGATGATTGCGCCGATGACACCGATTTGATCTCCATCAGCTTTTTTGAACCATTAATTGTTGATGTCGGCGGAGACCGAATTATTTGCAATGATGTAACTTTGATTTCACTTTCAGCCTTTGCCCAAAACTATACAAGTCTGGCCTGGACTTCAAGCGGCACAGGTGGCTTTTACCCGCCCAATAGTCTTAACCCGCATTATAATGTTACTTCCCAGGATAAAGCAGCAGGCGAAGTATTTTTGATTTTAACCGCCAGTAGCATTCAATGCGGAAGTGTGAGCGATACTTTAAAATTGCAGATAAACGAACCTCCCCTAGTTATTGTCAATAACGGCAGTACAATTTGCGGTAACGAATCCTTTACCACAGGAGGCTTTGCCATGAACTATTCATCGCTATACTGGACAAGCAGTGGCAATGGGACTTTTGAAAATGCTACACATATCGAAGCCACCTATTTCCCGGGAGCAGAAGATATTCAGAATGGCTATGCAGAACTATGCCTGACGGCAGTATCTGAAGAAGGTTGTGATAACGTAAGTGCCTGCCTCTATCTGGAAATCAATTCTTCGGCCCATGCCAATGCCGGAGCCGATCAAACGATTTGTGAAACAACAGCTCAGGCAAGCCTCAATGGAGAGGCTACGGATTATGATGATTTATTGTGGGAAAGCGAAGGTGATGGCAGCTTTGTAAATGACAGCGAACTTGCCACAAGCTACATTCCCGGCTCTGCTGATAAGCAAAACGGGCAGGTAGTTCTTTCGCTTACTGCTTATTCATCTTCCAGCTGTGGCGATGCTACCAGCGAAATGCTGCTCACCATCGATGCCGCTCCATTGGCTGATGCCGGCGCGGATCAAACCGTCTGCGAAACAACAGCGGTTAACCTTAGTGGCACTGTACAAAATGCCGCAAGCGTAGTTTGGAATACTTCTGGTGATGGCAGCTTTGATGATGCCAATATTTTAGCAACAAGCTATTATCCTGGTGTTTCTGATATCACTACTGGTGAGGTAAATATTAGCCTTACGGCAAATGGAAATAGTGCTTGTGCTGATGCCGGGGATTTCCTAAACCTTATCCTTCAACAGGCTCCCCAGGCTAATGCCGGAAGCAATCAAACCATCTGCGAAAGCGAAATTGTAACTTTAGCCGGCGATGCAAATAATTATGCAACAGTTTTGTGGGAAACCTCCGGCGATGGCGAATTTTCGGATGCCAATGTTTTAAGCCCAACTTATTCGCCTGGCGTAAATGATAATTTGCAAGGTAATGCTACACTAACTTTTACGGCTATTTCGGGCAGTACGTGTAGCGATGCCACCAGCCAAATGCTGCTCACCATCGATACAGCACCCGTGGCTAATGCCGGTGCCGACCAAACGGTTTGCGAAACGGCAACAGTCAACCTTAATGGAAATGCGCAAAATGCCGCGAGCATAGTTTGGAATACTTCTGGCGATGGCAGCTTTGATGATGCCAACATTTTAGCAACAAGCTATTATCCTGGTGTTTCTGATATCGCTGCTGGTGAGGTAATTATTAGCCTTACGGCAATTGGAAATGGTGCTTGCGGTGATGCCGGGGATTTCCTAAATCTTATTATTCAGCAGGCTCCCCAGGCTAATGCCGGAAGCAATCAAACCATCTGCGAAAGCGAAATTGTAACCTTAGCCGGCGATGCAAATAATTATGCAACAGTTTTGTGGGAAACTTCCGGCGATGGCGAATTTTCGGATGCCAATGTTTTAAGCCCAACTTATTCGCCCGGCGTAAATGATGTAGTTCAAGGTAATGCCACGCTAGGTCTTACGGCTTTTTCGGGCAGTACCTGTAGCGATGCCACCAGCGAAATACTACTTACCATCGATACAGCACCCGTGGCCAATGCCGGTGCCGACCAAACCGTCTGCGAAACTGCCACGGTAAGCCTCAATGGCAACACACAGAATGCGGTAAGCGTGGTATGGTCGAGCACCGGTGATGGTGCCTTTTCTAATATCAATCAGCTTGCCCCTGTTTATTATCCGGGAGCTTTGGATATTTCTAACGGTGCTGTTGAGTTGTGTATTAAAGCCAAAAGTAATGGCATCTGCGCGCACAATACCGATTGCATGAGTGTAATTTTCCAGCTTGTTCCCGAAGTAGTTATACCCGAAGAAATGCTGGTATGTGCCGGCTCATCGCTCGAAATAATTGCTACAGGCAATAATTATTCGGCTTTAACATGGACAAGCCAGGGCGATGGTACTTTTGGCAGCAACGGGCTGCTAACGAATACCTATTATCCGGGTTCCCTCGATATTACCAATGGCGTAGTAGATATTTGCCTTAGCGCAATCGGCATGTCTAATTGCGAAAGTGTGAGTGAATGTGCTAACATTGAAATCATAGCATTGCCCGAAGTTTTTGCGGGCAGCGATCAGACGATTTGCGAAAATGACCAGCTTATCTTAACAGCCAGTGCATCCAATTATCAGGATTTGCAATGGACAACAAGTGGCGATGGCACCTTCGATAACACCATGGCTCTCGTAGGAACTTATTTTCCCGGAGCACAGGATGTTCTTGCGGGTAATATCCAGTTGTGTCTTTCAGCTAATGGATTATCGGGCTGTGAAGGGACACAGGATTGTTTGAACCTGGTGCTCGAAACCAGCCCGACAGCCAATGCCGGTAGCGATATTTCGGTATGCGTGGGTGAAAATATTAGTGTGTCGGGTCAGGCCAGTCATGCCGGTTCAGTATTGTGGACAAGCTCGGGGGATGGCACTTTTGCTAACCCTGAGTATGGAAACACCACTTATTATCCTGGAGCTAACGATTATAATGTAATGGGTGTTGACTTGTGTTTTTCCGCTTTTGGCGTTCAGGCCTGTGGCGAAACTCAGGATAGCCTGAGCATTATTTTCCAGCCTGGTGCCATAGCCAATGCAGGCCCCGACTTCTCGGTTTGTCAAGGCTCGCCGGTTCTGCTGTCAGGAACAGCAAGCAATTACTCCAGCCTTTACTGGACAAGGTCGGGCGATGGAGCTTTTAGCAATCCTCAAGTGCTCAATCCTACTTACTATCCAGGGCCTAACGACCTTGCGAATGGCAGTGTAACGCTTTGTTTGAAAGCCAATGGCCAAAATTCTTGTGGCTCGCATACCGACTGTGTTATGGTTTCTTTGATTGCCTCTCCTAACATTGATGCCGGTACTGATCAAACGATTTGCGAAAGCGATGTGGCTATTTTGAGTGCTAGTGGAGCTAATTACGTCTCAGTATTTTGGATCAGCAATGGTGATGGTACTTTTGACAATCCTGATGCGCTGCTTGCTCATTATTATCCCGGAGCCGATGATATTGCAAACGGAAATGCAATACTTTGCCTCAATGCTCTGGCTGATAGCCCCTGCAACGATGCCAGCGATTGCATCAATCTTACTATCAATGGCAATCCTGTACTTATGTTGGATGAGCAAATAGAAATCTGTTTTGATGAAGATTTACTTCTGAATCCACTTGCCCAAAATTATGCAGGATCCCAATGGATTACATCCGGAGATGGCACCTTCGAAAATGAAAACCTTCCACAAACCATTTACTATCCAGGCTCACAGGACAAAGCTGACAAAGTTGTTGAGCTTTGCCTGACGCTTCTCGGCAGTGGAAGCTGTGGTGAAGTGTCTTCATGCGTAACTGTTAACATCATCGATTTGCCTTTGGCGTATGCCGGTGTTGACGCTACCATGTTGAGCAATGACAGCTTAGTCCTTGATGTGGCAACGGCTTCCAGTTTTACTTCACTGATGTGGACTACTACCGGATATGGAAGTTTTGATGATTCCACCGATCTAAATACGACTTACCATCCAAGTATCTATGATGCCACTTTAGATGAGGTATATCTTAAGCTTAGGCTTGCACAGCAAGAGCCTTGCAATAGAATTGCTCTTGACTCGCTAAGACTTGTAGTTTTGCCGAATGAATGTCAGGATGTAGAGGTCGATGCCGGACCGGATGATACGATATGCGAGGATCAAAGTATTGAGCTAACTGGCGCAACTTGTCTGTGGCAGGAAAGCCTGCTTTGGACAAATACTGGTGATGGTGTCTTTGACAGTCCAACGGATTTGAATGCCAAATATACGCCGGGTAGCAACGACATTCAAAATGGTTCGGTAATGCTAATTCTCACAGCTTATGCCTTTCAACCCTGTTCCGATAATGCAGATACCATGCAATTGTTTATCCAATCCAATCCGGTGGCCTTCGCCGGAAGCAACAACACCATCCCCGAAAACACTATGCAATACACCTTTGCAGATGCTTATGCCGAAAATGGTTCTTCTGTTTTTTGGATAACAGGCAATGGAATGGGTTACCTCGATGATGAGGAAATTATTAATCCAACCTATACCATTGCACCCTTCGACTTTATGCAGGGTTATGTAATGTTTACTATGGCTGTATCGTCCTATTCGCCTTGCACCATAAGTGCCGATAGTCAGCTTACGCTTTACTTTGCCGATTCGTGTTCCGCTGCGGTAGTGGATGCCGGCAGCGACATAGGCTTGTGCGAAGATGAAACAGTGTTTGCTCTTTCTGCCACAGCGGCTAACTTTTCATCGCTGCAATGGACTAGCGCAGGCGATGGTACTTTCGATCATCCGGCTTCCAGTCAAACACATTATACCCTGGGATCCAACGACCAGCTTGCGGGCGAGATCATGCTTTACCTGCAAGCTAATGCCTGGGGCGATTGTTCTTCTGCTATCGATAGCGTTTTGCTTTCACCGCTGGTTTTGCCCGATGTTTTTGCCGGCGAAAACCAAACAATATGTCAGAATGAAGCCTGCCTGACTGACGGCGCAAGTGCATCAAATTATTCTTCGCTTATCTGGACTACCTCGGGCGATGGCACCTTCGATCAGCCCGAACAGATGCTTGCACAGTATTACCCGGGCGAAGTTGATATTTTGAATGGGCTGGCGCAATTAAGCTTAACAGCCTATTCGCTGGAACCTTGCATGATTCCTGTAAGTGCTTCATTTTTTGTAATTATTAATACTACACCCGAACTGGTTTATGAGGTGGACGATGAGGAAGTAATCTTAGGTGAAGATGTGCTCCTGATGGCAGTGTCAAGATATACGGATTTCCATCAGTGGTATGGCCCTGATGGTTTGATACCGGAAGGTAAATCAGCCGTGCTGTTTTTGGAAAATGTAAGCTTTTCCGATGCTGGTTATTACTATTGCATCTTGACGAATGATTGTGGAAGCACCCTGTCGAACCAGGCCAAACTTACGGTATATGAAAATCAAATTATTTCGGTACCCCAAGGATGGAGCGGTTTTTCATCTTTCATCACACCCTTCAACTTGTCGATCGAGGAAATATTTGAAGATTACCCTGATGAATTTGTCCTAATCAAAAATATGACAGGGATATACTTCCCCGGGCAAAATGTAAATACCCTTTCGTTGTGGGATCCCCAGTCAGGTTACGAAATCAATTTTTCCCAGGCTATGGATGTCGAGATTAAGGGTAATTTCAACATTAACAAAACTGTACAAGTGCCTGTAGGGTGGAGTTATATGCCGGTTATAAGCACTTGCCCGGTGGATGTTGTTGCCATGTTTGGAGCCTATCAATCTCACATAAATATGATAAAGGAGATTGGCGGCATAGGCGTGTATTGGCCTGCAATGGGTATCAACACCCTCCAAACCCTGGTGCCGGGAAGGGCTTATTGTATGCGCAGCTCTCAGGCCTTCGAGGTAAGTTTTGATGATTGTATGAAACTGACTCCACTTGAAGAACTGCCGCTCCGGCGACCAGTCAACAACTCCCTGTGGAACGACCTGCACTTTTCAGCCACTACCCATACTATTGCTTTTGATGATGCCATCCTGGATAGCTTCAACACAGGCGACATTATTGGTGCTTTTACAAATAGCGGCCAATGTGCCGGCTATCTACAATTGGCTGAAGGTAATAACGTGCTGGTACTCTTTGCTGATGACCCGCTGACCAACCAAATTGATGGTTTTACCGAAAATGAAAGGCTGAGCTATGCAGTTTATAATCCTTCTACTGGCGTTGAAAAAGAATTGCAGGTGACCTATGATGTGAACTTTGCCCATAGCGATGGGACTTTTGCAAGCAATGGTATTTCGAGGATTATCAAAGCCAGCAGCGGGGCAACGGCCATTACGATGCCTGGCGAAAATCCAGCCATCAGTATTTATCCTAATCCATCCTCGGGTCAGGTTTCAATTTCGGGACTCAATAAAGCATCTCGGGTAGAAGTGCACAACAGCGATGGACAGTTGCTACGCACGGCCGATAAGAATAACTTCGATGGAAACCAAATGATGAAGATTGATCTCTCAGGGTGTGCAGCAGGAATAGTTTACCTGAGGATTGTTAACGATAATCAGGTTATCAATCGAAAATTGATTTTGCGATAAAACACCCCCTTCCTATTCTCTTCTGGCCCGGACAAACCTCCGGGCTTTTTTTTTGGTTTTTACCGCTGATTTTTTTTACCACAATTATTCCCGATGCGGAGCCATTAATTGGTTCGATTATCAAAATCATCAAAGGTGTAATCCTGCGCTTTTGCTGAATATGTAAATATAAAAAGGATTTAGGTAGCTGATAAAAGATGTATGGTCTTTCTCATTTTAAAAAACTAACGATATCCTTCTTTTCGGAATTACACCCACAGGACAAAGGCTAGCTGCTTCGCTCAACAATTAACGAATAACCATTAGCGAATTATCTTTTTTCTCACCACGAACAATGATTCTTTAATTGCCGTGTTTTATCACCACTAAAATTTCAAACTATGATAACTAAAATAGAACGGCTTACCGAAAGTAAAACAAATCACAACCGCGTGATTATCGCAAAAGATGCCGAAGCACTATACACTGCGGTGCTTTCGCAATCCGAAAAAGACTATATCAAAAGCCAGTTTCAGGATAAGCAGATTAATAGCTTTGACTTCGACCGTCTGGGGCATTGGCTTTTTGTAAGGATACTTAAAGATGAAAACGAGCAAGCTAAAACCCTGGAGAACATGCGCAAATCAGGCAACGAACTTCAAGCTCAATTAAATAAAATGAAGCAAAATAGTGTGCTGATTGACGGTTCAGGGCTTAGCTCTGATTTTGTTTTGGCTTTCGCCGAAGGAATGGCCTTGGGCAATTATCAGTTTATCAAATATTTTAGCGATAAAGCCGAAAAATCCAATACACTGCAAAGTATTTATGTAAATGAAGATATCGATGAGGAAGCCGTTGCTGAATTGAATATTGTGGTACGCGCGGTGTGCTATGCCCGTGATTTGGTTAACGAACCGGTGATGCAGCTCAATGCACACGCGATGTCGGAACGATTCAAAGAAATGGCCGCAGAGGCCGGGATTAAGATCGAGGTTTTGAATAAGAAAAAAATCGAAAGCCTCAAGATGGGCGGGCTTTTGTCGGTGAATGCCGGCAGCGTAGATCCGCCAACTTTTACCATAATGGAATGGAAACCCCGCAATGCCAAAAACGAAAAACCCCTGGTTTTGGTGGGCAAGGGCGTAACCTACGATACCGGCGGTTTAAATATCAAAACCGGCAAATACATGGAAACCATGAAATCGGATATGAGCGGAGCTGCCATGATGGCCTCGGTGATTTATGCCGCTGCACAGGCAAAACTTCCCTTGCATATTATCGCACTGATTCCTGCCACCGACAATCGCCTTAACGGCAATGCTTATGCCTCGGGCGATGTGATAAAAATGCACAACGGCCTTACGGTCGAGATTATCAACACCGATGCCGAGGGGCGCATGATTTTGGCCGATGCCCTGAGCTATGCGCAAAAATACGACCCCGAGCTGGTGATTGATGCAGCCACGTTGACAGGATCGGCGCAGCGTGCCATCGGGAAATACGGTGTGGCAGCCATGCACACCCAGGCCGGCGAAGCTATGGTTGATCTGAAAAAAAGCGGGGATGCCGTTTACGAGCGCGTGGCCGAGTTTCCATTTTGGGATGAGTATGCCGAGCTAATGAAATCCGATATTGCCGACCTCAAAAATTCGGGACCAGCCGAAGCAGGCATGATCACCGCAGGCAAGTTTTTGCAACGTTTTACCAATTATCCCTTTATCCATTTAGATATTGCGGGTGTGGCTTTTGCCGAAAAACGCGACAGTTATCGCAACTTGGGCGGCACCGGTTTTGGCGTAAGGCTGCTTTTTGATTTTCTTAAAAAGCAGGGATAAGTATATCTTTTGTTACCATGCTCCTTAAAAAATAGAGAATAACATCAAGGGTAATTTAAAAAATTTACCTTTGGACTCAATTTTAAATTGAATACAATGTTGACAAAAGCAAAGCTAAAAGAGCAAATTGAAAAATTTCCTGATGAGTTTTCAATCGATGATTTAATTGAAAAACTAATTTTGACCGAAAAGATTGAAACAGGAAACCAACAATCGGAAAATGGAGAAGTAATTTCAGAAAGTGAAATGGATAATGAAATTGAAAAATGGTTCGAATAAATTGGACATTTCAAGCACAGAACGACTTAAAAGGGATCGCAGAATATATCTCAAAGGACTCTAAACGATATGCAAAACTTCAAATCGACATTTTAACGATTCATCATTCTGCAAGAGATTTAAAGAGAAGAAAAATAAAGTAAGTACAATTTCGCAAAAAATTATAGCCGCGTGATATTCCCCAAAAATTTTGAAGATAAAATAGATTTTAGTCAGATACGCAGGATGCTCAGCGATATTTGCCTTAGCGATATGGGCAGAGAATACGCGGACAACATGCAGTTTATCACCCATTTCGATAGCTTGAAAAAACGCCTGCAGCAAAGTGAGGAGTTCAGGCAAATTTTGTTGTTTGGCAAAACTTTCCCGGCGCAAAATTATTTCAATCTCATTCCCGAGCTTAGGCGCATCGAAATGCCCGGAACACACCTCTTGGCCGAAAATCTCTTCGACCTGAAAACTTCCCTCCAATCCATATTTGACGTGCTCAGTTATTTGCGTCAGTTGGATGGGGCAAAATCTCCACAAATAAAATCTCTGGCTGTGGAAGTGGAACTAGAGCCTGGCATAGCCAAAGAGATCGATCGCCTGATGGACGAGCGTGGTACCATTAAAGATACGGCCAGCGAAAAACTGCGTGAGATACGAAAAGGCTTAATAAAACTTTCGGGCGAGGTTGACCGCGCCATCCGCAAAATCTTGCTCGAAGCACGTAAAAACGGAATCGTAAACCCCAACGATGATATTACTATCCGCAACGGGCGGCAGGTAATTCCGGTTCCCGCCACCTACAAGCGCAAAATCAGGGGCTTTATTCAGGACGAATCTTCTACCGGGCAAACCGTGTATATCGAACCTGCCGAATCGCTGGAAGCCAACAACGCCATTCGCGAACTCGAGAATGCCGAAAAACGGGAGATAAACAAAATCCTGGCGGAGTTTACTGACTTTTTACGCCCACACGTTTTGCCACTCATCCGGGCTTATCAGTTTTTGGGTCTTATCGATTTTATCCGTGCCAAGGCTGCGTTGGCCATCCGTCTGGAGGCAGGCTTGCCCATCCTCAACGACTTTCCGGTAATCGAGTGGTGGGAAGCCCGGCATCCCCTGCTTTTTCTTGCCCATCAAAAACTAAAAAAAGAAGTCGTTCCTCTTGAAATAAAACTGAAAGAAGAAAACAGGATATTAGTGATTTCCGGCCCTAATGCAGGCGGGAAATCGGTGTGCCTGAAAACAGTTGGGCTTTTGCAATATATGCTTCAATGCGGACTTTTGGTGCCGATGCGCGAAACCTCCGAAGCAGGCATCTTTGGCGATATTTTTATTGATATTGGTGATGAGCAGTCCATCGAAAACGACCTAAGCACCTACACCTCGCACTTGCGCAACATGAAGTTCTTTTCGCAAAAAGCCGGTAAAAAAACACTTTTTCTTATCGATGAATTTGGCACCGGCACCGAACCCCGCATGGGCGGAGCCATTGCCGAAGCGGTGCTCGAACATCTGAATCAAAAAGCAAGCTACGGCGTTATCACCACCCACTATACCAACCTTAAGTTGCTGGCCGACAAAACTCAGGGACTTATCAACGGAGCTATGCTTTTTGATACCCGTAAAATGCAACCCTTGTTTTCGCTTCAAATCGGAAACCCGGGTTCTTCCTTCGCCTTCGAGATGGCCAAAAAAACCGGCTTCCCCTGGTACATCCTTCGCAATGCTGAAAAAAAAGTGGGCAAAGACCAGGTGAAATTCGATAAACAATTGCAGCAACTTGAGGTGGAAAAAAAGGAAATCGTGGATAAGCGCGATGAACTAACAAAGCTCGAAAAGCGGCTCAACGATTTAACCTCCAAGTACGAAAGTCTGAAAAATGATTTGGAAACCAACAAGGCACGTATTATTAAAGATGCCCGCATCGAGGCCAAAGCCATTATTGCAGATTCGAATAAGCTGATCGAAAATACGATTCGCGAAATCAAAGAGGCACAAGCCGACAAAGAAAAAACCAAGGAGCTGCGCGAGAGACTTAACGCTCGCAAAGCAGAAGCTGAAAAACAAGCGGGCGAGCATCATAAACCTGAGCAGAAAAAAGTACCCAAAGCCAAAAAAACCAAAAGCCCATACGACAGCAAAACCATTATCATTGGGAACCGTGTGCGAATACCGCCGCAGACTACTGTTGGTGAGGTGGTTGAGCTTACCGGCACGGAGGCACTGGTTAGCTTTGGGAGCATCATTATAAAAGTGCCCGTAAAAAAACTGATCAATGTGGGTGAGGAAGAATACCACGAAAAAGTGCTCTTCCGCAAAAAATCGTACGGCCCCATCATCAATGAGCTGAATGACAAAATGACAAATTTTAAGCTTACGCTTGATCTGCGTGGCCAGCGTGCCGAGGAGGCCATTGCCGAAGTGCAGCATTACATCGATGAGGCACTGTTGCTCTCCATTAGGGAAGTTAAAATTTTGCACGGCAAAGGCAATGGCATTTTGCGCGACATTATCCGCGACCAGCTTCGGCTCCACCACGAGGTGAAGCGTTTTGGCGATGAGAAAATCGAAATGGGCGGCAGCGGAATTACCGTAGTGTCGCTAAAGTGATTTATTTTGGCACGCCCCTTGCGAACCAGAACGACTAATTTTTGTTTATCAATTTATGACAAATCAATTTATCGAATTAAATTACAACAATTATCAGGAACAACTTGCCGGCAGCGTTGTGCTCGTTGACTTTTGGGCCGAGTGGTGCTACATCTGCAAACAGCAACATCAATTACTCAAAGAATTGGCATCCAAAAACAAGCATCTTTTCAAGCTGGCTTTTCTCAATGTTGACGACAACAAGGTGATTGCCTCGCGCCTCGGCGTTAGAAATATTCCTACACTTATTCTTTTTAATAATGGCGTTGAAATACGTCGTATCATCGGGCTGCAATCCAAAGAAATGCTATTGAACCAAATTCATAATTCACTCAAGACCAAAAAAATTGCTTAATGGAAAATAATCAAAATCAAAAAATGAGTTTCACAAAACGCTTTTTCAGCATAATTCCACCGCTTACGCTTATTGGCATTCTGGTAGGAGCCATTGGCGGATACATATATTATATCGAGATTGGATGCGCTTCGGGTACTTGTCCGCTAACGTCCAATCCCTACATGAGTATTTTGTGGGGTGCGGTGATGGGCTATCTTTTGGGTGATATGTTTAAAAAGAAAAAGACGGTAGCTCCCGATACCGAGAAATAGCGGGGCTTAGCCTGTGTGAATAGTGCTTGTCTTGAAGTAAAATTTAGAAAGATATGCGATTTGAGATTTTAGATTTAAGATGTATGTGATATTCAGGACAATCTAAAATCTACAATCGTCCCGAAAAGTCAAAAATTTTTAATTTTTGTTTCTTTTCGAGGATGCACGAGCGTAGCTCGGCATTAATCTTCAATCTTAAATCAAAAAAAAATCGACTTTGTGGACAGGCACTAAATAAGAATGGTGAAGGCAGATGTGATCGGCAGTGGCTGTGATCGTCAAAGACTCTTAGGTAGCTTTACACAGATAGAGACGCGCTATTAGCGTGTCTATACAATTAGTAAATTGTTTTTAGAATATTGAGGTGCAAATAAAACAGATTTCTCCTGGCGCAAGTTTAGCAGCTAAATTTCCTGCTAACAGTGCGGTGGCTGGTTCTCTCCTTCAGGGGAGTTAGAGGCTTGCGGCGATTCATAAGCCTCGCGCTGCTTGCGTGTAAAACTTTGCACAATCAAACCGTAGGAATGATCCACCCATTCTTTAATCAGAACTTGGCTTACCGATCCATCCACAGCTATGGTGTTCCAGTGTTTTTTGCTGGTGTGAAAGCCTGGCTTTACCGCCGGGTACAGTTCCCGAAGATGAACTGCTTTTTCAGGATCGCATTTCAGGGTGATAGATAGCTTTAATTCATCCGTGGGCAGGATAGCAAACATTTTTCCGGCTACCTTAAATACAAGCGTAACCTCATCAAAAGGAGTGGATTCGCTAACGGCCTTTTTGGCCAGACAATACTCGCGCAAGTCTTCTATATTCATAAGTTCGTTTGGATTTATTGCTGGATGTTAAATATTATTAAGTACTTCAATTGACAAATTTAAAAAAATATAAAGTACTTTTGCAAATACTTTAAAAAGTTAACGTTCGTTGCTGGCATTAATTTTGCATTGAAATTGAAATTGAAATTTTAAAATTAAAAACTATGAAACAAATTGTACTATCCTTACTCTTTTTTGTAACGCTTGCTTTTTCGGCACAGGCGCAAATGTTTGAACTCTATCATGGCGATGAGCTTTTCCCAATGGGTGAAACTATTGAGGTTCAGGGCTATCCAGGCGATTTTGAGATCATTGCCCACATGACCCTCAAAAATATTTCATCAAGCACTGCTGTGATAAAATGCCGCAAAATTGATGTGGATTTATTACCCAACACTACCAATACTTTTTGCTGGGGTTTGTGCTATGCCAATTTTATTTATCTCTCGCCCTTGACTGTTACCCTGGCTCCCGGCGATACTACCAACGAGTTTAGCGGACACTATATGCCCGACAACCACGAGGGGTACACCACGATGGGCTATAGCTTTTTCGATATTAATAACCCCAACGATTCCACCTATTTTTATGTGGAATATCTTGGTACACCAAATGTTGGAATCGAAGATCGTGAGGATATGAAAACATACGTTTCTAACGCCTATCCCAATCCGGCTAGCTCGATTGTTTCGTTCGATTATAACCTTCCCCGTGGAACACGCAATGCGATGATTAACGTACACAACCTGCTCGGTGCCAAAGTAAAAGAAATGAACATTGCCGGATCGCATGGAAAAATAAGTGTGGATGTTAATGACCTGAAAGATGGGATTTACTTTTATTCGGTAAATCTCGATAATCAAATTGTAGAAACCAAGCGACTGATTATTTCGCGCTAAAACAATTTTCAAAAACATAATAGAAGCCCTCAATCTGGAGATTGAGGGCTTTTTTTTGTGCCGGAGCGAAATATTTTCCCAATGCTAAAATCCCCGCTATGAACGGGATTATTTTATTTATCCTGATAAAAGTGCGAAATATAAGCCTGCAAACCAACACATCAAACTTGCATTCTGCTCAATACTTTTGTATATTTACCCACTTTTTTAAAATGAAATGTTAACTAATCGAATTGCCTATGGAAGAAAAGCACAAAAGTTATCATTGAAATTACAAACCTCCTCTTGTATCCAATTTCATTTAACTTTAATCTAAAAACTCAATCAAAATGAAAAGTAAAGTAATGCTATTATTAAGTATTTTTCTTTTTCCCCTTATGGCTCTTGCAGTCCTAAGCGCGGATAAGGAAGACGAGGTGGTGCTCACCCCTCACTCAACAGTATCACTCCTTCCGGCACCCAATATTATTCACCCGCAGGTGCCTTTGTCCACTTTCGATCCAAAGGCGATGCCCGGCAGCATTGCTTATGGCAACGATTTGCAACATGCAAATATGTACAGCTTTAATATCGATGATCCATCGCTTATAAATGTTGTTGGTACTACTGGCTTCGTGGCCGTGTGTGGAGATTTTTCTCCCGGCGACAACGAGCATATTTGGATTATCGATAATAACGATCAATTCCTTAAGCGGATCAACTTAAGCACACTACTTGCCAGCGAGAATGTGTCCGTACCTTGTCCCATGCCCGATGGTATATGGTCGTGTTTGCCTATTAATAAAACCACAGGCCAGTTTTTTGGTATTGCCACCAACGGAATTGGCTCGGAGGTTTATGAAATCAACCCCCTAAGCGGGGATGTGCTAGCTGTATTACCGCTCGCCATTAACGCGGCCATCAGTGCCTCTTTCGATATGAGCGGCAACCTGTATGTATTCGATATTGATACGGATCAAATATTTGTTGTTGATATCGCCAACGGAACCTATGCTCCGCTTGGCTTGGCCGGCTTTGATGGCAATTATGCCCAGGGCATGGGTTTGGATCCTGCCACCGATAAAGTTTATTTGGCGGCTTACGAGGACTTCGTTGGCCCCCAGTTGCGCTTGTTGGATAAATTTACCGGGGCATGCACGCTAATCGCCCCGCTTCCCGGCGAAACAGGAGCTTTTGGTTTTACTGATCAAGCCCAATCTGCCTTTATCAATCCAGGTATCGATCAATGGATGGTGGCTCAGGCATCGATAATCTTTGGCGGTCGGGGTGATATGCCCCCCATTCCTGCTGACTTTTTTGGCCCCGGCTCGGAGCCTTTCCAAGGAGAAATCGACTTTGTGGGCACAAACTCAGCCGGAGCACAGGAACCCGGTTCCGATTTTGAGATGGTTCGCTTAGATGGAGCCGACTTAACGGGTCTTGAGTTTACAGAAGTTATGATAGAACCTCAGGAATTGAAACTGAGAAGTCTTGGGCCTGGAGAATTTGGTGTTGATTCTTTTTTTGATGTCTTTGTCGAAATTAGTATCCCAAAAAACCGGGGTGGTGCTGACATTATTCACCTCGAAAATGAATATGGGGGATCTTTCACCAGCGATGTATTTTTCTATCCGGTTTTCACTTTCATCGAGGTAGGCAACCCGGCTAATGTCCTGGTCTTTGAACCAGATGCCTCATTATACTATTATTGTCCCGAACCTTATCCCTGGACACTAAATCCCATTCCCGGCGATTTCGATCCCATTGGCGATCAGCCAATGACCTTGCTATCAGAAATGGGTGGTTCTATAGAATTGATTCCCTACCTGGCACGCGAAGACTTTGCCTTTTTGATGATGGGCGAGGAAGGAACTGCCATCGAATGGGGAGGTACTGGATACAACTGGGGCGAATGGTACGAATATCCAAACTATGGTTGGTGGAATGTTTGGTTTTACGACCATCCCGTCGATGTTACCCGAACGAAAATCATAACAATGACTTTTGAAATCCTGACCATGAATGGGGATATGCCGACAGATGTCATCATTGTGTATAACTATTCAACACCCAACTGGCCCGGATGGCCCGAAATGCCGCGTCCGCCTTTACCCGAAGATGTGCCGACTATCGAAATTGAAGATGAGATGATTGGTCGCACCGAAACAATTTTTGAGTTTCAGGGAGTTATTGGTAACCGCGAGATAATCACAAACGAATTTGTGATAGAAGACTTTAACCCCGAATGGCTTTCGATAGATGTGATGGGGTCCAATTTCATCCTGGATGCCCATATTCAGCACGTGTGCTTTAAAACGCCACCGGTAATTGAACTCAAAGACTTTGGCGATGCCCCCGATGGAGGTGGTGCAGCACTTTACCCAACTTTATTGGCTAATGATGGTGCGAGACATATTATCGTACCCGGAGTTCATTTAGGCCCTGTCATTGATGCTGAAATAGATGGACAGCCGGATTTTGCCGCAGTTGGCGATGATAATAACCCCAACCCCAAAGACGAAGACGGCGTTCAGGTTTTATCAAGTATCGTTCCCGGACAAACCACCAACATCAAGGTAAACGCATCAGTGAATGGCTACCTTAATGCATGGCTGGATTTTGATATGGACTTCGATTGGACAGGTGAACAGATATTTATCGACAAACAACTATTTGCTGGAGATAATTATATTTCGTTTGCTGTACCTGCCAGCGCAAATACCGGAACAACTTATGCCCGATTCAGGTTTACAACCTACCAGGGCGTTCCATTCAAAGGCGAGGAAGACAATGGCGAAGTTGAAGACTACCTCGTAGAAATAGTTCCACCACTGGATAAAAGCAAGATGCATTTTGTTCAGTGGCCTGATCTTACTACAAATGGTGTGGATGTGAATTGCATGAACGAAATTGTAGTAGCTGACGATTTTATGTGTACACAATCGGGCAAAATAACCGATATACACTTATGGGCGAGCTGGCTACAAGACAATATTCCGGAAATACCACCAAGCTTCAAATTAGGCATCTGGAGTGATAATCCGATGGGACAAAATGGCCATAGCGAACCGGATAGCCTGATCTGTGAATACTATTTTAATCCCGCTGATTATACATGGGAGGATTATGCTAATGTTCCGGACGGAGAATGGTTCTATGATCCTCGGGATGCTCATGGAACATTCCCTGGCGACTGGACTGTTTTTAAATACAATTTCTACATTCCCGAGGGTATGGCCTGCCATCAGGATTCAGGCAATATTTACTGGTTGAGCGTAAATGCAATTTCCGACCTTGCAGATTACCAATTTGGTTGGAAAACCAGCATGTTCCATTTCAACGATTTTGCTACCTGGCAACCTCATCCCATCAACCCACCCTGGAATATGCTGTGCTACCCGCTTAATCATCCGCTGGAAAACGAGTGTGCCGATATGGCATTTTATATCAGCGGACCTGCCGACACAATACTCTCACATAATATTTACATCAAAGACTGTAATGCTGATGCAGGCGTAGTACCATCCATACCACCTTGTGGATCCTTATGCCAGGGACCGGATATCTGGGTTGACAACAACAGCGATGGTTTTATGGATAACCCGGTGGTTGGAATTTCTAACCGCTTGTACATCCGTGCACGAAACAACGGACCTGGCACTGCCAGTCCCGTTACTTCAAGTCTCTATTTTCGTAACTGTGCAACAGGATTAACCTTCCCAACAGGAGCAAGCTATATTGGAAGCGTTACCGGACTATCTATTCCTGCCGGAGGAACGGGAATAGGTTGGGTTCCATGGACTGTACCAGCACCACCTGCAACCTACGGACACTGGTGCCTCGGAGGACTGGTTTCTTCACCCACCGATCCATATACCCCTGATGTACCAAGTCAAATGGATGACAATACATGCTTTGTAAATATCCAGGTATTATACAGCAGAGCAGGACAACCCGTACCGCCCAAAGATGCAGTAGCCGAACCTGCTATTGTTGAATTCTATTTTAGCAACCCATTTGCCGAGGAAGGGAATTTTACTTTGGATGCAGAGATTACACTTCCGTCTGGTTGGATTCTTGAGTTCTTTATGGATGGAATACAGATTGATCTGGCTTACACAACACTCCTGCTTCCCGGAGAGGAAAGGTTGATCATGATGATAGCTACTCCTCCTGAAGATGCACAGGCCGGACAGGGCGGAACGGTGATTGTAAAACAATATCTTGAGATATTAGATGTTGATGAATTAATGCACATTGGCGATATTACTTATCCTATCACCGTAGATTTATTTCAACCCGAAGCCATTGCCGACCTCGAAGCATTTAAAAATGGAAACATTAATACTTTGCAATGGACACCCATAACACACGATGTTGCAGGTAATGAAGACAACATAGCCTGTTACAACGTTTACAAAGGCGATACACCCGATTTCGAACCAGAACCGGATAACCGTGTTGGCAGAGTTGCTGTGGATCAAAATGACGATGAACCCGGATTCCAATGGTGTGAAAATCTGCCAACCAAAGCAAATATCTTCTACATTGTAAGGGTTGAAGATGAAGCAGGCTATGAATCTGAAAATTCCAATGTAGCCGCCATTTTTGATTTTGTTATGGATTGGGGCGATGCACCTGACCCAACCTATCCAACCTTAGCAGCTAATTCAGGAGCTTTCCACTTAATGGACGGAGCTACCTACCTTGGCTTAAGCATCGACCCGGAATTCGATGGACAACCTAATGCCTTTGCTACCGGCGACGATCTCAATAATTTGGATGACGAAGACGGTGTTACTTTCCTCTGGCCGCTCAGGGCTGGCAATCCATGCAAAATTAAAGTAACCGCCACCGGGAATAATGCCCTCTTTAGTGGCTGGATCGACTTTAATGCCAATGGTTCATGGGCCGATCCCGAAGATCATGTGTTTGCAGATATTAACCTGATTGCCGGCGATAATTTCTTAACTTTTATTGCACCTGCAAATGCTGCCCCGGGTAATACCTATGCTCGATTCAGGTACAGCCATCAGGCCAATCTTTCATTTATAGGAGAGGCTCAGGATGGTGAAGTGGAAGACTATATCGTTGAAGTGGATGATTATGGTGATTTGAAATGGATACAACCCCCCGACCTTCCGGGATTGCACGCTAATGATCAGGTGCATATTGCCGATGATTGGATTTGTGGTGGCGGACAAGTTACGGCCGTTCGCTGGTGGGGCAATTATGAACAGGTAAATCAGGGTATCAATCATTTTATCCTTAATATCTACGATGATATGGATTGTATGCCCGGAACCGAACTGGCATCGTATATGGTTCCCTTTGCACAGGCCAACGAAACCAATACCGGTAATCTGATCGGTGGTCTCGCACTTTATGCCTATGATTACATGCTCCCCGCGCCCTTCGACCAAACGGAAGGTCAGACTTATTGGTTATCTGTTATCTCAATCTCCAACAATCAGGATAATCCTGCTATTTGGCGGTGGTGCGAGTCGAGCCGTTGGTTCTGGCCGATAAACTGTGGGGCCGTAGATTGGATGTATGATGCCAAGGGTTGGCGAACTATTTTTTGGACTTTCCCAGAGCCAGGTAAGTTTAGCGATATGGCCTTTATGATTTCTTCGGAAGAGCCGCCTCCACCGAATATCGACTTTGGCGATGCCCCCGACGATCCGTATCCAACATTGCTTTCCAGCGATGGTGCTCGACATCTGTCAGATGGGGTATTTTATCTCGGAACCAAAATTGATACAGAGCCAGACGGACAACCCACCGTGGCTGCTGATGGCGATGACCTGAACAATATGGATGATGAAGATGGCGTAGTATTCCGTACTCCCTTTGTTGCCGGCGAAGATGCCACAATCAAGGTTTTGGCCTCTGAGGATGGTTTCCTCAATGTGTGGCTCGATATCGACCGGAATGGCTCCTGGGCCGATGCTACCGATCATGTATTTGTGGATGAATTGCTTGTTAAGGGATGGAATACTTTATACCTGCCCATACCCGATGATGCTAAACAGGGCAATACTTACATTCGCTTCAGGTTTGATTCGCAAGGCGGCCTGAATTATTATGGCCTTGCCGAAAATGGTGAGGTGGAAGATTACCTTGTAAAAGTGTATCCCGAAAACTGGGGCTTTATTCCTACGCCGGTAACGCATACCATTCTTGTTCCGCTCAATGTGGCACTTAACGGACTTACCTTATCAGCAAACGATGCCATTGGTGTATTTTTTAATGATAATGGTGTTGAAGTTTGCGGTGGTGCTGCCATTTGGGATGGGACGAGCAACCAGGTGGTTTTGGCTTATGGCGATGATAATACCACGCCGGCTGTTAAAGATGGTTTTGCTGATGGCGAAACTTTAACTTGGCGTGTGTATCATGCGGGTACAGGTGTCGAGGAAGTGGTAAGCGTGCAATACAATGCTGCTATGCCGCAAAGCGATGGCACCTTTTTAAGTTATGGCTTATCCGGCCTTACGCAGATTAACGGCTTATCGGTAACAGCTACCGCCAATCCTACTTCGCTGTGCCAGGGCGATGATGTGCAGCTCGATGTAATAATTACCGGAGGATCAGGGAGCTATACTTATAGCTGGACTTCGACACCGGCAGGATTCACGAGCAATGTTAAAAATCCGTCCGACATGCCCGATCAGGATATCACCTATCATGTAACGGTTACGGATGGTGGAGCCAGCGCAAGTTCGTCGGTTGATGTTGCGGTTCAGCTTGAACCCGTTGCCGTAATTGGTGCTGATGCAACTATCTGCGATACTGATACCTACGACCTGAATGGCACTGCAAGCAACCAAAGCGCAGTACTGTGGACAACTGCAGGCAATGGAACCTTTAGCATTCCTAACATCAACAACCCAACGTATTACCCTGGTAATTTGGACATATCAAACGGATCCGTTGTGCTTACTTTCACAGCCTACCCAATAAACCCATGTACTGCTCAGGTTAGTGCCAGCTTAACACTTACTATCCAGCCTTCGCCGGTGGCGAGTGCCGGTGCGGATGGCACAATATGCGCAGGCGAGGACTTCGTACTTCTCGGTTCGGAAGCAAACGCTTCTTCAGTGCTGTGGGAAACCGATGGTGATGGAACTTTTGATAATTCGGGTAACTTATCGCCCACATATTATCCCGGAACCACGGATATTTCCTCAGGTCAGGTGGATATCTGCTTGACAGCTTTCCCCGAGGTACCATGCCTGGTCGCCTATGAAGATTGTGTAAGTCTCACCATTCTCGAAAGTCAAACGGTTCATTTGCATGAAGGTTGGAATGGCTTATCGAGTTACCTTACACCCTACAATGCCTACGACAATAACCTATTGTTCGATCCGGTGATTGGAAACCTGATTGTGGCTTACAACTTTGGTGGTGCATTTTGGCCTGGTGGTAGTACCAACACACTCAACTGGACTGACCATAATGGTTATGTAGCTAAAATGTCGGCTGATGATGATATGCTATTCTGCGGAGATCGCGTTAGCAATCTTGTTATCAATCTGAATCAGAACTGGAATATTGTCCCCGTTTTGAGCGATCATGATGTGGATGTTACTTCTGTTTTTGATAACCAGGTCGATTTTAAGATGGTGATGGAAGTGGCACACTATAACATGTATTGGCCGGCCTATGGCATCAATACTTTGGGAAATATGGAAAGTGGTAAGGCCTACTTTGCGTTTATGGATACGGCCGATGCCATCGACTTTGGCAATGCCAGTCCCAAAGCAAGCCCAATTGTGCCACAGGAGCTGGTAAATACTTCGCCGTGGAATGATGTGGCAAGTAGCCCAGCTGGTCACGCAATAGCATTTTCAGCCAATGCGTGCAGCGAGTTCAAACCAGGCGATATGGTGGGTGCTTTTACCAGCACTGGTCTATGTGCCGGAATGATTAACGTGGAAAGCCAGGCCATTGGTTTGCGTGTAAATGGCGATGACCCCTACACAGCACAATTTGATGGTTTTGCTAACGATGAGCCAATGACCTACAGGCTTTACCGCCCCGAAAGTAGCGAGCAGTTCAAGCTGAGCGTTGTTTACGATGACAAGCTCGACCATTCGGGATTGTACCACGATTTTGCCATGTCGGCGATTGTGGATGTAAAAATGGCTCCCACAAGTGTTCAAAGCCTGGCCGGTGCTGATATCCGGATTTATCCTAATCCTTCACATGGCGTATTTAATGTGGACGGGATAAGTTCCGAAACGGAGATTATGGTTTACGATGCTTTTGGCAGCCTGATTTACAGCAAAACAACACATCAGCCAATAGTGATTAATCTTTCGGCACAGCCTGCCGGCATCTATCTTATCCAAATCCAAACCTTAAATGGTACGCATTATCAAAAAATAATTATCAACTGATTTTAAACTGCTTTTGATAGTTGATAATTTTAATCCCGCTCCGGAGTTTTGGGGCGGGATTTTCTATTTTTACTAACAAAGTAAAACGAGGCGTAATGGACATTTTTAATGCTCTCTTCCTCTGAAACGCCATTCACTACTACTTTTACAGGATTTGAAAGGGTTATGCATAAAAAGTTTGTTTTTACTGTGGAAGGCGTTTCGGGGGTTGTTTCAGGGTAGTAAAAATAATACAGTCTATCGTTGTCGTCATCCCCAGGAATTCCATCACCATCGCTTATTTCAGAGATATGGGAGTGATTGATATTGATGAATAGATTATTTTCGGATGAAAATTTTAAACTATGAAAAATGTATTCTTTTTTTTCTTTCAACTATTCTTTTACTTTCCTGCCAAAGCGGGACAGATAAACAAATATCTTCCACCATGAAAATCAATAGCAACTGGCTGTTTAGCGAAGCCGGGACTTCGTGAAATAGAACTTATACGTGAAACGGATTACTGATGGCAAGGGTGGGTTTGTATTCGATTATCCTGCTAAATATTACAGAAAACGCTATTTTTAAATGGGCTTGCCTTTAATACTGATTCTTTGTGTTTTATCTGTAACTTACGAATCACTGCATATCTTGTCAGAATAAGCATCAATTTGTTTGTCTTTTTCTTCAGCTTGTTTTATTTTCAGTTTGGTTTCCTGAGATTTTTCATGTTGATTCTTACCATTATCCAAATTATCTTGCTTGTTTTCAAGATTAGTTTGATTCTTGATTTCTTGTGATTCTTCTGGTGCTTTATAATTCTCAGGTCCTGTCATCGTATAATGGTAAAAATATTAAATTTTATTGATTTTTATGATTTTTTTTATAATAATTTTTAAATATTGTTATAAGTGCTGAATTTGTATCATAAAGAGGATATGTATTATCATATTTCTTTAAAAAATTATTTCGTTTTTCTAATTCATCATTTGTTATAGTTCTTGATTCTGTTGTAATATCTTCAACTAAATGAATAAAATCATTTTCTTCATTAACTTGTTCTTTTTCATTCTTAACTTGTTCTTTTTCATTCTTAACTTGTTCTTTTTCTTCATCAAGTTTATTAGATATATATTCTTGTTCAAAATAATCTCCTGTCCATTTTAATTTAGCTAATCTATTTTCTAGTTTCTCATTATACTTTTTTATATTTTCGTTCTTTTTCGTTAAGTCAGGCAATCATTGAGCAATTCAAGTTCCTGTAAGATATTGTTGTCCATCATCTATTCCAGAAAGTGTGGTTGTTCAGGATATTATGGCAGACATTAATTGTCATTTTTGGACAGGCTCAAGGTCAGCTTCAGCATCTTTAATCTCTTGATAAGTTATGTCTTTTCATTCCTTAGTTTCTCCACATAGAGCTTTTCCATATTCTTCCCATATTAAATCTTGGAATAATTCTGCATTTCTCGGTGTTGCTGTTCTTTTTAAAATACCTTTATTTCAAAATGATACTCTATTAAATTCTTCGTTTAAATTTAAACTTTCTAAAATATCAATATATGCACAATATTCATTAGCTAAATCTATCGTTGTTTTGTTTCATATATTCACTTCTATATCTTCACTTTTGTCTATCCATCTTACAAGCTTTTTTCTTTTTTTGAGTTTGTTTATACTACCACCCACAAAAGTTATTCTTTCTAAAAATAATTTAACCATTTCTTTTTTGTCTTCATTAGGTAGAGATAATAAAGTTTCTAATGATAATTCATTTTTTGATTTTCCTGAATTTTCAAGATTGTTGTAATCTTCATTATATTTAGTTTGAAATTCTTCGTTTGTTAGAAATCCATTTAATAGATTTATATCTTCTAATAGTGTGTTAACATCATTATCTTTAATATAAATTAGTACTTTTTTTGAAAGAATTTTTCATGCATCATTATTATCAAGAAAATCTACCATATTAACTATTTTTAGTTTATTTTCATCTACTGATTCTAAATCACCTTGTATATTATTTATATTATATCCATTGTCTAATTCTTTATATTTTGAATTACTTGATATAGCATTAAACATGTCTTTTAGAAATTGTATTTGTTCTTGAGCAGTTCATTCATCACATAGTTTTTTTATATTTATTTCTATTCATCATAAAGTAATATAATCAAAATTTTCTCATTGTTCATCGTTATCTTCTAACTTTGTGTCTTCTCATCCCAAAGTTACAGTAAATATAGTAGCATATTTTCTGATAATCCATTTGATGTTTTGTTCGTCGATAGTTTCGTATGTGAGATAATGTAATCCCGCAAAGAAATTATATTTTAAATCTAAAGATTTTAAATCATCTAAATTTCATCAATCATCCAAGAAAACTTTGTATTCGTCATATTGCGATTGCAAATCGGCTGTTGTCATGGCTTCGCTCATTTGAAACATGAAATCATCTATAATATCATGTTCGATGGGAATACCTGGATTTTGCGCAATAACATTGTTTGTAGAAACCCCAATGCTTAGCAACAGAACAAAGCCTATGCTTCAAAACAGCTTTGCCAATATTCAAAAAAGCACAGTAAGGATGGAGTAAATCCTTGCCGATGTGTTAATTACAGATGTGTTTGAGTGCCTGAAGTAAAAATTTCAATTTTTCATAAAACAAGTGTTAAGAAAGTTATTTTATTTCACTATTATCTCTTTAAGATAAAAGAAAGACATGCATGTGGCAAGCGTTATGTATCGTGCCTGTTCATAAACAGCAGCCTTGTGTTTTTGCCTGTGTATCCCTACAACAGCGTAATAACACACACTTTCTGTTTTTGCACCCGCATTGCCATGCCGTTCTTTGTACCACCTACGAGCTATGAAGCCGAACAAAACCTATCGCCCGCAGCAGCTTAAAAGATGATTAGCTATTTCAAGTAACTTTTGATTTAGTGTGCAAGTATAGAAAAAAAATGACAATGGTTGCGGTTCTTTTTACTTTTTCTTGTCTTGCAAATGGCGTCGTTTTTTTGCACTTAATGGGCGCTGCTCTTTAGCTGCTTTTCGGGCCAATACCTTTTCTTTTTCTGCTTTGCGTTTTTTGGCTTCGGCTTGCGTTTTTTTACGTGCCTGGTCGCGGGCTTTTTTTATTCGTTTTGCTTTTTCTGTTTTTTCTTGACGGTGCTTTTCTTTTTCGTCCAGCTTTTGCTGCAATTCGTTTTTCCTTTTCTCTTTTTCTTCTTCTATGCGTTTTTGTAGCCGTTCTATGTAGTTACTTTCGTTAACATATTTCTCAAAATTAATTTTCGAAATAATTTCAAGCGTAAGCTTCATAGCCTTCTTTCTAGCGTATCGGTAACTTTTGCTCGTGGCTTCGGCTATTACTGTGCCGTCATTAAAAAAAACCACGGCTTTATGCAGCGCGTCATCAGTAAAAAACATTTTTGTTTTAAGCTTTTCGCCGATGGTGCTTTTTGCCAATTCTTTTGCCTGATGAACAACATCCTTGTTTCTTGTAACATGTTTAAAGAGATGAGAATTCTCATTGTTAATTAAATATTTGAAAATAAATTTCCTTCTCTTATCATACTCAAGGTTTGATATGCAGCCAAAAATTGCGTAAACAAAAATATGTTTATGTGATTTTACGTCGAAATTTTCCGAATTTCTTGTCCACTTTTTTAAAGTCCATTGGTCAAATAAACGATGTAGGTAATCATTTCGGAAAAGGTTTCCTAAAATCTGTTGCAACTGCGTGGCATTACCGGAAAAATATTTTACAAGTATTTCGGCAACCTGCCCTTTAAATATGAACATGCCGGCAAAAACCAGCCTTCCGTTTGCCTTGCTATCCTCTTTGTTTTCGTAAAAACTATAATGCGTAAGGGCTTGCTTAAGGCTGGTTTTTTCGATGCCAAGCTTTCGGCTCAAAAGATCTAAACTATCCATAATTAATTTATTAGAGCGGATGACGGGAATCGAACCCGCGCCTACGTACTGGAGGTACGCCAAATCAAGCTCTGAAGGCTTGCGTGCTACCATTACACTACATCCGCATTTTTGCACGGGCGACAGGAATCGAACCTGCTCCGGAGGGTTGGAAGCCTCGCATCGGGCCCCGAAAGCCCGTGTGCTACCATTACACTACACCCGTAGTGTGTTTTGGCAAAAGTAAATTTTTCATTTTACTGCTCGTCACATTATTTGAAATATTTTAACAGTGCTTCTGCCGTTTCAACACCAATCACGATTCGCAATATGTTTTTGCAATGATAATGATGAATAGATTATTTTCGGATGAAAATTTTAAACTATGAAAAATGTATTCTTTTTTTTCTTTCAACTATTCTTTTACTTTCCTGCCAAAGCGGGACAGATAAACAAATATCTTCCACCATGAAAATCAATAGCAACTGGCTGTTTAGCGAAGCCGGGACTTCGTGAAATAGAACTTATACGTGAAACGGATTACTGATGGCAAGGGTGGGTTTGTATTCGATTATCCTGCTAAATATTACAGAAAACGCTATTTTTAAATGGGCTTGCCTTTAATACTGATTCTTTGTGTTTTATCTGTAACTTACGAATCACTGCATATCTTGTCAGAATAAGCATCAATTTGTTTGTCTTTTTCTTCAGCATTTTTCAATTTTCATATTGTTTCTTTTTGATTTTTCCCATATTCATCAACATCAAAATCTTTATCTTTTCATTCATTAAGATTGGTTACTTTTTTGATTTCTTGTGATTCTTCTGGTGCTTTATAACTCTCAGGTCATGCCATCGTATAATGGTAAAAATATTAAATATTATCTGTTTTTGTGTTCATTATAATATTCTTCAAAATCTTTTCTTAAATTATATGAATCATCATATCCACCATAAGATTTGTTGTATTTGGTTGTCATGAATTTATATCGTTTATCTAACTCTTTTGTAGTTGTTGTTTCATGATTTTTCACAACATTAGTTACAAATTTTATAAATCATATTTCTTCATCAAGTTTATTAGATTCTTCTTTAGACTTTTCAACTCTTTCTTCAGACTTTTCAACTCTTTCTTCAGACTTTTCAACTCTTTCTTCAGACTT
>CAZGAO010000047.1:0-42022 GCA_964523795.1 uncultured Lentimicrobiaceae bacterium
TTATCAGTTTTGACCTCGTTGAATTTTATCGCTAATTTGAAGACTGATTAGTAACCCAAAATTTTATCCTGCCAAAATAGTGCTTCCGCATATTGGTTTGCTACCTGGCAATAAAACAGCGGATCGGAGGTCAGGTCGATTTTGTTTTTAATATCCAAAAATAAAACGGCAGCTTGCTGATAACGTAGCTGGTGGTATAAATTGCAAGCCTGCCCATAAGAAGTATCGCTTTCGCTGATGAGGCCTGTGGCCTTCACAAGTGTGCTATTTAAAAAGAGAAAAACCGCAATGAGAATCTTGTATTTCACCTCTTACTTTTTTTCTTCAAAGGTAGTTTTTTTGGATTTAAAAGATGTGCTTATCCAAAATTCATTGCCGTAATATCGCTACGACAGAAAAATAAGTACTTTTATCCCCTTAACATCATTGTATGCAAGCCGAAAAAGAATTTAAATACCAGGAAGTAAACGACTTTTGGAACGCCTTTGCCCCGGATGCCGAAAAGGAAATTGTGGCCGTAGTTGATGCCCGGCTTCGCGATTTGGGACGATTGCTCACCTCGTACAAGCACAGGTTTGAAAAGCTAAATGAAGCGGTGCTCGGAGAGCCGGACAACATCAAGCATTTCCGCGAATTCAACAGCAGCTTGCTCGAATTACTCACCAAGTATCAGGGCGAGCTAAGCGAGACGGATTGCAAAAATCCCTTTGGTTCCTATTATGAGCTTGTGGAACGCGAAACCACCATGCTGCCTCAGGAAGTGCTCCGACAAGAACGATTTACCGGTTATCCTCTCAGTAAAAAGGATAAGCTGATTACCCTTGTTCGCAAAGGCTGGCTCAATAGCGTTTATTTTGGAAAATTTTATTCAAAAAAGACAGGCAACTTTTTTAGACGAATAATTAAACGCCCGTCTGTTAAGCTCGAAACTTACCGCCTCCGTCATCTGCCTTTTTTTAAAATGGCACAGGTTTACACCCTGACACAGATGACCGGTGAATTGAGCCGTCTGCTATACGACTTGCTCAAAGGCGAAAGCATCATCCTACATAAAATCTGGAAATTAGATGAAGAATTCGACCGCCAACTACAAATTGCGATAGCTGAAAATGACAGTGATAAGCTTATCGAAATTTTTAAAAATAATAAAACACTTTCGCTTATTGACCAACTGAAGGGCGAGGTTTCCGAATTGCGTAAAAACATAAAAAAGCAGGCCAGTGAGCGCATGGCTAATGTTTTTTCTGATTTTGATAAGGCCATGCACCTTGTCGATACTCCCGATCTGCCTTTGGTGCGTTTTCACGATTCCAGGCTTTTGGCCGAAAGGGAAGTGAAGCTACGCAGGCTGAATACGGTTTGCAAACAATGGGCTAACACTCAAACCACGCTTTTTGACGATTGGGCTGTGGATGTAGAAATTGTATTGCTGTATTATTCCGTGTTGAGCCATGCCACCCGCCTGAAACAAAAAATTAACGATTTTATCAATCAGCATTTATCAGTCGATTTTGATCAGTTGGGAGCCTATATTAAGGCCTCGGCAAAAACGATTGAGGATAACAGTCATAGTGCCAGCAAGCTGGAAACAGCCTTACATAGCGAACGCGGACGCGTAAATGAAGAGCTTATCGATGCCATGCTTGCTGAAATGATCGAGCGGCTGTCGGGTAGTTTTATCGATGACCTTGAGGTGTTTCGTAGTAAGACCATGAGCCTGGCCGCCAAAGTATCCAACCATCGTGGATTTATCCGCAGCAAGAGCTATGAACGCGATGTGCGCGACAGCGAAATCAATTATATCTCGCCCCGCGAGCTGCTGAGCTTCGAGGCCTGGCCACACTTCGAGCAAAGTATTGAGGACGTAAAAAGCCTGGTTCGCGATTCGCTCGAAAAAGTGCGCCTCAAAATGTTGGCCATGGGCACGGTGTGCGATTTTAGTCTCGAATCGGCAATTATGTTGCTGGAGCAAAAGAAAAATGCCGCCAAGGGAGCCATGAACGTGGCCATCGAAGGCTATGACAGGGCTTTGCTGCACGTGGATGAAGCTATTGCTTTGGTGGAGGATATTCGCAAACAGCCGGTTGAAAAACTCGAAAAGGCCATCCACGAGTTTAATGCAGAAATTCAAGAACTCAAGAACACCGAAAATATCTTTGAGCTTAACATCCGCATTGCTCGAATACGAGCCATCGAAAGGTCGAAGAAAATGCGCCGCGATGCCATGCTGTGGCTGCGCAACATCGTTCCGGGCTTATTCCGACAACTGCAATCGCATTTTAATCAAACCAATCGCCTGGTGGATAATGTTAAGAGTATGATTGGTGTTACCAGCGAAAAAAAACCAATTTCCTACGAAGTGTCCGAGTTTATAAGGCAAACGGAGGTGGCACTCCAAAAGCTGCCCTTTGTCTATCAGCGCCTCTACCAAATCAGGCCCACCGATGAAGATCGTTTTTTTGTGGATCGCCGGAACGAATTTGAAATGCTGGAGAAGGCCTTTACCGATTGGACACTCGAACGCTTTGTAGTTGCTGCCGTCCTGGGCGAGAAAGGGAGTGGCATTACTTCTTTTCTGAGTTATTTCAAACGGAAAAGTGGCGATGATTATCCGGTGATTCATCATTCGCCCGATTATAAAATATACAAGCCCGAGCAGTACCTGCAGTTTTTTGCTTCTATTTTGGAAGTGGAGAAATTTGATAATAACGAAGCTATTATCAGCCATATCAACGCTTTTAGCGAGAAAAAAATAATCATCCTCGAAAACCTGCAGCATGTATTCCTGAAAATGGTGAATGGCCTGGAATGCCAGAAAATGCTTTTTGAGTTGATGTCGAACACCGCGAAAAAAGTTTTCTGGATAGGAACATACACGATACATTCGTGGGATTACTTAGATAAGGCCATCCATATTTCTGATTATTTTGTGCGCGAGATTCGTCTGGATAATATGAGCAGCGAAAATCTGGAAGCAATTATTTTTAAACGTAACAGCCTGAGTGGCTATAAGGTGCGTTTTGAGCCGCCGGATGATTTGCAGGATTCGCGGTCGTTTGCAAAGATGGACGATGGACAAAAACAGATTCTTTTGCGAAACCGGTATTTCGCCGATTTAACTACCCTATCCAATGGTAATATAAGTTTGGCGCAGCTTTATTGGTTGCGATCTACCCGCGAGGTTACCGAAGACACCATTAGCGTAGGTTCGATATTTGCCATTGACCTTAGCTTTGTTAAGAAAATAAAGTCCGACTACCTCTTTGCGCTTTATACCATGCTGGTACACGATGGCCTTACCCTCAGCGATTATGCCCGCCTGTTTTACCTTTCCGAATCTTCGTGCCGCAATATCCTGGTGCCTATGCTCGAAAAAGGGATGTTGATCCGTCCGAAAGAAAAATTTAATATCAACCCGATTATATACAGGCAGGTGGTAAGCTATCTGCGTTCACGAAATTTTATTAGCTAAACTATAAATTATGCAACACTATAAATATATAAGCCTTATTGCTGTTTTTGTGCTGGCACTTGCCATGATTTCGTCTGCACAAGATACTGTTGTTTCGTCTGCCGATTCAGCAGTCATTGCCTGGGTAGATACGGCAAGTGTTCATCTGGATTCGTTATCTAAACCTTTAAAAGCTAAGGATGACGTGGCTGTGGCCGATACGGTAAAAAAAACCAGCGGTCTCGATATTTTTAAAGAAGTAGGCGAGAAGGTGCCGGCCAAGCCCAAAGATGTGCTGAAATCCATTTCTTTTTCAAAGATTTTCTGGACACTGGTGCTCCTGCTTTTTGGTTATTATTTTATTAAGCTCGTTATCCGCATCCTTACGCTGCTGGCCGAAAAAAGTGCCCGCCTGCGCATCGCTATCAAAAGTGTTATTCCGGTGGTGCGCATCCTTGTGTGGGTTATCATCATTTTTGCCATTATCAAGGGTATTTACAATCCTCCCATCGAAACCGTAATTGCCGCTACTGCCACGGTGGGTATTGCCGTAGGCCTGGCATCGCAGGACTTGCTGAAGAATGTTTTTGGAGGTGCCGCCCTTCTTTTGGATCGTCCTTTCCAAGTGGGCGATAAAATTGATACCGGCACATACTATGGCGAAGTTATCGAGATAGGACTACGCGCCACACGGCTGGTTACCGGGGACGATTCGGTAGTGTCGGTGCCCAATGCCGAGTTGATAAATTCGTCGGTTTCCAACTCCAACTCGGGAGAACTGAATTGCCAGGTGGTTGCCGAGATTTACCTGCCCATCGATGTGGATACCGAAAAAGTGCGCCGTATCGCCATTGAGGCCGCTCAGGTATCGCGCTATGTATATCTGAATAAGCCCATCGTAGCCTTGTTTTTCAATGAGGTAAAAGAACGGCGTTCCTATCTCAAGCTGCGCTTAAAGGCTTATGTGATGGATATCCGCTACGAGTTTCAGTTTAAAAGCGATATGACCGAAATCGTGGTTCGCGAACTGCTCAAAGAAGGTGTAATTAAAAAGGATGAGTTGTTTTAATGATTAATGATGAAATAGTTTTATTGTGTGTTTATAATTATGTGATTCGATTACTGCAAGATACATTCCCTGGGGTAGTGTATTTCCATTTATTTTGAAAGTTCTATAACTATCGATAAACGCTTTTAACACCGTTTCACCATAGCTATTAAATAGGGTAAGCGTAGCAAACTCAGGTATCGAAGATTGAATTATACACTGTGTAGTAAAAGGATTGGGGTATGCGCTAAATTCAATGCCATCAGCTTTTATTTTATCAGGGCTAATGGCTGTAATTAAAGTATCATAGCTTCGCCATAATGAATTCCAGCTATCACCACAAACTAAAATCCTTCCTGATAAATCAAATGTAAAATCGGTAGCATCAGGATAGATCATCCCCGAGTTCAATATTTCATAAGTTTGGCCGTTATCACCCGAAAAGACAACACCAAAACCACCACCATTATAGGGGTCGGCAATAAATATCTTGTTTTCAGGTACTACTAAAATATCTTGGGCTAAAAAATTGTAGTTGTGGTATTCCCAAGTTCCGGTATCAAAATCGTAGTAATGCACGCCGTTTGCACCTACAAGCAAACGGCCTGAAGGGTCGTATTCGATGGAAGTGAACTGGCTGGAACCATTGTTGTAAAAAACCGACCAGCTCATCCCATAATCTTCCGAAACATACACCGAGCCGCTACCTCCTATATAAGTTTGACTACATGCGTATATTTTACCATCATCAGCATAAGCCACTCCATTAATTGTTTCTGGAAAATCAGGCGGGATTATTGTTAAATCAAGGACTACCTGCCAGCTTATGCCATGGTCGCCCGAACGCACAATACCATAGCCATATTGACCTCCAAGCAAAAAGATACTGTCAAAGCCAAATTCATTAGTATTAAAGCCAATTCCATTAGGGAGGGCATTGAAAACCTCCATCCACTCTTCCCCGTGATTTCCCGACCGGTATATTCGGGAATTTCCCCCTACAATAATATTATCAAAATCATCGATAGCTATGGATCTGGGATGAGGTGCAGTAGCAGTCATGCCATCAATCTTTCGTGCCCAACTTTCAAAATTATCATCGCTCCTGTAAATTCCGGTTAATGCTCCTGATGGCCAGGGGCAAGCCAGATAAATACGGCCTTCTGAATCCACAGCAATATCAAACATAGATAAGCCTCCGGGAGGGTTCATCTGTTCCCAATAATCCTGGGCTAAACCCTGCAGGTAAATAAAGCAAAATAAGAGTATAAATAAATATCTGATCGATTTCATATTGTATTTGTTGTTTTCAAGAAAAAACCAAAGTTAATAATAAAAATGGGAGACTAAAAATAATTATTTTACTTTAGCTTCATGGGGTTGGTTTTAGGGTTGCAATTCCCTGGCGGGGCTGCAAACCCGGCAAAGGGTTCGCAGCCCTGGCTGAAGGGGAGGGATTGCAACCCTGGCAAACTGTTAAAACATCTGTCGGCTTTTGCCTTCTTGCTATGGTAAAATATTGTTACCCATAGTTAAAACAAAGTTTTTTTACTTTTGCCAGCCATCAGGCGTTCGCTTTTGAACACCTGATGTTGGTTTGCGCACAGCATGGCTTTGCCATTTATTAAATGTGGATTATAAGGTATTGAATAAGTGTGTGATACTTTGTGTGGTGCGATTTTAGTTAAAACGATCTTTTTAATTTTAGAAGTACATTAATTTTATTAAACTAATAAATCATAAACTATTAAGCTGAAAACTATGAAACGATTTTTCTTAGCGATTTTTGCAGCCCTATTGCTGGGTCTTAGTGTTAACGCATCCAACCCGCGCCCCGACGAGGGCATGTGGCTGCCAATGTTTGTGGATCGGCTCAACTGGGTCGATATTCAGGAAATGGGCTTGCAGCTCACCGCCGAAGAACTATACAGCATCAACAACTCAAGCCTTAAAGATGCCATCGTGGGTCTGGCTTCAGGCTCGGCTCCCAACGGATACTTTTGTACCGGCGAGATTGTGTCCAGTCAAGGATTGATGTTTACCAACCATCACTGTGGCTACGATGTCATTCAAAATCACTCCACCATCGAGCACGATTATCTTACCGATGGCTTTTGGGCCATGAGCAAGGATGAGGAATTGAACAATCCAGGGCTTACCGCCTCTTTTTTGGTACGCATGGAAGATCTTACCCAGACGATTATTCCCGAACTCAGCGATACCCTCAGTCCGGGCGAGCGTGGTAAAAAAATTCGTGAGATTACCGCAGACATTAAAAAAGAAGCCTCCGAAGACGGGAAATACGATGTAGTGGTAAAGAGCTTTTTTGGCGGCAACGAATACTACATGTTTGTGTACGAAACGTACGAAGATGTAAGGCTGGTAGGCGCACCCCCTTCATCGATTGGTAAATATGGCGGCGACACCGACAACTGGATGTGGCCCCGTCATACCGGCGACTTTAGTATTTTTAGAGTTTATTGTGCCCCTGATGGATCGCCCGCCGAATATGCCGAAGAAAATGTGCCCCTCACCCCGCGCCATCATCTGCCTGTTTCGCTGGCCGGAGTTCAAAAAGATGATTATGCTATGATCTGGGGTTATCCCGGCAGCACCGAAAGATATCTTACCTCTTATGGAATCGAGTTTGCCCTCAACGAGAAAAATCCGGCCATCATCGATATCCTGGGTACCGCACTTGGCGTGATGAAAACATATATGGACGCCAGCGATGACATGCGGATTAAATATGCCTCGGATTATGCAAGCATGGCCAACGGCTGGAAATATTTTATCGGGCAAACCAAAGGCCTGAAAAACTTAAACGTGAAAGCCAAGAAAGAAAAAATTGAAGCTGATTTTACCCGGTGGGTCAACAAAAATGCGGCTCGTCAGGAAAAATATGGCGCGGTACTGGCGGACATCCAATCGGGCTACGATGAAATGAATAAGGTGGTAAAGCAAGTGTATTATCCTGCCATCGGTAGCGGAAATATCGAATTGCTCGGCCAGGCAGGTGAAGCGCGGCAATTATCGGGGCTGCTCGCAGATGCCAAAGAAAACAAGGCTGCTATCGCCGAAACTACCAAGGCGATGAAGGAAAGTGCCACTGAATTTTACAGCGATTACGATCGCGATATGGACATGGATATGATGAAAGAGTTATTAAAACTCTATCAAAAGAATTTATCCCAGGATCAACTGCCTGATTTATTTAATACCATCAACGAGGATTTCGATGGCGATGTGGATGCTTATGTGGATGAAATGTACGAAGAATCGATATTTGCCAGCCAGGAAGCCATGATGAAATTCCTGGATAAACCCAAAATGAAAACCCTTGAAAAAGACCTGGCTTATCAGGCAAGCATGTCGTTGCAATCGGTGATGATGCAATACGGGCAGGCCTACAACAATGGCGAAACCAAAGTTGATCAAAATATGCGGCTTTTTATTGCCGGCCTGCGCGAGATGAACCCCGACACCAAGTATTATCCCGATGCCAACTCCTCGATGCGTTTTTCGTATGGCACCGTGCAGGATTACTATCCCGCTGATGCGGTGCACTACGATTACATAACCCACCTGAGTGGCGTGATGGAAAAAGAGGATCCCGAAAATCCCGAATTTGTAGTTGCTGGTAAACTAAAGGAACTATACGAAATCAAAGACTATGGCCGCTATGGCCAGGATGGTAAGCTGATTGTTTGCTTCCTGTCAACCAACGATATTACCGGAGGCAACTCGGGAAGTCCGGTGATGAATGGCAAGGGCGAACTGATTGGAATCGCTTTCGATGGCAACTGGGAAGCCATGAGTGGCGACATTGCCTACGAGCCTGAACTACAGCGTACCATTAACGTGGATATTCGCTATGTGCTTTTTGTTATCGACAAATATGCCGGTGCTCAAAACCTGATCGATGAACTGACCATTGTAAAGTAAGCCACCACTTATCATAAATAAAAACGCCTGCCGGATATGTATTCTGGTAGGCGTTTTTTTTATCTAAATACGGGAATTATTCTCAATAGAAATTGTAAAAAACAGGAATTATTCTCAATAGAAATAGAGAAAACTTGGAATTATTCTCAATAGAAATAGGAAAAAGTAATAATTATTCTCAATAGAGTGAGAATAATGCTTACTTTTGTATTCGTTCACAACGCAAACTGAACTTGATATGGAAAGAAATAATTTTAGACAAATACTTATAGAACAGCAGGTGGAGCTTTCGTTAGTTAATGAAGAAACATGGATTTATCGTGACAAGGAAAATGAAATCGATACAGAAAGCAATCTTGCCCAAATTGTTACAGGCATAAGGCGTTGTGGGAAATCAACCCTCGCACAAATGGCTTTTCGTAAGCTAAAATTTGCCTTTGTTAATTTTGATGATGAACGGTTTTATGGTTTGCAAGCTGATGACCTAAACCATTTGCTCGAAGCACTTTATGCAGTTTATGGCGAATTCGACCATCTTTTACTTGATGAAATACAAAACGTTGACGGATGGCATTTGTTTGTAAACCGACTGCTGCGCAACAAAATCAAAATTATCCTCACGGGTTCAAATTCCAATCTGCTAAGTCGTGAAATGGCGACACACCTCACCGGAAGATACGGAATCATCGAATTGTTACCCTTTTCTTTTGGCGAATATTTGAAGGCCAAAAAGGTGGAACAGCGGGTATTCAACACTACCAAAGGCAAGGGGTTGGCGATGAATCTATTTATGGAGTACTTGGTAAATGGAGGCTTTCCGGAAGTGGTGCGTGGTGAAGATCGAAAAACTTATGTTTTCAATTTGTTCGAGGCCATTGTTACCAGAGATATTATTTATCGTTACAAAATCAGGAATGTCCGCACTTTTCGCGAAATCGCACTTTGGCTAACAGGTAATTATGGTGCCGAAATTAGCTACAATCGTGTTAAAAAGATTTTTGGACTGGGTAGTGAGAATACTGCAAAGAATTATGTTTCGTACCTGGAGGAGGCCTGGCTTTTTGTTAGTCTTTCAAAATTCTCTTATAAAAAACAAGAGAGCCTTCGCAACCGGAAGATGTACCTCACTGATACTTCTTTTGCTGATCTTGCCGGTGAAAGCGGATCGGAAAATACTGGACGCTTGCTCGAAAATGTGGTGATGTTGCATTTGCTGCGCCATAGATTGCGCTGTGGGTATGAAATATTTTATTACAAGAAAAACTTCGAAATTGATTTTTTGATTTATCACCAACGCAAGGTTTATGAATTAATACAGGTGTCGGTTTCTTTGGAAAACCCAAATACACGAAACCGGGAAATCAGGGCATTAACAGGGGCAAATCAGGAATTTAAAGCAGCCAAACTCACCATTATTACTATGAACGAAGAAGAACTAATCGAACAAAATGGCTTGACTATACACGTGAAACCGGTGATTAAATGGGTGCTTGAAGATGATATAGTAAAATCGCTTTCGCCTGAACTCTGATTAGCTTAGACTAATAATTGCCTTACAAAAAGTCAAGGCAAACATTTGTCAAAAAACTGAAAAAGTCAAGGCAAACACTTATCAAAAAACTGAAAAAGTCAAGGCAAACTTATGTCAGTTTCCAAAAAATCAATCCTTTTTCCTGGTAATTTTTGCCAGTCTGGAATCAAGAAATGTATAAACTTAGAAAAATCACAAGCCCGCTATTTCACTTTATTTACTAAATTTGTCCACCAAAATAATTTGATATTAATTAAAGCATTGAATACGACATGAAAGAATTTACTTCGATCGAATCCATCCTCGATTTCGCCATCAACAACGAACAAAATGCCGTTGATTTTTATACCCAACTGGCCGGTAGTTCCAAAAACGAAGAAATGACCAAAGTTTTTACTCAGTTTGCCAAAGAAGAAATGGGACACAAGACCCGGCTGACCCGGATTAAAAATGAGGGTGCTTTTAATCTTAAAAACGAAAAAACTGTGCTCGATCTTAAAATGGCCGACTACCTCGTTGACGTTGAACCCAAGCCCAACATGAGCTACGAAGAAGCCTTGATTGTGGCCATGAAACGCGAGAAAAGTGCTTTTAAACTCTACAGCCACCTTTCGGAAAAAGCCCCCACCGCCGAGCTACAGAAAATTTTTGAAGGCCTGGCTATCGAAGAATCAAAGCATAAATTGCGTTTCGAGCTGGAGTACGATGATTATGTGCTGCGCGAAAATTAAAAACCACCTTTTTCGCTAATGGCTGAAATCGGCGGCTATTAAAAAAAAATCCTGTTTCAAAATTATTCCTACCTGCTTTTTATCTTAAAAAGGCATAATGGGATAATATTTAGTTTTGCAGGCGTTTTTAGTCTCTGAATTTAATTTTACCAGCATAGTTTATGGAATTCGCAAACCCCCTATTTCTGTTTGGTCTCGCTGCCCTTGCTATTCCAATCATCATACATCTGTTTAATTTCCGAAGGTTCAAAAAGGTATTTTTTACCAATGTCCGCTTTATTCAGGAACTAAAACAGCAAACCCGTCAGCAATCGCAACTGCGCCACCTGCTGGTGTTGCTTATGCGCCTTTTGGCCATTACCGCTCTGGTGCTTGCCTTTGCCAGGCCTTACATTCCGCTGGCCGACATCGCCAGCAATCGCCAGGCCACCAACGCCATAAGCGTTTATGTGGACAACTCCTTTAGCATGGAAGCCGAATCGGGCGAAGGCCGCGTGCTGGATCAGGCATTGAACATGGCCCGCGAAACGGCGATGGCTTACGCAAGTTCCGATCGTTTCCAGTTGCTCACCAACGACTTTGAAGCCCGCCATCAGCGATTTGTAAACCGCGACGATTTTATCGACTTGTTGAGCGAAGTTGAACTTACACCCACCACACGCAAGATTTCGCAAGTTTATAAGCGGCAACTCGAAATGCTGGGCAAGGCCAAGGGCAGTTCCAGAAATGCCTTCATTATTTCCGACTTCCAAAAAACCACCACCGATTTTGGCAATATCCAGGCAGATACCAGCGTCAGGGTTTTTGTGGTGCCTGCTACCAGCCTGGATGCCTCCAATTTGTACATCGACAGCCTTTGGTTTGTCGAGCCGGTGTATCGCGTGGATCAGTTGGCCACGGTTTATGCCAGCCTCGTTAACGCCAGCGACCAGGATGTGGAAAAAATACCGGTAAGGCTTATGATCAAAGGCAGCCAGCGTGCTCTGGCCAGCGTTGACATCCATGCCGGCGAGCGAATCGAGATAAGTTTACCCTGGTCCAACACCAATGCTGGTCCGCATTATGGCGAGCTGGCACTAAACGACTATCCCATCACCTATGACGACAACTTTTATTTTGCCTACAATGTCCTGAATGAGATTCCGGTTTTTGCCATAAATGGCGGCGAGGAAAGCGTTTATCTGCAATCGCTTTTCGGAAAGGATTCCTTATTCCTCTTTCGCCAGGCCAACGAAAACAGTCTTGATTATACCACCTTCAACCGCTACAACCTGATAATCCTCGATGACTTGAACAGTATTTCGTCAGGGCTATCCCAAGAGTTGAAACGCTTTGTTGCAGGAGGAGGTAATGTGGCGGTCTTCCCGGGTGAGGACATCGACCAGGCCAGCTATCGCGAGTTTTTCCTGCTGGTGGAAATGCCCTACACCATGGTTAAAGATACCTTCGAGACCCGGGTGAATAAAATTAATGTCGAGAGTATTTTGTACGATGATGTGTTTGAATCGCTGCCCGAAAACATCGATCTGCCCGTGGTTTTTCAGCATTACAGCATCAGGCAGCAAACGCAGTCGATGATGGAGGTGCTGCTCGAAATGCAGGACGGCGACATTTTTCTGGGGAGCGAGCCGGTGCTCAATGGCATGGTTTATCTTTTTGCTACTCCGCTGGATAAGCAATGGACCAACTTCCCCAAACATGCCATCTTTGTCCCAACGCTATACAAAATGGCACTCCTGAGCAAACCCGCCACCAAACTGTATTATACCGCCGGCAGAGAACAAACTATTGACCTGCGAAATACCGGAACTACGGGCGATAAGATTTTTAAAATTGCCAGCATGGATAAGACCTTCGAGATTATCCCCGAATCGCGTTCGCTGGGTACACAGGTAAATATTTTTACGGGAAACCAAATTACCACGGCCGGAGTTTACCAATTAAACAGTGATGGCGACTACCTCGAATCGCTGGCTTTTAATTACGACCGGCGCGAATCGGATCTGGAAAAATACACAGCTGCAATGCTCACCACGCAAATCGCCGATTATCAACTTCAAAACTTTGTGCTACCCGAGCTTGCGCCAGGCCAATCCTTAACTGCCGGTATTGCCAACATCAACAGTGGTAAAAAACTGTGGAAACTATTTATCATCGCAGCCCTGGCATTTTTGCTTGCTGAGGTTGTTCTGTTGCGGCTTTGGAAGTAAACCAAATCTTTGCCTGGGTGTTTATGGATTAATGAGTGTCTGTCCATAAAGCTGGCAATTTATTGATTTAAGATCGCTAATCTGAAATTATATATTTTTCTAACTGTTACTTAATAGACAGACACTAGTGTCTGTCTATTAAGTTGGTTATTTGAATGATGAATTGCCCCGTCCTTTAGGGCGGGGATTAAATGGAAAAGAGGAAAAACCCCGCGATTTCGCCACACCGCAGGCGTGGCGAAATCGCGGGGGCTATTGGTAAGTTCATTTTACCCCGGGTTAAAACCCGGGGCAATTCATAGTATCTACTTTATGGACAGACACTAATTAGGCTTGGAACTAAAATCGGTAAATTCAAATTCTACATTAAAAAATAAAACATTATGAGAATACTAGCAGAAAAATCAGCCGGGCTGATTATTGATATGCAGGAACGCTTGTATCCGCATGTGGATAATTATGAGCAACTCACCAAAAACACCTCCATCCTCATCGAAGGCTTGAAGGCATTGGGAATAAAAATCATGGTAACCGAGCAATACACCAAAGGGCTGGGGCTTACCATTCCGCCGCTTAAAGATTTATTGCAAAACATCGACTTCATCGAGAAGCAGGCATTTAGCTGCTGCGATGAACCGGTGTTCTACGAAGAGCTGGCTCTGGATCCGCCACAGCACGTCATCATCGCCGGTATCGAAACCCACGTGTGCGTGCTGCAAACCACCATCGACCTGATCAACAATGGCTACAAACCTGTTGTGGTGGAAGATTGTGTAGGCTCGCGTCGTCCCAACGACAAGGCTATGGCCATCGCAAGGATGCGTAGCGAAGGAGCAACAATTACCACCTATGAATCTATTCTATTTGAGTTGCTGCGCTATTCGGGGACAGAGGCTTTCAAAAAAATATCGAAGCTGGTAAAATAATGTAAAGACGCGCTATATGCGCGTCTCCATCCCCCTCCCAGAAATCGCGTCTCAGCCCCGAAGATCGCATCTCATTCACCGAAATCACGTCTCATCTCAAGGAAAGAGTACAGACGCGCTACATGCGCGTCTCCATACCTTAGAAAAACTGAGACGCGCAAATTGCGCGTCTCCATACCTTAGAAAAACTGAGACGCGCAATTTGCGCGTCTTTACTATAACGTCATCCTATTCCCAAAAAAATCCCCCGCCTCTTTGCAAAATCAAAGCCTTGCAAAAAAACGAGGGAGATTATCAATTAAAAAAATCCTATTAATTTCTATCCATGCAATTTAAATCATCGAAGGCTACTTCGAGGCGTTTTACGATGCTGCCTTCCATTTCGCGCAGCCACTTGCGTGGGTCGTAGTGCTTTTTGTTGGGCTTATCCTCGCCATCCGGGTTACCGATCTGGCTTTGCAAATAGGCTTCGTTTTTTTTGTAATAGTCCATCACACCCAGCCATGCGGCCCATTGGGTGTCGGTGTCGATATTCATTTTGATGGCACCATAGCTGATGGCCTCACGAATTTTTTCCTGGGGCGAGCCTGATCCGCCGTGGAAAACAAAGTTGACGGGGTTGGCTTCGGTGTTAAATTTTTTCTGGATAAAATCCTGCGAATTTTTCAGGATTATCGGTTGCAGCTTCACGTTACCTGGTTTATACACACCATGCACGTTGCCAAAGGCAGCAGCGATGGTAAAGCGGGGGCTAATCTTTTTGAGTTCTTCGTAGGCATAAGCTACTTCTTCGGGCTGGGTGTATAGCTTTGAGCTGTCTATGTGGGTGTTGTCCACGCCATCTTCTTCGCCACCGGTGATGCCCAGCTCAATTTCGAGGGTCATCTTCATCTTGCTCATCCGTTCGAGGTAGGTTTTGCTGATGGCTATATTTTCCTCCAATGGCTCTTCGCTCAGGTCGAGCATGTGCGAGCTAAACAAGGGCTTGCCATGTTGGGCATAAAATTTTTCGCCTTCGGCCAGCAGTCCGTCAATCCAGGGCAGGAGTTTTTTCGCGGCATGGTCGGTGTGCAAAATCACTGCTACGCCATACATTTCGGCCATTTTGTGGATGTGCATGGCACCGGCCACAGCACCGGCAATCGCTGCCTGCTCATTGTCGTTTTTTATTCCCTTGCCGGCATTAAAGGCGGCACCACCATTGCTAAACTGAATGATGACGGGGGATTTAACTTTTGCTGCGGCTTCCAGAACCGCATTTATCGAGTTGCTCCCAACCACGTTGACTGCCGGAATAGCAAAATGCTTGCGCCGTGCAATGGCAAAAATCTTTTGTACATCATCGCCGGTAGCTACACCGGGTTTTACTGCTTCTAAAACTTTATCTGTCATTTCTTTAAATTATTTAATATTAATGAATAAACGCATTTGATTTTGCCTGCAAAGGTAAAACTATTTATGCTGTTTTATTATTATTCAGGTGTTTAAGGTATTGTTAATTTTGGTTTTCAAAAGTGCCGACTTTATTACAGCTTTTAAATAAGATCAGGCTATTTCCCCCTTAAAAATTTATCCAATAACCTGGGCAAGGGATAATGTCCTAGCTCGGCAATGGGCAGCCGGATGAAGTTTTCGCTCGCAACGTATCCCAATTCCTGGATACTAATTTTTACAAACCGGGCATGGATGCGCTGGTGGGTGAGTTGATGGATGTAATCCCTGGATACCTCCTCGACAAGCGGCATCGAGCCATTTACAAAATACCGAAACAATTCGTGATTCATCAAGTCATCGATGGGCAGCAGGCGTTCTGTTTCGATTAACGGGAACTCATACAGCCCCTGCCAGATATCTTTGCCGGCGCGCTTATTAAGTATGGTGTAGTTTTCCCCCTCTTGCCTGGTCGAAATAAAGAGATAGGTAAAATAACGCTGACGAATTTTTATTTTCGAATCTTTGTAGGGGAGGAGGGCAACCTTATCATTTTGGAAAGCCAGGCATTGATTTTTAAAGATACAGGCCAGGCAATCCGGATTTTTAGGTTTACAATATCTTGCGCCAAACTCCATCATGGCCTGGTTAAATTTTCCAGCTTGTTTTGGATCGATTAGGTTTTCGAGGGCTTCTTCGATTTGATTTAGACCGCTTCTTTTGTTCACCGGCTCTACTATTGCCAGCCAGCGGCTGATTACCCTACTGACGTTGCCATCCACCACCGGATGCACCTGGTTAAAGGCGATCGAGGCGATGGCAGCAGCGGTGTATCTGCCCACGCCTTTCAGTTTTAGCAAATCTTTGTAATTATCCGGAAAACGGCCACCCAGTTCATTAACGATGGCATGAGCTGCGGCGTGCATGTTTCTGGCGCGTGAATAATAGCCCAGTCCCTGCCACAGTTTTAGAACATGGTCTTCGTTGGCCTTGGCTAAGTGCTGAACCGTTGGAAAATCAGCAAGAAAACGCAGGTAGTAAGGCATACCTTGTTCCACGCGGGTTTGCTGCAGGATAACCTCGGAGAGCCATATTTTGTAGGGATTGCGGGTTTTGCGCCAGGGCAAATCGCGGTGATGCTCATCGTACCAGGCCAGAAGTTTTTCGGTTTGCAGCATAAATAAATAGCAGGGCTAAAATTAAAGACAATGAACTGGATTGTGTAGTTTTTGTTCAAGGAAAAGTATTTATCAATGCGTTTTCTAATTTAATTTGTTGCAGACCTTCACCCGCCCCATTACCCCATAAAGCCCTTTCATTTTGATACCGCACCAGCAGCAGCAGAAATCTATTCCCAAATCCTATCTTCTCATTATTCCTACCAACCTTTTGTGGATTCTACTAATGACATAAAAGAAGCATTGCAGAGGGACGACAATTTGCCCTTCTACAAAAGAAACAACTTTATGAACAGGCGAATTAATATGCCTTCCATTCTGCTGATTAACAAAATTTTAAAATTAATTCAAAATCTTGCAGGATGAAAAAAAATTATATATTTGCAGCCCTATTTACAAATCTAATAATCAAATCATTAAATAGTATTATGACAAAAGCAGAAATTGTAGCAGAAATTGCGAATAAAACGGGGATTGAGAAGTCGAACGTACAGACCACAGTTGAAGCCTTTATGGACACCATCAAGGGGTCGATGGTAACAGGCGAAAACGTTTATTTGAGAGGCTTTGGCAGCTTTACTATCAAGAAGAGAGCCGAAAAAACAGGCCGGAACATCTCGAAGAACACTACCATAATAATACCTGCTCACAATATCCCCGCTTTTAAACCGGCGAAGACATTCGTGAATGAAGTAAAAGATAACGTAATAGTAAAATAGAAAGGGATTGAACAATGCCAAGTGGAAAGAAAAGAAAAAGACATAAAATGGCCACACACAAACGCAAAAAGCGTTTGCGGAAAAACAGACACAAAAAGAAGTAATTCTTGTTCGTTTTAAAAAATTATTGCATGTTGCCTGGATAAGACTCTTTGGCAGGATGCAATAATTTTTTTTATCATTATTCCATCCAAAACAATACTCGGATTAAAACAAAATCATACAAAATTTATAGCATGTGGACAGGGATTTAGTTATCAATGCAAATTCCAACGGGATTGATATTGCCTTGCTGGAGGATAAACATCTGGTAGAACTTACGAAGGAAAAATCCAACAAAAAATATTCGGTCGGAGATGTTTATCTGGGAAAGGTGCGCAAACTTATGCCTGGTCTCAACGCAGCCTTTGTTAATGTGGGTTACGAAAAAGATGCTTTCCTGCATTACCTCGACCTGGGGCCACAGGTGCGCTCGCTTATCAAGTTTACCCGCCTGGCCAGTGCCGGAAAGTTAAACAAGGTGCCCCTGAGCGAATTCCGCCTGGAACCCGACATCGAAAAAACAGGGAAGATCGCGGATGTACTCACCATCAACCAACCGGTGCTGGTGCAGATTGCCAAAGAACCCATCTCGACCAAAGGGCCACGTATCGCCTCCGAAATATCCTTTGCAGGTCGCTACCTGGTGCTCGTGCCTCTGGCCGACCGTATTTCGGTATCGCAAAAAATTAAAAGTATCGATGAGCGCAAACGGCTCAAAAGGCTGATAAAAAGTATTAAGCCCAACAACTTTGGCGTGATTGTACGCACGGCTTCCGAAAACAAAATGGTGGCCGACCTGGATGCCGACCTCAAAGAACTGCTGGAAAAGTGGGAATCGATTTCACAAAAACTTAATAAGGCCGAAGCTCCGGTGAAAATCGTGAGCGAGCTTGATCGTACTTCTGCCATGCTGCGCGACCACCTCAACGAGTCGTTCAACAATATATACGTGGATGATTCGGCATTGGCCGAAGAAGTAAAAAACTTTATTAAACGCATTGCCCCCGAAAAGGCCGGCATCGTAAAATCTTACACAGGTTCCAAACCCATCTTTGAGTTTTACGGCGTTGACAAGCAGATAAAAAATTCGTTTGGCAAAATCGTAACCATCAAAAGCGGAGTTTATCTCATCATCGAACATACCGAAGCTCTGGTGGCTATCGATGTTAATTCGGGACACCGTGTAAACAAGGATAAAAATCAGGAAAGCAACTCGCTGGAAGTAAACCTGGAGGCCGCCACCGAAATAGCTCGTCAGCTTCGCCTGCGCGACATCGGGGGTATTATCGTGGTTGATTTTATTGATATGACCGTAGCCAAACATCGCCAACAGCTCTACGAGCGACTTAAAGATGAGATGGCAAAAGATAAGGCCAAGCACATCGTGCTAAAGCCCAGCAAATTTGGATTGGTGCAGATTACCCGACAAAGGGTTCGTCCGGCCATGAAAATTGAAATACTCGAAAAGTGCCCGGTATGCAACGGAACTGGCGAAAGCAAGGCAGCCGTCCTGATTGTGGACGAAATCGAAAACAATTTGCAATACCTTATCCGCGAACAAAACGAGAAAAAACTTATTGTAACGGTACACCCCTTTGTGTATGCTCACCTTACGCGCGGCCTGCCTTCGCTGCGATGGCAATGGATGTGGCGATACAATTGCAAGTTAAAAATAAAACCTTCCTCAGTGCATCATTTTCTGGAGTATCATTTTTTTAATAAAAATAATGACGAACTGAAGATGTAAGCGTTTCGTGCCAAGTTTGCCAGGAAGCCATCATCGATAAAACATTTACCTTGCCTTTGCTAAGGCATTAAGGCATCTTTTATTGATACAATATTCATTAAACCAAAACAATATTTATGGAAACAGTTGTAAGCGGCATCCGGCCAACAGGAAATCTTCATCTGGGAAATTACTTTGGTGCCATCCGCAATTTTTTGAAAATGCAGGAGAGCCACGATTGTTTTTTCTTTATCGCCGACTATCATTCGCTCACTACTCATCCCACACCTCAGGATTTGCACGGCAATGTAAAACAAGTGCTTGTTGAATATCTGGCCACAGGCATCGACCCCGAAAAGTGCTGCCTCTACATCCAGAGCGACCTGCCCGAAACCGCCGAATTGTACCTGCTGCTCAACATGAACGCATACATGGGCGAGTTGGAACGTGTAACAACGTTTAAAGAAAAAGCCCGCAAGCAGCCCAACAACGTCAACGCCGGGCTGCTGACCTATCCCGCGCTTATGGCCGCCGACATTATTATTCACAAAGCACACAAAGTGCCCGTTGGCAAAGACCAGGAGCAGCATCTGGAAATGACACGCACCTTTGCGCGCCGTTTTAACCGCATGTACAATCAGGAATTTTTTCCCGAACCCAGTGCTTTTAATTTTGGTAGTGATTTGATAAAAATCCCCGGCCTGGATGGAAGTGGGAAAATGGGAAAATCGGAAGGCGAAGGCAATGCAATTTTCCTGGCCGAGGATCCGAAGAGTATTCGCAAAAAAATAATGCGTGCCGTTACCGATACCGGCCCTACTGAAGAAAATTCGCAAAAAACGGAAGCCGTTGATAATCTTTTTAGCCTGCTCAAAGTGGTGGGACAGCAAGATGCTGTTGACTTTTTCGAGGAGCAATACCGCACTTGCAAAATACGATATGGCGACCTGAAAAAACAACTGGCCGAGGATGTAATCAAATTTACCAGCCCGTTGCGCGAAAAGATACTTGAAATTTCTGCCGATGAAAAATACCTGAGCAAGGTTGCAAAAATGGGTGCCGAAAAAGCCCACGAGAGCGGTGCAAAAACCATCAGGGAAGCCCGCGAAATTATTGGCTTCCGTAGTTTTTAACCACTCACCCCTCTAACTCCCCTTGAGGGGAGAACCAGCCAACACACTGGCAACAAAGGGAAGTCCCTATTGCGGATTAACGTGGGCACAAGCAAAATCAGAAAAAATTTGTCTTTATCGACAGACACTAAATAAGGAATTTAGCAGCAGTAATCAAAACCTGATATTCAATGAGAGCTGTAAGAAATCTGATACTTTTTGTACTGATCGGTTTCATCGCTTTTATTTTGCTTGGCTGGTACTCCGGATTTTTCCATCGTACCAAAGTCGGGATGGAAACCATCGGCCCTTACTACGCCATTTACAAAACCCATATTGGCGATTACAATCACAGCCGTCAGTTGCAGGATAGCATCAGAGATGTGCTGTGGGAATTGGGTATCGAAAATTATAAGACCTTCGGAATATTTTTTGACGACCCAGCCAAAACGGATTATGACAGTATGCGGAGTTTTATTGGACGGCTTATCCCCAATGATCAGCTAAGTAAAACAGATCGCCTTCCCCCCGGATATCAGCTTTATACTTTTAAGCAGCAAAATGCTGCACTGGTGAGTCTGCCCTACGTTAATCAGTTTTCGTTGTATGCCGGAATTTATAGAGCCTACCCCTGCATCAGAGATTTTGCCAAAGCCCAGGGCTATGCTGCCAGCCCCATCATCGAGATACACGACCCGGACATTGACCTGCGTTTTATTTTACCAATTAAAAAAATATCAAGCAAATAAACCAAAATGACCTATCCTCGTTTTAAGCGTGGATATTTAAACATACAAACGACAATATGCCACAAAATATAAGTACAGAAATTCAAAAAGAAAAAGTGGTCATGGTGGCGGTAAGCACCAGCACTGATGACGATTCGAAAATGAATGAATACCTCGATGAGCTTGCCTTTTTGGTGGAAACTGCCGGCGGTATTCCCATGGCGCGGTTTACGCAGAAGCTCACTGCTCCCGACCCCAAAACTTTTATCGGTTCGGGCAAGCTCGATGAGGTGAATGCCTATGTGAAAGCCGAAAAAATCGATCTCGTGGTTTTTGATGACGAGCTTAGCGGCTCGCAGATAAAAAACATCGAAAGAGTTTTCGAGAAACGCATTCTCGATCGCACAGGCTTAATCCTCGATATTTTTGCCAAACGAGCACGCACGGCTCACGCCAAAACGCAAGTAGAGCTTGCGCAGTACGAGTATTTGCTGCCCCGCCTTACGCGCATGTGGACCCACCTTGAACGGCAGCGTGGCGGCATCGGCATGCGCGGCCCCGGTGAAACGGAGATTGAAACCGACCGCCGAATTATCCGCGACAAGATTGCCGTACTCAAGAAAAAATTAGAACAGATCGATAAGCAAATGACGGTGCAGCGCAAGGGGCGGGGTAGTATGATCCGCGTGGCTTTGGTGGGATACACCAACGTGGGTAAATCGACCATTATGAACCAACTGGCCAAATCGGAGGTCTTTGCCGAAAATAAACTCTTTGCTACCCTCGACACCACCGTGCGAAAGGTGGTGGTAGAAAATCTGCCCTTCCTGCTCAGCGACACAGTGGGCTTCATCCGCAAGCTGCCCCACGGCCTGGTTGAATCCTTTAAATCGACGTTGGACGAAGTGCGCGAGGCGGATATGCTGCTGCATATCGTGGATATTTCGCATCCCGAATTTGAAGACCAGATTAACGTGGTAAATCAAACACTGACCGAAATCAAAAGTGCCGACAAGCCTACTTTGATGATTTTTAATAAGATAGATGCCTACACCTGGATAGAAAAGGAAGAAGATGACCTGACCGTAGCTGGTGCTGAGAATGTTACTTTGGAAGAATTGAAACGCTCGTGGATGGCCAAAAATAATGACCCGGCCATTTTTATCTCAGCCAAGCAAAAAGATAATTGGGATGATTTTAGGAAATTGCTTTACGAACGAGTGAAGCAGATTCATATCAAGCGTTATCCCTACAACGATTTTTTGTATTAATCCCCGATTTTAAGAATCAGAATTCTGGATATGAAACGCAAACACCTTTTTTTATTATCGCTGCTCTCGGGCTTGATTCTTAGTTTGGGCTGGCCCATGTACGGCTTTCCCTTTTTACTTTTTTTTGGTTTTGTACCGCTACTTTTTATAATTGATGCACTGGATAAAAATCCCGAAAGGCACCACAAATACAGTATTTTTCAATACGCCTACCTGGCGTTTTTTACCTGGAATCTGCTAACTACTTGGTGGATCTGGAACTCAACCATTTTTGGAGCCGTCATGGCGGTCTTGCTCAATTCGCTGTTTATGGCACTTGTGTTTATGATTTATCACCTTAGCAGGCGTGCATTTTTCAAGCGGTCTGATGCCATTTATCTATTGGTTTTTTATTGGATAAGTTTCGAGTTTTTGCACTTAGACTGGGACTTGTCGTGGCCCTGGCTAAACCTGGGGAATGGCTTTGCCATGTTTACCCCGTGGATACAGTGGTACGAATACACGGGCATTTTCGGTGGCTCACTCTGGGTGCTGGTGATGAATATTTTGATTTATAAAGCCATCAGAAATTACCTTAGCAAGGCTGGCAAAGCACGGCTAATTTGGAGCATAAGCAAACCGATGCTTGTATTGGCAGTACCCTTAATCATTTCCGCCTATATTTATTCCAATTATAAAGAAACAGGTGAAAAAATTGTGGTGATTGTAACGCAGCCTAACATTGACCCCTGGACAGAACAGTACGTGCTGCCGCCCTCCAGGCTACTTGCCCGCAACCTTGCCTTTGCCGATTCGATAATCACCGATGAAACCGATCTGGTGGTTTGCCCCGAATCGGCCATTCAGGAAGACCTGTGGCTCGAATCCATCGAAAGTTCAATCTCAGCAAAGCGGATACGCAAGTTTATCGACAAGCATCCTCACAGCAATATAATTATTGGAGCCTCCGCTTTTCGCTTGTTTGGCGAGGATGAACCGCTCACCAATACGGCGCGCAAGTTTTCGGATGTAGATAAATATTACGAGGCCTTCAATACGGCTTTGTTTTTTAATAAAAATAAAGAGGTGGAGTTTTATCACAAGTCCAAGTTAGTCCCTGGGCCCGAGCAGATGCCTTTCCAACGCTTGCTCCGACCCATCCAGAATATCGCCTTCGATTTGGGAGGCACGGTGGGCAGCCTGGGCTATTCCAAAACCCGAAAAGTTTTCACTACTTCGGATGGAAGATTTAAGGTGCCTGCCATCATTTGTTACGAATCCATCTATGGCGATTTTGTAAACGGCTTTGTGCGCAACGGTGCCAATATGCTCACGGTAATCACCAACGATGGCTGGTGGGGCAATACGGCCGGTCATCGCCAGCATTTTACCTTTTCGCGCTTACGTGCCTTAGAGACGCGCCGTCCACTGGCTCGTTCGGCCAACACGGGCATCTCCGCCTTTATCGATCAGCGCGGCGATGTGATTTTGGAAACGTCTTACTGGATTCCAGCCGTAAAAAAGGCCACCCTTATCACCAACGACAAGCTAACTTTTTATGTAAAATATGGCGACTACATCGGCAGGATAAGTACGCTGATCGCTGTGCTAATGCTTCTTATCAGCATTTCCATTTCGCTTTCGCGAAAACGTTCGGCAAAGCGATAAAAGGATCATTAGTACAAGAGCTCGAATTGCAAATCATTTTTAAAAGGATTCCCAGCGATGCGCAAATTGCGGATTATTCGAGTTTCCCAGAGACGTGCAAATTATGAATCATTAGAAAATTCCCCAGAGACGCGCAGATTATGAATCATTAGAAAATTCCCCAGAGACGCGCAGATTATGAATCATTAGAAAATTCCCCAGAGACGCGCAGATTGCGCGTCTGTACATGCGTGCCAATGCCTGGTGGCGGAATTGGATTTTGCAGAGATGCTCTGAATGGGCGATGCAGATGGTTTGTGTTTCGGCAATGCGTAAAGACGCGCAACTTGCGCGTCTCTTAGTGAATGGTGCGTTTCTCTATCCAGGGGATTCCAATAAATTCCAAAAAATAAAAAAAGCCATAATTCATCCCGGAGACTTTCCGGTTTGAATTATGGCTTTGTTATTTTATAAATCTGAACTATCCTAAAAGTCGGACATGGTTCAGAGCTAAGCTATCTTAGTCGCGGTCGCGGTCAGGACGGCGATTGGGGTTGTGTCCACCTCTGCCATCACGACTATCTCTGCCATCACGGCTATCACGATTATCGCGGCCACCATCGCGGCGTTGATTGCGCTTATCGTATCCGCCACGGTCGCCACCACGATCACCGCCGCGATCACGATCACCACGGTCGTTGCGGCGTGGAGGACGGCTTTCTTCGTAGCCTTCGGGCTTGGGAAGCAAGGCACGACGCGAAAGTTTCATCTTACCGGTTTTCTTATCTACCTCCAAAAGTTTTACTTCTACTTCTTCACCCGACTTGATCACATCTTCCACATCTGTGGTGTTCTTCCATTCGAGTTCCGAGATGTGAAGCAGTCCCTCTTTGCCGGGCATAATCTCGATAAAGGCACCAAAGGCAGTAATGCTCTTCACCTTGCCGTTGTAAACGGTACCTTCTTCAGGAATGGCGATAATCCCACGGATTTTTTCCTTGGCAGCTTCAATCGAGGTTTTGTTTACAGCTACGATATCAATGATACCTTCCTCGCCTACTTCTTCGATAACGATAACAGTATCGGTAGTGGCCTGCAAGTCCTGGATGATTTTTCCGCCAGGGCCAATAATGGCTCCGATAAATTCTTTGGGTACACGCATTTGCTCGATGCGGGGTACGTGTTCTTTATAGTCGCTGCGCGGCTCGGTAATGGTTTCTTCCATTTTGTCGAGGATGTGCAAACGGCCATTTTTGGCTTGTTCGAGAGCCTCTTTCAAAATTTCGTGTGAGAGACCGTCCACCTTGATATCCATTTGACAGGCAGTAATGCCATCGCGGGTACCGGTAACTTTAAAGTCCATGTCGCCGAGGTGGTCTTCATCGCCCAGGATGTCGGAAAGAATGGCGTAGTTGCTGCCATCTTTCTCGGTAATCAAACCCATGGCAATACCTGAGACGGGTTTTTTAATTTTCACACCGGCATCCATCAAAGCGAGGGTACCACCACAAACAGAGGCCATCGAAGATGAACCGTTGGATTCGAGGATGTCAGAAACGATACGCACGGTGTAGGGATTGATTTCGCGGGTAGGCATCACATACTTCAAAGCACGCATTGCCAGGTTTCCGTGTCCTATTTCGCGACGACTGGTGCCACGGTTGGGGCGGGCTTCGCCAGTTGAAAAAGGAGGAAAGTTATAATGCAGGATAAAATTGTTTTTGCCTTCGTAAATGGCACCATCGATTACCTGTTCGTTGAGTTTTGTTCCCAGGGTAACGGAAACCAGCGATTGGGTTTCGCCACGGGTAAAAACGGCTGAGCCGTGTGCAGCGGGCAGATAATTGATTTCGGACCATATCGGGCGAATCTCGTCCAGGGCACGCTTGTCGATACGTTTGCGTTCGGCGAGTACAAAATTACGCACGGCTTCTTTTTCGATGTCGTGGAAATATTTTTTTACCAATCCGGTTTTCTCTGCAACTTCTTCCTCGGGAAGGCTGTCGATAAAGGTTTGCTTAATATCTGCAAATAGGTCATTGCGTTCGTGTTTTGCTGTCCCCTGTTTTGCAATGGCATAAATCTTATCGTAAACCGCAGCGTGCAGTTTTTGCTTTAACTCCGCATCGTTGGTTTCGTGATTGTATTCTCTTTTTACCAGTGCCTTTTCAACCTTGGCGGCGAGGCGTTTTTGCATTTGGCATTGCTGGGCAATCACATCGTGGGCATGTTTGAGTGCTTCGAGCAGGTCGGCTTCGCCGACTTCTTTCATCTCGCCTTCCACCATCATAATATTTTCTTCGGTGGCGGCAACCATGATATCTATATCGCCTTTTTCGAGGAGATCGATGTCAGGATTAACAACATATTCGCCCTCAATGCGGGCTACTCTAACTTCGGAGATTGGACCATTGAATGGAATATCCGAAACGGCAATTGCTGCTGATGCTGCCAGGGCTGCCAGGGCATCGGGTGCAGTATTTTTATCGCCCGAAAACAGGGTTATTTGCACCTGAGTATCGGCATGATAATCATCGGGGAACAAAGGACGCAAAGCCCGGTCAACAAGACGGGCGATGAGAATTTCGTATTCGGAGGGACGCGCTTCGCGTTTGAAAAAACCGCCCGGGAATCGCCCGGTAGAGGCATATTTTTCCTGATATTCGACCGTGAGCGGAAGAAAATCAACATCTTCGCGGGCATCCTTGTTGGAAACCACGGTGGCCAGCAACATGGTGTTGCCTTGCTTTACTACTACGGCACCATCAGCTTGACGTGCCAGTTTGCCTGTTTCAATGGTAATCTCTTTACCATCAGGCATTACAAATTTTTCACTTACTACGTTAAGATTCATCTTTAACTTCTTTCTAATTTTCTACTTTTTCTACTATTTCTACTAAATCTTCTTATCTAAGGTAAATACAAAAAAAGGCAATTCACTAAAAATTGCCTTTCAATCAAATAATCTTCAAAATTATTTGCAATTACCTTATTTTCTTAAGCCCAGTTCTTTAATTATGGCTCTGTATCTTTCAATATCTTTGTCAACCAAATAATCGAGCAATTTCCTGCGTTTGCCAACCAAAAGCACAAGCGAACGCTGGGTAAAAAAGTCTTTCTTATTGGATTTCAGATGACCTGTAAGATGCTTGATGCGATGGGTAAACAATGCAATCTGCCCTTCAGGTGAACCGGTATCTTTCTCATTTTTACCGTGTTTCTTAAAAAACTCACTCTTAATTTCTGATGTTAAATACATGCTTTAGCGTTATTTTTATTTACTTCCTTAAAATGGTGCGCAAAGATATACCTATTTTTATTTCTGACAAAATAATTTTTAGAACAATAATTTATACTACCGTTTTTCTTTTACCAATCCCTTGCGGTAGGCCGAAAGTAGCATTTCCAAATCGTCGATTTGCTGACGCACTTGCTTGCCCCCATCGGTGTCCTCCACGGTTTTGCGGCGGGGATTTTGGGCCAGATAAGTGATGTTGGACAAGATATCGCTCTCATTTTCGATGGCTGAGCGTGTGGAGCCAAAGGCCTCGTGAGCCACCAATACCAAACCGTAAGAATTGTAAATTAAGGTGTAGCCTGCAATTCCGGTAACACTTTGATAAGCCTTGGACATACCCCCATCGATAACCAGCAGCTTACCATTGGCCTTGATTGGGCTTTCGCCTTTTTTCACTTTCACCGGCACGTGGCCATTGATAAGGTGCGCTACTTCCGGGTCTAAGCCAAATTCCTGAAGAATGACTTTGAGGACAGTTTCATCGTTGTTGAGACTGAAATAGGCATTTTTTTCTTCCTTGTGGCATTGTTTGTCTTCGATAAAATAACGTTCGAAGGTAGCCATTTTGCTTTTGCCAAAAAGCGGCGATTTAGGCCCGCACCACAGATACCACATCAAGTCCATGGCTTCGGCTTCGGGGTCTTTGGCATTGCGGGTGAAGTAGGCCTTACGGGCAGCAATGTCGAATTGATTCACCAAATCTTTGCCGTCGGCTTGCTTACCGTTGATCTTCATTTTCATAAAACTCCCGTCATCGTTTAGCGGAACGCAGCCATGCAGCAGTAGGTTTTCGTTGTATTTTAAATACATACTTCCTTTAGCGTACAAAAACTTGACGTGTTTTTTAAGCCGTTCGCTGTGCATAAACGAAACCCGCAACTTGTCGATCACTTCCAATTCTTCGGGGCTAAGCCGGTAAGGGGCTTTGGGGTCGATGGTGGGGAAGTGCGAATCTTTGAGTTTAAATTTATCACCATTGATGGTAATTGTATTGTCATCAAAATTTATCTCATGCAAAAGATTACGATCCTGCATTTCGAACTGCGGATTGCGCTTAATAATCTCAGCCTCCAGTTTAAATTGTATTATCGAAATGGCCTTTTGCATCCTGCTAACCATGAGCACCTGGCGGTTGTTGATTACCGATCCGGCTTTTAATTTGGGTTTGAATAATTCGGCCGGGTCGTCTTTGTAAACCTCCATGGCAAAGGTGGCCAGAGGCATCAGGCTTATGCCGTAGCCATCCTCGATGGTGTCCAGATTCATGTATCGTGCTGATATTCGTATCAGGTTGGCGATGAGAGCCCTGTTGCCGGCGGCACTTCCCATCCAAATAATGTCGTGATTGCCCCATTGCACATCCACGGCATGATATTCCACCAGTTTATCCATCACCTTTTCGGGATTGGGACCCCGGTCGAAAATATCGCCTACTACATGCAGGCGGTCGATGGACAGGCGTTGGATGAGTTTGCAAATAGCGATGATAAATTCGCGTGCCCGCTCGATGCGGATGATGGTGTGGATGATGCCATCGAAGTAGCGGCCTTTGTTTTGCGAGGTGGGGCTTTCGTGCAGCATCTCTTCGATGATGTACGAAAAATCGGGCGGCAATGCCTTGCGCACCTTCGAGCGGGTGTATTTGCTTGCCGTAATGCGCGTAACGGCGATAAGCCGCTGAAGGGTAACTGCATACCACTCTTCGATATTGGTTTCGCGCTTTTCGATAAGGGCGAGTTTTTCCTCGGGATAATAAATCAGGGTAGCCAGCTCGTCTTTAATAAATTTGCGTAGGGTATTGTGAAATACATCTTCGATTTTGGAACGGATTACGCCGGAACCATTGCGCAGGACATGGCTGAATATTTCGTACTCGCCGTGGATGTCCGACAAAAAGTGCTCGGTTCCCTTGGGTAGTTTCAGAATGGCTTCGAGATTGATGATTTCGGTGCTGGCCGATTGAACTGTAGGGAATTGCTTAGCCAGCAGGTTGAGATATTTCAACTGAGCAATAATTTCTTCGTTTTTAAACTTCTGAAAAACAGGAAAGGGGGTTGATATCATATCTTTTAAATTATTACAGTAATTTTTGTTTTAATATTCCTTAATAATATTTTTTATTTCGTTCATCAGGTCGCTCATCCAGGTTCCGAAATCGCTCATCCATTCAAATATCCTCCACCAGTCCTTTACGGTAAAAATAAAAAATATCGTGGCGGCGATGACCAGCGCAAACCACAACGAAACCCGGAGGATAGAAAAAATCGCTGTTTTCGATCGATCATTCTGTTGTCTTAATGGCGCAGGAGGTCTTCCCGGCAAAAAGAACTTTTTAAGCCTTACTCTAATTCCCATTTCACTTTACTTTCTTCGTGTCCTTTTATGAACAATATTTTCATTTTTTTAGGATGATTGGCTGGTATCTGAAAAAATTATGAGTACTTTGCAACAGCGAAATACTTATTTTGTTTTTCAATACTTTGCAAAATTAAATTAAAAACATCAGTTTATTCAAGAACTTACTAATACTTAATCAACATGGCACAAGAAGAATTAAATTTTAAGAAGATCATCCCTATTGCAATCATAGCGGTTGCTATTATTGTACTGATTGCATTCTGGAGCAGAATGACCATAACCGTTGATGCCGGAAACGGTGGCGTGCTCTTCAAAACATTTAGCGGCGGTTTGGATACCGAGAATACCTACGGCGAAGGTTTTCACTTTATTGCCCCCTGGAACAAGATGTACATTTACGAAGTACGCCAGCAGGAGGTAAACGAAGATATGAACGTACTCTCGTCGAACGGGCTTGAGATAAAGGTAGATGTTTCCATCTGGTATCAGCCCAGTTATGCCGAGTTGGGCTTGCTGCACAGTAAAATTGGCCAGAGTTATCTGCAACGCATTGTATTGCCGAGTTTGCGCTCCTCAACCCGGAGTGTGATTGGCAGATACACTCCCGAGGACATTTATTCGACCAAACGCGATCTGATCCAGGACGAGATATTTGACGAGACTTCCGAAATTCTCAAAGACAAATACGTGCAGGTAAACCGAATCCTGATTCGCTCTATCGTGTTGCCACCTACCATCAAGCAAGCCATCGAGGGCAAACTAAAGCAGGAGCAGGAATCGCTGGAATACGAATTTAAATTAGAGAAAGCCCAAAAAGAAGCCGAACGCCAGCGTATCGATGCCGAGGGTAAGGCTGCGGCAAACCTCATCCTTAGTGCCAGTCTTACCGATAAAATCCTGAAAGAAAAAGGCATAGAGGCTACCCTCAATCTGGCCAACTCGCCCAACTCCAAAGTTATCGTCATTGGCAATTCTGACGGTCTGCCCATAATATTAGGCGATTCTAAATAAAACGGTAAGATCTGCATTAAACTTTTGGGTGACCAATGAAACGATTATCCGTTATTATTCCGGTATGCAACGAAGCAGCGACCATCAGCATTTTGCTGGATCGTTTGATCGAGGTCAGCCTCATCAGCGCGGTGGAAAAGGAAATTATCCTTGTGGATGATTTCTCCACCGATAGCTCGGTTCAGATAATCCGCAACTATATCGAAAAGCATCCCAACACCCTCATCCGGATATTTGAACAGCCGGTAAATATGGGCAAGGGGGCAGCGCTGCATCGCGGTATTGCCGAAGCAAGCGGCGAATATCTTATTATTCAGGATGCTGACCTGGAGTACGACCCCCGCGAGTACAATCTCATGCTAAAGCCAATAGTCGAAGATAATGCCGATGTGGTTTACGGCTCCAGGTTTAGGGGAGGTAACCCACACCGGATCTTGTTTTTTTGGCACAGCATCGGCAACAAGCTGCTTACTACCACCTCTAATATGTTTACTAATCTGAATTTGACAGATATGGAAACCTGCTACAAGTTGTTCAGAACGGAGGTGATAAAAAACATCAAACTCAGCGAAAAACGCTTTGGTTTTGAGCCGGAGGTAACTGCCAAAATTTCGCGTATTCCCAATCTTCGTATCTACGAAATTGGTATTTCATACTATGGCCGCACTTACCGCGAGGGTAAGAAAATAAACTGGAAGGATGGTTTTAGGGCATTTTATTGCATTTTTAAATACAACGTTCTTCATCGAAAATAAAACCGACAGAATCATGCAAAATTTAAATATTGGCGTGATGGGTTGCGCTGCCATTGCACAACGCTCGATGATTCCTGCCATCATTCAAACCGAAGGTTGGAAATTGACAGCCGTGGCCAGCCGTATCATGGAGAAGGCACGACAGTTTGCCGACCAGTTTGGCTGCCAGGCCGTAGAAGGCTACCAGGCCATGCTCGACCGCACGGACATCGATGCTATTTACATGCCTCTGCCCACCGGCCTGCATCACGAGTGGATCATCAAAAGCCTAAAAGCCGGCAAACATGTCCTGGCCGAAAAATCTATTGCAGCTAGCTACGAATCTGCTTGCGCAATGATCGACCTTGCGCGGCAGAATAAGCTGGTGGTGATGGAAGATTTTATGTTTCAATATCACAGCCAGCACCAGTTTGTTTTCGACCTGCTTAAAAAAGGGGAGATTGGCGAGGTAAGGGTTTTTCGTGCCGACTTTGGTTTTCCGCCGCTGCCCGATGGTAATTTTAGGTACGATGAAGAAGTGGGCGGCGGTGCCTTGCTCGATGCGGCTGGCTATGCCGTGCGTGCCGTGCAATTTGTGATGGGCGATGATTTTGAGGTGAAGGCTGCCAATTTAAAAATGGATCCAAAAAGTGGAACCAATATTTATGGCGGTGCCTTTATGGATAATGGTGAAGGCATCAGCGCACAGATCGCTTTTGGCTTCGATAATTTTTACCAGGCCGGTTATCAGATTTGGGGCAGCAAAGGAAAAATCACGGTCGATCGCGCTTTTACACCCAAAGCCGATTTCAGCCCAACGATTATTGTAGAAAAACAAGGTGAACGACATGAATATCATAAGCGGCCGGATAATCACTTTTTAGGCTCCATTGCCGAATTTCACCGAGCCATTAGCCACGGCAACCACGAAAAACACTACCGCCAGGTACTCGCACAAAGCAAGGCTCTGGACGACATCCGCAAACTATCGATGTGTTAAATCAAATTTTGCAAGCCATGCCAACACAAGCACATATTTCTGTTATCAGCCCGGTGTATGGTGCAGCAGCCCTGCTCGAGGAGTTGGTGAACCGAATTGAAAAAGCAGTAAGGCAGATCACCGACAATTACGAGATCATCCTTGTTGAAGATTTCGGCCCCGACCAGTCGTGGGAAAAAATAGAAGCCATCTGTGCCCGCAACCCCAAAGTGGTCGGTCTGCAACATTCGCGAAACTTTGGCCAGCAATATGCCATCAACTGCGGTCTTGATTATGCCCGGGGTGAATGGGTTATTACGCTCGACTGTGATTTGCAGGATCGCCCCGAGGCCATTGTAGATGTTTACAACAAGGCACAGCAAGGCTACGACATTGTGCTGGCCAGCCGCCAAAACCGCCAGGATGACTTCCTGAAAAAAATGTATTCCAGGATATTTTACAGTGCCCTGAGCTATCTTACCGATACGCACCAGGATGCCTCCATCGCCAATTTCGCCCTCTATCACCGCAAGGTGGTGGATGCCCTGGCCAGCATGAACGATTATAAACGCTATTATCCTACCATGATACATTGGGTGGGCTACCGCCTGACCAAGCTCGAAATTGAACATGCTGAACGCAGCGATGGCAAAAAATCATCGTACAACTTCAGCAAGCGGCTAAGCCTGGCCTTCGACACCATTGTTTCGTTTTCGGACAAACCTTTGCGCCTTACTGTAAAACTGGGTTTGCTCATCTCGGTTATTACAGCATTGTTGGCCATAGTTCTGGTGGTGCGTTACTTTTTTGGCGATATCGAAGTTTCGGGGTGGATAAGCACCTTCTTATCCTTTTGGTTTTTGTCGGGGCTTATCATCACCATCCTCGGTATGGTAGGTATTTATGTGGGTAAGATATTCGAGACCGTCAAAAATCGGCCTACCTACATTGTTGGTAAAAAACTCAATTATCCTGAAGATTAAATATGAAAAGGCCAAAATCCATTCTTATCGGCAGCAACGGCTACCTGGGTCGTCATCTGGCTTTTCATCTTGATAAAAATAATTTTGAGAACCACAACTTCGACTTGCCAATGAGCGCGCATCCCGAAATTAATAATTATGAGAGTTTGGATGTTTGCAAAATAAGCGATTTTGATAAGCTCGACCCACAAGCCGATTTCATCTTTATGTTTGCCGGACTTACCGGCACCGCTGATGGTTTCGACCGCTACGGCCAGTTTGTGGAAGTAAACGAGTTGGGTCTTTTGAATTTGCTCGACTGGATGCGCCGCGCCCAATGCAAGGCGCGCATTGTTTTCCCGTCCACACGCCTGGTTTACAAAGGTCGGAAAGGCCATGCCCTGAAAGAGGATGACCCCAAAGAAACCCGAACCATTTATGCGGCAAATAAGCTGAACGCAGAGAATATTTTGTGGATGTACCAGAATGCCTTTGATATCGATTATACGGTTTTCAGGATATGCGTGCCTTATGGCAATCTTTTCGACCGGAAGTTTTCGTACGGGACGGTAGGATTTTTTATCAGTAAGGCCGAGGCCGGTCAGGATATCAGCCTTTATGGTGATGGGCTAATCGGACGCAGCTTTACCCATGTTTCGGATATTTCCGGCAATATCATCACGGCCATCCAAAGCGAAAAGACCAAAAATGAAATTTATAATATTGGAGGCGAAAACCTTACACTTTTGGAGTTGGCGCAGTTGGTGGCCAAAAAATATGGCGTTGGTATAAAATTTACCGATTGGCCGGCAATGGCATATAAGCTGGAATCGGACGACACCATCTTCGATGACCACAAACTCTGTTCAACGATTTCTATCGAATACAGGTATAGTATTAAGGATTGGATAATAGAAATAGATATCCCGTAAATTGTTTTTCCCGGTGGTGCAATTTTCAAAATATGATGCCGCAGCTTAGGCATAATTCACGGGGTGACTTGTTCCATTTTTTCCGGTGAGCCCAAATCTTAAATAATATTTTCCCTGTTTCGTAGGCTGCCAGGGTTTAAAATCCTCTGGGCCTAATCTTTATTCTTTAGACTTTGATCGTACAAATACGTAGCATCGAGCAGTATCATGCTGTCCACTGCAATTTTGCGGGTGTGGGCTTTTTCGGTGATAAACTTCATCATATCTTCCGAATTCAGAATTCTTTGGATATAAATATCGATTTGCTTTTTGCGCTCCTGCTTTGCCGCATAGTCCATTTCGAGGATGGCATGTTCGGCTTGTTCATCGAAGCCCCAAGGGAAATCGCGCAGGTTGGCATCGGTCGAAAGCAGCATTACCACATCTTTATCCATAATTTCCTGTTCGATATCCATAAAGGTGGCCGACTGCTTTTCCATCGAAGGCTGAAATATCTCCTGATTGTAATACCAAAATTCTCCGTCATCAAAAACCTTCGACATTACGTTTCGGCTGTACAAGGCCCAGAAAAAACTATCGGAAATCACCATGATCTTTAGCTTTTTCTTGTGGCTTTCGTTGATGGTATAATCGGCGTAAGCCATCGGGAAATTCTCGAGGGGAAAAAGCAAATTCATGCCCAGCTCGATATCGTTATCCGGGCTTTGGTATTGATCGGATAAATAATATTCCGAAACTTCATAATCAGGAATGTCCACGCCTTGTGTTTGTTCGATGTGCCTTACGATGGAATCGAAAAAAAGATTCATGCCGTAGTGGCTCCAATGAATCCCCGTTTTGGGATAAAGCGGATAAGGCACCGAATCTTTGATAGCCAAAAACCAGCCGTTGAAATCCATAATGGGCAGCCCTTGTTTTTTGGCTTCGCGCAGGATGGCCTCGTAGTTGCTGGTCGATTTTTCGCTCCTCAAATCATCAGGAATATATTGCGGGTAAAACTGTGCCTTACCCGGTGCCATGGCCACAATCATAGTCTTGCCCAGCTTGGTAAGCGTGTCGTTCAAAAAACTTAAACGACGCACCCGTTCGGCAATTATTGAGTCGCCCCTGAAATCCTGGCCGTAGTAGGCCTTGATATAATTAAGTTCGTACAAATAATTATCCTTACCCAGCACCACGCCCTTAGCCGTTGTTTTGTGATAAAGCCAAAAAACAAGCTGATTGTACGATCGCACCAGGGTGTTTCGGAAACCGAACTTCTGATTCAGGAATTGCTCGGCATTTTGCTGAAAGGATTCGTCGAACCACGATTGTGCAGAAAGCTCCGGTCGCTCGGCATGTGCCACCGCGCCATCCAGCGGTCGCTCGCCGATAAAGCGAAAGGGCATATCCAACGCAGGAATCCACAAGAGGATCATAAAAATCACAAAAAGCAACTGGGCTATTCTATTTCGGTTTTGCCTTTCCATCGTTAAAACCTAAAATAAATGAAGGGATTAAAACCTGAGGTAGTTATCGAACTCAGCGAGAGGACAAACAAAAGTAGCGTAACAACGAACATCACGATGCGGCGGCGGGTGGTGTAATCCTGATAATAGATAATATTTTGCAAGCTCAGTCCGGCCTTCGACAGGGTGATAAACGAAAACAGGGCGGCTACAATCAGGATGGTGTAAACTTCGGGGTCGCTCGTAAGCATGGTGGTAGAAAAATCGAAGGAAAACAAACGGCCGTAATAAATCATGGCCGTATCAAAACTCTCGATTCTGAAAACTACCCAGCCCATCATGGCTAGGAAGAAGGTGAAGATGGTGCTAAAGGTTTTGCCCGACATTTTGAGTAGCCGCAGCAGGAATATTTTATCCAGGATAAGGAAAAAGCCATGATAGGCACCCCAGATAACAAAGTTCCACGAAGCCCCGTGCCACAAGCCCGAGACCAGGAAAACGAACCAGAGGTTAAAATACAGCCGGCGTTGTGTTTTTACGCGGTTGCCGCCCAGGGGGATGTACAGATAATCTCGCATCCAGGCTCCGAGGGTGATATGCCAGCGTCGCCAAAACTCGGTGATGCTGCGCGAAACGTAGGGATTGTCGAAGTTCTCGGGAAAACGAAAGCCAATCATGCGGCCAATACCGATGGCCATGTCGGAGTAGCCGGCAAAGTCGAAATAAATCTGGAAAGTATAGGCTACGATGCCCACCCAGGCGGTGGCAGTGTCGAGCGTGGCGGCATCCAGTGCCATGATGCGGTCGGCTTCGGCACCCACCACGTTGGCAATCAAAACCTTTTTGGCCAGGCCAATCACAAAGCGGTAAAAGCCCAGCAGGCGGTCATCGTTAGTTTCCACACGATGCGTTATCTGATCGGCAATCCAGTTGAAGCGTACAATAGGGCCGGCGATAAGTTGCGGAAACATTAGGATGTACAAAATGTAATCGCTCAACTTTTGGAGCGGCTTATGCACGCGCCGGTAAACATCCACAGAATAGGTGAGGCTTTGGAAGGTGAAAAACGAAATACCGATGGGCAGTGCCACATTAAGCCAGGTGATGCCCGAGCCGAGCCCCAGGTTTTCGATCAGGGCATTTACGTTTTCGACGAAAAAATTGGCATACTTAAAATACAGCAAGAGGCCAATATTGATGGCCACCGATAATCCCAGGTAAATACGCCGACTCCGCTTTCGCGGGATACTATCGATTTGGCGGACAATAAAAAAGTTGACCACCATCGAGAGCAGGACGATAAAAATAAAATCGGGTGCTCCCCAGGCATAAAAGAAAATGCTGAAAGCCAGGATTGTGTAGTTCTTGTAGCGGGGATCAATAAAATTATAGACCAACAAAAAGAGTGGTAGAAAAAAGAGAAGAAAAACCGCACTGCTAAAAACCATGAGCCCGACGCTATTTTTTAATGGCTGCAAAAATAATATTTAAGTTCACGGAGAAGGGGAGGGGGAGAAGTTTTTTTGGATTGGTGTGATGGATACAGACGCGATGCATCGCGTCTGTACGAAATGCGCATCAATTGAATATCGAAAAATGAATGCGAATAATGAATCCGTACAGACGCGCAACCTGCGCGTCTCTGCCCGCCTAATCCGTAAAGACGCGATGCATCGCGTCTCTGCCCGGCTAATCTGTATAGACGCGCAACCTGCGCGTCTCTGCCCGCCTAATCTGTATAGACGCGCAACCTGCGCGTCTCTGCCCGGCTAATACGCACAGACGCGATGCATCGCGTCTCTACCAAGCCTACGCCTAAGCCCCTCAATCTTTAAACTCAACGCGCACGGTATCGTCAACGCGCAAGCCCAGCAGGCCGGCAGCATTGCCGGTGCTTACCGCAATTTCGAGGTGGCCGGTGGTATTAAAAAAAGCCAGCATCTCGCCGGGCGGCACATCTTTGTACGACTGGCTGATCCTGGAAACGCTGTAGCGCGATGCCCCAAAGAATATCCGGAAATCCCGTTTCTTACCTACCTGGCTGAACAAGTTGCGCGAGATATTGCTAATCACATTTTCGTAGCGGTCGATATACACCACGTGGCCTTTGATAAGTGCCTCGCCAGTTACGGCTTTGAGCGGAATGCGCTGCGTTAGTTTTTCACGGGGCGGCCCAATGGCATCCATCGCTTTTCCGTCCATCAGGTGTTGCACCACTTTTACAAATACATCGAAGGCCGGGAAAGTAAAGGTGTCGGTATCCTGAATCATATCAATTTCTACCACCTGGTCGGCCTCGTGCTCGAAGATAAGCGAGAAGAGGCCATTGTCGGCACCAACAAAATAGTGCCCCTCATAAAGTGCCACTACGTGCGGCATTTCGAGGCTTGCGTCGGCAAAGATATCCACGATATGAAAGGTACCGGCAGGAAAATGGGCGTAAGCATTTTTGAGTACAAAAGAAGCACTGTTCAGGTTGTAAGGAGGAATGTCGTGCGAAATGTCCACAAGGGTGGCCTCGGGTATTTGCGAATAAATTTTCCCCTTTACCATTGCCAGATAGTGGTCTCTCAAACCCCAGTCGCTCAACAAAGTGATGATTGCCATGAATAATCGTTTGCGTATTTGATTTTCGATAAATCGGTCAAAATTAGTAATTCTTGGATGAAGCGTAACAATTTTCTCTATTTTTGGGCATCCAAAAAAGGAACAATAATTTTTAGTTTAGATTATTAAATAACTGAATGACAGAAAAAAGCATATCGTTAGAAACCGTAAATCCATTAGAAATTTTTGGTGTTCACGAGGGCAACCTCCAGCTTCTTAAAGAACATTATCTCAAACTGCGCATCGTTGCGCGGGGTACCGAGCTTAAAGTGATTGGCACCGAAGAAGATATCCTCGACTTTGAGAAAAAGTTTTCGCTCATGGTGATGCACTACGAGCGTTTTGGCAAGATCAGCGAGCACGATGTAAAAGACCTGTTAGAAATTGAAAGTGAGGGCGAGCTGCCTGCCAATTTCGATGGCAACGATGTGCTGGTGCATGGCAACCATGGCAAACTTATCAAGGCGCGCACAGCTAACCAACAGCGCATGGTGGAGAGCTGCAAAACCAACGATCTGGTTTTCGCCATCGGCCCTGCCGGCACAGGCAAAACTTACACCGCCGTAGCTCTGGCTGTTCAGGCTTTAAAAAACAAGGAGATACGCCGCATCATCCTTACCCGCCCTGCGGTGGAAGCTGGCGAAAACCTGGGCTTTTTGCCCGGCGATCTCAAGGATAAGCTCGACCCCTACCTCCAGCCACTTTATGATGCCTTGCGCGATATGCTGCCCCCTCAAAAGCTGCTGGGCTACCTCGAAGACAATACCATCGAAATTGCTCCCCTGGCTTTTATGCGCGGACGCACCCTCGACAATGTTTTTGCCATCCTCGACGAAGCTCAGAATGCTACTCAAAGTCAGCTCAAGATGTTTTTGACACGTATGGGGCGTTCGGCAAAATTTATCGTTACCGGCGACATCACCCAGGTGGATCTGCCGCGCAATCAATCTTCGGGGCTAATACACGTATCCAAAATACTGAACAATATCCCCGGCATCGATTTTATTTATCTCAACGAAAAAGACATCATCCGCCACAAGCTGGTAACAAAAATTGTAAACGCATACAGCCGCGAGGCCGACAGTAAAAAAGAGAATAATTTTAATACTAATCATAACAAGACCAACAATGAAGAAGACGCTGGTTAAAACTGAATTTCAACTTCCCGGACAAATAAGCCTTTACAAGGGAAAGGTTAGAGATGTGTATAACATCAACGACGAACTTTTGGTGATGGTGGTAAGCGACCGAATCTCCGCATTTGATGTGGTGCTGCCCGAGGGCATTCCCTACAAGGGGCAGGTGCTCAATCAGATTGCTGCCAAGTTTTTGGATGCTACCGCCGACATCGTCCCCAACTGGAAAGTGGCTGTACCCGACCCCATGGTTACGGTGGGCAAATTTTGTGAGCCTTTTCCGGTTGAGATGATTATCCGGGGCTACCTTACCGGCAGCTCATGGCGCACTTATAAAAAGGGCGCGCGCGAAATTTGTGGGGTGCCGATCCCCGATTGCATGAAAGAACACGAGCGTTTTGCCGAACCCATCGTTACGCCTACCACCAAAGCCACCGAAGGCCACGACGAAGATATTTCGCGCGAAGATATCATTAAACAAGGTTTGGTTTCGGAAGCAGATTACGAGGTGCTGGAAAAATATACCCGCGCCCTGTTTAAGCGCGGTACCGAAATGGCCGAAAAAATGGGGTTGATCCTGGTGGATACCAAATATGAATTTGGTAAAAAAGACGGGAAAATCTATCTGATCGACGAAATTCATACCCCCGATTCTTCACGCTATTTTTATCTGGAAGGCTATCAGGCCCTCCAGGATAAGGGTGAAGCGCAAAAACAACTCTCCAAAGAGTTTGTGCGCGAATGGTTGATGGCCAATGGTTTTAAGGGTGAAACCGGACAAGAAGTTCCCGAGATGACGGAGGAATTTGTGGATTCGGTTTCTGAAAGATACATCGAACTCTACGAATCCATCACCGGGGAGAAATTTGAAAAAGCCGACATCTCAAATGTAGCTGCACGGATCGAAAAAAATATCCTTAGCTATCTGAAGATTTAAGATTGTCGAATTATCAATAGCCCTCCCGCAAAAGCGGGACAGGTCGTCCTTTAGGGCAGGGATTGAATTGAAGTGATAAAAACCCCCGCGATTTCGCAACGCCTCAGGCGTTGCGAAATCGCGGGGGTGGACATCTTCAAACTCATTTTCCCCGGGTTAAAACCCGGGGCAAGTCAAAAGTGCCGACTTTATGAACAGACACTAATTAGTAGTTAAAATTAAAAATTAAAATTTCAAAAATCAAAATATGAACGAAGATATTTTTCAGGGTTACAAAGGCGAATCATTGGACGCACTAAAAAAATACAATGTGCGCGTATGGGGTACGGCCAAAGTAGATACTACGCGCGGGCCATTTGAGGGCACTATCCTTCCGCGCAGCGAAAATGATGACGACCAGCACATCGTGATGAAAATCCCCACCGGCTATAACGTGGGCATCGACATCAAAACAATTCTGGCGATGGAGGAAACAGGCTACAAAAAGGCCAACTACAAAATTCCTGAAAAAGAATTTCCTTATACCGAAAACCTGCCGGCGGTGAAGCTCTTTGGCACTGGCGGCACCATTGCCTCGCGCCTCGACTATCGCACCGGAGCAGTAATTCCGGCTTTCTCGCCGGGCGAGCTTTATGGTGCGGTGCCCGAGTTGGCCGACATTTGCAACCTGACCACCGAAAAGGTGTTTGCAGTGTTTAGCGAAAACATGGGTCCCAAGCAATACATTGCCCTGGCCAAGGCCATCGGTCGTGAGATAGAAAATGGCGTGGACGGCATCGTGATTGGCCACGGCACCGACACCTTGCATCACACCGGGGCAGCTTTAACCTACATGGTTCAAAATCCGCCGGTTCCCATTGTGCTGGTGGGTTCGCAACGCTCGTCCGACCGTCCCAGCTCCGATGCCGCCCTCAACCTGATGCACGCCACTACCGCAGCCGGTCATGGCGATATTGCTGAGGTGCTGGTGTGTATGTTTGGTCCTACCAGCGATGAGTATGGCCTGCTGCACAAGGGAACGCGCGTTAGGAAAATGCACTCATCGTATCGCTCTACTTTCCGTACCATTGGCGACACGCCGGTAGCCCGCGTTAGCCGCGAGGGCGTAGTTCCCATTAAGAAAAACTATCGCCCCCGCCGCAAAGACCGCGAGGTTACCATCAAGCCCTATTTTAGCGATAAGGTTACGATGCTTTATTACTACCCCGCCATGAACCCCAATATTCTGGATGCAATGGTGGATTTGGGATATAAGGGCATCATCATCGTTGGCACCGGCCTGGGCCACGTAAACAAGGAACTATATCCGGCCATCGAAAGGGCGCATGCTAAAGGCGTTCACATATTTATGACCCTGCAAACTATCTGGGGTTTTGTTCACATGTTTGTTTACGATACTGGTCGTGATATGATGGCTAAGGGAGTTATTCCGGCAGGCAACATGTTGCCCGAGGTGGCCTTTATCAAGCTGGGCTGGGTACTGGGGCAAACCGATGATCCCGATGAAGTGCGCAGACTTATGTTAACGCCCATCAACGACGACATCACCGAACGCGAACCCTACAACGGTTATCTGGTTTATCAGGGCGGTATTCCCGAGGTGGAGGAGTTTATCAAGAAGGTGCATAAGTAAATAGTAATTTGCCTCGCTACGCTCGGCGTAATCCCGAAAATTAGAAAATTTACAATTTTCGTTAATTTTCGAGGATGCACGAAAAACTATGAAATCGCAGATTTCTGGTTTTTCGGCATTTGCGCTGTGCGAAACGTCATTTGCTTCGCGTAATTTATCCTCGCTGCGCTCGGATGTAATTTGTTTTGCTTCGCTTAACGTAATTTGCCCGGTGGGCGTAATTGACGGTAATTTGTAGTTAAAGTTTTTGATATAAAAAATTCAGACCTCCTGACCTGTGCTTGATTTCCAGATAGTTTAGGAGCCTTTGCT
>CAZGAO010000048.1:0-28055 GCA_964523795.1 uncultured Lentimicrobiaceae bacterium
TGTCGATAGCTAATTATCAAATTGTTACAATTCGGAAAATGCAAGCTGGGATAAGCGGCTACCTGCGCCGCAACCGCGACCGCCTGGAATTGAAGCGCAGCAGCTATGCCGGTTTTTACCACGGCGTGGTTCCCACCATCGACCGCCGCTACCCCACGCAAAAAAACTACTGCTGGGGCATAGATGGCACGGCGCACAACGAAAACGTGTTCGACCCAGTTAGCAAAAAAGTAATGCAGCATATATATGTGGTTAAGGTATTCGATTATGCCACCTTTGCCCTGCTCCACCAGGAACTGCACCACGGCGTAAGCGAAAGCGGCGACCTGATGATTACCGCCCTGAAAGGAGCCATACTGCAGGCCGGGTATAAGCCCTATATTGTGCAGATGGATGACGGCCCCGGAAGCACCGAATTGAAACGCTGGTGCGAGGACAACAAGATACACGTGCTGCCCAGCCAAAAGGGCATAGCCCGCACCAAGTTTGTGGAGGCATTGATTGGAATGATGGACAACGTATATCTGCGCCACCTCAAAGGCTGGAACGGCATGAACCGTACGGCTACAAGCCGCAACAGCCGCCCCGGCGACAGCTTTTTGGACAAGGGCAAGCGCAACAGCCGCAGCATCGCACAGGCTTCGGCATGGCTTCGCACCGAGTGCATCAGCGACTGGAACAGCCACATTATAGATACCTACGAAGATAAGCCCCTGGGCAAAAGCCCGGCGCAACTGTGGGACGAAAAGCAAAGCAAGACCCCGCAACTGGACTATGCCACCCTGCTATGGCTGGCAGGCACCCTGCACGAGGTAAAAAAGACCATCAACGGGGTGGACATCCATGCCGATGGCTATAAATACCGCTATATGCCCAACGCAAGCAAGCCGGATGCGGCTGCCGCTACCTGGCTGGCCATACCCACCGGAACTGAGGTGCTGGTGTATGCCGGCCAATACGGGCAGCCGGTGGCAGTGTGGCAGGGGCATAGCTGCCACGGCCTGTGGGAGTTAAAACAGCGGGTTCCGATGTTTGCCACCTTCGAGGGCGACACTACGGAGTACAACAAGCAGCGTGCATTCCAAAACGCCGTGATTGACCAGGCCAAACGCCGCAACGCGGAGGTAGAGAACACCTACAAGCAGCAGCCCGACACCGAAGGCGTTGAGAAGCTGATAAACGAGCCGCTGGTAGGACGCAAATTTACGGGTCGCTTAGACAAGGCCACGCTGAATGCCGAGGAGATGATGGACAAGGCCGGTGTGCAAAGCCCGGATGCGGTGGCCGAGTTCAAGAGGCTGGTAGCGCAGGCCGAATCGGCCAAGAAAGAGGTAAAGTACCGCACACTGGTTGACCCTGACACTGGCGAAGCATTTGAAATTCCAATAGCAGATTAGAATTTATTCACCAAATACATACAACAAATGAAAACAAAAGTACAAATAAGCGAAAAGCAGGCCGAGCTTAGCGCAAGGCTAAACCATTTGAAGACGCAAAAGAAGCTGCGCAACAATGAGGTAGCTGCCATATTTGGGCGCAGCGAGGGAACCATCAGCGACTTGCTGAACAATAGCAGGAGTTTAACGCCTAAACTAATCAGCAACATCGAAGCTAAACTAACCGAATATATTGTGGCTGGAAACTTGGTAACTTCATTGCGGCAGTACAGCATTATGTGGAGCCTGGCAAGGAGTTGCAAAGAAAGCAGCGATATGCGCCTGGTAGTTGGTAACACGGGCATAGGCAAGAGCGTGGTTTACCGTAAATTTGCCGAGGAGCATAGCCATGTGTATTACCTAAAGATTGACAGACGCTATACCTGGAATAAGCTCTTGCTAAAAATGAGCCAGACAATGGGCATTGGCCTTAAAAAACTGAAAAAGCCCGGTAGCATCTACACCACCACCTATCTTTACGACAAAATTATCCGCCACATCGAAAACACCAGTGGCAGCAACCCACTACTCATCATCGACGAAAGCGAAGTATTGAGCAACGCCATTTACAAAAACATCAAAAACCTATACACTGCTACCGAGGGGCTTTTGGGTATAATCATCATTGGCATTACTGAGGTTAAAAGCCGCATAGCCCGCATTAGCGGCCTGGATAGCGATAGTTGGCTACCCGTGCGCGATGACAGCAACCAATATACCACGTTTGCCCGCCGCCTCAAAGTACACCGCATACCCAATATAGGGTGGAACAAGGCCGACGATAAAGGTGGCGTACACGACATGGATATGTATTGCCGGGCTCGCGGCATTAGCAGCCCGGAGGTGATAGTGGCAGCCCGCCGCCAATGGTGGAACTACGAGGAGGCCGAACGCGCCGTAAAACGGGCCCACGCTTTTGGCTTTGATATGGGCAAATTGAATATCAACGAATTTAACGCTTTGTAATTTATGAAGATACCCTGTGAGCTTAGCGCGGCCAAGCGCAGCCGAAACACACAGATACGTGCCGATTTTGATACGCTTATGAAGCGTAACATCAGCCTGCAGTTTGCTATGCTAACGCTGATGAACCGCTACGGATTGAGCAACGGCACGCTGTGGGCAATCATAAACCGCTACGGCTATTACAGGGATAAATAAAAACTGAAACTATGAATGGCAAGGAATTGATAAACAGCTACAAAACAAGGCCTGACATGATTAAAGACCTTAATTATAAGATTGAGACTGCGCAGCTTGAAATAGGCCTATTGCTACGCACGCGCAAGGCCAATATGCCGCTGAGCGAGTACTCCGCCATCACTGGAAAAATTAACAGCCTGCTTACCGATATTGCACTGGCAAAGCGTAAGCTAACTAACATAAGGCAGGGCAAAAAACCCAACGGCGAGCCAGAGTATGGCGACAACTACGGGCATAGCACGCGGATGCCGGCGATGGACTAAGTAATAACCAACGGTGGTGCATGCACCACCGCACAAAATAACACACAATGACAACACTAATCAGCATTATTGCAATAATTATCGTCATCATCGCAGGCATAGCCTGGCTGGTGGCGGCAGTAAGCAAATGGGATGGCGAGGTGATGGACGACATCATCAACCGGGACAGACACAATTACAAACAAACAGAAAGGAGTACAGATGAATATTACTGTTAATAAAGAAACCGCTCATGTTTTAATAAATGTTAGCGCACATTTACTTAATAGAGTAGGTGTAATGAACTCAAAAGGGATCTATGAAATTGACCCTGAAAAATTAGCTTTATCAGGCATGACCTTAAAGCAGGCACACGGCTTAATAAGGTTTTATAAAAAATTTTACAAAGAATTAAAAGTAAAATAAAAAGGAAGTAGGCAGATTGCCGCGCTTCGCTCGCAATGAACCATTAACAATGAACTAATAACAATTAACAATTTACAATTATGGCAAAGAAACAATGGATTGACCTGGCCGGCAACGAGGTGCCTGCACAGTATGTGCCAAAACTCGACAAAGATCGCGAACGGGTAACGCTAAAGTACCTGGCGAGAGCAAAGAAACTAAGCAAACAGCTTGAGAAATTTAAAACAGACCTACTCGAAGACTGCGATGCAGTATATGAAGGTATGCTGGCAGATAACAACGTGCCAGGCAACTCTAAAGGTGGGTTTTCACTCTCCACTTTCGACCGTTCTGCAAAAATTGAGATCAGCATACAGGAGCGCATCGAGTTTGATGACCTGATAAGCGTTGCACACGAAAAGATAAAGCTGTACCTGGAAGAAAAGACACAGGGCATCGACAACGACCTGCAGCAACTCATCAACCAGGCATTTGAAACCCGTAAAGGGCGCATGGACGTGAAGCGCATTCTGGGCTTGTTTCGTTTGCAGATAAAGCACCCGCTGTGGGTCGAAGCGATGGAACTCATCAAAAGCAGCATCACGCGCAATAATAGCAAGCGTTATGCACGGATTTGGGAAAAGGACAGCAACGGCGAATACCGCAACATCGAATTGAATTTCAGTAGCATTTAAACCTGTATAGCAGCGATGCATCGCTGCTATACATTAACGCATTTTAGATTATGAAAATAAAACTTTACACTTTAAAAGCCTTTATGCTTGGTGCGCTGGCCATGGTAGCTTTCAAGTGGGTGGCGCATGTATTGGTGGCCTTTTCGGATGACCATTTCGAGCTAACGATGAGCCTGGCACACTTCGCCTTTTTGGTAGGTGTAGGCCTGCTAATAGTAATTGGGATTGTATTTATACTAATTGATTAAATGATTGAAACAGTTAAATGATTGAATAAATGAAACTAACTAAAGACGAAGCAAGGATTTTATCCGAAGTACTTAGTGAAGGTAAGTACGAAATGGTTAAAGATTATAATAATTTTAATTTCATGGAGAAACTCGAAGATTTGCAAAATAAGTTATATGAGTTTGGCAAAGATAGGCGGAGAACTGGGCGCACAAGTCAGAATGATTGGTACGATTTAGTAACAAGATTTACAAACCATTAACTGATAACAATTAACCCCCAGCCCCATGCAACGCACCAACGCACAAAACCGCCGCTTGTTCGGCCTGATTAACAAACTTGGCTTCGATGCCGATGAGCGGCGGCGTATGGTGCTGCACTACACCGGCGGGCGCAGCGGCAGCAGCAGCGACCTTACCATAGAGGAGTGCAACAATATGACAGGCTACCTGGCACACCTGGTGGCGTGTAAGTTTAATGTGGAAGATATGCGCCGCGACCGGCTGCGCAAAACCCTCATCAGTTTCGTGTACCAGTTGCCGGCAGGCTTTGGTTTTTACAAACAGGATGGCGACAAAAAGCAGTTTGATGCCGGGGTTTACGACCGATTTTTGGTGGAAGGCAAGCACAGCCCCTACCCTGGCAAGCGGCTCAACCAGCTTAGTATTAAAGAGCTTGGCCGCCTGATAGCGATAATGAAACGGTGGGGGGAGCATTATAGTAAGCAGTAGGCAGTAAGCAGTGGGTAGTAGGCAGTATGGTAAATAAAATTCACGAATTTTATCAAGCAAAATCTTTATACAATGGAAAATGAAACACGAATAATCGAAACCTTACGCGAGCAGTTTGACAGCCGTAAGCAAATATGGAAAATTGTAAAGAAAACCCACTCCGGATCGGGAGGCTGGAAACGATTTGGCGGCAAGGAATACTTGCGCAAAGATGAATGCTTGCGAAGCATCGAGCGGATATGCGATTCGTATCCTGATATTTACCAAAAGGAAGCCTAAGGCAGATTGCTTCCATGCCTGACTGCATCATGCAGGCAGGGCTTCGCTAGCAATGAACCATTAACGGCAAAGTTTATGAAATGCAAGGCACTCGAAAGAGCTGGCAAAGTGGACAGGATAAAATGTTGTGTACAGACAGACCACACGAAAGACTTAATATCTGCCTTGTTTTTTAAATACATTGTTACCCTTAGTGCGGGTTTAAATAAATTAACTTAAAAATAAACAAAGATGAAAATTGAATTAACAGTAAAAAAGGAATTTGAAGTAAAAACATTATTAGTTGAAGCCGATGTAAGATATTGGGAAGATGCAACTGTAAATGGGGTTGAAGATGAAAACGGTGATTTGATACCTTGTAAAGTAGGCGATACTTGGAAGCCAATTATTGATTTAGATACTGGATTAATTACAAATTGGGAAAAAGGAAAGGAAGCAAATATCCATTACAAAGTTTGCGATGCTGGTGAGTATTGGCTACAAGATGAAAATGGTGAAAAGATTGTAAAAGCAAAAGGATATTATGTGCCTGACTTTTTAGCAATTGACGATAGTGGATATGGTGACTATATTATTATGAAAGTTGATAAAGATGGTAAAATCAATAATTGGCGATTTGATAGCGAACCATTTACTAACAAAGACGAAGATTAGTATTAAGGGTAACAAATAAATCAACAACAATGACAGAATACAACATCGACACAGAATTAGACCTGCTATACGAGCGCAAGGATATGCTACATAAGTACAAACGCGACTTTGATGAGGTATTTAACGATAGCTACAAGTGGCTGCTGCGCTGCCTCCAGGTGCAGCATGATATTGATGTACTGGAAGCCAAACAGACCACGATGGATAGCAAAATAATAAGCCATGACCATTAAGCAAATCGACAGCATCTACAATACCGCCACCTGGAACGGGGCGCACCCGATGGACTTGGAGCGGTTCAGGCAGGCGGCAAAGGAAATAGTGCAGCACCTGCGGCAAAAGCGCAGCAAGCCTGCCGGGCGGTACCAGGACTATGTAAGTGCCTGGTTTGCCTTTTACGTGCGCACCAATGGCATAGCCCCCAAGTTTGGCCCCTCGGACGGCACCGCACTAAAGCAGGTAATGGCCTACCTGGAAAAGGTAAGCACCGATGCCGATACCGCATTGGCCACCTGGCATGCCATACTTGCAGGCTACCACACCCTGGAGCCGTTTTTTAGGCTCAACCTGGATTTGAAATTTATAAACGGACAACTGAACAAAATAATAAGCCAGCTAAAGCATGTTACCGATAAAGCACGAAAAGGGCATAATGCAACTGATCTTAGAGGGGAACTCTAACCGCGACCTGGTGCGCCAACTGGGCAGCATGACCATGCAGCAGGCCATCGACAAACGTGTTCCCGGCATCGGGCAAATGATGCGCCGCGAAGGCCGCGCGAAGGTAGAAAAGGTGGTGGCGGTGATGGTGCAGGAAACCTCGGCCTACTTTGATGAGCAGATGGGCAAGGAGCAGGCCGTGGACATTGCCGCCGAGCTTACCGGGAAGTATGCCGGGGTAAAGCTGGAAGATGTGTGGGTGTGCCTGAACGAGCTAAAGAGTAGCGAGATTTACGGCAAGCTAACCAGCAACAAGGTACTTAGCGCAATGAAAAAGTACATGGATCGCCGCCTGGAGCTTGCTGCGCAGCAAAGCCTAAACGAGCACCTGGCCAGGCAGGAGCCGCGCAGCGAAGGCCGCAGCAAGGAGGGCGACTTTAAAGCCTTTAAGCACCAGTGGGAACTGGAGAAGATGTCGAACAACTTGTAAATCATATTTAGTATGTTTGTCGTATAAATTTAAAATTTAAAATATGGAAAATAATTACAATGAAGCAAACGATATTATTCGTGAAGCAACAATGAATTTTAACCAAGGTAATTTGGCGGAATCAATAGGCCTTATTAACAAAGCTCTTGACAAACATTTCAACCCAGATTGGTACGCTAAAAAAGTGAATTATCTTTCAAGAAAAGGATATTTTAATAAGGCATTATCCGAAATTGAGGTATTTCCAAAAGACCATTATGATTCAATAATTGAAAGATACAAGTATGAAATTTTCATTAATGGATCCAAATCCAGTGTTTATCACCGAGAAAAAGGTTATGAAAAAGAAAGTGCCATCCATTATAATTTATGTCAAATATATTTAATTTTGATTAATCTTTATAGAGGTGAATTTAACATGATGGAATACTATTTATCAAATGAATTTATGCAAGAAATATTGGATTCAAATTTAAAACCAATGGTAAATGAGTTTTTATTATGGCTAAAAGATACCTATGATGAGGTTCAATTAGAGATTAAAAAAGAAAAACAGGTAAAAGCAAAGAATGAGCGAACACATAATTTCAATAGTTCTCGTGAATTCGATAGATACATTAGAGTGAAAAATGATACTTTAAATAGTCTTTTCTGTCGAATTGATGATCAAGTTAGAATATTAGAATTTGATATGCTGAAAATTTTAGATAATTGATGCTACTTTAAAAAAATATCGTACTATTGCAGTGTCTAAGTATTTCAAAAGTGGGTAGTAAAGCTGCCCAAACACTGTTTAGGGCTTTTTTTATGCCCTGATGATATTCGGCAGCCTAACCCCGTGCCTTGGTTGTAATGGCCATTGCAAGCCCACTTTTGAGCTTAGACAACGGGAAGTGGGCTGCCGTTTTTTATGCCCGCAAGTCTAAATCAAAAGTAAATGCAAAATTCACAAAAAGCCGGCAACTTACTGCCATTAAAAGTAACTGATGAAGTTACTGTAAAAATCATTCCCGATGAGAACCACGAGTTCTTAATGTCGATGAAAGAGGTTGCGATTGGATATGGAACTTCTGAATATTCAATTCGACAGGCAAAAATCAGAAATTCAAGTGAACTTATTCATGGTAAGCATTTTGTTTCCGCTGTGACTATTTGTCACAGCGAGCCAAACGCGCCCCACAACAAAGTTTACTGGACTAAGCGCGGCATAGTTCGCCTGGGCTTTTTTATTAAGAGTAAGCAAGCCCGCCTGTTTAGGGACTGGGCAGAGGAACTGGTGATAAGCCGCCTGGAGGCAGGCAAGCAAACCACCCTGTGGCCGCAAGCGGCAAAAGCACTACCCAAGCCACGCAGCCACAACCGCCTTACGCCCACGCGCCTGGTAAGCATACTGGCCGATGTGGCCCAAATTGATAACCGCGAAGTGCGCCTTAGCATTACCCATAAACTGATAGGAGGACAAGCCTAATGGAAGCACAATGCAAACAAGCCGAAGTGGCCGCCCTGGTAAAAGAGTACATTACCGCCTGGGACGAGCCCCAAAACTACATCGAAACCCTCGACATGCTTTTCGATGCCTGGATATGCTACCCCGATGATTTGTGCTACAACAAAGAGTACCGCTCTACGGTGCTTAGCCACTACCGCAACATGCAGCAACTGCTGGTAAAGTTGCAGGTGCACGATGGTAAGTAATTTATAAGTATATTTGCACCGTCACATTTATTGATTTTAAGTTGAAAAGCCCCGGACTGGATCCGGGGCTTTTTTTATTGTACAAGCACCTGTGGCGTAAGCATTACCTGCTGGTACTGCGCGGCGGCATGGCTGTCGTAAATGGCGGTGGTGTAGGTCATATTAAACACCCGCAGGCCATCGGCGCGGCGTTCGGTGTTGAAGCCCGTGCGCATGAGCTTGCCAAAGTGGGTATCTTCAAAACCCCCGTTACCATCGCTTAGCACGTGGCCGCCAAAGGTGTGCAGGGCGGCGTGTACCTCGTTGAGCAGCTTTAGCTGTTGGGCGGCATCGGCCAGGGTGGGGCTGCCGGCGTGGAAGTCGGCATAGATGTCGAGTGCCAGGCGAATGCCTATGGTTATTTCGCCCTGCTGGTGGCCTTGCCCCAGGTTGTTCCACTGGCAGTTGGCCAGGTCGATGAAGATGGCGGGGAACTGCACGGGGTAGCTCTCGTCGAGCATGTCTATCTGTCCTGCTTCCAGGTCTATCCACAGGGGGCCTGCAATTTTGCTTTGCAGGCGGCTTACGATCGATTGATATAGTATGTCCATTGTAAGTGTATGTATGCACTAAGCGGCGTAGCATGCTACGCCGTTAGTATGCGGTTTATGTCTTTAATGAGTTCGTGTTTTATTTTTGCTTTCAGCTTTATGCTGTCGCCGATGAACTGGCGTTTGGGCATGGTGGTGTTTTTGCGGCCAAATACTTTGGCTTGTCCGCCATCGTTGTGAACGGCGGCATAGGCCTGGTCGCTGAATACGATGGCACGGCCTTTTTCGGTGCGGTACTGTATGCTGTCTTTTAGGTCGCCTGTACGTCCGCTAAGGGCTTTGCGCTTGGTGGCTGCCGGGCTGTAGTTGGTTACCGGATTGGCTTTGCGGGGCTTATACTTACCCTTAGCGCGCCAGCGGCGCGGGTGGTTATCGGGTGTGGCCACATGCGAACCGTACTCGAAGCCGTACCAGTAGCTATTGCTTACGGTGCGTTTTGCGGGTTTCCACGGCACTGTACTGCTGTCGGTAAAGCCACCATCAAGAAAACTTTTTTTAAAGTGGTTTACGGCCTCAATGCCCATGATACGCGGGGCATCGCGTTCGATGTACTGCTTTAGCCTGACCTGCTGCTGCTTAATTTTTTGCGAAAATTGTTGCGGTGTCATAGTTTTATTATCTTTGTGGCTGAATCCTGTTTAAATACACTGCCGGACTGTAGATCCGGGAGGCCATGTTTAAACAGGATTTTTTACGTCTGTGATTGTGTAAAGTACATACTCACCACTCTCCCGTAAGGCAACATTAATCATCAAATCGAGCTTATCAATTTTGAAATAATAGAAATGCTTGTACTTTACTTTTTCACTGGGAGCATCAAATAAGTAAGTGGCCTTATCAATCAAATGGTCAAGTTGCTTGCCCAGTTCATTTTTTAAGTTGATATTGTTTGTAGGTTGATTGAGTATCTCCTTGATATTCGTGTTAGTAAGCGGGATGGTTCTAATCATACCGGCATTAGTTTCCAATTTAAAAGATTTTCCTGCAAAGTTGGTTCTCATAAAACCGAATGCCTCATTTCTAACTGTTTTCCGCTCTAATCTTTCAGTTTCTGCATCAATTTCCTTTGCCTCTTTTTTCCCCACATCCCCAATCATGGGGTGTTTATCGGTAAAAATATGTCCGTCCTTACCGGGGTTGTTGCGCATCGCCTGGGGTGGCAGCTTTATCTCCTCGGGGGGTTCGGTAGTGCCCTTGTCGCTGCGGCGTTGCTGCACACTGCACTTGCAGCCCCAGTCAGCGGGTGGCAGCCAGGTATCCCAAAAGGGGTCATCCAGGGCTTTAATTACGCCATATAATTTCTTATGCTCGCTGCGGGGAGTTCCGGAAGTGCTGGGCATGTACTCCAGGAAGGGGTATAGGTCTTTGTCCTGGTCGAACTTCTGCCAGTTTTTGGCGGCACGGGTACTGCGCACGGTGTGTTCGTACTCGCTTCGCATGTAGTTCGTGTTGTACTTTTTGTTGATGCTGTTGATGCTGTCGGTATCGTCAACATCGCGCAGCTCGGCCACCTGCCAGGCTGTTTTGTATCCGGCAAAGCGGCTGGCGTTGTTGCGCAGATTCATGGCCATATCAAAGTCCGGATGGTCGTACTTTAATCCCGGATACACCTTATTAATAGCACTCGTCAGGTTGTCGCGGGTGTATCGGTAGAGGTCGGTATTTACCAGGAGCCTATCATTGTTGCGCACATCTATGTAAATCTCGAGCATAGTCTTTTCATCAATGCCCGTTGCAGGCGGCTGTGGCAGTTCCACGTTAACAAAACCCGTGGTGCCATGTATCGGGCATCCGCTATGGTTGTGGTACAGGGCTGCTATTTCAGCCCCGGTAAAGTTAAGGCGCACATCCGTGCGGCCTCTACCGCCGGGGCTTATGCGAAAAAATTGAAAAAGCGTTTGAAAGCGTTTTCGGTCTGCGCCGGGTCGGGTTTCTGTGCTGCAGTTTGCTGCCGTGTTTCCTGCTCTTTTTTCAGCTTGACATAGTTCTTAGGTTTTGGAATGTCGTAGGTTTCGTACCAGTAGTCGTCATCTATGGGTACGCGACTGGCCAGTTGCATGTCGATGATTACGCGCTGCGAGAGGTCAACCTGTGTTTTTTCCTCAAACACAAACTCGCCGTTGGTGGTGTTGATGCCCAGGCTGGCAAAGATGTCGGCCAGGTCGTAGTTGAGGGTGTCGAGTATAAATCGCCGGTCGCTGTATGCTATTTTATCTTCCACATCCTGGTGTACTGTACCCAGTGCCTGTGTGCCTTTGTCGCCCTGGTCGGTAGTGAGGGTGTTGCCCAGGATTAGTTTGCTCACCTCGGCGTTGCACAGTGCTATCAGGTCGATGTACAAATCGCTGTTTCCTGATTTATCTGGTGCATCTATCAGGTTAATCTGCGTGTTTTCGGGATGGATAAACACGCCGGACGAACCCATATTTTCTAAATCTTCGCGCAGCTTTTGCCTTGCCAGTTCATCGTAGCCATCGTAGATGCCCTCGCGCATGGGCTGGCCAAACAGCTCTGCAAACTGTGCAAAGTCGCCCATGCCGTTGCGTTTGTAAATGATGTGGGGAGCCGCTTTGCACAGCAAGCCCAGGTCGCGTGGTCTGCCCACCTCCAACAGGTTTGGATATGCCCCATCGCGGTAGGGCAGGCCGGTAGTATCGGTTTGTGTGCGTAGCAAAGTGCCAGCCATCGGATTGATGTGCTTACGGGGAATCAGGTCGTAGGCAATCCAATTGGCCAGGCGGTAAAACTGGAATACGCTATGGCCCCATAGCCGGGTGTCGAGCAGGTCGCTGATAAACTCCCTGAACCAGGGGCTGTCGATTTGCTCCATTATCTTTTCGTCCACCTTGCCATTGTTCACGTAGTTAATGTTAGCATTGAGTACGGCGGTTTTGCGTTTTTGAATTACCGCCGACAGGTGTGCATCTATCAGCACATCGTTGTAGATGTCGTAGAGGTCGTGTCGGCGGGGCAAGTTCATGCTCTCCGCGCTTTTGATGGCGTTGCGCCATTTGGCTATGTCGAGATTGTCGCGTTTGGGCTGCGAAAATATGACCTGTTGTATAACCAGGTTTTTTTGTTGAGACGCACGGCCGTGCGTCTTTACGTTCCGAGTTGTTGCCATGTTAGTTTTGTTTTGCAGTAGGGCATGCACCACTGTGCAGCGGGGTATGCCCTACTGCAGCGGAGCATGCTCCACTGTTAGTAATGATTGTTTCGTTTTGGGTTTGATGCAATAGCATAGTTGATAGCTCCGCCCTGGTCGCCGTTTGTGCTGGTGGCCAGTGGCAGGCCTGTTGGGTTAATCTGTCCGTCCTGCACCTGCTTTAGCCAGTCGATGGCACGTTCGTACCTGTCCTTGCGCACCAATGGGAACTTTACGGGGTTGTGGATGGCGTGGAGGTGGTAGAGGGTAATGTCGATGGCGAACATGAGCAGAAGGCTGTGGCGTTCGGTGCCTGTTTTGTTGAATATGGCGGCGGTATCGTAGCGCGAGGCGAGGTAGCCGGCCATCTCTTCTACGGCCTGGGCTTCGATTATTTCGAGCAGCCCGCTCTCGGTGCGCGTGATGGCGTTGAGTATCTCGATATGGATGGCGGCATCGTAGTCGGTTTCGGTGATGAATGTGTTCATAGTGTCTGTTATTTGCGGCGGAGTATGCTCCACCGTTAGAATCTTTTTGGGTTAGAGAATGGGTTTCGTTTGATATACACCGGTGGCGTTGATTCGCGGAGCTTGTTATTGATAATCCACACGGCACCTTCCACTGCATCGGGGCCGTCATCGTGGGAGCGGCTTCCTTTCTCGAAGCTCAAAAGCTGGTCGATGAGGCGTTCGGTGTCGGGGCAGGTTTTAAGGCGTTCGTCAATCAGCACCAGGTTGCGTTCAAACAGGGGGCTTATGGCTTCGATGCGGGCAAACTTATCCGGTTTTTTTCGGGCATCGGCTCTTACCGGGAACTGCCAGCCCCGGGTAACTCCTTCCTTCTGGAACTCGTCCAGGATTAAATCCTGCAAAAAGTTAGCTTCCATATAGTAACCCACCACAGCCGTTTGCGGCAGGTTCTGGTGGAAGTCGAGCCAGTAGCGCACCATTTCGCCAATGGAGCATTTACGCACAAAGCTGTTGATGATGTAGTAGTTCTTATCCTTGCGCCCAATGGTAATGATGGCCTTGTAGTCGCTGGTGCGGCTGTTTTTAAAACTGGGGTCGCAGTAGCTGATAATACTATTATAGGTATTGATGCGCGGGGCCGGTGCGTAGATAATCCAATCGCGCTTAAAAACGGCACCCTCGGTGATGGGGTTGTTAAAGAGTTCCTGCTGTGAGGCGCGGTAGCCAAGTTTATCGGCCACGGCTTGTATTTCTTCTTTGCTGTATTTCTCCGGCCATGCCGGGTTTCCTTTATCGTCAATGGCATTCACGCGGTCGTGGTAAACGCCGGGCATATCGGATAGGCGAGCCACCAGGCTGTTGTGGCTAATGCGGTTACCTACCACTATAAACCTGCCCCTGCCCATGTCCATGGCAAAGTAGAGGGCTTTGAGTGCCCAGTCGGTTATTTGTGTTACCCGGTCGGGGTTGCGGCACAGCTCGTCATCGTCCACATCGTCAAGTACTATGTAATCGGGGCGGTGCTGGCGGTAGCGCAAGCCCCTGGGGCTTTGGCCACGCCCTAAGGCAAAAAAGCCGCAACCGTCCTGGGTGGCAAAGCGGCCTTCCTCCCAGTTGCCCCACAGCAGTTGTTCGCCAAAGTCGGCAATATAGCGGCGGTTGTTTTGCAGTTCGGCCTGCAGGTCGCTAAGCAGAGTTTGGGCGTTCTTTTCGTTTTTGCCTACCAGCACCATCACATGCAGCATCTTTTTAGCTTTCAGCCACAGCGGTATCATAATATCGAAGTGGGTGCTTTTTGCGTGGCCGCGAGCCCACTCGAATACACCCATCAATTTGCCTTCGCGGGCGGTTCGGTTGGCGGCGGCGATATGAAATTTGCCACTACCCGAAGTAGCCCATGCCGGGAAGTAGTACGAAACGAAAGCCCCATAGTCTTTAAGCAGGGAAGCGATGCGCTTTTGTTTATCCTCTTCGGATTCCTGCACGAAGCTTTTCCAGGTGCTTTCGTATATTTCCTGCGAACGGGCGGCGAAGCGTGCGCGTATTTCCTTAACGCTATCCATCCAGCACCTCCTTGTTTATTTTGTCCATCACCCTGTCCATGTGGCGGCGCACGGATTTAAGCTCTTCAAAAATCCTTTGTTTGCCCTTTTCGCTTTTGGTGCGTTGCACCTCGGCCAGGAAGCTGTCGGCGAGCTGGTCGAAACCCTCGGCCACCCATGCCAGCGATTTGTTAACCGGCGAGAGCTTTTCGAGCGAGGAGGTGAGCTTAACGATTTGGTCGGGCGAGAAGGTGGGTTTTTCGCCACGCTGCATCTGGTCGTAGGTGTTCAGGATGGCGTTGCGTATTTCGCCCAGGCTGATGAGCGAAGCCCGGCGGGCGGTTTCAAAATCGCGCTCCTGCGACCACTTGCTTACCGTTGCCTCCGACACGCCAAGCATGTCGGCAATGGTGTGGTAGTCGAAACCTTTTACATAGAGCTTTTTGGCGTAGCTAATCTTATTTTCACGCTCTGCCTTGCTGAATTGTGCCATTTTGTTTTAAAATTTTCCACAAACATAGCTGCATAAGGGTTTGCGCACAAATTGTTAGTTTGTCATTTCGGGATTTAACTAAACCATTTAGTGATTTAACTAAATGGCAAACTAACGATTTGCAAATAAAGCTCAATGTATATCATATTTGCAGCCACATACGCGAGGCGAAATAAAGCGATTTGCCGCATTTTGTAAAAAGCATGATAAGATGGACGTAAAAAAGAAGATAATAAAATGCGAAGGTTGCGAAGCCGCTTGCGAAGTAAATTAAACGATGGCAAAATACTATAACATACTGGCTACCTCGGCAGACACCTGCAAGATATTGCTCTACGGCATCATTAGCTCGTACAGTGAAGATGTGAACAGCCGGAGCTTTGCCAACGAATTTGCCGAGGCCGAAAGCCGCTACCGCAACATTAACGTACACATCAACAGTAACGGGGGTGAGGTATTCGAGGGCATTGCCATTTTTAACGTAATTCGCAACAGCGAGGCCAACATCACCATTTACATCGATGGGGTGGCCGCCAGCATGGCCGCCATCATTGCCCTGTGTGGCAAGCCGGTAAAGATGAACCGCTACGCCATGCTAATGCTGCACCGTGCATCGGGCGGCGGCTATGGCAACGCCACCGAAATGGCCAAGGCCGCTGCCGACCTGGAAAAGGTAGAAAACATCCTTTCCGACATCCTGGCTGCCGGTATGAAACTTAGCAGCGATGAGGTGAAAGCACTGTACATGGATGGGCAAGACCACTGGCTTACCGCCGAGGAGGCAATGAAAGCCGGGATCATCAACGAAATTTATGACGGCGTTAAGGTAAAGGTTCCCGCCGAACTCGACAACCGTAGCAAAGCAGCCGTGATTATGAATCAATACAATTATTTAATAACAGAAAACAAGATGAAAAACCTATTTCAAAAACTGGGTTTGAAAAACGAAGCCAACGAGGACGAAGCCGTGAAGGTTGTAGAAAGCATACAGGATGCTGCCGATACCGAAAAGAGCCGTGCCGATGCCCTGGAAGCCGAAAACAAAGCCCTGAAAGCTAAGGTAGCCGACTTTGAAGACAAAGAAAAGCAGGCGCACACCGAGGCCATCGACAATATGCTTACCAATGCCATTGGCACCGGTCGCATCAAAGCGGAGCATAAGGACACCTACAAAGCCATTTTGGAAAAAGACTTCGACAATGGCAAAACCATTATCGAGAGCCTGCCGGCCATGCGCCGGATGGTAAACGAGATTGGCGACCCCGCCACCGGCCAGCGCAAAGACTGGACATTTGACGACTTCCAGCGTAAAGACCCCAAAGCTTTGGCCGCTATGAAAAGCAAGGACCCCGAGCAGTTCAAGGCACTGTACAAACAAGAATTTGGAACCGAAATAAAATTGTAAAAAAATGGCACTGAATAAAGAAATTTGGAGGAAATATATCCTCGAGCAACTGGAAAGCAGCAGCGAGTTCCTGGCACACGCCTACCGCGTGGACGAGGACAACATCATCAACGGCAAGGTAGTACACATGCCCAACGCCGGGGCAAACCCAACGGTAACCAAAAATCGATCTTCGCTGCCGGCAACGGTAGTAAGTCGCACCGACACCGATGTGGTATATCTGCTCGATGAGTTCACCACCGTACCGGTAAACATTACCGATGTGGAAAAGGTGGAATTGAGCTACAACAAAATAGAAAGCGTGCTGGGCGGACATGTGCGGGCACTGCGCGAAGCCATTGGCGACTGGACACTGTTTGACTGGCTTACAAAAAACGTAAGTACCTCGGCCAATACCCCGGTAGCCTGGGGAGCAGGCAAGTACATTGCCACCAGTGGAGCTGCCGGAAGCGGCAACGGCCCCAACAGCCAGGGTTTGGCAAAATTTACCGCCGACAACCTACGGGCTGCCCGCCTGATGATGAACAAGCTGAACGTACCCAAAGAAAACCGGTTCTGCCTGTTGCCATCCATCATGTACGATGAGCTGATGGCCGAGATGGCCAACAGTGGAATGGCAAACCTGGAACTGCTAAAATCGGTAAACCTACCTGACGGTGTGCTTACCCGCCTGTACGGCTTCAATATTATGGAGCGCAGCAGCGTGGCACTGATGACCAAGGCTACCCCAACCGTGGTAGCACCGGGAACTACCGAAGCCAACACCCATGCCTACGGAGCTGTGTGCTGGCAAAAAGATATAGTGGAATCGGCCATTGGCGAGATTAAAATGTTTGAGAACGTAAACGACCCCACCTACTACGGCGACATTTACAGCGCACTGGTACGTGCTGCAGGCCGTGCCCGTTGGGCTGATGCCAAAGGGGTAATACCTATTGTGCAGGCCGCCGCCAGCTAAATCGAAAACCATACCATGAAGAACCCCGGGCAGACCGGGCCCGGGGTTATATTTTTGAAAAAATTTGAATTAAATGGAAGGATTAAAAACGAGCCTGAACACGGCGATGGGTGGTGTGGTAACGTGGATTAACGCTTCGGTTAACATGCACAGCATAAACGAGGGGATGGCGATAATAGTAGGGATTCTTACAGCCGTGTACCTGCTCTGTCAAATTCATAAATCATTAAAGAAACACACAAAATGAAACGATTAACAAAAATTAATATTTTAGCCGTCCTGTTCATATTCGGGGCGTTAAACTTTACAAAATCTTTTGCGCAGCCACCGGGGGCTGGTGGTGAAGCAGCCATTACCGGGATCGTATTTCTGGATGTTGAAAAATTCCAAGCAGGCGATGAAATCAAAGCATATTACATGCTGAATGACACCGCGTATGAAATTGGCTCTGTAGCTATAAGCGAGGGGTATAAAGGGTTTATTATCAGTGCCGAAAATCAAACAGAAACACCGCTTAACGGCGCGCCTTTTAACTCCGACATACATTTAGCCGCAAAAACCGATACCGGAACCTATAAACTAAACTTACTTGATGTTACCGATTCATATAATAGACCCTACACGCTCAAAGCCCGTGGTTTGGAATTAGTGAATGTGAATGAAGTTTTAATCACAGATGAACGGGTTCTATTGCACCCTGTCCCGTGGCTTGCCTATTTTGCATCATTATGCCCTATTATTTCTTTTGATATTCCGAAAATTAAAGACCCATACTCAGGTCAGGCTATCAGGCTACCCGTTGGGGTATATTATGCTCAAGGGTATAGCATCGAGGTTGTGAAGGGAACCGGGAAAACATTTCGTGACGGTTTATTTCATAATTATTACAAAATAGGTGCAGGCGATTTGGATTTGGATGAAATTCAATTAAAAATAAAAGCCAATCCTAAGCCCGGCTGTCTCGAAGATGATGTTTTTGATGTTATGACGATTCCTATCGAGAGAACCGCCACTGAGGAAGCTAATTACGAAACACTGTCATTACGAGCATGGCAGATTTATATGAAATATTACTTCGATGTAAAATTAGAAGGCAATACGGTAACAGCTTTTTATATAAATAAGGAGCGCGAGAAACGAGGATGGGGGGATAGGAAGCTCCCTGCCTTGAATATAAAAGTAACTTATAAAACATCCCGGTACACCCCAAGATCCAAGATCATTGGCGAGCGCAAAACCTACGTGGATTATCCAAACGAAGTGTTTGAGATACCGGAGGGATGGGCGTACATCCTCGTCGAAGTTACAAGCATTTATCACGGGCATAGGCTGATATTCAGGTTTTATGAATAAACAATCATGGAAAACGAACTAATCGCACAACTGGCCGCTAACCTGGATGAGCATATCAAAGTAAATGGGATCTGGGAAAGGATTGACGGCCCGATTATTAAATTTACTCTGAATCAAGGCTATGATTCAATGCTACGTAAAAGCCCCGAGCTGGCCAAAGAGTTTTTGGAACTGGTGGAAGCCTACCTGACAGCCGACAGCTTGGGCATGGTTGACGAAGCCGCAGACCTGATGGCCAGCATCATCAAAGTAATATTTTTCAACAAATCAATGAGGAAAAATGGATAACGACATTCGATTTATAAAAGGTGAGGGTGGGCTTGCCCGCCCATTGCCCGGCAAAGACCATTACAGCGGCATTGCCTATTATGCAGAGGAAGGCACTACAGCACCTGCAGGCTGGAATTACGGTGAGCCACAGCAGGTATTTAGCCTGCCAGATATGGCTGCTAAAGGTATAAATGCGGAAACTTCTGGCTTTGCGGTTTTGCATTATCATGTTAAAGCGTTTTTCAGCATCAACCCCGGCGCATCGCTATGGATAGTTTTGCAGGATATGCCCGAAAGCGGGCAGCCGGACTATGCAGAGATTGATGACCTGATGAATGAAAAGGCCGACATTAGGCAGATAGGTGTATATATTCCTATGGCTTTTGCAAGCACAATGGTAGGCTCCTTACAGGCGAAAGCCGAAAGCATGGAGGCTGCACACAAACCAATACAGATTGTATTACAACCCACGTGGCATACAATATCCATTGGTGTGTTGGACGATTTACGTTTACTTACATCGCCGAAAGTAGCGGTTTGTATTGCACAGGATAGCACCGATGAGGTTATAGAATTGATGGGATCAGACACATCGCCTGGGGCTTTGGGTACTGCATTGGGTATTATAAGCCTGGCAGCAGTAAACGAATGTATCGGTTGGGTAGGCCGCTTTGATATTACCGGAGCTAATGGCGCATGGGACATTCCAGCACTGGGGGATGGAACCCTGATAAAAACGCTTACTGATACCGAAATTGACACCCTAAATGCAAAAGGGTATCTGGTAGTTACCAAGCGTATCGGGTTGAGCGGCTCATGGTTCTACGATTCGCCTACCTGCATAGTGGCCACCAGCGATTACGCATACATCGAAAACAACCGTACTATCGATAAAGCCATCCGTGGTATGTACGCCTATATGCTGCCCGAAGTTAACAGCCCTGCCAGAGTATCTGGCGATGGAAAACTTGCCCCCGACTATGTGAAGTACATGGAAAGCGTTGCCTCAAAAGCATTGGTGCAGATGGAGCGCAATGGCGAACTGTCAGCCTTTTACATTAGTATTAATCCTGACCAGGATGTCTTGAGCACTTCTAAACTTGAAGTAACGGTAGTGCTGGTTCCGGTAGGGGTTAACAGGAAAATTGAAATAACCATTGGATTTGGATTAAGTATTTAAACACAAACAAAAATGACACCACTAATCAACGGAACTAACTACGCCTGGGGCGATGTTATCGTAAATTTAACCGGTGTACCGCTTAGCGGCATCAAATCCATCAACTACTCCGAAGAGCAGGATATGGAGGATATGTATGGTGCTGGCAACTACCCCGTGAGCCGTGGATATGGACGGATAAAAGCTACCGGCGACCTAAACCTAAAAAGCGAAGAGGTAGAATCTCTTGCAAAAGCTGCACCCGGTGGCAGACTTCAAGCCATATCACCCTTCGACATCAATGTTGTGTTTCTCGGCGCAGGTAATGTAATGAGAACACACCGGTTGCACAACTGCCAGTTTAAAAACAATGCCCGCAGTATGAATGAGGGCGATTTAGGTTTTGATATTAAGCTCGACCTCATTATTTCGCACATAACATGGAATGCGTAATGGCTGAAAAGAAAAATAAGAATACCGGTATTGTGCCTTTCGACAAAATAAGCGTTGAGGACAAAGCAAAGGTTGAAGAACTTCAAAAAAAACACGGCATTAGCAAAGTATGGATAGTGGCCGTACAGGTAGGTGAAACCGATGAAGTTGTTACAGGCTATTTCCGCCGACCTACTACCACCATGATGGATATTGGCACGATAATGCGCGAAACAAAACCCAACTCGGCCAAAAAGTTCATTATCAAAAGCTGCTTCCTGGACGGGGATCAGCGCATTGTTGACGATGAGTGGACACTGGACAATGCCACCACCGTTACCGATGACATAATAGCCGTTTACCAGGCTGTGTTAAAAAAAAATTAAAAGAAACGGCTGTCGATCCAAACGATGGTAAACAAGAGGTAAGGAAGATAAACGCAATGCTTCGCCTGTACTTCAATATTGAGCCATCCAATCTTTCGGAAGATGAATGGGCAGCACGGTGGAACGAGTTGAAATGGTTGCTTAAAAATGGTCATCCTAAAGTGATAGTGGAGAATGTCTGAAAAGGTAAAATATGAAATTGTACTCCAGGATGGATTTACGCCCAAAATGATTAAAGCCGAAAAGGCCGCCGATGATTTTGCCGACAATGCCGTGCATGATTTTAATCGTGTAGGCCGCTCGGCAAAAAAGGCAGCCACCGATGTGGGTAGTATTGAAAACAGGGTAGGGTCGCTGGGCAAAAGTATGATGAAAAAAGTGGGTGGTCTTGCTGCCGGCTTTTTTGCCATTGATGGGCTACGCCGTTTTGGCCAGGCTGCTATGGATACCTCGGCCAAATATCAGCGTATGCAGGCTGTGCTTGAAAATACCTTTGGCAACCGTGGCAAAGCACAGCAGGCATTTACTAACATTACGGCCTTTGCAAGCCGCACCCCTTTTCAGGTAGATGAACTTACCGACAGCTTTGTAAAACTTACCAACCAGGGCTTTAGCCCAACCATGAGCCAAATGACTAACCTGGGCGACCTTGCATCGTCAACGGGCAAAGGTTTCGACATGCTTACCGAGGCTATTATTGATGCACAAACCGGGGAGTTTGAGCGTCTCAAAGAATTTGGTATCCGCGCCAGTAAAGAAGGGGACAAAGTTACCTTTATGTTTAAAGGCCAGGCCAAAACCGTAAACTTTACCGGCAAAGCCATCCGCGAATATATGTTGAGCCTGGGCAAGCTACAGGGTGTGGAGGGTGCAATGGCCAAGATTAGCAAAACCACCGGTGGGCAAATCAGCAACCTGAAAGATAGCTGGGATCAACTACTCAAAGTAATTGGCGACCGTGGCAAGGGCGTATTTAGCGCGGCCATAAGTGGTATGTCGGGCATGGTTTCTAAAGCAAAGGATATGATTAGGGTGCCTCTGGCACGTACCCTCGAGGACGAGCGTCAAAAGGTGAATGCCCTGGCCATGGAGCTAAGCAATAGCCTAACACCCTACGAGCGGCGTAAGACCATACTTGCAGAACTGCGCGAAATAAACGGTGACATTGTAAAAGGGCTGGATGCCGAAAAAATAAGCCTTGGGCAGCTTGCTTCCAATATGGAGGAATACAACCGGCAGGCCATCCACCGAATAGCTATCGAAAAACAAAAAGATGTGCTGGGAGAGCTCAATAAAGAAGCCGCAGCAGCAGAAACCCTGCAATGGGAAGCACAGCGCAAAATGGGAGCTGAGTTTGGGGCTATTCAGGATAAGATACGCATAGACCCAAAGATGAGCCGGGCAGATAAGAATTACCAGATTAATGCCTTAAGCGACCAAACCATCCGCGAAAGCATCGGGAGATTTATAGAAAAGAACTATGAAGGCGGATCATCATCAACCATGAAGGTGATGCAATCGCTTGAAAAAGGTGGCTATGACAGTAGGTTTTTTAAAGACAACCTGGCAGGCATCAAAGATGCTATGACCACGCTGTACGCATCGCGCCGGGCGGAGGATGCTTCGAAAGAAATTGCCCTGAAATTCCAGAAGGGTATCAGCCACATGGAAAAAATGTTTGGGCTATTCAGCCCATCCTCGCAAGAAGGCACCGGGACTGAACCCGGCGGAACCGCTACTGGTGGAGATGGAGGAACGGGTGGAACCGGCGGTGGCATTAAAAGCGGTATCGACAGTATTAGTGGCGATGTGCGGGCGGCCAAAAACATTACCATCAACCTGGATAGCCTAATTGGCGAAAACAACAACTTCTTTGATAACGCCAAAGATGCCGATGTTTCGAGCTTTAAAGACAAGCTAAAAATGGCCTTGCAGAGCGTACTAAACGATGTAAACTATGCACTATAATTTCGACTTCAACGGCCCCTTGTTGGCAAGGCGAATCAGTTTTCCGGTTCCAGACAGCCTGGGTATCGAAGCTGGCTTAGTAAATACTGCAAGAACAGGTCTTTACAAGAGCATACTCAAGCAGATAGAGATATACAAGCGTATGGATGATGAGGGGTTTACCGAATGGCCTGTGAGCATGTTAGGAACGCCGGTGTTTGCCGATGTTGTGCTTAAAAGCACATCGGATAAATCGTTGACTATTAAATTGGATAGCGTTCTTTTAATCATCGAGCAAAACAAAAACATTGGACGAACTAATGTAACCGGACGCAATGGAAGTGTAAAGGAATACTACTCCCTGGATGATTATAACATAGAAATTAGCGGTAGCATAGCAGATGAAAATGCCACCAGGTATCCAATGGAGCAAGTTAACACACTTATTAAAGTTTGCGAATTAGCGGAAGCTATGGAGGTTTCAAGCCCCTTTCTCGAAATGTTTAATATTTACAATACAGTAATTTATAATTACAAATTTGATCAAAAAGCTGGTTACCAAAACCAACAGTTCTTTCATTTAAAAATGTACAGCGACCTGCCCATAGAGCTTGAAAAAGTTAATTAATACCAGGGTTCGATTCGCTGTATTGCACAGTAAAGTCTTCGCCGCCTTCAACCACGTACACGGTGAAGTCTTCGCCACCATCAACAATCTGCCACTGTCCGCATTTGCTGGCAGGTCGGGCAACGAATTGGATGCGTAAATCGGGATTGTTTTGTACAAATCTGATGCGGAAGTCGCCGCCGTCATTAACGAAACGAACACGGCCAAAGAGTTCAGTGTCATCGCACTTACAATCCTTCGCAATAGGTTCGGAGGAGGTAAAGATGAAAAGGAATGATAGTAAGATTAAATATTTCATAAGATAAAATTTTCGATAAAGATATAAAATGTTTCGTATTACACACAACATACAAGTAGGTAATTACCGCCTTCCACAGGTGTCGGGCTTTACTATCGACCGCTCGATGGTTAGTCTTACAGGATTGTGTAGCATTACCATACCGCGAAACATTGCTTACAACGGCACAAAAGTATCCGACCTGATAAAAAAAGGAGATGCAATAACAATAGAAGCCGGGTATGATGATAATAACAGCTTGTTGTTTTCTGGCTATGTAAAAAATATTACCCTGGGCACTCCCATCGAGGTGCATGGCGAGGATGAGATGTACCGGCTAAAGCAAATACCATGCGAAACCATGCAATACCCCGATTTGCATATCAACACACTACTGGGTCAATACCTACCTGCCGACATCGAAAACCGGGTAACAGATGCAAGCCTCGGTACATTTCGCGTCAGCAACAATCCCAGTCTGGCGGCCATCCTCGATTACATCAGGCAGAACTACGGCCTTTTATTTTACTTCAAAAATAAGCAACTGTTCGGAGTGATGCCATCCACGCAGCTTGCCTCTAACGCCGACAGCTTGGATATTGATTTTGCGGTGCATGTTAAAGCGGACAATTTGCAATATGTAAGTGATGAGGATGTAAACCTTATTATTAAAGTAAAAACTGTGCTACCCGACAACACCAAGCTGGAGGTTCAGGAACCAGAGAAAGCCACAGGCGGCGAAGTACATACCTTTTTGGCTTTAGAAAAGAAAACCGAAAAAGAGTTGCGCGACTATGCCCGCAACCTACTGGCCACCTACAAACCTGGCAACCTGCAAGGCAGCTTAACCTTGTATGGCCGCCCACTTGTAGAGCCGGGCGATTTTATGAAATTTTTTGATGCCGATAATCAGGAGCGCAACGACAAGCTGTGCCAGGTAGAAAAGGTGAACTACCAGATGAACCAGTCCTTTATGCAACAAATTGTAACGATAGGGAGGAACGGCTGATGGAAATTCGCGAGATACTTAAAAAGATTGTAGGCAACAGCGAAGTGTATGCGAAGGTGTGTAAGGTGGATATTGTGGACGCATCAAAACTAACTTGCGATGTAAGTCCTTCGGATGGAACTGCCCCCATGCTGGGGGTAAGGCTTACACCCCTGGCTGGCAACGCTGCTTTTACTCCCATCCCTGTAAAGGGTAGTTGGGTCCTGGTGATGATGCTTAGTGCCAACGATGGTATAATAACAATGGTGGATAGGGCTGAAAACTTCGTGCTGAAAAACAAGAGCCTTAATTTTAAAGATGTATTACTAAGTATGGCTAACATAATAAAACAGCTAACGGTAAGCACACCGGCGGGGCCTTCTGGTACACCACTACCACCCACAGTGCAGGCCATATTGCAGTTTGAAAATGATATAAAAACGCTTTTTAAATAATATTAAAATGCTGGTTAAAAAAACATTAAAGGCCGAAATAATGGCAATCCTCCAGGTGATGACTACAGAAACCGACCAGGCTGTGGCCCTGGACAAGTTTGCCGATAAGCTGGCAACGGCTATCGACAATTACATCAAATCAGCAAGCGTAACGGTTGCCTTTCCGATACCGGTAACAGTTGCACCGGCTACAGGCACAGGAGCGACTACGGCAAACGGCATAGGTACAATAAGTTAAAAGTAATGACAGGAAGGAAAGACATACTATTAGACGATACCGGCGACTTGCTTATTGAGGATGGCGACTTCGTAGTTGGACAAAGTGACCAGCAGCACATACTGCACATTTTGCAGGCTGCACCGGGGCATTATAAACAGCATCCAATATTGGGTGCAAATGCAATAGCTTTTGTTGGGGGCAATAGTGCTGATTTGAAAAGAAATGTGCGGCTGCAACTGCACAGCGATGGTTACAATGTAAAAAAGCTAAGCATCGCAAACGGTAAAGTGAGAGTTGAGATATGAAGCAGGTAACGATAAGAGATACTCAATCATGGTTTGATATTGCGATACAGGAAACGGGCAGTATCGAAAATGTTTTTGCATTGATGCAAGCGACAGACAAAATTGATGATTCTCTTAGCGCAGGGCGTAAATTGTTTATTGATACAAATATTTCAGGTGAGATGATGGTCAAACAATACTACACCCGCAACGCCATCACCCCGGCAACAGGGCTCGCTGCCGTGCAGCCATCCGGGCAGGGCATAGGTTTTTGGATAATAGGACAAGACTTTATAATTAGTTAGCGAAAATGGCACAACGAAACAGAACAACACTAAAGGCATACATGGAATCTGGCAAAAAGCCTACACAGGAGCAATTTGCCGACTTCATTGATAGCGTCTTTAACTTTATTGATGATGATATGCCTGTAGGCAGTAGCTCCGTCAACTTCGCCGCCTTCGTTGATGGTGAGCAGGTACTATCAAATAGCAGCATATCAGCCGAACCCAACACCCCCATTACTCTCGAAGCCTACCCGGTTGCTACCGAGCCTTATGCGCAGGTTAGGTGGACTATTTTTCAAGAGCCAGCGGACTATTCTTTAATATTATACGGTCAGAATGTTACTGCCATAATCCCTGTCGAGGGCGTTTTCAATGTAAGTTGTTCAATCTTGAAAGTTGATAATTCAAGTGTTGCTATGAAAGTAGTATCAGGGTTTATTACAGTTTCCATGGAGCCTTCTGCTGAAAATCAGATACAGTCATTCCGCGTTGCTGGCACGTCTTGTACCATTAATCACTCAACAGGGGATATATTAGGAACTGTCCCATTTGGGACGATTTTAAATCCAGTAACCCCGCAAATCACTATTTCAGCAGGTGCCTCAATATTACCCAGCCAAGGTACTCCGGTGGATTTAACAGGGGTTAGGTCATATTTTGTTACAGCCGAAAACGGGGATGAGAAGGAGTACGAAGTGGATATTACAGTAGAGCAACCCGTACCAACTACCCGCATCAGGTTCGGCTATCGCACATCGTTGCAGGGTTCTTTATCGAAAGACGACCCCGACTTTGATGGAATTGTGCTTGGTACGATTAACTCATCGCAAAATGATAATATTGATGATACCACCCCGGAATTAGTAAATATAAATTTCAAAGATTTTGGTATAGATCAATTTACTCAATCGTGGCATTGGCTCCTTGTTCCGGCAACTGTGGCAGAATATAACTGGTGCGACTGGGTAGGCAACCTGGGTACACCGAAGTCTATTGCGACAAAAATAATAAGCGGCGACCCCGTGGACGTGATAGTTGATGGCGAAAATTATAATTTATATCGCTTATTATTCGATGTAAGCGGAAACTGGACATTTAGTGTTAACACAATTAACTAAAATATTATGGCTGATAATAATCAATACGGAGAAAAATACTACAATTCGAACGAACCACTCGAATCTGCAAAAATCATAGGAACCGGAACGGATATTGCTAATATTGCATCTTATCCGCCAATTTTGAAGTACCCCGGCAAAGTAGTTTTTGATAACACGGACGGAGTGAAAAAATTCTATGTCTTTCTTGAAAATTTGACTGCTAAGGAAATTAAATGGTTTAAGGATGCCTCGGACATTGATACCACCAGCGAAGAAGGTGATGTTCAGACTGATTTGGATTCTATTTTAAGTGCTATTTCCTCGATTGAGGATACTATAACCAATCTTACAGCTTTCGACATAGCTTATGACGAAACAGATGTTCATGGGGCTTTGGATGATATTTACGATCAATTAGAGGCGTGGAAAGGTACTTATAACCCACTAACCACATACCTTAAAAATAATAAGGTCGAATACCAGGGAAGCGCGTATATTGCTCTCGAATCAGTTACCGGAGAAAATCCAAATACTTCCGAAAAATGGGATTTGTTTAGCATTAAAGGCGCAGATGGAGCACCCGGGGCAAAAGGCGATCAAGGAGAACCCGGCATTCAAGGTGATCCCGGCGCAGATGGACAGGATGGAGCTGATGGAGCACCCGGAGCACAAGGCGACCCAGGCATCCAAGGTATTCAAGGTGATCCCGGCGCAGATGGACAGGATGGAGCTGATGGAGCACCCGGGGCAAAAGGCGATCAAGGAGAACCCGGCATTCAAGGTGATCCCGGCGCAGATGGACAGGATGGAGCTGATGGAGCACCCGGAGCACAAGGCGACCCAGGCATCCAAGGTATTCAAGGTGATCCCGGCGCAGATGGACAGGATGGAGCTGATGGAGCACCCGGGGCAAAAGGCGATCAAGGAGAACCCGGCATTCAAGGTGATC
>CAZGAO010000048.1:28155-40213 GCA_964523795.1 uncultured Lentimicrobiaceae bacterium
GTATTCAAGGTGATCCCGGCGCAGATGGACAGGATGGAGCTGATGGAGCACCCGGAGCACAAGGCGACCCAGGCATCCAAGGTATTCAAGGTGATCCCGGCGCAGATGGACAGGATGGAGCTGATGGAGCACCCGGAGCACAAGGCGACCCGGGCATCCAAGGTATTCAAGGTGATCCCGGCGCAAATGGAGCACCCGGAGCAAAAGGCGATCAAGGAGAACCCGGCATTCAAGGTGATCCCGGAGTGGATGGCCAAGATGGGACGGGTGTTGTTATAAAGGGTAGTGTTGCGAATACCTCGGCACTCGACACTACTTATTCGGGGAATGTTGGGGATATGTTCATTACCCAGGATGACGGGCATGGCCATGTATGGAATGGAATTGACTGGGATGACGTTGGGCAAATTCAGGGGCCTAAAGGCGATACTGGTGATGCAGGGGCTGACGGAGATGCAGCACCGGATGTTCTGATTCAATATTCAATAGATGGAAACGCCCCGTGGACATCTGGATTTATAAGTTTATCACACAAGTATATTAGATTTTCAACGGATGGCGGGGAATCATGGTCGGTGTCGGCAAAATTCGTTGGGCAAGATGGTCAGGATGGGGCAGGAGCGACTAATGACTTTATTGTTTTTGATCGAATTGGGAACGTTAACGCTTCGCAGGGGGTGGCTTCAGATGGCGAATTTTTCTACACAACAGGGTTTAACCATAATGATACTTTACATTTGTGTATATCAAAATTCACGCACGATGGAACATTAATTCAAAGAAAAGTTGTTGATGTAGGAGCAAGCACAGGACAAAGCGGTGCAGATGGCAGTTATTGCAAGCAATTAAATGGTATTTATGTGCAATTCGATTCGTTAAACTTCGATGAAAGTAGGCTTTATATCAGCGCAATGAACTATAACGTATCGCCTAAAATTTCGTATATAAAAGTATTCAAAACCGGAGATCTATCCTTTATTGAAGAGCATCAAATTGGATCGGGTACAGGTGGAGCAACTGGCAGGTGGTCGGAAAGTATTTGCTATCGTAAATCAGATCAAAGCTGGTGGATGACCTGGGACGATTATAAATACGTTACAAAATACAATTCATCGTGGGTGTGGCAAGCTGACTATGTTTTGAGTTACCCTGTCAACGGGCATTTTTATCAAAGTGCTTTGTGGGTTGGGGATTACCTATACTGTGTAACACATGAAAGTTCAGTGCCAGAAATTTGCGATGTATATAAGTGGAATGGTGCAGGATTTGACGAAATTGCAAGGTTAACACCACCCAGTCCGGGGGCTACTAATCAAGGAATTGCAAAAGAGCCATATATTGATATATTATGGTGGGCTGAAAGGGACACGTATTATTTTACAGAAGGTAATCTTTATCTAAATGATAGGAAAATGGGGGTCGTGAAAACAAACATTCCAATTAAATAATTATGAAAAAATTAATAGTATTGAAGGATAACAAAAAAATTGCTACTGATGAATATACGTCAAGCGTAGAACTTTCAGGCAATATCGTGGATTGGGAACTTGGTGCTGTGTTTACAAAAACAATATTAGGAACGGTAAGTTTAAGTTTCAATAACGCCACGGCAGGGAAACAAATAGTGTTATGTGTTAATGGCGGAACTGCCTTAACACTCCCTGCTAATGTTACTGTATTAACAGGAGAGTATCATGAAGAGTTAGGGAATTACATTGAAATTGTTTGTGCAAAAGTTGGCCTTTCTGAATCAAATAGCATATATTTTGCGAAAATATATAATTATGAAGTTACAGTTATAGTTATACACCCAATATTAGAAGGTCTTATGTCCGTTTATGAGTTTAATGAAAACAGCGGAACTATAATTAACGATTTGCATGGTGTGAATAATGGAACATCATATAATTGTGTAATATCAGATTCAGGTATATTAGGGAAATGCCTCGATTTAAATGGTTCAACCTCTTACGTTGAATTGCCTGATTTATTTACGGTAGCTTTAGCTGAAGTATCTTTAAGTATTTGGTTTCTCCCATTGCAAGTGACTAACACAAGGCAGCTAATCAATGGAAATAAAACGGGCTCCAACAATTATGATTGGCAGATTGATGTAAGAAACGCTAATAAGATTAGTGTGTTTTATAATAATGCAATCTCTATGCCATCGGTTGATAATTCAATAATTCAAAATCAATGGAATCATGCAGTATTCACCCTGTCGGCGAATGGGGCTAAATTATATTTAAACGGAAATCTATTAACTTCCAACGCACTGCCTGGCAATATAGGTGCAAATGGCTCAAACATTAAAATAGGGGTTTCACAGCTTGCATCCGAATATTTTATTGGATTAATAGATCAGGTCGCTATTTGGAGTAAAGCTTTAAGTAGCGATGAGGTTGTATATTTATACAACTCAGGAAACGGGTTAGCGTATCAAAATTGGTAGAAATGGCACGAACAATTGCTGAAATACATAACCAAATATTAGCCGAAAAGGCTACGATGAGCGAGCTGAAAAACATGCAACCTGATATTGATTCAGCGCAAACCTTGCTCAACGACCTTACGAGTAGCAGCAAGGTTGGGATATGGCGGGAATTTGCATTCCTAATAGCCGTTGCGATTTGGATTCACGAAAAGTTGTGGGATGCCTTCAAAAGCGAGGTAGATGCCATCGTGGCTGCCGCCATTCCCGGCACGGCACGCTGGTACAGGAATATGTGCTTGTTGTTTCAATTAGAAGATACGATGATTTACCAGGATTATAAATTCCAATATGATCCGGTTGATTCGGATAAGCGCATCATAGCCCGTGCATCGGCTACCGAGCAGGGCGGCGATGTGCTGTTAAAAGTAGCAAAAGAGCAAGACGGTTCGCCGGTGAAGCTCGAACCCGATGAGCTGTTAGCTTTTCAAAGCTATATCGCAAAGATTAAATTTGCCGGCACCTGGTGCAACGTAGTTAGTGCCGACCCCGACCTGCTCAACGTAAGTATGCAGGTGCATTACGATGCCTCACTGCTCAACGCCGCAGGCGAGCTGTTAAGCCAGCCCGGGGCAAAACCTGTGGAGGATGCTATTAACGCCTATCTGGCTGCGCTGCCCTGGGATGGCGTATTTATGAACAACGCCCTGATAGATGCCGTGCAGGCCGCACCCGGCGTAGTGGATTGCGTGCTATCGAGTGCGCAGGCAAAGGCCAACGCCGCTACCACATTCAATACCATCGCCCGCACCTATCGCACCGTTGCCGGATACATGATTGCAAACACACTTAATATAACTTACATCAGTGTTTAATATCGATTTTGATAAAATAATAGAACTGCTGCTGCCCATCGCCGTGCGCAGGCCTCGCTTGAAAGCGTATTTAAAAGCTGTTTCAAAACCTTTGAAACAGCTTTACAATACCTTCACGGTTTACCGCCTGCATGTGCTGCAAAGCATCACGCACACGGGGCAGGTGATGTACATCGAGCATCTGCTCAACGACCTCTACGACCCGTTGAGCCGCAACATTTACCTCGATGATAGCTCCGATGCCAGGCTGGATGATTACCTGTTTAACGCCGCCGAGGGGCAGGATGTAATGTACCTCTACAACGACAGCGAGCTGGAGGAGGCCGAATACGTCTATAACAGCAGCGAGTACGATGGCATCAACGACTTCATCGTCAAAGTGCCTTCGCATTTATATGCTCACATTTTGAGCATTAAAGCAACGATTGACAATTACCGCCAGGCGGGCAAAAGATATTGTATTGAGTATTACGACATAAATCCATAAGCGAATGAAAAAATTAATAACAACTTACCCGGGCGGCTTCCCGCTCACCCTCGACCGCGTCAGGTGGATGGAGGATGGAATTAACGAGGCAATACTTGCACTTTGCCGAAGCCTGCTGCCTACAGGTGCTACCAGCATGATATTAGAGGGTTGCGAGATTAGCGAGACATCACAAGACCATTTTAATGTTTCGCCGGGATGGATATATCTTGGAGGTGGCTGGAATAAAATATGCAAGGTGAGTTCTCATAGTTTTACAGTCCAAAATGGTTCGATTCCATTTCCAATCACCGGTACAACTCCGCGATGGGTTAATACTTTAGACATTGACCCGTCAGGGAATGTTACCTTTTTTAACGGCGATAATAATTCAGTGCATAGAATAAGGCATGCAAGTGTGCAGATTAGCGGCGATGAATTATTACCTGCGGTTGCCAGCGTGTATGGGAAAGATGGGATGTGGGTGCAAGGGACATCTGTAAGCACGAGAAAACAAGGAGACATTCTTCAAATTAGAGGCAGGTATTTTGGTTTAGGGCCTATATTTAACGAAATAATACCAGTAGAGCACAGACCGGCAAATGATGTGAGGGTTCCAATAGCTGCATTTTTTCTAGATGCCGGTAAAAATTATACTCCATTGCTTTCAATCAAAGCAAACGGTCAAGTTACCATTATAGATATGGAGAATCCATCACAGGAAGATGTGATGTATTACATAAACCTTTCAATACCAATATAAAATCAAGTATTAACATCTAATTCAATAAATGTGACAATTTATCAGAGAACACCAATCAGCTACTACGGAGGCAAGCAGCAAATGCTGCGCCATATCCTCCCTTTAATCTCAGAACACATTACCTACATCGAACCTTTTTTTGGCGGTGGGGCTGTGTTTTGGGCTAAACAGCCCGCCAAGGTTGAGGTCATCAACGATGTAAACGCGCATGTAATCAACTTTTACCGACAGCTAAAGACTAACTATGCATCCTTGAAGGCAATGATAGACACCACCCTGCATAGCCGTGATGTGTACAAACAAGCACTCATCATTTACCACGCTCCAATGCTGTTCGATGAACTGCACCGCGCATGGGCGTTCTGGGTGACGACCAATATGGGCTTTAGCCGCATGGTCGGCACTTGGGGCTATGACAAATCCGGTAAGATGGAGAATGTTATAAGAAGGCGAAAAGAGGAATTCACAGACGAATACAGCACCCGCCTTTCCAGCGTTCAAATCGAGAGCAACGATGCCGTTAAGGTCATCCAAAGCCGCGACAATGAGCAGGCCTTCATCTATTGCGATCCGCCTTATGTGGGCAGCAACCAGGGCCACTACGGCGGCTACACCCAGCAACACTTCGATGAGCTTTTACAGTGCCTCGCTGGCGTTAAAGGTCGCTTCCTTCTGAGCAGCTACCCCAATGAAGGACTTGCAAAAATTGCCAAGCTCCAGGGCTGGCACACCAAGCGCGTTGACATGCAGCTAAGCTCCAGCCAACGCAAAGGAGCACGCAAGGTTGAGGTATTGACTGCTAACTATGATATAGGGTAAAAGAAGCCAGGCGGGATTGCTAAGTTGTCACACCTCACAAAAAAACCACACAGTGGTACCCGCCTGGCGAATATCTGACTGTGTGGTAAATTCAATGAAGTGTGACGCATCAAAAGTACTATTAATTCTCACATTTCGTTTTGAAAAATATTACTTTTCGATTTTGCGATTATAAAAGCGTACATTTTTATCCCTTTGCAAAACCAGATGCGCAGCTTCCACAAAATACTCCGGGCCTTTTTGCTGCGTAAGCCTGCCCAAAAAGGTAACCACCTTTTCGTTAACATGGCGCAGCTCTTTCGTATCTTTCGATGCAAGCGGCTCGATGGCATTATGTACCGTGACAACTTTTTCGGGTGCTATGCCATATTTTTCGATAACGGTCTTGCGGGTAAAATCGCTGACGGCAATCACACGGTCGGCACCCTGCATACCCTTGCGCTCGATTTCGTAAACATTTGGGTTGACGTTTTTGCCCGAGCGATCAAACTCGGTGGCGTGGATATGTACCACCAGGGGCTTGCCGCTGATGCGCTTTGCGGCCAGGCCGGCAGGATAGGTAAGCCAGTCGTGGGCATGAATAATATCGAATTCGAACTTTATCGAAAGGCCGCCGGCAATCAAGGCATAACGCGAAACTTCGGCAAGCAGGTCGCTGCCATACTTTCCTGAAAAGCGAAATTTTGTTTTCAGCACCCGCTCCTTTAAACTCTGGGCGTTGCTATTTTCGATATCTTCTTCAGCAATTTTTTTGAAGGCCTCGGGGCTTATATATGGAATCAGGCTGGAGCCAATTTCGATGTAGCTGATATGCTGCCAGAATTGCATAAAATCATCATCGGCACTGCTTACTTCCACATCGCCGGCATCCACCAGGCGCACCGCACTTTGGTCTTCATCGCCGTAGGCTTTGGGAACCATAAAACGAACTTCCACTTTATTTTGAGCCAGCCCACGGGTCAAGCCAAAGCAGGCGGTACCCAGCCCTCCGGTGATATGTGGTGGAAATTCCCATCCGAACATGAGTACTTTCATGGTTTTTTAAATTTACTTATCATTTGATTGATGCGCAGCAATTCGGCCACCGAAGTAGCCATCGATATGGCACCTCCCGGACGATGTGGGGGATTGCCATCAAAAAGTTCCGCGATGGTTCCCAGTCCGTAACTTTGCATTTCGACCCCGAAACCTTCGTATAAGTTTTTGACTACCTCCAGGCCGCTCTGCCCGTAAAGTTGCAGCCAGGCCTCGGCGAAATGTCCCAATAGCCATGGATGTACCGTACCATGATGTACGGCTGCTTCGCGCTGAATCGCATTGCCCTTGTAAAAACCCTTGTATTTGTAATTTCGGGGCGATAACGTTCGCAAGCCTCTCGGGGTAAGCAGCGCTTTTTCTACAATATCCAGTACTTGTTTTTTCTGCTCATCGTCAAGCGGGGAATAAGGCAGACTAGCAGCAAGCACCATGTTTGGCCTTACCGACCAATCCCTAAAATCCTCGAAAGTGAAATCGGCGAGATAGCCCTTTGTCTTATCCCAAAAATTACGGATAAATGAATTTTTAAGTCTTGAAGCAACGGACTGCCAGTGCTGTACAAAATCTGTATCGTCAGCCTGTTCGGCCAATTCGATGCTGAACAGGATTGCATTGTACCAAAGTGCATTTACTTCCACGGGGCAGCCCACGCGAGGGCTTAGTGCTACGCCATCGGTGCGGGCATTCATCCACGTAAGTGCCGAGCCAGGCTCGCCGGCAAACAGCAAACCATCCTCCTGCATTTTTATTTGGAATGCAGTACCTTCGCGATAAGCGTTAAGGATGGTTTGGATAATATTTTTGTAACGATTCCACATCTTCATGTTTTCTCCACTGTGTTCGACATATTTTTGCAAGGCCCAAAAAAACCACAACTGCGTGTCCACCGAATGATAGTCGAGGTGGTTGTTGTAAACGGCATTGGGAAAAAAGGCTCCCTTCATCCGCTTTATCATCGTATCCATCACCTGGATAAAAACAGACTTTTTATTCCTTGCAAGCAGGAGACCTGGCATGGCCATAAAGGTATCTCGACCCAAAATGCTGTGCCAGGGATAGCCTGCAATAATATTTGCATCACCATCGCGAAAGACCAAAAACTGCTGGGCTGCATTGCGCAGGCAGCTTGCAAAGTCGTTGATAGGTAAGCGTTTTTTTATCTCAGTTTCAAATTTATGATTCAGCGTTTCCGGGTCAATCTCTTGTGTTCCGGCTGCCACAATAATACTTTCACCTTTTTGGATGGCTATCTCGAAACTGCCGGGCGTATATAGGTCTTCGAGGTATTCGTAGCCCCGATTTTTTTCGTGCGTATATTCAATATTATAATACCAATCGGGCTGATGCTGGCATTGTGGGCTTTTGCTAAATTGAATAAATAGGGGAGTATAGCCATGATACATCGAAAAAGCGCAGCCATTGGCTACGGGCAAAAAATCTTTGTTTACATCATTATTTACTTTAGATAAGCTGTGCAAATTCCTAAAAGCCAGGAAGGGGGTGAAACGCAGGCGGGTTTCCGAATGTGCTTCCAACAGCGTGTATTTCATCATCAGCAAATCTTCGTGCGACGAAAACAGCATTTCTCTTTTTAGCACCACGCCGCCCACACGCCAGGTAGTTGTGGAAGCCGGGTCGAGCGCGAAATCCCGCACATATTTATGACCCTTGGGCGAATAAATGTGGTCGTTGTACTTATGGATACCAAGATTGAAGATGGCTTTTTTTTGAATCACGCTTTCGTGGAGCGAGGAGAGCAGTACATGCGGCACATTGCCAAACTGTGGCTGGGGTACGATGAGCAGGCCGTGGTATTTGCGCGTGTTGCAATTGAGGATGGTGGTTGCGCAATATGCCCCGGCCTTGTTGGTGCGCAGTTGCTCTCGTTTGAGCGCGTACTCCAGATTGATAAGTTTTTTCTTCTCAAATTTGATGTAGGCCATAGTTTTTGGTTTTTTAGTTTGGATATTAAAAAACAAAATCCGGATATTATCCAATGTTTTTGATGCAGATAATATTGCAAGAACGTAGCTGAAAAAGAGGCATTGACAAAGATAAGAAAAAGAAGGGTTGAAGTGGTGAGATTTTTTCTATAATGGTTTTATATGCGCAGTTATAGCATAGCTTCAAGCCATCCTATGACTAAAACGATCGGAAAAAGGAATTCCCTGAAGGGAAAATCAACTCTTCTCAGACCAGAGCTTGCCGAAGGTTACCTTATTTTTCAATCCCGCTACGAATAAAGTAAGGTCAATGGTGCGCTGTGATCGCCTTTTTCTATTAAGGTTTTTTTTAGATGATAAGCCTGCCAGGCCAGTCAGCCAGGGTTTCAATTTTCTAAAGTTTCTATCCCGTACGCACGGGAATAGGAAGTTACGATCTGCTTTTAACTTCATTATTCACGATTCTGTATTCAACGGTTCGATATTCTTTTTTGGGATTGCAAGTCACCCCGTGAATCCTTTCCTGGCATGAAGCATAATTTTACACTAACCGCCACTGCCTAAAGTAATTCACGGGGTGACTACATCTAACATCGGACATCTAACATCGGACATCTGACATCAAAAAAAATATCTTTTTCATTTAAATATTTCTTACATTTACTGCCACAAAAGACATTTATTCACTTCAATCCCAATCTTATGAAACATTTAACACTGTACATTAGCGTACTCGCTTTTGCAGCCTGCTTGTGTCAGGCCAAAGCGCAAGAAGTCATCGCCACATCCGGCGGATATTACGAGGGCGACAACCTCTCGATGAGCTGGACGGTGGGCGAGCCTGTAATCGAAACCTTCAACAGCGGCGGGCTGATCCTCACGCAGGGCTTTCAGCAGCCCTACAACTTTTACCTCCGGCAAATCCTGAATATCCCGATGGGCTGGAGCGGTGTTTCTTCCTACCTTGATCCTTTGAACAAGGGTATGGATGGTATTTTCGCACCCTACCAAAACGAGCTGATCATTCTGGCCTCGATGGATGGGTTTTATTTTCCCGGCCAGGGCATCAACACCCTGGGCAACTGGGATTATCAAAGCGGTTATCAAATCAAGGCCGAAGATGATTTTGAGTTGAGTATTACCGGAGCCAAAATCCAAAATCCGGAAATCGACCTGGCCGAAGGCTGGAACCTTGTGCCGGTTTTAAGTGCTTGCGAGGTGGATGTGGAAAATCTCTTTTCAGATATTTCATCCTTACAAATCGTAAAAGAAGTGGCCGGAACTAATCTTTATTGGCCTGCTTACAACATCAATACTTTGGGAAACCTTATTCCCGGTAAAGCCTATTTTGTTGCTTCCGCAGATGGAGGGACAATTGCTTTCCCGGAATGCACAAAATCATCACCCAAAGCAAAACCTGTTTCCTGGCCTGCAAATCTTACTCCCTGGAACGATTTGCATTACACCGCAAGCTCTCACGCCATTGCTTTTCCTGTAGAAGTTTTCCTGAATTCAGGAATACTGCCCGGCGATGTGATTGGCGTTTTTAGCTTTGATGACATTTGCTGTGGCCAGGCCGAAATCACAAATCTAAAATCCAATATCGCTATCACAGCTTTTGCCAACGATGAAATCACGATGGATAAGGACGGCTTTGATAGCGGCGAACCTTTTCGGTTTAAAGTTTACCGCCCGGCCAACGATCAGGAGTTTGCACTTGAAGTAACTTTTAACCAGGCTTTGCCAAACATGGGATTTTTTGCTGCACACGGACTTTCTGCAGCTCAAATCTTAAAACTGCAGGCAACCGGGATTGTAGAAAATCCGGCGATTATCTTTGAGGTTTACCCCAATCCTTCGCATGGGATTTTTAATATTTCCCTTAACCGCAATCCCCAAAATCTTCAAATCCAGATTACCGACATCAGGGGAAGTATTATTAAGGTGTTAAAGTTTGGGGCATCGGATTTCCAAATCGATCTATCCGAAAATCCCAAAGGCGTTTATTTTTTGAAATTGTATGATGATGGTTTTGTGGGGATGAAGAAGGTGGTGGTGGATTAGAAGCTTTGTTTTTAAAATCGTTCAAAATTTACCTAAATGAATAAAAATATGAATATTACGGTGCTCCGCACCTTTGGGGTTGCTTCGGAATTTCGATACTACAAAGATTACGCGGCTCTGCCGCTTGACATGCAACACCGGAAGAAAATGCAGGTGCAGCCCCGAAAAAACGGGGCAGGCGCACCCAAAACCTTTGTAGCCAGGATGCACCCAAGGAAAATGTAGGTGCGGAGCTCCCAAAACCTTTGTAGCAAGGATGCGCCCTGGGAAAATGCAGGTGCAGAGCTCCCAAAATCTTTGTAGCAAAGATGCGCCCAGAGAAAATGCAGGTGCAGAGCACCGTAATATTAAAACGGAAATGGTGGTTTTGGGAACGGATATTCCGGTGCTCCGCACCTTTGTTGTTCTAATGGTACTTATTGCTACAAAGATTTCGCGGCGCTGCCGCTTAAAAACAAAACATTTAACGATTACAAATTATCAATCAACTTTTTATAAACTAAAACTTTTATAATGATGAAAAATTTAACTTTACTTTTCGCAGCAATCCTGCTGAGCCTCGCTACCGTGGCTCAAGCTCCTGCCTCGCCGAAAGGCGGGCCGATGGGCATCAATTACCAAACCGTAATCCGTGATGGCGATGGCAACATTTTGCCCTACACGGAACTCTCATTGCAAATGACCATCCGCTCCGGCTCCGCCGATGGCGAAGTGGTTTATGCCGAAACCCACGATGTAAACACCAATGCCTTTGGCCTGGTGAATCTGGTAATTGGCTATGGCATCCCCCAAAACAATGCTTTTTCGGATGTTATTTGGGGCAATGCTGAAAAATACTTAGAAACAGCCATCGACCTTGATAGAAGCGGCAGCTACACCATTATGGGAGTAACTCAGTTTTTGAGTGTGCCTTATGCTTTTGAATCTAATCATTCACGATCGATTACCTTGATGGATGAAAATGGAAACGAATATGAAGTATCTGTGGATACACTTGGGAATTTATTTGCAGGATTAATTATTGAGGATTGGGTATGTGGAAATCCTTTTACAGATACCCGCGATGGTAAATCCTACGAAACCGTGCAAATAGGTGACCAGTGCTGGATGTCCGAAAACCTGGCCTATCTGCCGGAGGTAAGCCCCTCATCTCAGGGCAATAATACCGACCCATATTTTTATGTTTATGATTACCACGGAAGCGATGTTACTGAAGCCAAAGCCACTACAAACTACCAAACTTATGGTGTTTTGTACAACTGGCCTTCATCGCTTGATGCCTGCCTGGCCAATTGGCACTTACCTGCTGATGCCGAGTGGACAGTTTTAACCACATATCTTGGTGGTGAAAGTGTTGCCGGAGGAAAAATGAAAGAAACCGGGACAAGCCACTGGAACAGCCCAAATACCGGGGCAACAAATAGCAGCGGTTTTACAGGTCTTCCGGGCGGCTACCGCCCCGCCGATGGTACGTTCAGCTATTTGGGCATCAGCGGTAACTTCTGGAGTTCTACCGAGTACTCTACGGCGAATGCCTGGAATCGCTTCCTGTCCTATAACATTGACAATGCGCTCGGGAACCACGACACTAAGGGTTCTGGCAATTCTGTGCGTTGTTTGAGGGATGTTGAACAACAAAACCTTCCACCTGAATCACCA
>CAZGAO010000049.1:0-40022 GCA_964523795.1 uncultured Lentimicrobiaceae bacterium
CACCTCAGGGCATCAGCCACCAGGCTGTAATCCGCAACGCGGCAAACGAACTTGTAGCAAATTCCCCCGTGGGGATCAGGGTAAGCATCCTTCAGGGCGCACCCGATAGTACCGGGGTTTACGCTGAAATCCACACGCCGGTGAGCAATGCCAACGGGTTGATCACCTTTGTGATTGGCCAGGGCAACGACCAGAGCAGCGATTTTTCGGCCATCGACTGGGCCGGAGGGCCTTACTTTGTAAAAACCGAAGCCGACCCGGAAGGCGGCATCAATTACACCATCGAAGGCATTAGCCAGTTGTGGAGCGTGCCGTATGCACTATCTGCCGGCTCGACAGGTGGGGGCTTTTCGTACGGCGACTCTTTGGTGCTGAAAGACCAGGAGGGGATGACCCGTTTTGTGATTAACCCGAACACAGGTGAGTTCAAGATGATGAACAACGATACCGTGTGGTATAGCATCCAGGTGAAATCCCCTGGCATAACATCATGGACTGATGGAGGAGGCATGTATCATGAAAGAGATGAATCAACAGGACGGTCAGTAACTTATTCTGATCAAAGTAAAGAGCATGTGGTAGAAGAATGTACTGCAACTACAGATGATAATACTATTGGAATAATATCCGAAACCAACAAGTACCATGAGAATGGAAATCTAAAATATTATGAGGTCACTGAAAGAGTAATAAGCTCCGATTCTGTTACACAAATTATTAAAAGAAAAATAATTATCTACAATAAAGAAGGACAGATCATTGAACAAATCTTATTGAAGTTTGACGCTTTTGGAAACGTTATCGAAGAACAAAGATCTGATGGTAATAAAATAAAATCCGAAACAACCCTTGAATCCACTTATTCTCCTGACATGGGGTTTGAAAACAAAACCGTCACCACAGACACTTACCAGGGAGACGAAGTGCTAGTAAAGAAGGAGACAGAGTCGTCGTCGCTGAAAAATTCGGCAGAAGAAAAATATGACGAAAAGGTTAAAACCACTCAGTTTTATAAGGACGGGGTGATAAGCAGGGAAGTCATCGAAACACTTTTGGATCAATGGGATGAAACCATCAAAACACAAACAAGAACTGCAAGAATGTTCGATCCGTCAGGGAATCAGGTTTCCGAAATAAAGGTTAAAAGCACATCAGATGCCAATTATAATCCCATGGGGGGATCAATGTCGAGAAGCAATACCACCGAAATGTCTGCCAATGGTGTTAAGATTGCGGATAAAAACCGGAGCATGGAGCACTATCCTGATCCAAGCAATTATACTGAGGATAGCGAAAGTACGGCAACCTATATGCCCGATGGAACGCTGATGTGTAATACACAATTGGAAACAATAACCTATCCCGGCGTAACGGAAGAAAAAACCACCAAAACTTATGTTGATAATAATAACATGACCATTAAGTTCACTGAACGATCACAAAACGGAACGCCGCTAAACAGCACTGTGATCAAAGGTGGTGTTTATCGTGAACAAACTACATTTACGAATAATGATAACCTGAGTAAATCGGTTAAATCCTTTAAAAACCCCGGCAATACCACAACCGCTAAACTTACCGAGGAGTTTAACAAGGACGATGCACTGCATACCAAAACGATTGAGCAACCGGGCTTAGGTTCAACAACCATAAGCCAAGGCCCCGGTACAATAGAACTTCAGGCTGGTGTGGTGGCAGTTTCCGGAGACTTAGATGTTACCGGAGACTTAAATGTTGCAGGCACAAAGAATTTTTGCATCGACCATCCGAAAGACCCGGATAATAAATACCTGGTCCATGCGGCCATCGAATCGAGCGAGGCCCTGAACCAATACTCGGGAAATATAATTACTGATGATGCCGGTTTTGCAAGCGTATGCCTGCCGGATTATTTCAAGCTGATCAACATTGATTTTCGTTACCAACTCACCATTTTGGGCGACACCTTTGCCCGCGCCATCATCTACGGCGAGATTGATGAAAACAACCAGTTTGTTATAAAAACCGATGAACCCAACATCAAAGTAAGCTGGCAGGTTACCGCCAAACGCAACGACAGGTATCTTATCAATAATCCCTTTTCGGATGTTGTGGACAAATAAACGGACAGTTATCAATCATCTAAACTAAATACCACAATGAAAACGATAAAACAATATTTACTGGTTTTTCTGCTGCTATTCGCGGCCGGACAGCTATTGGCCCAGCAGGGCAATGTGGCCGCCGGGGGCGATGCATCCGGCAGTGGCGGCAGCATGAGTTATTCCATTGGGCAAAGTGACTTCCTCTACTATAATTCAGCTTATGGCAAGCTGAGCTTTGGCTTGCAGCAAACCTGGCTTGGCGGAACTGCACCCCTGTTGCAAAATGTGGCTTTTGCGGCAGGTTGGTCCAGCCTGTCGAGTTACCTTGCACCATCGGCATCTGCCCTCGAAGATGCCTTTGCTCCCATCGCCGATGAACTAATTATTGTACAAACGATGAGCGGGTTTTATTACCCTGCCGAAAACATCAACACCATTGGCTCCTGGCCGCAACATGCCGCATTCATAATCAAAACCGGCGAGCCGTGCACGCTGCCAATTACGGGTACGATAGAAGAAAACAGGAGCCTTGCGCTGGCCACCGGATGGAACCTCATGCCCGTTGTCGCCAATTCAGAAATTGATGTTCTTGATTTATTCGCAGAATTTGGCGATGCACTTATCATAGTTCAAGAACTGGCAGGTTACGGTGTTTTCTGGCCCGCGATGGAGATTAACAGCATCGAAACCCTGCAGCCCGGAAAGGCTTATTTGGTAAAAGTGGCCGAAGATATTACAGTGGAATTCCCTGAGTAGTAGTTTTTTTTATACGTTTGGTTTTAACCCCGGAGATAGATAGCTTCGGGGTTTTTTTTAATTCGCAATACTAGCAAAGCCTGTTACGCCCATTCTCGAACCAATTCAAATTTCCGACTACTTTTGCAAAATTTTTTAATGCAAATGGAACACGAAATACAATCGCTGGCCGAACTTCAATCGCTTGTAAGCGAAGAAAAAGGGTTGCTGATTTACTTTTACAGCGACCGCTGCGCTCCCTGCGTGAGTTTGCGCCCCAAGGTTATGCAAATGATCAGCGAGGACTTCGCCGGAATGAAAATGGTTTTGGTGAACTCGGAAAATTACCCGGAGCTGCCGGCGCACCATGGCGTTTTTGCCAATCCTTCGATTATCGTCTTTTTTGAGGGTCGCGAATTTCGCCGTTACAGCAAATACATTTCCATCAACGAGCTGGGCAGCGACATCAGCCGGATTTATGAGATGGTGTTTTAGATTTTCTTCTGCACAAGTTATAAATAGAATGCAAGAGCAAATTTCTTCTGTCTAATATTAGTTAAGCCACATACTTGAATAACACTTATTAAAAAGAATCGAAAAAGTCCTTAATTAAATTATTATTCCTTAGATTTGCCAAATAATGTCAAGACGCTAACATGTCAATACTATTGGGTAATAAATTACGATCACTAAGAGAAGAAAAGCAATTGCCTCAGCGGCAGCTCGCTGCTGTATTGGAGATAGATACTGCCACCTACTGCAAAATTGAAAAAGGAGACAGGCGTGCTAAACGAGAACAAGTTATGATAATTGCTGATTTCATGGGTGTTGCTCAAAAAGACCTTTTAACCCTTTGGTCAGCCGATAAGGTTTATGAAATAATTGCAGATGAAGATGATGCTTCACAGATATTAAACATGGTTACTGACTGTATTGTAGATTACAATAAGAAAAAGATGAGTTTATGAAACCATTAGTCAAATACAGAGGAGGGAAATCAAAAGAAATACCTCATATCATACCGCATATTCCAAGCTATGAGGGGAAATACATTGAGCCGTTTTTTGGTGGTGGTGCTTTGTATTTTCATTTACAACCTCAGCAGGCCATAATTAATGATATCAACGCTAAACTAATGGCTTTTTATCAAGGCGTGAAAAATAACTTTGAAGCCTTAACAAAGGAGCTTGATGAAGTAGGCAGAGTTTATAAGGTAAATCGTAAAATGTTTGAGGAACTTAAAACAAAAACGCCTGAACAGAGAGTAGAAGATGATAACGAAACACTGTATTATCAAATTCGCGATATGTTTAATGGTCTTACCGAAAAAAAATATTCGGAAGCCCTTTTGTATTTTTTTATAAACAAAACTGCTTACTCCGGGATGATTCGCTACAACGCCAAGGGAGAATTTAATGTGCCTTACGGACGTTACGCTAATTTTAACACCTCATTGGTAACCGCTTCTCATACCAGATTACTATCAAATACAGAAATTTATAATCTCGATTATAAGGATGTTTTTGAAATGGCCGGGGATGATGATTTTATGTTTTTAGACCCGCCCTACGATTGTGTCTTTTCGGATTACGGAAATGCAGAATACAAAAACGATGGCTTTAACGAAAAAAACCACCAGGAATTAGCTGAAAATTTTCGCAACTTGAAATGTAAAGCCTTGATGGTTATCGGCAGAACTCCATTGATCGAAAAACTTTATGGTGATATGATAATAGATGAGTATGGAAAGTCTTATGCCGTAAACATTAGAAATAGATTTAAGTCTTCGGCAAAACATATTTTGATTTCCAACTATGGATAAACCAGCCTACTGTTTGTTTGTTGCCCCAAATATTAACGAGGCTTGTATTGCACATTTTTATGCTTTACACAAAATGAACATCAGTTATTATGGAGGCACTTCAACAATTATCCCATTACCACTTCGTGTATTTGTAAAAATGCTTGAAGACTCTCGCAAAGCCAGTTATGTTCCTGAACCAAAACATATAAAGCACTTTTTTGAATACTCAAATGAATTGGTGAATAAAACAAGTAACGAAATTGATTGGCATAAAAAAATTACGCAAAAAGCATTGAACTGGTTAAAAGAATAAAGATGCGTAACTTCCCGGTCAACTCCCGATCAATCAAATCCCATAAAGGGGCATAGGAATCATACCCAAAACCTTAGTCGTCGCAACGCTGTTTGCATGTTCCTTCGGTTTGGTTTCGGGACGCAGCATGATTTCTTCCCCTGACACATGCGGCTTCAAGCCTTCCTGGGTCATAATCCAGCTTTGCCCTTCCATGTTGTTTCGACGATAATAATAGTTGGGATTATCATCAAAAAAGTCTTCCATGTTTTGATCGAAATACACCACTTGACCCACCGGAAGATGCAGACGCAATTCGACATGTTGATCTCTAATTTTGGACTTGCCCGGGAAGTAATAATAGGGGGGAAGAATAAAGGTTGAATCGTTGCTTTTTACAGGATATAGCAAAGCTTCTGCTCTTTGCTGCGCTTCATTGCGGCTTGAGCCTTTGGCAAAGCACGAAACATCGAGCAGCGATTTTGTGTCGTAGCTCGTAGCCTGAATCGATAATTTGGGCACCGCAAAAACCTCGAAACGCTCGTTGTTCATGCGGATTCTCCACTCACCATCGAATATTTCGGCACTATTATCATAAGCAGCTAGCCCAAATCCCGGATCAGGGGCCGTTCTGATGTAGAGTGTTTTTCCTGCTGGCATTTCCAAACCATAATCCTGGTGGCTTCGCGCTGAATGCCTAAAATCCATTGCGGTACCTGCTCCCACCACAATGGCCATAACCAGTCCGGCCAGCCAAAAGGCAAAGGCTGTGATGCCAACATAAGGAATCCTGACCTGCGGGCCAGCAATAAGGCGAATACCCAAATAAACCATCATTATCAGCGGGATGCCCGTTAGCAAGATGACGGATATTACCGCAAAAACCCCGCTTATCGGATCAGGAAATATAAGGGACAGAAAGTTGGAGATGGAAAAGGAAATCAAATCGCCATGCTCGAAAAACGAAAAATTGCTCAGGCCTGCAGCCCCAACTACAATGCTTGTAATAAAGCCCAAGCCCGCAAGTACCAGGATAAGACCGATGATGACTACTGCAATTTTGAGCACAACGCGCAGTGCGCCGCCGATAAATTCGATCAGTGCATCGAAAATCGTTCTGTTATGCGGACTTTTTTTTTTAAACGACTCTTTGGCCCCATCGGTAAATTCGTTGAATTTGTCTTTCACATTATCAAACTCATCCCGAAAAGACCGTTCTATATTCGAGATGTTGACCGGCTCCCCCCGCATTTCGAGTTTGTCGGCGGTAGTTAGAGCCTGCGGAACAACAATCCAAAGTACGATGTAGGCCACAACGCCTGCACCCGAAAGGAAGATAGAAACGATAAAGAGGATTCGTATCCACACCGGATCGATGCTGAAATAGGCAGCAAGTCCGCTCGAAACGCCGGCAATCATCCTGTTGTCAGGGTCGCGAAACAAACGTTTTGGCCTGTTGTAAGTACGGGTAGTGGTAGTGGAAGCAGCTTCGTAGTCGCTGTCCTGATCCATCTCGGCAGGTTCGCCCATCATTTTTACTACCTCTTCGATGTCGGCAATAGTAATCACCTGCTTGTTGTCCGCAACTTTTTCCTGCAGGAGTTCGGCGATGCGCGATTCGATGTCAGTGATAATCTCATCGCGACCCTCCATACGCGAAAAATGTTTTTTAAGTCGGCTCATATATCTGTTTAGCCGATCGTAGGCATCTTCATCGATATGAAAAATGATGCCACTAATATTTATTGTTACTGTCTTTTTCATTGTGATTGCTGATTTGTGGTTTCCAAATTTGTGTTTTCAAGTTCAGTAATATTTTGCACCGCATCAATCAGCTCCTGCCAACCGATGGTAAGTTCCTGAAGGATTGTTTCGCCGATTTCGGTGATTTTGTAGTATTTCCGGGGAGGCCCCGATTTGGATTCCTCCCAGCGATAGCTAAGCAGGCCTTCGTTTTTGAGGCGCGTCAGCAAAGGATACAGTGTGCCTTCTACCACTATCAGCTCCGATTGCTTGAGCCGCGACAGAATGTCGGAGGCATAGGCATCTTCCTGATTTGAAATGATGGTAAGAATACACAACTCCAGCACTCCTTTTCGCATCTGTGATATTCTTTTGTCTGTATTCATGCGGCAAATATAATACAGTTTTAGTACTATGCAACACACAGTACTATTTTATTTTCATTACATTTTTTTACAAGCTACTGGATTTTGATTATTAACAACAGATAAACAGAAAGATAAGGGAAATGGCAAACGAATTATTTACAGCAAAGTTTTATCCCGAAAATGATTAATTTCGCAGCCGCAATGATTATGGCCCCATAGTTCAATGGATAGAATGTCAGATTCCGGTTCTGATGATCTGGGTTCGAATCCCGGTGGGGTCACCATAAGAATTCACAATCAGCCTTGAAGTTACAACTTCAGGGCTGTTTTTTTTTGACAATAACATTTCGCATTTTCCAAGCCTGTATAGCAAATCCTACTTTCTTTACGATTTTGCGACTTTGCTCTGCATCTTTTTCAAGAATGTTTGTTTGGCACTTCCTAAGGAAAAACAGCCCGATTTCCAATTTTTGTGATTTTAACACAAAAAATTGGAGCTATTTTCCAGGCAATAATTTAGAAAGCATATAAATTGAGGGTGTTTTTAAAAAACGTTTAAACCCAAAAACCATACGCTTAATGCCAAAAAAGCTACACTCAAGCCCAAAAACCGTACACTTACACTTTAACTCAATATGTGCATCCACAAAAATATTTTTGTGAAATCCAAAATTTATGTTGAGTTTTGGGCTACAAAAAAAGACAAGTATGGAAAATGCAGTTCCACTATGCCGACGACCGGGTCAAAATCATGCCAAGAGCAATGGTTCTCTTTGTATCTTAACCTTTTAACGCGCCAGATAACTTACAAAACAATGGATAAACACATGAAAATACTTAATTACACATTTAGATTTCTGCATATAAGAAAAACGGAAATTCAGCTTCAAATATGGAGCAAGATATTCCTTGTTGCAATTTTTACAATGTTGCTTTCGGCCAATGTAAGTGGGCAATCAGGAGTGATCGAATGGAAAAATGACACAAGCATATCCAATGTTTTCCAGGTAAACGCAGATACACTGCTTAAAATTTATCCGGGTGTTACAGTAACTTTTACCAATCCATTGGCCGGGCTTCGGATTTACGGATCGGTTGAAGCGGTAGGAGACGAAACAGAGCCAATTATTTTTGATGCAAGTGTTGAGCAAACCTGGGATGGGATAACTATTACGAGTTTTGAGTTATTAAATTCTTTTGAATATTGCCAGTTTAAGCACATCAAGCGCAACAATACCAAAGAAATTAATTCGCGAGCGGTAAGTGGTATCGATATCTCTATGACCCATAATGTTACATTTAAAAACTGCACCTTTATCGAAAACAGCGATTTAATAGGAGCAATAAACTCTTCCAACTTACTCATCGATAGTTGCGATTTTATTAACAATGAAGTGGAAAATAGTGATAAAGGCCTCTTAGTATTTGAAATGAATACTTCAGCCACAATTAGCAATAATTATTTTAAAAGTAATATTGCAAATACCAATGGAATTGTAAGGGTATTCGATGATGTTAATCTTATTATCCAGAAAAATATTTTTATGCAGACCAGCTTTAGGGATTTTGGAGCAAGCAAGTCCTATCCGGTTATTTACGCTCAAAACTCTATTTACTCAAATCATCTTGCCATAACACAAAACCAATTTATTGGCACCAATATTCCTGTTTTCACAAATTATGAGATTGAAGAAATAATAATTGAGGGCAATGATGATTACATAAGCGATTCCACAATTGTTTACTTATGGAAAAACATATTCCGAAAACGCCCTTTCCATGACCTAAATAAAGCCAGGAAAACAGCAGTTTATGCCTGGTGCGCCAATTTAACTGTGGCGCATTGCGAGTTTTATAAATACAACCAATCGTGCATTAATATGCAGTATTGTAATGCCAAAATCCTGCTTAACCACTTTGAATCAAATACGGTAAAACAAGGAATTTTGTATTTTGGAAGTTATACGAATACTTCTTTTACTCAGTCTGTAAATAATGAGATTAAGGGAAATTATTTTTTCAACAATACTTGCGATGGCATTGGCGGAGTAATATGGAATACCATCGTGCCACGCATAAATATTGAAACATTAATTGAGAACAATGATTTTATCGGCAACATAAAGAACAGCAGTTTGCCAATTGGCGGTGGAGCAGCCATTTATGATAAAAATTATAGCAAATTAACCATACATAATAACCTTTTTGAAAACAATCACAGCTATGATGTGGGAGGTGCCATTTTTATCGAAAATCAGGGTCTGTTTTCTAGTGGATATGTAAACATTACCAGCAACAAATTTTATTCTAATGCAGCGGGCTTATCAGGAGGAGCCATTCATTTCGAAAATCAGAGTCTGAATTCCAATGGCTTAAGCACTATAGCTAATAATGAGTTTCATTCAAACAATGCTATTTTATCAGGGGGTGCAGTTTTTATCGAAAATCATGGTCAGTCATACAATGGCCTTGTAAACTTTGTTAATAATGCTTTTTATTCAAACATTTCTGATTTATCAGGAGGAGCCATTTTTATCGAAAATTACGACCAGTCTTTCAACGGCTTGGGAAACATTATTAGTAACGAATTTTATTTTAATGAAGCTGAATTATCAGGCGGTGCTATTTTTATCAAAAATCATGGCTTGTCTCTAAACGAACCTGTTAACATTGCTGATAATGCCTTTTATTCAAACAAGGCCAATGAATTAAGGGGTGGTGCCATGTATATTGATTCTACAAATGTTTTAATCGATGGCAATATGATTAAGGCAAACGAAGCCCCTGAAGGAGGGGGTATTTATGCACAAAGTTTGCTTAGTTCGATAATTCAAAACAATAGCATCAACAGTAATACGGCCAATGACGGTTCCGGCGGGGGTATATGTTTTAATGGAGAAAACCGCTTGGGAAATTCCAACCGCATTCAATTTATCGAGAATCAGATCCAAGACAACAATTATAGTGCAAAAGGTGGCGGTATCTATATCAATCACAGCAATAACCCCGGAGATACTTTGATATTCATTCGGAATTTAATTGCATACAATAAAGGTGTTTCCGGGTCTCAAAGCAATGCCGGTGGTGGTATATTTGTTGACAGTAGCAATACCCAATTTTATAATTGTAATTTTTTAAACAATACGGCCTCCTACGAGCAGGCGGCCATTTACATGAATCTAACAGCGGACAATTCGTTTTCGTTTACCAATTGCAATGTTATCAATCACGATAACGAGGGAGGTATTAATATAAAAGGACAAATTACACCTGAAAATATGCTTATTTACAACAGCCTTTTTTGGGGCAATAATCAAAATGGATTAGGAAAAGCAATATTATACAATGCCCTGCCAGCAAATAAAATAAACCTGTACAATTGTTATTTTGATTTATTACCACTTGATGCCGCAGTAAATTATTTTGGTACTATTCAGACCAGCTTACCTGGTTTTACTTCACTTAATAATTTTTATCTCCTATGCGAAAGCTCCGTGTGTGTGGACACTGGAAACATCAGTAATATTTATAATGATAATGTAAATGGCTCTGGAGTAATTTATCCTTCGTGTGGAAGCGAGCGTAACGATATTGGTATGAGTGGGGGTCCTTACGCGCAAAACAGTATTGATTTGTTTATTCCACCACCTTTTGCGCTTGATTTTGATGTAAAGGTACTTAGCCATGCCCAAAAGAAAATCCACTTGAAAGAAAGTGGCAATTTACCGGACATCTCCAATGCAAATATCCAGTATCGCTGGCTCTTTGGCGATGGCCATTATTCAGACTATCAGGATTATAAAGGCATTATAGAACTGGACTATGATTTTGATGATAATATTGAAGTTACAACGGTGTCGTTAATTATCAAATTGGGCAAGAAATTGCTTACTGGCTCAAAGACCATTCATTTTATTTCGACTGAATCAGAAAAGGACAGACTATCTAAGGATTTCTCATTTAAAACGAATGACCAAAGCAATGGATTAAGTTCTTCATGTTCACTTAATCAATCATTGATTATGTATCCAAATCCCGGTAAGGGAATAATTAATATTTCTATTATCGAGAAAAGATACGAAGCCATCGATCTTAGCATTATCAATCCTCTGGGACAAATCGTAAATGAAATTAAAATAGAGCCAACAGATAATAAATTATCCATCGATTTAAGAAATCAAAGTAACGGGCTTTATTTTTTCAAATTCAAAAGTCCGACCGAAGTATTAATCAAGAAAATACTCATTCATGAATAATCGAGATAAGAATATGATTTATTTAAAAGCAGTTAAAAAACTGTCAACGTTAGTTTTACTTTTTGTAATACTCCTTTTTGCTGGGAGGGTTGACGCACAGGTTATCCGATCAGCGGATTTTCATGATTTACCCTCTAATATTAGCCTTGATGATACTACAAAAAATTATTTCCCCGATACGCTAAGGTTTAGAACCATATTAGGCTTAAACGAAACCCCAGATTCTAAGGATGTATGGACTAAAATATATTTCATAAGCCCTAAAGGTTCAGATACATTAGTTTTTTATAACAGAACCCCTTCTAATAATACTTGTGATTCTATCATCGTACCCCAAGATAGCGCAACAACTATTTGCAGTGCCTACTATCCGCTATATGATTCTGCTATTAAAATTTCACTCGACTATGGCCTTAATACCATTTATTTTGATGCTTATTCTACGACCGAAAAAGTACCCTGCCCTGACACCTTGCGTATCTTCCACCCCAAGCCACAGGTTATTACGGGCGGTTATAATACTGTATTTCCGGCAACCATCGATCCTGATACCTCGACACTTCAACACATATTTGATAGTGCAGTAAATTTCCAGGCAAGGCTAATTATTAATGATACGCTTAGCGTTAATGAGTCCATCAAAATGGTCGTTTTTCGGGACGAAGATGTAATAGATACTATCCCGGCTGTTTCAAATCTAAATGATACTCTTTTCGTTCCATCCAATATCGTTGAACTCCCGGATTACGAGCCACACCATATTTATTACAAAGCCTGGTTTACTTATTTCCCTGGCGGAAATGATTCACTGGTATATGTTTCGGATAGTTTGCACGTGCAAAGGGTAGAACCCATAATCGAAGGCCACAGCTATGTAGAAAAAGATGCGGATTTTTCGGCCAATACGCCCATGGTTTTGTTTAACGATTCTATCCATTTTAAAACGCAACTGGCATACAACGATTCGATAAACTCCGAAGATTCAATTAAGGTTGTAGTTTTTCAGCAAGTAAATAACGATGCGTTTATTCGTGCCGACTCTGCCATAGGAATTACCCAACAAGGAGAGACAACACTAACAATCCCAACGGATAATACACATTTTACTATTGATCTAGATCCTTATTTTAACGATTCGATACGGGTGTATTTTAAAGCCTGGTTTATCCGCAATGGAGATTCATTTCCGGTTTACAACACTGAGGATACTTCGATGCTGCGCATTTATCACCCGGCACCAAGGGTTGAAGGCGTGAGTTTTGACTCAGTGTCTCCGACCCAGGTTAGCATAATCAATAATGACACCACCCCGATATTTGATACGGCATTTCAGTTCAGGGCTCAAATTGAATACAACGATGTGTACAGCCATGACCAGGATATTATTTGTTTGGATGTTTTTTATCAAGGCACACAAGTAGGACAAACCCACAAAATTGCCACAGATACCACCGGAACTTCACCCGGCGGCGATACTTTGGCAACGATTCCGCTTTCCGGAGATGCGCTTATCCCCATCCTTTTGGACTATGGAACCGGTGTGGTAAACTTCCGGGCTTATTTTGAGGGTTTTGACATGGAGCCTGACAGCATTGTTAACTCGGATACAATTTACATAAACCGCCTGAAGCCCAAGATCGATAGCATGAGCTATGAAAGTCTTTATCCGGCAAATTTAAGCACGACTGACTGGAATATCATTTACACCGATTCGGTTGAATTCCGAACCAAACTGTTTTATAACGACAGCGTTAATTATGATGATAGCATACGCGTAATTGCGTTGCGCGAAGTGTATAGCGAAGGTCAGGCCGAGCGGGTGGACACCGCTTATAATATTACGATAGAGAGAAACCCCGATGAACTATTTATCCTGATACCCCCGGAAAACGAAGAGCGGCTGATGATTCCGCTGGAAGAAAGGTACGACAGTATTTTGGTTTATTTCGAGGCCAACTTTATACGCGATGACTTGCAAATTCCTGATGTGTTCTATTCATACGATACTGATACTTTAAAAATAATTCACCCGGTACCTGTGGTTAGGGAGGTGCTTTACGACACGATCGTATCGCAAAGCGGCAGCATTGACACCACCAATACCCCGGCCAACTATTTTACGGTATTCGATACCGCCGTTAATGTACGAATGCAAATTGCTTATGATGACACGTGTAGCGTGGACGATGAGCTGATATTGAAGGCTTTTTACAACGGCACAGCTTACGATCCTGAAATTACGGACTCTACCCGGGTTTGGGGCGATGGAAGTATTTCCATTCCGAGAGATGGGGAAGATTTGTTCAACATTGATCTTGAATATGGTGATGATGTAGCTGACTGGGATACCATTTATTTCAAAAGCTACTTTAGCAAATCTTCGGATTCGATCGTAAGCTCCGACAGCCTGTTTATTTATCGTGAACGGCCACGCATTCAAAGTGCTATCTATGCGCCCGTGTTACCAAATTATGTGAATACCCAAAATTACGATACCGTATTTCATGATTCCATAATATTTAATGCAACACTTCATTATAACGACACACTCCATCCCGGGGATCAGGTAAAAACGGTGGTTTATCGCGAAATTATTGGCGGTAGCACAGAAGCTGTGGATTCGTTGACGCTGGCAAAGCCCGAAGAAGGCGATTCGATATCCTTTAGCAATTTTCAGGTTGCCCTCGATCCTTATTTTAATGATTCCATCCGGGTGTATATTAAATCGTGGTTTATAAGGCCGGGACTTACTGATGCCGGGATTTACAATGAGGGAGGCGAATATGCCCTGTTGATGTATCACCCCGCTCCAAGAGTTACAAACGTACTTTACGACTCCGTGCTCCCCTCGCAGGTGACCACTTCAAATATGGCCTACACCGGGATTTTTGATTCTGATTTCCGTTTCAATGCTATGATCAATTACAACGATCCATTCAGCCATGGGAAGAATCCAAACAGTCTGGACACCATTTGCATGGAGGTATTTTACAATCAACAAAAAATCGGTGAAACCATTAAAGTTGCTACCGACTCAACTGGAAATAACGGATTAGGAAACACAACTGCCATAATCCCTGATATTCCCGAATTGGTATCTGTACCATTAGAATATTTTAAGGATTCAGTAAGGTTTATTGCCTATTTCCAGGGTTTCCCTATGGAACATGATAGCATCGTTAAATCGGACACCCTATTACTTGAAAGGTTAAAACCCGAAATTGATAGTTTTAGTTATCTAAACCCTTACCCGAACAACCTGAGTCCGGAAGGTTGGAATATCATTTATACTGATTCGGTAATGTTTCGGACTAAACTATGGTACAACGATTCGGTAAATACTGGAGATTCGATCCGGGTAATTGCTCTGCGAGAGATTTATAGCGAAGACTCAATCCAGAAAATAGATACAGCTTACAATATTACTACTGTCATCTCCAACGAACCAGATGAACTAACAATAAATATTCCTGCTGATGGCGAAGAAAGGTTTATTGTTCCTTTAGGAGATAATTATGATAGCATATTGGTTTTCTTTGAGGCAAATTTTATTCGGGATGATTTACAAATCCCTCTTGTTTATTTTTCAACGATTGTTGATACCTTAAAAATAATCCACCCGGCACCTGCGGTTAAAGTATTGACCTATGAAACCAGCATTGGGAGACCTTCCGATGACAGCATTTCGCCCGGCACAGCCACCACAGTTTTCGATACTGCTGTTCAGGTGCGCATGCAAATTAGCTACGATGATACTTGCAGTGTAGAGGATGGGGTTTTTATTAAGGCGTATTTCAATGGCCAGCCTGATGGTCAGCAGTTGTTCGATTATACCAGGGTTTGGGGTGATAGCAGCATTTTTATGCCTCGTATCGACTCCAGCCTATTCAACTTCACGCTTCAATATGGAGATTTTGAAAATGACTACGATTACATCCATTTTGAAGCCTATTTTACCAAAACGCCTGATTCCATTGTTTCCTCCGACAGTTTGATTATTTACAGAGCCAAACCGGTAATCACCGGCCATGAATACCTGCCCGTAAAACCTGACTATTTGAGCACAACGGAAATCAAAACTGTTTTTCACGATACCATAACTTTTGACCTTAGCCTGACCTACAACGATGATGTTACGGAGGGAGATGAGATAGAAACCAAGATATTCTGCCAGGTGAATGGAGCTATTGAGCCGATAGAACTTGAAACGATTATCCAGCCAAAGCCAACCAACACAGACAGCGTATCGGTTGAAGGAATACAAGTTTCTCTGGATCCATATTGGGACGACACCATCCGGGTTTATTTTGAATCCAGGATACTGAGGTCTGACTTGCCGGGTACAGCAATTTATAACCTACATGGGAACAATGCCTTCCTGATTTATCACCCCCGACCAAGAGTAGATTCTGTTGAATTCAACGGCCTTTATCCGAATGAACTTTACTCCTATCTAAACGAAGAAATTGAGATTTACAATAAGGAGGTTCTGTTTGGGGCTATGGTATTTTACAACGACACTTTTAGCTCAAACGAAACAATCAGGATTAACACCATCCATGAGTATTACCAGGGTGAAATTTTAGAAAGGGATACTATGGTGGGTAATATTAGCACCGCAGCCATTGCACCGGGCAGCCCGGTTTTGGTAACTTTCCCTGATTCCACATTTGCAATCGATGAAAATGACATGGCCTATCATAAATTTTATATGGATGCGTGGTTTGATGAAGAAGCATTTGTTCAGCAAGGAGACACGATACCATCGGATAATTTGATTGTGAGATATCGGATTAACACGCCCCCCTACGACCTAAACATTTCAACATTGGCTGACACTATATTTAAGCAGGAAAACTATTTTTTGAAAGGAATGGTAAAAGATACCACAGGTGAAATTAACAAGCTCGTGATAATAAAAGATGGTATTGAAACTATTGTGGATGAATTTAACATTATTGATGGCTACATATTTGAATGGGCGTTTGATGGGGCGTTTACAGATAATCCCATTCATAATTTCTCATTAAAAGCTCAGGACAAAGTAAACTTTCTTGGTGAAGAAGATTTTCTATGGACTGGAGGGCTTGCAAATACCAGATTGAATTATGCTTTTTTTGACGATCAGAATGCCGAAGCCTACTTACCAAAGGATACCATAGTCAGGATTATGGCCTATCCTGCCGGCGGAAAATTTACGAGCATGGATGGTAATGCCATAACAAGTTCCGGAATAATTAATCCGAAGAATTTTGCTCCTGAAGGAACATATTATTACGATTATGAAATTGAAACTACCACAGACACCGAAATTTTAAGCAGTAATTTCTCCATTCATAACACTTATCTAATACAATATGAGGATACCGACCAGGTGTTTTGGGTTAACTCCTCCGATCGATATTGGCTTGATTGTTTGCCAGGGGATTCTGTTATAAGTTGGATAATAACTGGGGGGAAGATACTTGAACAAGGAGAAAACTCAATTTTCGTTGAGTGGACGGATGGGAGTACCGGAGAATTACAAACGAAAGTTGTGGCCGAAATTAGCAAGGAAGGATTTAACTACACATACTCCATTGAACAATTGGTAGCTGTTGACGACGGCTATGCACCCGAAAAAGCAATCCTTCGCTTGGAAGGAAACTCACCTCAGGGCTTTATGCTATTCAGTAGTGTCGATAACCTAGAGATGTACAATTTCGAATGGTATAAAAACAACGAGTCCATGGATGCCTTGTGGAATCAACCTTACATTTACATTGGGCAAGAGAGCATTCAGGGAACTTACCATGTAAAAATTACGGATAAATTCAGTGGATCCTATACAAACTCCTACGAATTCACACCCTCGAAATAGAGCCATTTGCTTATTTAGATGGCAATTGGTGCGTAGTATTTCATTATAAAACAAGATAGTTTACTGAGCAAAAACGATAAATATGAAATTGAATAAAGAAGTGTTTTTTATTTCCCTAATGTTGAGCCTCTTGCTAAATGGAGCAATAAAAACAGCATCCTCCCAAGACTTCACAGTTTTTGAAAAAAGTCAAATTGCTGATTCAGTAGATAAATTACTCATCGACACTTTTGTTAAAACACTCGATTTAAATGACGGTTCCGACAATGGGAATGATCGACCAAATACAATCGGTATGCAAAAGTTCAGACAGGCATTTAACTATCCTCAAGACAGCACCACCCCAATTATTCCCAACTTCGTATTCGATCCTGACTCAGTAAGCGATAAACTTTTAAGCCCGGAGCAATACATCGCACTTTTTACCAAATATTATGATTATGGGATTTTTGATGATGGTATCAGCTACATTTCACCAAATTCGATTACTCAGGTAGGCGACAACAACTTCATCAGTCCTTCGGGGATAAAGCAAAACCGTTTTGGCAATTTTAGCAGATACATCGACAATGTGAAATTTGAAAAATCAGGAAAAAGGTTTCAAGTAACTATCCCTTTCGAAATCTCAACTTTTTCCGGTATCTACAAAAAAATACGGTTTACAGATGAAAATGGAAATGAGGATTTTAAAATTCGGAGACCTTTTTCGAACAGCAGAATAATTTTAATAGCAACTATTTCATTCGACAAAGCAGATGGAAAATATAGAATTATTGGAATGAAACCTGCCCAGGCTGATGAAGAAGGCTGTTTTAAATATTTTACGCCGGCTACGAAAGAAAGCATGTTAGGGCTTATTAACGCTACGGTGAAACAAGCCATCGAATTGATGAATACTGCTAATGAATACAACAAACCCAGGACGATCGAAGCAAAAAAACTTGAGGGTTTATTCTCCAGCAAAGCAATAAACACCATTAATTGCAGTGTGTTTTTTCCCGAAGGATTTTGTGATACCTTGCTAAGCCCTCATGCATACACCCGAAAAGTTGATAGCATCTATGACGAGTTTTATCCATTGAAAGAAAAGGGTGAAAGAGAAATTGAGTGCATGGAGCTTGGAGAAAATTATATTTTCGTTTCGGTAACAAGTACCATTGATAAACCAAGGGCTAAAGACAAAAACGGAGTCTGGTTCAAGCCGGATGAATTGCTACTTACCATGAATCTCTTAATCCCCTTTGATGACAAGATAAATACACTCCAAAAAAATGATCTTTCCATTACGGCAGCATATTTAACCCATGTAGGCAAAACATCTCAGCCCTTGCAACTTATCCCGGAGCGTCGTTATGGGTCTTTTTCTTATAGTCTGAACTACCACCTTGATTATCAAATTTTGCCTCTTGAAAACAATGAAGATTTGAATGATTTTTCATTTACCCCAAAATTATCTCACAATGTTGGAATTTCAGTAAGTTATTTCAAATACGATCCCAATTCAAATATTAATTGGGGCATTGGCCTTGGCTTAACCTACCGAAGAATACAATCCACGGCGGAAACGAATACATACGCTGATACAGTGTTTAACTACAATCATCACATTTTGGGTGAAATGGATCTGTATAAAAAGGGTGCAGATTTTAAACAAAAAATGACATTTAACAGTATTAGCATTCCTTTAACTGGCCATTTAAAATATACTATATCATCAAAATCCTTTTTCGATTTTGAAGCGGGTTTTGTTACAACTGTCAATCTTAATTCCAAAATTCAACAATCGTCTGGCGCGGCAAGCTATCAAGGTAGAACCGACTTGATAGTTAACGATACGATTTTCGGCAGCTATCTAATCCAGGATGTTCCTGAATATGGATTTTTCAGCAATCAGGAAATAGAAATCCAAAATGATAAGGATCAATTTGATTTAGAAAACATTTCTTTTTCAGGCATTTTGGGAGTTACTTTTTCGAAATCGATCTCTCAAACTAAACCAATCTTCATTGACATTGGGCCTTATTTCATTTATAGTTTCAGCAATTCTTTTAAGAATAATGCCAATGAGAAATTTATTCTTGATGAGGCAGGATATGCCGGAAATTCATTTGCAGCAGGATTGAACGGAAAAATACATTACATCGGGCTTAAGGTTGGAATCAGGTGGTTTGAGTCAGTTCCGGAGTATAAGAAAACAGTAAAATTTTAATTGATGAAAGGAATAAGATATGAAATTACTTAAACACTCAATTATATTTCTTGTAATAGGTATTCTGTCTGGGTTTATTATGCAAAACTCTTATGGTCAGGAAATAGATTTCACCTTTAAAAAGGTTTGTCAAAATGAAGTCATCATTAATAATTTGTCGGATGCTCACGCATACCTTTGGAAGGTTAAGATTGATGGCTCAACAGATTCCTACTTTACAACTTCAGTTAATAAGCCCGTTTTCAATTTTATTGGAATAGCTCAGGGTCAACTTGTAGAAATAGAACTTACGGCTTACGATGAGAACTATAATGAAATTGGTGCAGTTACAAAAGCCCTTGAACTAACATATAAGCCAAGCATCCTGATAAGGAAAACAAATACTGTGGTTTGCAGCAATGAAAAAAATGTAACATTTACAGCAGATATAATTAACGGATATGCCTACGAGTGGGAAATTATCCCACCTGCTGGAGATAATTTGGATGATATTATCGCCAATCAATACCTACCTACAAATAATGAACTGATAAGCGATTGGAAATCTGTTGAGACGGTAAAAGAGGTGTTGATTTTACTTACAGTTACAAGTGAAATGAATAATGAGATGGAATCTTGTACATTCAAATATTCAAACTCGGTATTGATTATCCCCAACAAAATACCGGGAGATGATGATAAGCCCATTTCCATTGTAAGGAAGGCTTCGGGCAGCAATCTTATCCTTTGTTTAAACAGCAATCAGGAATCGGTAATTTTCGACTGGGGGCTTAACGATCATTTGGTGAAGTCGGATACACTTCCCTACCATGAATACAACGATATTGAACTGTCAAGCAAATATTGGCTCATTATTAAAGACCGAACTTTTAGCTCATGTACCACCGATACTTTGTTTTGCGATTTAACCAAGTCGTTTGAATTTGATAATGAAACCATGCAAAAAGCTCACCCTGCAATAAGCATTTTCCCAAATCCGGCCAGCATGATACTGAATATAAATTTTGAGAAAACAGATGGCGAGCAGGTTCAAATTAAAATTAAAGATCAATTCGGCAGAATGATTTGGGCTTGTGAAAAAAATATGCCAAAACACGGTGATAACATCGTGATTTACCCACCTGAGCATATCAAAGGTATGTGCTTCATCGAGTTTTGTATCGACAATCAATTCAGAACAGTGAAAAAAATCATTTTTCGATAAATGAAAATAATTGATATGAAAATAATTATGAAAAATATTGGTATTTTGAAAGCAACATTCCTGATTGTACTTTTCCTTATTGTTGCAATAATCCCCATGCAAGGACAGGAAATTTATATCCCTGACCATGTTGTAAAAAATCAATTGAACAATTTCTTTATCGAAGTTGAAAATATGATGAATGAAAATGAGGGCTTCGATGAAAGTAACCCCAGCTATATTCTCGACAAGTATTTTTTTAACAATGATGCTGGTCTCTACAATGATCTGGACAACAGTAGGGAATATTTATCATGGGACAGCTATCGCAAGCTCGCCAATGAACGCACTAAAAAATGTATGATTCAATTCGCTTTTTACAATCTTTCGTTGGATAAAAGAAATCATTATACATATTATGATGTAATCATCGCTTCGTTGATTAAAGAAACTAAATCGGCTTGTGGTGATGCAAATGAATTCACGAGTAAAACCAGGCCCATTGAAGTAACGCTTATTTACAACAAGTACCGCACTGATGATACAAAACCGAGTTTTCAAATCCTGAAAATTGATCTCCAGGATAAATCCTATTTGCCTGACGCATGGTACAAAAGAGGTATTCCTGATGAACTTTTTGTTGAGTTTTCGCCTGAACTATCAATTCCATCCATCGAACAATCTCAAAACGAGCTTGATTACAAAACTAAAATGGGCTATCAGACTCATCTTGGGGCAAGCTGGCTAATTGCCGGTGGCAATCGCGATATTTTCAATTTACAAGTTGGGGTGGGATATACAAAAAGTATAATAGATTTTGACCTTGAAAGCTACAATGATGCTTTCGACACCACCGATGCAGATGGCGATAATTATAGCAGAGAGGTTTACGGAAACAATATCAATCAAACACTTGAATACGCAACATTAGATGTGCCGGTAATGATAAACTGGAGACACATTTTTAGCAAAAAATTGCAGTTGTCGGTATCCACCGGAATTAATTTGTCCTACATTATCAATCAAACGTATAAAACGAATGGCGGAACCCTTGAATATCGTGGATTATACTCCGACCTCTATGGTGAAGCCTTTTATTTTCAGGATCTGCCCTCCTATGGTTTTACAACATATAAATCAGGAAACACACTTCAAGATCCAAATTTAAACGAATTTCTTATCTCATGGAAATCATCAGTTTATGCCGACATCAAATTATCAAATCATATTACTGCTTTTATCGGCCCTAATTTTAATATGGGTCTAAATACATTGCTCGATTCACCAGATAAAAACTTTGTACTGTCGCCAAGTGAAGGAAATACCAAACCCTTGATCAATTTGGCACAAAGCATCAAGGTGAATCACCTCGGACTTGGATTTGGAGTTAGATTTTCATTAAACAACATTAACAAAGCCTTTAATCCTGCACCAAAATTTAAGGGACACAAACAAAACCAAAAGCTGAATCGAGAAAACTATATCGAAGCAATGTTTCCATCAAAGGATAAGCTGTCATTCCTGGATGCATCACCTAGTAAAAAGATTATTAAGAAGATTAAAGTAAAACCAGTTATCAATGCCGAAAAAAGCGAGGTAGCATACGTACCCAAAGCGATTTTGACTAATTACAAAGACCTTTATATATCAAGTCCTTTTACTAGATTTTTCAGGACAAACCATTATCAGAGTATCAAAGTCCCTAATGAACTCGAGGAAGGTGGAGTTCCAAGTAATCTTTACAAGGGGAAGGGTCTGTTTATGCTTAAACCTTATGGCTATAATGTTAACCTGCAAGCTGGTGGAAAAGGATTTAAAGTAAACGACTCACTTTTGCAAATACCCCTTGAAAGCGGTTTGTTTAATTCCGGTGAGGTGAATCTGGTCTTTACCCCGTTGCCGCCATTAAATATCTTTATTTATAATATTAACGACAAAGCATACGACAAGTTAGCCGACAACAAGCAAGCGGTTTATGATAAATACTTTGAAATTGCAAAAGGATTGCAAGATAACTATGGGAATGAAACATGCTTAACTTTTTTCTGGAACGAAGATGTTAAAGCAAACAGTGAAGATTCGTCAGACGAAAAATGTTTACCATGCAGCGAAGACTTGAAAAAAAGCCAGGAAAAATTAGCCATGCTTACCGACAAAGATGACCCTGAAGACCTGTATCAAGATCTTAAAAATCAACTTGGCCAACAATTAGCACCCGAACGCCGCACAATAAAACTCAACTTCCTGATTGCAGATATCGCCTATCTGAGAGATTTGCTTCAAGGCGGGCTTGACAGGCTAATTCGTGAGATGGATCCCAAACAGGAAGCCATAAAAGAAGTGAATTTTTATTTCGACTATTCTGACTTAAATAAACTGGATTACATCCCGGGAATAGAGGAACCTGTTAAGTACGTCGAGGAGATAAAGCGTTTACAAAATTCAGGTTTAAAATCTATTCAATTAAAGAATTTAAATTTTTATCCATTATAACAGAAGTAATACCATGAAAAGACCCGTCAAATTAGTTACTATAATTATTGTTCTGATTTTATCTATCACTTATCTCCCGGCTCAGGATAAGATAAAAGAAATACCCAAAAAGTTTTTGATTCCCGAGGAAACTGTTAGCATTGCCACTAGTGCTGACATAACTTCGCCGAAAACAAACTGGATCGTACTTTCGGATAGAACAAATAATCCGGTGTATTCAGGGTCTGGCATAGAAGCACCAAGCCAACACCTTCCATTTCTCGAAAAACTTGCAGTATTTGAAGTGAACGGCAAAAGGTTGAAGGTTACAAAAATTGAAAATACTTCCAGCGGCAGACTGATCCCTCAACGGCAAACATTTTGGATTGATCAGGATAATGTGCTGATGTGGAACAGATGTTTGGTTTCGATGCCCTACAAATTCGACAAAAAGGCTATGGTCTTGAATGTTTGGAAAGAAGATAATGTGGAAGCACTAAAGCAAAAACCTAAATACTACGATGCCCCAAGCACGAGTGCTAAGATGGTAGATGAGGCCGGAACATATCAAATCAGATACGTGTATAAAGAGATACCGGGTTTTATCCTGGTAGGAACCGATCCCGGGTTTTCGGCAGCCAGCAGGGCTGATACGTCCATAATAGGATGGGTTCCCACAACACATATCACCCCGTGGGATCACAGGGTGGCCTGGGAGTTGAACTGGTATCCGCAGGCAGCCAGCGAAAGAGAATGGATTGACCACTCGAAACAAATTAGCAGAGGGGTGCTAATTTTTGACAGCCTGGAAAGCACAAATCTTTATCAGGACACACGAACGTTCACTTCTCTCGATCAGTTCGAGAAAATTGCTTACGCCGAAACACCAATTTATGATAAACGCCAACCTGGTAAGTTTGACCGGTTTCCTGTTTTGAACGATGACAAAGCCCTGGCTGAAGGTTTTGATTTTTTCGATCCACAACGCGTGGGGGTTATTGGTAAAATTAGTACAGCAAAGGGCGATCTTGATAAACAAAAGATGATAAAACTGGGAAAGGAAGTACTCGAAATCGAAGAAAACCAACGGAAGATAAATGTGATTTTTGTAATCGATGCAACTTTCAGCATGGATGTTTATTCCGGTTCAGTTGCCATTGCCCTCGATTCGGCAATGAGTTACATCAACAGGGAACAGCAAGATAAAAAGTCCAGAAATACTTTTAAATTTGGTGCTGTATTATACCGTGATGAAGCCGAAACAAACCCGGTTCATGTTCACTCAAACCAGTTTACGCAGGATATTGGCGAATTGGGTGCCTGGATAACAAAGTACATGAATCCCGCCTATTACGGCAAAGACAAAGATTTGCCCGAAGCCGTTTATTATGGAATCGACCAGGCACTTACGGCCTATCTACCGAATCGGGAACAAACAAATTACATTATCGTAATCGGCGATGCGGGCGATCATGGAAATAAAAATAAAACCAAAACCTTTGTTAGTGAATCCAAACTAATAAATAAACTTGCCGACAGACACATAAACCTTTTAAGCTATCAGGTACACCGACCCGACCAAAAAGCAGTCGATTCAACATACCGGGAATTTGAAGCCCAAATGAAACGCTTAATGCTTGGCACTGCTACAAAGATAAAAGAACTGGATGCGTCCAATGCAAAGGAAACGAAAACGATAATAGCGCAGCCCATTGAAATTATTACCGAAAAAAGTAGCAATCAATTCCGCCTAAGTTCAAACAGTCCGATTTTTGGAATCATAAAAACTTCAAATTCCAACGATTCTATCCGGGTTGACACACTCCGAACCGGAATTACACAAAACATCAAGCTAATTCACCGATATATTAACGATAAAATTAGTGAAATTGCCCGGCTCCTGGAAGGCGATTCCATCACCTCGGGAAGCGAAACGGCTGCAAGTATTATCTACGATCTGCTGGCAAGAGGCACTAGTATTGAAGACCTGCAAAAAATTCTTTCGGATAAACGACAAATATATAAAGAGGGCTTTACCGTTTTTCAAAAAAATGACAAAGAATATCCTAATTTCCAAAATGTAATCTTTATCGAGCAAACAGATCTTAATAGTCTAAAAGAAACGGTTCGAAATCTGGTGCTCTCATCTGATAACAGTCAGCCTCCAAACATTATAAGAAATCGTGTGGCTACTACGGTAATAAATATTTTTGAAACTTATGTCGGCGATTTGTCCGAAGAAGAGGTAAATACCAAACCCTTCGGCGACCTTCTGTTTTTGATTACTGGCCTGCCAACAAAAGACGAATACCGCTCGTGGACCATTAATGATATCAAAGACCCCGCAGAAATTTCAGATGTGGATCTCATGGGATTTTCTGCTGATATAAGGCAAACGTTAATCTATCTTACTAAGATTATCGAATTAGGAAGCAATTACACCAGTATAATCAAAGATATTGGGGATAGTGATACTTATTATTGGATACCCGGAGATGTTTTCCCGCACAATAAAAAGTCGGATGAAGTAGGAGCAGGAATTTAATTTCTATATCAAAAGTTTTAAAAGTTGCAATCGAGGAAAAAAAAATGGAAAAAGAAAAAACACTATTTCGGATCAAAGATTTAGCCTGCGGATACCCGCAGATGAACGATCAAACCGGTAAGACTGAAATAAAGCATGTACTTAATATAGATTCCCTGACCATAAACAAAGGGGAGTTTATTGTTTTGCTTGGAAATTCAGGGTCGGGCAAAAGCACCTTGCTCGAAACACTGGGACTGATGGCCAACAGGATTATTTCGGGCGAGATAAAACTCTACAGTAATGATTCCCTTGAGGTTGACTATTTGGATGATCTTTGGAAATACAGGGTTTCAGTGGATTCGGCAGGTGTGCGGCAATCGCTCAACAAAGATGTAACAGAGATAAGGCGAAACAATTTCAATTTTATCTTTCAGGAAAACAACCTGATGCATAATCTTAGCAACTCCGAAAATATTGTTATTGCCGATCTTATCAATGGCACCAAAACCCGCAAAGATTCATACGATGATTCAAAGGAGGAGCTTACTTCAGTTAACCTCCCTGCTACATTCGGCGACATCATGCCCCAAAATATTTCGGGCGGAGAGCGGCAAAGGGTAGCATTTGCCCGAGCCACACAGCCTGATTTTAATATTCTGTTTGGTGATGAACCCACGGGTAACTTAGACGAAAAAAATGCGGCGGATTTGATGAACATCATCAAAAAAAAGATTGATAAAGACCCTGAAAAATCGGCCATTGTTGTTTCGCACAACATCGAGCTTTCGTTAAAATATGCTGACCGGATTATTTTGCTTACGCCTGTCGAAAACCAAAGCTACTATGAAATAGTTGAATCCAATATTCTTGTTAAAACTAATAACAAACAGGGGGAATCGGCCTGGTACAGGTATAAAAATGGTAAAACCCTGGAGAGCCAGGATGAAATTCGTAACGACATAAATTTACTGCTCAAAGACGGCTGCGGAATTAAGCTAAAAAAAGATAATAACACGAAGACAATTCCCACAAAGGAAAATCGGGTTACTAAATTTATTGCAAGTCGTGGACTTTGGGCAATGAAGACCTTTATTGGTTTTTCAGCAGCAAGCTCCACGATTCCTGCCTCAAACAATCAGGATAAAAACACCTCACTTCAACATCTAAAATTACCCAAAGCGTTTGCTTCCCTGTTTCTCGAAAAGGAATGTGAACAAATGGCCGGTGTAAAAAACGCAAACTTTTGGGTTTTTACCCTTGCCATTTTCATTACGCTCCTGATTGTCGGCTTTGCCAGCGGCCAGCTTAAAAGCCTCGAAGACACCATGAAAGATCCCTACGTAAATACGGTGGATGTGCTGAATAAAGGAGGGGATTCGCAAACAAGGATTGATGAACTCATCAACGATTTTTTGACCGATAGCATACGCAAGCAATTCGACATCGATACTTTTTATTTTTACAATACCTTCTCCTTTCCCTTTATCGATTATTCGGGATTAGAACCAAAAACCACCTACCTCGATGGTAGATCCATCCCCTACAATGACCCGCTGCTGGATAAAATTGTCAGCTCCGAACAAAACAAAATTGGGCGAAAATTTACCAGCCCTTACGAAAACGGAATTATCGTTACCCGTGATTTGTTGGAAAAGCTGGAATGTGGTAAGAAATCGGGATTTGTGCTTTATCCGCGAAAACCTGATGGGAACGAATACAACATACCCTTGCCCATTATTGGCATTGTGGATAATATCCCGGAGAGTAAGTACATTGGGAAAAATTACTTTTTGTGTACACCCAACTTCTACGATAATTATCGAAAACTGGGTCATAAATTCCTGATCGAGGAGAATGAAAGGTTAAATGTATTGTTTACCCTCAAAAGAGATATCGCGAAATCGAGCCTTTTTCCTGTGGGCTGTTCCCGTAACGATGAAGGTAAATTGGATGAACCCGACCCGGAAATTGTACAATCTCTGAATCAGCTTTTGCGGGAAAGCCTGGATCAATACAAAAGTAACTCGGGGAGCGAATATGATTTCAATCTTTTCACAAATATTACCAATGTCTCCGGTCTTGAATACGCCATCGAAGTATCCATTACACGTGTACCCGGATTCAAAAACTTTGAACAACAGCACGATCTGTACAATGCACTGATCAGCCAGGCTGCCTTCAAAAAGTTCTTTGATGAAGCAAAGGCGAATGGCGATATTAAAGTGTATCAATCGTATTTCCCAAATGCAGTGCGCGAGCCTTTTCACCAAAGGCGCGACAACATAGCCATCAACTTCAATTCGGCAGCCAAGATAAGAGACTTCAACGAGGTGTTCAAAGAAAAAACCAAGCTGGAAATGGACCTGGCAAAGGTAGAAAGCATGCATACCTTTTTCAGGGTAAGCAGCATGACCAGCATCATTTTGCTCGTCCTCATAATTTTTGGGGTTCTCTCCATCATGCTTTACATCTACAGCCTCATCAACATGCACCTGTACCGGATACGCAAAAACATTGGCACCCTAAAAGCCTTTGGTGCCGAAACCATTAACATCTTTAAGGTGCTAACCTTTACCTTTGTTTCGGTAACCTTGCTCATTCCGGTTGGTTTAGTCAGCTTAATCGATGGCCTTCTTTATTTTTTCGAGGTTTCCGGCTTTTCGGTCATCTCCTGTCCAAGGGCCATTTTGTTTACCTCCATCACCATCATATTAATATACATCGGGACCTGGCTGGTATTTCGTTCCGCACGCAAAAAATACTTTGCCCTCAACCCCAGCGAGTTAATTTATTCTAAGGATGAGTAGATTAAAAACATTATATGATTAAAACAATATTTATGAACAAATAAAATCATACAATAAAAAAGATTTTCTAAAATAATTTGTCACGCAATAACTATAATGTCAGAAAAATTAAAATTGGTAATGTTTTCCCATAGAGTAAGATTTTATCAGTTTATCTTAATCTCGCTTTTATTTGCTAGCCAATCTAGTGCCCAAAACACTGTATTAGAAATGCCAGAAAAGTACTGGGCACCTAACGATACTATTACTAAACCCTATCTTTCAGAGTTTTTTCCATGTGTGGAACTTGAAAATCGTTGGATTGTATTTTCTGACAGATCTAATAATATTGCCTATGCTGATGATGATGGTGATAAAGTTATCGACACTCTTGGTTTTATGGAAGCATTTGTTGTTTTGCAAATCGAAAGCAATAGATTAAAAGTTGGAAGGATCAATAGCTTAATTTCTGATAAATACATACTTCAGGAAAATACTTTTTGGGTAGATATTAATAATTTGCAGCTTTCTCCTTTTTGTTTGGTCGAAGATTGTTACAAAATTAATAGAAAGGGTCTTGTCCTGAACAGCCTTGATTCAAGTGGAGTAATTTTTCATGACTCGGCTTTGTTTTACAAGTCGGCCTTTTTCATTAATGATGTTTTAGATTCTAAGAAAATTAATTATCAGCAGTTCTGGATTTTCAAATATTCATCTGATAGCAATTTCGTTTTTGTCGGAAATGATTGTCTAATATCAAACGATCAGAGAAATGATTTTGACGAAATTCAGAATAAACCCAAAAAATTGTTTGGCTGGATTAACCGAAAATGCCTGATTCCATGGAATCATAGGGTAGTATGGGAAATTAATTGGGATGAATCAGCTGCAAGCGAGCGAAAAAATAAATTCGCATATGAACTATTTCCTGGAGCATTGGCATTTACTTCAAAATCAGATGCGTTGCGATTTGGTGAATCTGGATATACCTTATCTACATTACCTGATCATGCCTTTTTGTTGGAACCAGATTCGTTTTACATGCACCGACGAAAGGGGTTTGAAAATCATTTCCCTTTGCTTCCCAATAATTGCGATTCTATAAATTTCGATTTTAAAACTATAAATAATAATTACTTTTACCCCAAAAGAATCGGAATTATAAAAGTTAACAGCTCGATTAACAATGAGATATTGTTTAACTTTAATACAGCATACTCGGGAATGAGTCCAAAAATCTATACCTTTCCTCTTTTTAGGAATGTTGTCTTGGTACACAATCAGGAATTGGTTGAACTATACTTCCAACTATTGAAGTTGAAAAACTCAAATAACCTTCGCAAGGATGTTAGAATATGTTTAGCAATGATTACCCAAAGTATTGTAGGTGATTATAAAGAATCATTTAATAATGAAATATTATCACAATTTATTCAATCCTTAACTCAGTTGCAGTTAGATGATCATTTTTCTTTATTGAAAATTAATGATATTGAAAATCCTGCAATAATACAAAATAGAGATATAGTATTACTTAAATTTGGTTTAATGGATGTTTACAAAAGAATTAGCTCAATTATAGATTCTTGGGAAAAATACGAAGGTGCAGATTATCTGAATAATGAATTGCATTTTTGGATTCCATTAGAGTATATGTTGCCATTATAATTGAATTCTAAATTAATTATTGCGTGCTATGAAAACTAAATACCTATTATTATTAACTCTGTTTTTTGCTTCAATGGCATTAAATTGCATTGCGCAATTTACATCTGTGATGGACTTACCGCAAAAATATCTCTACCCTGTTGAGACAAACAAAATATCTTATCCTATTAAAAAGGTATGTAGTGACACTGCATGGTATGTATTTTCGGATCGGGCTAATAACAAAGTGTATCAAGATGCTAGTGAATACAGTAAAATTTTATTTGAAGCAGATTTTCTTGACACACTAGCTGTAATTGAGATTAAGGGATCTTGGTTTAAAGTAACATGGGCAGAAAATGTTTTCCAATTTAGGGGAAACAAAATTCTTCCTGGTTCAACTCTTGGATGGATTAAGTTTGACAACCTATTACTTTCATCACATTGTTTAATAGCCCAAAACACAGAGCAATTTAGAAAAGGCGTGATTTTAAATACATTCTCAAATAAAACGATCCCGGAAAAATACATTTTTTATTATGAAGAACCCAACACCTCTTCATTAGCCATAAATGATACCGCAGACAGCTTTCAAATTAGATATATTTATAAAAAGGATTCTATAAATATTAGCAACAAGAAAGATGGTAATAATTATGAATATTACTATTTAGTTGGGAATAATTGTTTCTTAAACAAAAGGTTCTATTCTAATTACAATGAAAATCACAAAATATCTGTTGGCTGGATCTCAGGTAATCAGTTTATACCATGGACCACGAATGTTGCATGGGAGTTAAACTGGCATCCAGATGCAGTCAAAAAAAGAATATGGATTGATAAGAAAGATGGGTTGGAAAAAGGGAATATCATTTTCGATACACGTGATGCGACAAATAACTATGGAAATATATATCCACAATGGTTTTATAGCCTACAAAAACGAACCGTAATTGAAACAGATGTCATATATGAAACAAGGAAAAATGGTATTTCCAATAGGTTTCCATTATTATATGACACTAACCCCACATGTAGTCCTTATAGTGCAAAACGAGTTGGGGTAGTTTTAGAGGTCTCATTTAAAAACGACATCATCAATTTAGAAAGATGGAATGTGGAGGAAAGAGAATCATTCCGCAAAGAAATTGTAAAAGTAGAAGAAGGGCAAAAAAAAATTAACGTAATATTTGTTGTTGATGGTTCAAAAAGCACAATAAAATATAACAACCAAATTGCCAAATCTATAGAGGAATCAATAGATAAAATGAAGAATGATGAGAATAAAGTTGATTATTCAATAAATGTTGGTGCAGTTATTTATAGAGATGAAGCAGAAGATGAAAAATGCGACGTTTTTAATGAGGGTAAGATGATTAGTATAAAAATTACAGATAAAAAAAACGATACTGATACTAGCGAAATCACAAAACTTATAAGCTCTTTTGAAAGGTGGATTGATGATAATTGGATAGATGAAAAAAATAAAAAGGATAAAGATTTTCCAGAAGCTTTATATTACGGCATTACGGTTGCTCTGGATTCATTTGAGTTAAAAATTGAGGAGTCCAATTTCATTGTACTCATTGGTGATGCTGCAGATCATAGAGATAAAGAAAGGACAACAACATTTGTAAGTGAGTCAGATTTGATTGATTCACTTTCTAAATATAATGTTAATATTTTAGCCTATCAAGTTCCATATTCTGATAAACATAATACTCATACTGATTTCATCACTCAAATAGAAAGAATTATTAAGGAAACTGACACAAGGGTTTATAATAAAATTTTCCCAATTCCAAGTATTAGGTCTGAATATACAATAACTCACGGAGAATTGGAATACAATAAAGATATTATTATGCTTAAAAAAAATTGTCTGTTGAAATCGAGAATACTTAAACTCGGAAAACATAAGACAGATTCTATAAAGAAGATACTCATTGATGACATTTCAACTAATATTACGAACCCGGTTTATTTAAGTATAAATAGCAAAATTCAGGAAATTGCTGCAATATTTATGGAAAAATATCATTATGAGCCCAGCGAGGCATCGAATGCAGCAATTATTATATTTGAATGGATTAAAAATACTCCTCAAAACGAATCTATAAAAGAAAAAATTCCAGTACCACAGAAGTATATTTATTTTGAGGGCTATACAACATTCATTAATCGTGCACGGGATTCTGTAACTCCTATGTTCCAGCCTGTTTTACTATTTGAAGAAAAGCAACTTCACAAATTTTATAATCAGCTTAAAAGGCTGGATAGGGACTTTAATACTATTGATGAAATGAAAGAGGAGGTAGGCAATGCCGTTATTGAAATGATAAATTGCTTTGTTAGTGATTACAAAGGAAGTTATAGATCAGAACCCATTGGGTCTATGCTCTTTTGCCTTTCAATGTTCGAAATAAAAGAAAAATATTCATCTTGGACGATTAATGATATCCAAGAAAAAAAACCTATTATACCCTTTTCTGATATTGAGGAAATGCGAAATGATTTAATTATTACTTCAAATATACTTGATCAAATAATTAGCCTTGGGAATAATTATCCTGCAAAAATTCTATATTCAACAAAAGATAAAATTAATAGGGTTTATTGGTGGATACCCACAGATATTTTCCCGCACAAACCAAAAAATGATGATGTGAAAAAAGTTTGGTTTTAGTACATTTTGATAAATCACTTTAACTGCATTTAAAATGAAAAAACTTGAAGAGAATTGCAAAAAATTAAATAGAGTGCCTTTATATATTGAATATTTTCTGTTGGTAGTAGCAATATTTGGCATGAATAAACTACATAGCAGTGAATTAGATTTTTTAACTCTTTTTCCCCTACCACAATCAAAAATCAATCAAATAGAATGTAAAAATATAGACACTACTAATTTTATTGATCTCTTAAAGAAGTTTGATTTAACTGCAAATAAAAAAATTATTTTTCAATACGATAGGTTTACACATCTTAATGGCCTGCAAAATGGAATTATCAATAAAAGTCTTGGTTTTATTGATTGTTGTTTTGAGGATAAATTTTTAATGGATGCCTGTCATATTCAAGGAAATCTGGTTTTTAACAGATGTAACTTAATAAGAAGTTTTAGCTTTACGGATATTATCATTAAGGATTCGCTTACAATAAAAAACTCCCATTTCAATGATGTTGTTGAAACTTCAATAAAAGGTAAGAGAATTAATACTTTAATCTTTAAAAACATAATTTCAAACAACAGATTCAATATCACAATTGGTTCTACCGAAATTATGGGTATGTCAAGTTTTGATAGTATCCCAAATTCAATTTTAAAAATTAGAAATTGTACGTTTAATGATACAACTAATTTTTTTAGTTTATATTCATCAGAATTAGAACTACATGGCAATACTTTCACCAAAAGATTTAACCTAAAAAACGAAGGTGAGAAATTAGCATCCTTAATAGTTACCCACAATACATTTAATGATGTAGAAATTCAAGGGGTTGAATTTGACAATGAGGTTTCGTTTAGTGGTGAACTTTTTAAAGGATTGGTAATATTTGATTTTTTAACATTTAATAAAAATGTAGTATTTAGCAATGTTACATTTGATAGTGCAGTAATTTTCAAAAACACTCAGTTTAAATCTGGTTTGAATTTTTCTACCTCAGTGAAATTCAGGGCAAATCTAATTTTTGATAACGTAACATTTGCAGGCAATATTGATTTTTCAAACGTACAATTTGATTCAACAATAGTTATAAAGAAAAACTGCACATTTTGTCCAGGAGTAAAATTGAATTTTTCAAACTCCAAAATTAATGAAATCAATTTTGATTATGATGATTTACCAGATAGCCTTGATTTTTTTAATTCAACAATTGTTGACGAGGTCTATCTTCATAAAATAATCAAAGATGAACCAAATATGACAGATAGCTTAACCTTTTGTTCCATTAATTTAACAACAAAAGACATAGATAAGGTCAATTTGTTTTATCATGATTTTCATCTGTGCTTTAATAAAACAGATAAAATTCATAAACATTGGGTTTATAATAAGTTATTGTATAAGTACCAAAAAGAAGGGATGATTTACAGTCATGAAAAATTAAATCGTGAGTATCAGGCTATTGTCTATACAGAGCTTGACCCTCATAATGAAACTCAATACCCTGTTTGGGGATCTTTTGGAAAATTTTTTGGTAAAGCGATTAATGAAGCGAATGAATTTTGGTGGGGGTATGGATATGAAAAAGAAAGAATGCTTTTTTGGACACTAATTTTCTTTTTGAGCTTTACACTAATTAATGTTTTTTTTGGTAGATTCTTAAACGAAAATATTTATATCAGTAAAAACGTTACCTTTTTAAAGTTAGGATGTGGTTTTCAAAAATTATATAGCTCAATAAAAATTGAATTGGGTAGTAATAAAGAACTGTTAAAGACTAAAAATGATAAAATCCTTTCAGAAAACTCCTATTCGTCTGGTATCAAATGGGTATGCAAAAAAAAGGTTTTCTTAGTTTATTATTTGAAAAACTTCTGCATATATAGTAATTTTGTATGGAAAGGGTTTCTTCTGCTTATAAAACGGTTTTTAAATTCACTTCATTATACGGTAATAATTTTCTTTAGTTTGCTAATTGTTTTCAAGCGTCTCAAATATTCTGTAAACTTAAACTTCCGTGGCGCAGTAAGCCTAATATATATTTTATTAGTGCATGTTACAGGTACAATAAGTATTGCCTACTTAGCGAATTACATCTTTCTAATTGGAGCCGTGCCATTTTTATAAACAAAATATGACCAGATTCCTATTCTCAAAGATTATTAGCTTTCAAAAGAAGAATTAATCGAAAGAGCAGAATCGATACAATTTAAAAGGGATGTGGATGATTTAAGCCAAAAATGAAAAACTTCAATAACATGAAAAAAATAACTTTACTTGCTGCTTTGCTTCTCTGGCTTGGCATCCAGGCCAGTGCGCAAATTACACTTGTCAGAAGCAAAAGCTACGACCAGGCTATTCAATCGGTCAGCACGCATATTTATCGGATAGCGGTTGGGCTTAGGGGCGGCGAGGTGCTGCTTTGGCATGTTCCTATTTCGGATTTTAATCGCAAAGCGGAGGTTGCGGCTTTTAATCCTTCGGGAGCCTACATTGCCGTAGGTAGCCAAAATGGGAAAATTATAATATTCCGCAGTGAGGCACGGGATGATATTTTGAAAACCTTCAATGGGCATAACAGTTCAATTACAGACCTGGCTTTTAATCCAACAGGAAATATTTTAATCTCGGGCGACAAGGATGGCTTAATAAATATTTGGGATATGGAGGCCAGGAAAAAAGCCGGCGAAATGCGTTTTCATCAATCGGCCATTACAAGTCTGGCTATCTCGAAAGCAGGCGTGATTATTAGTGGAGATGAAGGTGGAAAAGTACACTTTTGGCGGCAGGATGAGTTTATCAAAACCTATAATAACGAGCAATCGTATGCGGTGGATATTAGCCTGAGCGAGGACGGGAAATGGCTTGCCATCAGCTATCGGGATGGAATGATACAACTGTGGGATCAGAAAACGCTGGAGATGATAGGCAGCTTTTATGGAACCGCTAACCGTTTTAATCCTGTTTCATTTTTGCCCAACGCTATGTATCTGGCCTACGCCCGGTCGGACAGCCTGCAAATATTCAATTGCAAAAAGTTTGCAAACCAGGCAGGGGTTAAGGCCAATAATGGAACGATCACCACGCTTTGCAATATCGTGGATCGGGACAAAAATGAAGTTTTTATCATTACCGGTGGTGATGATAAGATGATTTATATCTGGGATGTAAACCAACTGGAGAAAAGATACGATGTAATCATCAAAAATTATGTAGATGCAGAAATTCAGAACTGGCAGAAAATGCTTAATAACGAAAACGCCGAAGATTTCAACATTCGGGTAACCGACGAAAACCGTTTGAAAAAAATACAGGAACTTACCCAGCTAAAAACCAACGAACTTGCAAGTGAGAAATACCCCTTGCTTTTAACAGATATTTCAAAATATGACTACGATAACCAGACCTACGCTATCCAGCTCGATGCTAAATTCAATTCGATAATAAATGTGCCCTACGAGCAATCTGATAAGTTTAAAGCATCGTATAACAAACTGGAAACAAGAAACCCACGCTTTGTTTTGAATGAATCGAACGATTTTGACTTGGCTTATGCCGAGATAATGAATCCGACCACGGGTAATTTTTATGTTTTCGACCGGAACGAAGAATACCAGTTTGACCCAACGGCCATCGACATGCAATTTGCCCCGATAAGAATCGCCAATAAAGTTGCCCAAACCGAAGACATCCTCAAAGAAAAACTGGAAACCATTACCAAACGATCGTACCTCGAAGAAAAAATAACCGATAATGTGCAGACCAACGTAACTGCCAAGGCTATAGTTGAGGAAACCGATGAGGGAGAAAAGGAGCTAAACTTTCATGTAGAATATAGCTATGAAGTTATTAAAGCGACTATCGCTGCGCAAACAGATGACTTCCCGCTGGGTGAATACAAATTCACTTCTTCTAATGCTGCCCGCCTGACCTTGCAGGTTTTTAAAGAGTCGCTTGAAAAAGAGCTTTCCGAATATTTTAACGGAGGAAAAAAAGTAACGGTTAAGATTACAGGTTCAACCGATGCCAGCCCTGTCACGGGTGTAATTCCTTACACGGGTGATTATGGAATTTTCACAGATGAAGCATATTTTTTGAACGGGAACCTTGAAAGTGTAAGCATTACTCCCCAAACAGGCATCACCAGCAACAAACAGCTTGCATACCTGCGCACGGTTGGCGTGCGTCGTTTTATCGAGGACTATATCGATATTATGAAAGGTACAAATAATTACTATCAGCACTTTGCCGAACTGTCGAGCGAAAAAGGTGGAGAATACCGGCGTATTTCGATAGAACTTATTATCCATAATGCTTTTCAGGGAATGGAGGCTCCGCCCGAGCGGCTAATTTCCGAAAACTGCCAATCGGATGTGGATACAAATATTCCTGAAAATGACACGGTAAGAAAAACTACTTATGCACTGGTGATAGGAAATGAAGACTATTCGGGATTTCAGGAGGGTTTGGATCACGAAGCAAACGTTCATTTTGCAATTCATGATGCAGAGCGGGTGGCCGAGTATTTTCATAAAACAATGGGGATTCCCGAACCCCATATTAAGCTACTTACTAATGCAACTGCAAGCCAAATAAAACGTGGTCTGAGCTGGTTAACAAATCTCGCGAAAATTAAAGAGGGTTCGGCACAACTCTTTTTATATTACTCAGGGCATGGCCTGCCCGATGAAGTGAGCAAGGAGGCTTACATCATTCCGGTGGATGTGAGTGGTTCGGATTTGACCTACGCACTCAGTCTTGACGAAATCTTTCAGGATTTATCCCAATATACCACGGAACGTGTTACTGTTTTGCTGGATGCCTGTTTTAGCGGGGGAGCAAGAGATAAAGCTTTGATTGAAAAGAAAATGGTAAAGGTAGTTCCAAAAAAAGAGATGCTTAATGATAACTTTATTGTGCTCTCCTCATCGCAGGGAAATGAATCGTCCGGGTATCTCAAGGAGCAATGTCATGGTTTATTCACCTATTACTTTATTAAAAAACTACAGGAAACTATGGGAAATGTTTCGTATCAGGATTTATTTAATTCGATAGAAGAAAATGTTTTAAACGAATCCGCTTTAAAAGGTGATATGCAAACACCTAGCATAAGGACAGGATGGGATATTAATAAAAACTGGAAGGAATGGGAATTTTAAAAACCAAAAGCCACAGCTGCAAAACCATATTTTACATTACTTTTGAAACAAATAAAATGATTGATACATCGAGTTCTTTAATTTGATTAACTGAAATTTAAATCTTAAAAAAATAAAGTCTATGAAAAATTTTGTCGCGTATTTGATGGTACTGATAATTTTCGGTGCTACGGCTCTTGCCCAGGAACTTAGCCAAAGCCAGTTACAGCCTGCAAGTTCGGCTGAACTAAATCTTAAACAAGCCCCGATCGATGGAGACTATATCATGCTTGTGCTGTACCCGAAATACTTAGAATCGCGGACACGCACCACGCACTTCGACTGGCAGGGTGGCAACGTGCAGGATAGCTCATGGATTCTGTTTTTGGATATGGGGGTTTTTGATGGTCTTACGCTGGAGGCGGGTGATGAGCTGGCCGTCTTTGACGGCAATATTCTGGTGGGAGCCAACACGCTTAGTGGCGAACCTCAACCGGGGATGATGAATCAATACGTGTTTGCCTTTACCGAGCTTGCCAATGGCGATCCGGGTTATACTCCCGGCAATACTTTTACCCTTAAATGCTGGGATCAATCAGCCGATTTTGAGAGTCAGGCTTTCGATATTACTTTCACCAATCCCTTTGGCGATGCCTACATCCCACCCACTGGAGTAGAATTCCCGTTGGGATATCAGCAATACAGCGTTTGCGGGATGACCTTTTATCCGGTGGTTTGTCCTGAAAACGATACCCTTTGCATTAACGATTCTCCTTTGGAGCTTACCGGAGGTCTGCCCATCGGTGGTACTTACTCGGGTAACGGCGTTGTGGACACAGTGTTTTATCCCGGAATTGCCGGCTCGGGCACTCACGAAATTACCTATTCCGTTTACAATCCGGTTAACGAACTTACCTACACCTGTACCTTTACCATCACGGTTAATCATGTTCCGGTGGTAAACTGCCCGGATGATTTTTCGGTTTTGTGCGATGCCGATGACATTATACTCGGGGGTGCCACGCCCAATGGTGGCGACTATTTTGGGGATGGAGTTCTCGATGGCAATTTTGACCCCAACTGCGATAACACGGGCAACTTTTTGATAGGCTACACCTTTGCTTGCCCGGTTACCGGCTGCGCGGATACCTGCTATTTTACCATCACCGTTAACCCAAGTCCTAAATGCCCGGATGATTTCACTATTTGCGAAAACAAAGAGCCCTTTGAGCTTACCGGTGGACTTCCCCCAGGAGGCGAATACACAGGCCCAGGCATATATAATGGCTGGTTTTATCCCGACAGCACAGGTAGTGGAGTTTTTGAAATTACTTACACCGTAATTGGTGGAGCCGGAAACTCGGTTTCGTGTAGCTATTTTATTACGGTTATTGAAATTCCTGAAGTGATTTGTCCTGAGGATATGATGGTTTGCGAAAATGATGATCCCATTGTTCTAAACCAGGCAAGTCCCGAGGGCGGGGTTTATTCAGGTACAGGGGTGAGCGCAGGATACTTTTACCCATCGCTGCCTGGTTTTTTCGAGATCACCTACACCTATCCCGAAAACGGCCCTTGCAATGATTCCTGCATCTTTACTATCGAAGTACAGCCTTGTGCTTTTATCAATATTCTACCTGATGACACCACGATTTGCCAGGGTGAGGTAATGGATTTTACCGGTTTGGTGGATGCAGACCTGTATGCCAACATACAATGGTTTACCACCAATGGTGCTGGCTTTTTTAGTGATGATGCAATTCTTCAGCCTGTTTATAACCCATCGCCATTTGACTACTCTCAAGGTTGTATAAGTCTTTGGGTAGCTATTGAACCTTCTGATACCTGTGTCATAAATACACAGGATACTATGACCCTGTGCTTCCAGCTTCTGCCTGTGGTAGATTCGGGTGAGGATGCGACCATCTGCGATCAAACGGAATTTGAACTAACTGCCGCTACTGCCACAAACTATGCTTCGCTGCAATGGACCAGCACTGGTGATGGTACTTTTAACGATAATACCATACAAAATCCGATTTATTCTCCTGGTGCGGGAGACTTCGGGAATACTGTTTCACTGTGTCTTGCGGCAGCACCCATTAATCCTCCCTGTGAGGATACTATCGTAGATTGTATGAATCTTACTGTTGGCGTTACACCAACGGTTACATGCCCGGAAGATTTTGCCGTGTGCTGCGATGCCGAACCCTTTCCGCTCGAAGGTGCTACGCCCGATGGTGGAAACT
>CAZGAO010000050.1:0-38665 GCA_964523795.1 uncultured Lentimicrobiaceae bacterium
GGAATAATAAAATACTTAGGCTGGTAAAGGGGAAAAGGCTGGATGTGGTATTCTGTTTTTTCATCGTCAGTTGATTATTTCCATAATTCGACTTGTTCGGACAAAAATAATCAATTTTTTCAGAATTAGTCATAGTATGGCTTTAAGCCATGCTATGACTAAATCAAAAATCGCAGCCTAAGCATTATGATAAGGCTCATTATTGATAATAGAAAATGCCCGGTAAAGTTGCTCCAAAAAGATGAGGCGGATTAGCTGATGTGAAAAAGTCATTTTGGATAAGGATAGCTTGGCATCGGCACGAGCGTAAATAGCTGGCGAAAAACCATAAGCCCCGCCTACCACAAAAATAAGCCTGCGCAATCCTATGTTCATTTTGTGCTGTAAAAATTCGGCAAAAGCGACCGAGTGGTATGTTTTCCCATTTTCGTCAAGCAAAACTACATGGTCGCCGGTTTCTATCCAACGCAGAATTTGCTCGCCCTCCCGATTTTTAAAATCATCTGCCGACCAGCTCTTGGTACTTTTCATTGCCGGGATTACTTGTATTTCGATCGGGAGGTATTTCGATACCCTCGATCGATATACTTCGATACCCTGCGTCAAATAATCAGCATTGGTTTTTCCTACGAGTATTATTTTAATCTTCATCTGTTTTTCATTAGTCATAGCATGGCTTTGAGCCGTATGTCCTTAGCTTAGTCTTAGCATGGCTTTGAGCCGTATGTCCTTAGCTTAGTCTTAGCATGGCTTTGAGCCATACTATGACTTTTTCGCCAATTCCTTGGTTGACAGCAAGCCACAGGCGGCAAAAATATCTTCGCCACGCGAGGCGCGGATGGTAGTGCGAATGTCTTTGGCGTTGAGAGCCATCATAAATTCTTCCATGGTTTTGCTGTCGGAGCCTTCAAGGGGCGTGTTGGGTATTGGATGAAAGCGGATGAGGTTGATCCGGCAACGGATTCCATTGAGCAGCCTGGCCAGTTCTTTTACATGGCGCGACTTATCGTTGATACCCTTGAACATGATGTACTCAAACGAAATTCTGCGCTGGCGGCCAAAGTCGAAATTGCGTATCGTTTCGATCACCTCGGGAAGCGAATACACGTTCTCGACCGGCATCAGTTTTTTGCGTTCCTCCTCGAAAGGTGAATGCAGGCTGATGGCGAGGTGGCATTGGCTTTCCACCAAAAAACGCTTGATAGCCGGGATGATGCCAATGGTGGAAACGGTGATGCGCTTAGGACTCCAGCCAAAGCCCCATTCGGCGGTAAATATCTCCAGACTCTTCAATACTTCCTCCAGATTATCAAAAGGCTCGCCCATGCCCATATACACAATATTGGTCAGCGCATCTTTTTCAGGAAGGCTGCGCACCTGGTTTACAATTTCGCCTGCCGTGAGGTTGGCCTGGAAGCCCTGCTTGCCGGTCATGCAAAACAGGCAGCCCATCTTGCATCCCACCTGCGAAGACACACACAGCGTTTTGCGGCTTTCGTCAGGAATGTAGGCCGCCTCGATAAACTTGAGCTTCCCTGCCGGGAATAAATATTTTTTGGTGCCGTCCACCGAGGCCTGAACTTTGGTGCTCAGTGTAAGTCCCAACTCGTAATGCTCGTTTAAAACAAATCGCGCTTTCTTGGACAAGTTACTCATTTCATCAATCGAGTCCACGTCTTTTTTGTAAAGCCAGTCGGCAATTTGGCGGGCAGTAAATTTGGGTAGATTATATTCGGCAACGAGGTTTTGCAGCTCGCTCAGGGTTTTTCCGAAAAGTGCTTCTTTGGACATAAAAATGGGTTTTAAAAATAAATCTCGGCCAGAATGCTGTCGTAGGGGATGTTTTTACCAATCAAAATATCGCGTGTATCCACCACCATTTCGGCACTGCCGCAAAGGTAATATTTTCGGTCGGCGGGCATATCGGGCTTCTCTTGCAGCCATCGGGTGAGCCGTCCGTGATACACCCCTTCGCCGGACTGTTGTGAGCAGCATCGAATGTAATTTGATCCCAGTGCATCTTTAAATTCATTTTCAAAATAAAACGAATGCAGAAAGCGACCGCCGTGGATCAGGGTTTTATCCTTGCATAAACCCGAACGCCACATCGAAACAAAGGGCGCAATGCCGGTTCCCGAGGCGATCCATACGGAGGGCAGTGCCGAGCCATAAAAATTTCCCGATGGTGGCGAGGCAAAAATGCTATCACCCTTTTTTAGTTGTGATAAGTTAGGTGTTAGTTGCCCATGTGGCCTGATGTCGTAAAGTATCCAAATGTCGGTGTCGCCGGTGCCACTGGCAATGCTGTACATTCGTGGGGTGTCGTTGGGCTGCATTGCCAAAGCAACTACCTGGCCGGCGACAAAGGAAAAGTCGCGCTCGTATTTAAGCAGAAAAACGCCCGGAGCAATTTCATCGTTGGCTAGTATCCGGTATTCTTTGAGCCTGCTGTTTTCATCATTCCACATCTTGATTGTTTTTTTTAATCTGAATTTATAAACCAGCCGCTAGTAATAATGTTTGTTACAAAATTTAAAAATCAAATAAATCTTTTAATTTTGCCAACTTCAAAATACAAATGCAAACAGATGAACGAGAAACTTCAGGAACTTACCGATAAGATTTACCAGGAAGGGCTGGAAAAAGGAAAAAAAGACGCCGAAGATATTGTGGCCAAAGCAAAATCGGAAGCCAGCGGAATTGTGAAGTCGGCACAAGATGAAGCCGCACAGATTACACGAAAAGCTGAAGACGATGCTGCCGAAACTCGCAAGAAAACTGAATCGGAACTACGGATGTCGGTTAAACAGGCCATTACCAGCCTCAAACAAACCATGATGGAAATTGTGGTGGATAAAGCTGTGAAGGAGGCTGTGGATAAAAATCTGCAGGATGGTGACTTCGTAAAATCCATCATGCTAAAGATGGCCGAAAACTGGGACAAGATCGAAAAGCAGGGTAAGGATGTCATGTTTTTTCTTTCGGGAAAAGACCACGAGAAATTGGGTGATGACTTGAAAAAGAAAGCTGCCTCGGTAATTAAGGGAGGCATCGATATCGATTTTGAAGAAGGCATCAAGAGTGGCTTCCGCCTGGGACCCAAAGATGGTAGCTACAAACTGAGTTTTACTGATGCGGATTTCCATCGCTTTTTTGCCCAGTATCTGCGTCCACGAACCCGCAAATTTTTTACCGAAGACTAATCCATAATCATGCTTTTCAAACAACAATATTACTACCTCGTAGCTGGTTTGCCCGACTTACTTTTGGACGAAGGTCGCCAAAAAGGGACGCTTGCGTTTTTTAAAAGTGAGTTTGAAAACAACCTGGATGGCGAGGATTATGATTTGGTGAAACTGCTGTTTTTGAAATATGATAACGATAATCTGATCAATCTGCTAGCGCAAAAATATCGGGGTTTTATAGAATATGCCAACTATCCTCGCGATGTGCTCGAAGAAGAAATGAAACAGCCCGATGATCGGATTTTGCCCTACCTGAGCCATTTCATCGAAAAATTTAAAGCCGATGAACACGCAATCGAAGGCGCATCATGGGAAACTGAACTGGAAAACGATTTTTACGATTATCTACTTACCAGTCAAAATGATTTCCTGCGCGATTGGTTTACCTTCGAGATGAATCTGCGCAATGTAACTACCGGCCTGGCCTGTCGCGATCACGAAATGGATGCTGACACAGAACTCATTGGCGATAACGCCATAGCTCACCAGATAAAACGCAGTAATGCCGGTGATTTTGGCCTGGCACAAGAGTTTCCCGAAGTCGAAAAAATCCTTTCTATCTGGCAAACCAGCCTAACCCTCACCGAGCGCGAAAAAGCCCTCGACCAGGTGCGGTGGGACTGGATTGAAGACCGGACTTTTTTTCATTATTTTACCATCGAGCGTTTGCTGGCTTTTTTGCTGCGCCTCGAAATGGTGGAACGCTGGATGCAATTGGACGAAGAAAGTGGGAAAAAGATGTTCGAGAAGCTGCTCGAAAGCCTGGGAAAGGAATTTAGCTTGCCCGAAGAATTTGGCTTGCAATATGTTAAACGTAAATAGTATTCATTAAATAATCCATTGATAATGAGAAAAATTAAAGCACTATTTCTGGGTCTAATCTTTTTAACTGTTACCCTGTTGCAGCAAGGCTGTATTGGGTCTTTTCAGTTGACCAATAATTTGTACAATTGGAACAAAAATGAGCTGGGCAACCAATGGGCTTCCGAAGTAGTTTTTCTGGCCTTTATCGTTATTCCTGTTTATGGCGTTACGATCCTTGCTGATGGTATCGTATTAAATTCCATCGAGTTTTGGACTGGTGATAATCCATTGGCTATGAAGGCTGGCGAAAAAGACAGCCAAATTGTGCAAAGTGGTGATGATACTTATAAGCTGACCGCCGAGAAGAATAAATTGCATGTTGCAAAAATTGGCGGCGAAAATAGCGGCGAAGAAGGCGAGTTTGTTTGGGATGAGCAAATGCAAAACTGGACTTTCAACGGCCAGGGGATGAGTTTTGAGCTAAAACAATAGGTGCTCCTTAAAACGTTCGTTTATTGACGGATTACATTCGCATTGCGGATTTTTCCTTAAAATATTATCACGGATGTTAATTTTAATATTCAGCATTTTTGACATTAATAAAAAACGCAATACATGACTAAAGGCATAGTATCGGGCATTATTTCCAATCTGGTAATTGTAGAAGTGGATGGGGTAGTTTCGCAAAACGAGATTTGTTTTATAAAACTTGGCGAAACCAAACTGATGGCCGAGGTAATTAAAGTGATGGGGATCAATGCCTATGTTCAGGTTTTTGAGAGCACCCGCAACCTTCGTATCAACGATACGGTTGAATTTGCCGGTCACCTGCTCGAGGCATCGTTGGGGCCTGGCATTTTATCCAAAAATTTTGATGGTCTTCAAAACGACCTCGACAAGATGAAAGATGTCTTCCTGAAAAGAGGCGAATACACCCCGCCACTCGAAGACGACAAAAAGTGGGATTTTAAGCCCCTGGCCAAAGTTGGCGATTTGGTGGAAGCCGGATCGTGGCTTGGCGAGGTAAAAGAAAACTGGCTCGATCACAAAATCATGGTTCCCTTTAAATTATCAGGACGCTTCACGGTGAAGGAAGTTGCCAAAGAAGGGCAATTTACCATCAACGACACCATTGCCACCATCGAAAGTACGGATGGCAAAAGCCACAAAGTAACGATGGTACAAAAATGGCCCATCAAGCTAGCTATTCGGGCTTACAAAGAAAAGCCCCGTCCTTATAAAATGATGGAAACAGGCATCCGCTGCATCGACTCGCTGAATCCTATTGTTGAAGGTGGCACAGGATTTACACCCGGCCCCTTTGGTACAGGCAAAACTGTTTTGCAGCACGCGCTCTCCAAACATGCCGAGGCTGATATAATTATCGTGGCAGCCTGCGGCGAACGTGCCAACGAGGTGGTGGAGATTTTTACGGAGTTTCCGGAGCTTGAAGACCCGCGCACCGGGCGTAAGCTCATGGAGCGTACCACCATTATTGCCAACACCTCCAACATGCCGGTGGCTGCCCGCGAGGCCTCCGTTTATACCGCCATGACCATTGCCGAGTATTACCGCTCGATGGGCTTAAAAATATTGATGCTTGCCGATTCAACCTCCAGGTGGGCACAGGCCTTGCGTGAAATGTCGAACAGGATGGAGGAATTGCCCGGCCAGGATGCCTATCCCATGGACTTGCCGGCCATCATCTCCAACTTTTACTCGCGAGCAGGATGGGTGCATTTGCCCAACGGAAAAACCGGGAGTATCACCTTTATCGGCGCAGTATCGCCAGCCGGAGGAAACCTTAAAGAACCCGTTACCGAATCCACCAAAAAAGTAGCACGCTGTTTCTACGCCCTTTCACAGGATCGTGCCGACAGCAAACGCTATCCCGCCGTTGACCCCATCGAGAGCTACTCCAAATATCTGGAGTATGACGAGTTTATCGAATATATCAAAGAAAATATTTCGGCAGATTGGTTTGATCAAATACAATATGTGCGCAACCTACTCATCAGAGGCAAGGAAGCCTCGGAACAAATCAATATCCTGGGCGATGATGGCGTGCCGATTGACTACCACATACGATTCTGGAAATCGGAGGTGGTGGATTTTGTAATTCTGCAGCAGGATGCTTTTGATAAGGTGGATGCTTCCACACCCATCGAAAGGCAGAAATACATGATGGATATCATCACCCGGATCATCAAAGATGATTATGAATTTGATAATTTTGAGGAGGTAAACAGCTATTTTAGAAATCTTATCAATGTTTTGAAACAAATGAATTATACCGTGTTTAAGTCGGATGAGTTTAATGGTTTCGAAAAAGAATTGAACGAATTGTTAAACGAGCGCAGGGTAAAAGAAGCTGCGTAAGTAAATAGAAATAAAAGAGAGCTTATGGAAACGCAGGCATTTCAAAAAATATACACACGCATCGATCAGATCACCAAAGCCACCTGTTCGCTCAGGGCGCAGGGCATTGGCTACGATGAGCTGGCCTACATCGGCGACCGTCTGGCACAGGTGGTCAAAATTATGGGCGATACAGTAACCTTGCAGGTTTTTGGAGGTACCGAGGGTATTCCCACCAACGCCGAAGTTACCTTTTTGGGCAAGGCCCCCACACTTAAAGTTAGCGAGGACTTGGCAGGACGTTTCTTCAACGCCTACGGTGATCCTATCGACGGTGGGCCGGCAGTAGAAGGAAAAGAAGTGGAAATTGGCGGCCCTTCGGTAAATCCTGTGCAACGCAAAAAGCCAAGCAACATGATCTTTACCGGCATTGCCGGCATCGACATGAACAACTCGCTGGTTACGGGGCAAAAAATTCCCTTTTTCGCCGACCCTGACCAGCCCTACAACCTGGTAATGGCCATGGTTGCCCTGCGTGCTAAAGCCGACAAAATTATCCTCGGCGGCATGGGCTTGACCAACGATGATTATCTTTTTTACAAAAATATTTTCGATAATGCTGGTGCCCTCGATCGTATTATCAGTTTTGTTAATACTACCGACAACCCGCCCGTTGAGAGGCTTTTGATCCCGGATATGGCACTTACGGCGGCAGAGTATTTTGCTGTCGAGAAAAACGAAACGGTGCTGGTTTTGCTGACGGATATGACCTTGTTTGCCGATGCGCTGGCCATCGTATCCAATCGGATGGATCAGATTCCATCCAAAGACAGTATGCCCGGCTCGCTATACAGCGACCTGGCCCGCATCTACGAAAAAGCCGTGCAGCTTCCTGCCGGAGGTTCTATCACCATTATTGCCGTTACCACGCTTTCGGGCGGCGACATCACCCACGCCATCCCCGACAATACCGGCTACATTACCGAAGGGCAGCTATACCTGCGCCGCGACACGGATATTGCAAAAGTTATTGTTGACCCCTTCCGCAGCCTTTCGCGACTAAAGCAAAATGTAATTGGTAAAGATACCCGCGAAGATCACGGTCAGGTGATGAATGCCGCCATTAAATTGTACTCGGAGGCTGCCAGTGCCAAGACAAAACTCGAAAATGGTTTCGACCTTACCGATTTCGATGAGCGGGCTTTGAACTTTGCAAAGGCATACTCGAACGACTTATTGGCGATTGATGTTAATATTGGTGGCGATGAAATGCTCGACACCACCTGGAAGCTATTTGACAAATATTTCTCGCGTCAGGAAGTGGGCATCAAAAAAGAAATCGCAGATAAATACTGGCCTGAGAAAGCCTAATCTTTCGATCGGAAATTAGCAATTATGGCAATTAAATTTCACTATAACAAAACTTCGCTCCAGAACCTCAACAAGCAGTTGAAGATAAGGCAGAATGCCTTGCCTACGCTGAAAAACAAAGAATCGGCACTGCGTGTGGAGGTGAAAAAAGCGAAGAATGAAGCCGACCGGCTCAACGAGGAACTGGAGAAACAAAAAGCGGCCAGTGCTGAATTGCTGCGGCTGTGGAGCGAATTTGATCCCAACCTTATTGCAGTAAAAGATGTGAGCCTTTCGGTGAAGAAAATTGCCGGTGTTAAAACTCCGGTCCTGGATAAGGTGGAATTTGAAATTAAAAAATTCAGCATTTTCAGTAATCCTTCCTGGTTTTTGGATGGGATGGAGCTATTGAAAAAACTGGCACAGATTGGCTTGGAACGTGATGTATTTGTGCGTAAAATGGAATTGTTGAATTTTGCCCGTAAAAAAACCACACAAAAGGTAAACCTTTACGAAAAGGTGCAGATACCCGGCTACGAAGAAGCTATAATGAAAATTAAGCGATTTATGGAAGATGAAGAAAATCTGTCGAAAGCTGCACAGAAAATTGTAAAAGGCCGATTGGAAGAAAAAGAAGCGGAGGCTATGGCATGATAATACCCATGAAAAAATATTCGATGCTTATTCATCACAGCGACTTTCATAATTTTTTGAAAGACTTGCAACACCTGGGCATGGTGGATGTGGTGGACAGGGGGATCGAAGCTACCGAAGAAACCAACTGCGAAATACAAAGGGTGCAACAGTTCGACCGTGCCATCGCTTTTTTGAATTCAAGATTACAAAAAGATAGCCCCGAGCAAACAGACCTGATGCCCGGCAAAATCCTGAAAATGGTTTTGCAGTCGCAAAGTGAAATCGAGGAGCTAAAACAAAAGATAGCTGCACTACAAAAGCACCACAAAGCCATGAAGCCCTGGGGTGCGTTTTCGCCCGAGACCTTCAAAAAACTGGAGAGCCAGGGTTTGCACCTGCGGTTTTTTGCCGTTTCTCAGCGCAAGTTCAAAACACAATGGCAGAAGGATTTTAATTTGGAAATTATCAGCCAAACCGAGGGTCAGAAGTTTTTTGTGATTGTGCAACGTAGCGATGAAAGCATCGCCATTGATGCCGAAGAAATTAAAACTCCCGATCGCCCGGCCGGCGATATTCACCACGAAATCGAGGATTATAGGGCGGAAATCAAAGCTACCGATAATTTTTACCGCGAACATGCAAAAGCCTATCTGCCCAAACTTATTCAGGCGCGCACCGATACCGGTAACCGTATTTCGTTTGACCACGTGCAACAAAATGCCGGAAGCGAGGCCGAGGATCGTTTGAAGATTATTCAGGGCTGGGTGCCTCAAACCAGTACACAAGAGGTTGACTCTTTCATGAAAGAGAAAGGCATCTTCTTTTTGGCTGAAAAACCGGACAAAAAAGAGAAAGTTCCCATCCTGCTTAAGAATGGTCGCTTTAGCAAACTTTTCGAGCCTATCGGCAAATTGTACTCCCTGCCTTCGTACGCCGAGTTTGACCTCACCCCATTTTTCGCCCCATTCTTCATGTTGTTTTTTGGCTTCTGCCTCGGCGATGCCGGCTACGGCCTTTTGTTTCTGATCGGAGCAACGGTTGTAAAACCACGCATGAAGCCAGACATGAAAAAGATACTCACGCTCTTGCAATGGCTCGGTGGATCCACCATTATTTTTGGAGCTATCTCAGGTACTTTTTTTGGCATCAACCTTATCGAGGAGACCGATGCCGGGCGCATCAACTGGTTGGTGAGCGCGCGCGAGTATATGCTCGACTCAGGCAAGATGTTTTACTTTGCCTTGATATTGGGAGCTATCCAAATCATTTATGGCATGGGTATCAAAGCCGCCCGGCTGTGGAAATTCCAGGGTTTTAAGTACGCCCTTTCCACGCTTGGTTGGATGCTCCTGATTTTGGGCGGCATCGCGCTTTACCTGCTCGGCAACGAACAAAATCAACAGCTCATTACCATCCTCACCTATGTTTTGCTGGGCGTTAGCGGGATTTTTATTTTGTTTTTGAATAATCCTGACAAGAATATTTTTATCAATTTTGGCGGAGGACTGTGGGAGGTTTATTCGATTGTTACCGGAGTAATGGGCGATCTGCTTTCCTACATCCGGCTTTTTGCCCTGGGCGTTTCAAGCGCGATTTTGGGCTATGTATTCAACGATTTGGCCATGCAAATGAGCGGGGATATCCCGGTGGTGAGCCAGATAATATTTTTGCTGATTATAATTATTGGTCACGGGCTTAATATCTTTATGGCTTCGCTGGGAGCCTTTGTGCATCCCATGCGTTTGACCTTTGTTGAATTTTACAAAAATGCCGGCTTCGCGGGTGGTGGAAAACCCTACAAGCCATTCAAAACTGATTTAACAAGTAAATAAATATTAACTAATACAATCACCAAATTAAAGGAGAACACGATTATGGCATTACCATTAATTTTAACTTACATCGGTATCGCGTTAATGATAGCACTGGCGGGTATCGGGAGTGCTTACGGAGTTTCGATGGGCGGCAATGCATCCATCGGCGCTTTAAAGAAAAACGATGAGGCTTTTGGAAACTACATGCTGCTGAGTGCCCTTCCCGGCACCCAGGGACTCTATGGCTTTGCAGGATTTTTTGTTATCAATAGCTCGGGGGTTATTAGCGAAAGCATGACCATTTTGCAGGGCGCGGCCATTTTTGGCGCAGGCCTTTCGCTCGGACTCGTTGCACTGCTCTCGGCCATCAAACAGGGAAGTATCTGTGCCAACGGTATTGCAGGCATTGGATCGGGTTATGATGTTTTTGGAAAAACCATGATCCTCGCCGTATTCCCCGAGCTGTATGCGATTGTTGCTTTCGCAGCCACTTTCCTTATTGCTTCGGGTTTGTAAAACGAATTTTTTCGGAAACGAAGATGATGAAAGACGCAGAGGAATTTTGATTCCTTCGCGTCTTTTTTTTGGGAAAAGTAGGTAGGAATTTAGCCGCAAAGTCTCCAAGGCACGAAGGTACATGAAGGTGAATTTTAAATATATGATTTTTTCTTAGTGTTTCTTTGCGCCTTTCTGCATTGGTGGCAAATTAATAGAGAGTGGCCACGAAGGTTTACAAAGACTATTTTTTATGAACACCCATTAAACCGCCCGTTTGGCGCGTTCCCATTTTACCGATTGCTTGCCTTTGAGGAAGCGGAAAAATCCCAGATAAACGGCATAGTTCATAATAAAAAAGTAGTAGGGGACGAAAAGTATCTTCACTTTTATTTTCCGGTTTTCCAAATACCAGCCCAGCATTGCCGCGAAGTAAAAGGCAATCTGCCCCCAGAAAGTCCAGGTGTAAATACTCGAAAACTCGAAGAAGCCAATATTTGCGCTTAGGATGGTGTTGAAAATCAAAATCAGTAAAAGGCCAATCGGTGCCAGCGTCCAGCGAAGCACCCGATGCGAAATGTATTGGAAGGAGAGGGTTCCGTATTTAAAAAAGTTGAGCAGATCTTTGAGCCTGATAATGGACTGGATGCCACCGGCGGCAATGCGTATCTTGCGTTTCAACTCCTCTTTAACGCTGGCCGAAGAAGTTTCGATGGCATAAGCCTCGGGGTCGTATTGGATGGTATAGCCTTGCTTGGCAACCCGTAGCGAAACAATAAAATCATCGAGGAGCGTGTCGCCTTCCACATGCTGATAAAGCTCGGTGCGAATGGCAAAAAGTTCGCCGGCAGCACCCACCACCGAATAAAGCTCGGCATCCCATTTTTTGAGTGTGGACTCGTATTTCCAATAGATACCCTCGGTGCCTGCTGCACTGTCGCTTTCTTTTTGATAAATACGTTTCTCGCCCGAAACGCAGCCCGTTTTAGGATTGCTAAACAGGTGCACGATCCGGCGGATGGATTCATTGCCCAGCATGGTATTGCCATCCGAAAAAATAACGATGGGTGTTTTTACAAATTCCAGCCCCCGGTTCATGGCTGCGATTTTCCCGGCACGTTCGGGTTTATGATACACTTCCACTCCCTCGTACTTTCGCAGCATATCCGGCGTACCGTCATCCGATCCATCCGTTACCCACACGTGTTTTACTTTTTCCTGTGGGTACTCGAGCGAAAACGAGTTTTTCACCTTTGCATCCACATAATCTTTTTCGTTGTAGGCTGCGCAAAAGAGGGTTACCTCTGGCTCGTAGTCCGGGTCGAAGTTTTGTTTTCCCCGGCCTGTCCATCTTTTTATCTTAACTAAAAAAAACAATAATATTCCATAGCCGAGGTAGGCGTAGAAGATGATAAACAGAAAGATCCAAAATAAAATAGCGATCGTTGTCATAAGCATTATTTTTCGGTGAGTTGCAAAATAGCATTTCCAAAGGCTGTGGTGCGGCTGTCCCACGAATTTTGCGCGGCAAAACGGTTACGTTCGAGCTGTTTTTCGGAGGTGTCACTTTCGATTTCTTTTTTCAGCATTTCCAAAAATTCTTCCCTGGTGGAGGCCACACTCACGAACTCCTCAAACTCGGGTAAGTGCGCAAAGTCGGTCATCACCACCGGGGTACCCACGGCGAGGTATTCGTTAATTTTGAGCGGATACACATTTTTGTTTTCCTCGATGCGCGTGTAGGGGATGATGCCCACATCGCAGTTAAACATGATGGCAGGCACCTCATCGGGACTTACCGGGGCACGATAGCGAACGTTTGATACTTTCTCCAAAATTGCCATTGCCTCCTGGTTGGCAATGCGTCCCACCACCTCAAACTCATAATCGGGCATTTGCGTGGCTACCCAGGCAATCATCTCCGCCTCGAAGCGGAAATCGATGCTACCGATATAGCCGACTTTCTTGAGTTTTTCACGACTGTGATTTTTGTAATAATTATCAAAAACGGCATAGTTTACCCCGTTTTTTACCACCATGCAATCTTTGTTGGATTGCGATTTGATCTGATAAAGATGATCGGAGCTAACGATGGTGCCAGCAATTTGGCGCATGTATTCGTCTTCGATTATCAAACCAGTGTTTCCAAAACGGTTTTCGCTTATGGCATCAAAGCAGTAATAAATCTGCGCCTTCTCGCCCAGTTTTTTATTAATGGGAAGTCCGTAAAAGGGGTTAAAGGAATTGAGCAAAATAAAATCATCCTGCATCTTTAGCTCATGGATGGCTTTGCGGATGGCTGGTAAAATTAACCGGGTGTTGAAACGTAAAATCCTTTTCATGAGGCCGACACTGCGCGTAAAGGCGTAGGGCAGGGTAGGAGGAAGGGTGAGCAGATAAACGCTTGCTCCATCTTTGGTAGTGATGGTGCGGATGCGGTTTTTGCGACCCAGAATTCTTTTTGCGTCCAGCTTGCCATTTTTGCGCCAGTTGCGATAGAGGTCAACCAAGGTAAATTGATGCTCGATAAAAAGTATTTTGTTGTCGCCGGCCAGGCGCGATAAAAGTTCCACCTGAGATTTCACAAAATTGCCTTCCCAGGTGGTATAGGCCAGGCATACGATGTTTTTTCCGGTCATTGTGCGATTTACTTTTTCCTCCATGTTGCGATAGCCTTAATTTGTCTTTTTTTAAGAATTCTTTTTTTGGTATAAAAGTCAGCCAGCGTTGGGTTAATTAGTAGCGGTTTATGAATTTGAATTAAATCGACACCCGGCGAATCGTTGGCTTCGATAATTTTCATTCCATCGTTGGTGCTAATAATGTCCCAGCCAATCACCGGTGTGTAATGGGAATATTTGGCGAGCATGATGAGTTGCACTTTGATAAAATTCCAGTTGGGGATTTTAACACCATTAATCACTGCTTTGGAATCAGGATGTGTTTCCGTCCATAGCACTTTTCCACCCGTCGAATGAGAGGCACTCATTCCTAAAACTCCGCTTTCCAAATCGATTGCTGTGCTTAGGCTGCCCCGGGTAAAATTATCTACCGGATAACTTTTGTTGGTGCCAAAGCGATGTATGGCAGCTACCACAGATGCCGTCTGGGTTTCATCGTCATAAATCGTGAAGGCGCGTATGGTGTTGGCGGTTCGCGAAAAAATGATAGAGGCATAATCGGCCTGAAAAACATATTCGCTCACGATATAATTATCAAATTTCTTGATTTCCTGATCCAGATCGGCAAAGCTTGATTTTGTATTATTCAGCCATAGCTCGTCATCCAACCATTTGCAAACCAAGATTCCATGCCCGGCATATCCGGCAATGGGTTTGAAAACAATGGCTGTGGTTTCCTTTATCACTTTTTCGATCGCTTTGATGCTGTCGATGGTGTAAAGGTTGGTGTCCTCGGCAACAATTTTTCCCTTTTTTACCAGCGCAAACACGTGTGGCAAAAACTGGCGATGCTTGTGCATGAAGTCGGTAAACAGGTTTTTGTCGGCCAGGATAATCCCGTGGCGTTCGTTCAATCGCGGTGCCTTGTTGTAACGCTGATAATCGCTAAGGTACAAGCCTAAATCGTACTTTACCGGATTGTTTTTGTACAAGATAATCGATTCGCTGGTAAAGCCTTTCAGGTTGGATCGCAGGCGTTTGAAAAAGCCCAGCTTAACCGAGGCCTTCGACTCTTTGTAAACCAGGCCGCCCATAAAAAGCAAAAAGAGCGAAAGCCCTTTGGCTTTGCGGTCGATCATATAAACGATATTTCTTAGATTACGCGCTTTCATTGTCCAATTTCTTTATAGATTTCGAGTACTTCTTCAGCCATTTTATGCCAGGTAAATTCGCTGGCACGTTTGATTCCTTTTTCGATAAGATCGGCCCGGAGCTTATCATCTTTTTGGATTTTAAAAATTCCTTCCACAATTTCTTCGGGCTTAAGCGGATCTACCAGGAAGGCTGCCCCACCCGAAACTTCGGGCATCGAGGCGGCATTGGAGGTAATTACCGGCACTCCGCAAGCCATGCCTTCCAAAATGGGAATGCCAAAACTTTCGCGCATCGAGGGGTACAAAAACACATCGCACTGATTGTAAATGCCTGGTAGTTCGCTGTTGTGGATGTAGCCGGTAAGCTGAATGTGTTCGATCAGGCCGGGGTCGCTGATATCAGAAAGAATTTTTTTCAGTGCTGTCAGGTCGTAGTCGGGCATGAGCAGGGGCAATGGCTCCGCTGCTTGTTTCCGATATATCGAATACGCCCTTAACACACGGGCAGTATTTTTCTTAGGATCGGTATTTCCCAAAAAGAACAGAAACTTATCCGGGAGCTTGTATTTTTCTTTGATTCGCTTTAGCTCATTTTTATCATCAATAACTTTAAAATGTTGGCTTACCCCGTTGTAAACAGCCTGCAAACGGTTTTCGTCCAAAGCAAAAAAATCGCTCATTCGCTTTTTTTCGTAGTTGGAAACCGTGATTACCTTCCTTGCTCCTTTTATTACCCGAGGAACCACATATCGGCGATAGGTGTTGCCCAGCCTTTGATACCAGTTGAAACCCGGAGCAAAGAGCGGGAATTTTTCCATGTAAATCATGTCGTGAACAGTTACCACCAGCGGCATTTCCGCTTTCATAGGAGCAGTGTTGGAGGTGCAGTGAAGCAGGTCGCAGCGGTGCTTTTTGGCCGCCTCGGGCAAGGCGCGTTGCTCCCAAAAGGGGTAGCTTCCGCCTTCAAGTTCGATAATGTTAAAGTTAGCCTTAGCCTTCAGGCAGGCGCGGTCTTCGTCGGGTTTTGCAAAAACAAAATATTCATTTTGGCTATCGATCGTCTGGAGTTCGTTAATCAACTCCAGTGCAACCATATCCATCCCGTGTTTTTTTTGGCGAAACAGCCTTTGTCCTTCAATTCCTATTCTCATGATTCATCAACTCCATGTTTGGTGTATAAAAATGTATTTCCCGAAAAACGTGATTTTATTAGCGAAATTAACATTGGTTTAAGTTGAGATTGTTTTGATGACTTTGGCCGGCACGCCGCCCACCACGGTGTATGGTGGCACATCGCGCGTTACCACCGAACCGACGGCGATTACTGCACCTTTGCCAATGGTAACACCCTTCATTATCACGCAGTTCATGGTAATCCACACATCGTTGTGGATGATGATGGGCTTGTTTACGCCCTCGTTTGAAAAATGATCGCTTACCTTATGAAAGTCGCTGTCGATAATAATGCTGTAGGGAGCAATGCGTACATTTTTTCCAATCTCTACACGGTTGCTCACCGAGATGTGTACGCCGTTAATGCGCGAGTTGTCTCCCACAATGAGCCGGGCTCCGCGATTCACATATATTTTTGAACGATTGATGTTCGACCAAATCCTTACCTCGCTGCCCAGCTTGATGAAGCCCTTGTTGCGTAATATCGGTTTTTTGTTTACGGTGATGAGGCTTCCCCGCTCGTTGCATTTGCGCAAGTACCAACGCGCTTGAATAAGTTTGAAAAGGCCGGAGAGAAGCAAAGTAAAAATCTTGAGCAGTCCGGCTTTTTCGCCGGCAGACTTTAGTTCGTTTCTCTTCTCATCGATGCGTCTTGTGATGCTTTCTAACATAACATTATTACCTTAATCGAATGTTTTTACTTTTTGTATTTGGTTGTCAATGATGCTTTTACTTCCGTCTTTATTAATAACCAATCTGGGATTTCGTTTCACCTTGTGATGCGTCCAATGCCACAGGTAGCCCCGCCAAAATGCTTTGAGCAAATCCATGCGCCTATCCATTAGGTATTTCATGCTGGCTTTGGGAACCGAAAGAAAACTAAAAAATAAAAGACTGGTGAGCTTTTGCAGGCCGGTGGCATTGCGGCGGATGTAAATCAATCGACCCCGATTCATGTAGTAAGCCTTCAGGGGCGAGTTGCGTCCCACGCTCATCGATTCTTTGTGGTAGATTGTAGATTGCCCGCAGTAATAAACCTTGTATCCCGCCCGCTTTATCATTTCGCACCAGTCGTGCTCCTCGTAGTACAGAAAAAAAATGTCGGGCATCAATCCTACTTCCTTCACCACTTTCATAGGTATCATCATGGCTGAACCATGGCCAAGCGAGGTTTCGCGAGTATCATCGTATTGGCCCTCATCAATTTTGAAGGAACCGATTTTTTTTCCGCGACCCGTGGCCAGGTTGATGCCTGTGGAGCCGGCATATTGGATGGTTTTTTGTCCCTCGCTGAAAAAGTAAATGATCTTGGGCGAAATCAGGCCAATTTGTGCATTGGTTTCCATCAGTTCGACCAGTGGTTTCAAAAACCCGGAATCTACCTCGGTATCATTATTCAAAAAGAAAAGATACTTGCCCGAAGATGCTTGTATTCCGAGATTGTTTCCTCCGGCAAAGCCTAAGTTGTCAGGGCTTTGAATGAGAATTACATCCGGATACTCGCGCTTAACTGTGGTGATATCGCCTTTCGTTGAGCCATTGTCAACCACAATGATTTCGATCTTTGGCCACGAAATTTTTTTGAGCGAAGCAATCATGGCCAGGGTAAGATCAGGCTGATTGAAGTTGACCGAAATAACAGACACCAAGGTATGATAGATGCTTGTATTTTTTTTCATTAAGCCACGTTTTTAGTTTCGCTCACACAATTGCTGTCCACATATTTTTTTTCACGAAAAAGCCCTTGACCTTCAATTCCTATTCTCATGTTTTCATCTTTTTTAAATGATTATTCATTCAAGTGTATTATTTCATTTTACTTGCAATATTATTTAAATAAAATCTTCCAGCTTCATTCCCTTGTTTTCATTGAAATGGATGTCCCACCAAATAGTTAAGGTTAAAAGGTTGAAAAGTTTAAAAGCCATACTTTGCTGATGCCAAAACCAGGCATCCCTATTTGTGCATATATTTTCGTATTGATTAAAAAATATCTCCAGATGGTCGCTCTTATAGATTTCCTTACTCAAATTAGAATTTCTGATAATTTGGTAAATCAATTTTCTACGCTCGCCATCATTAAAAAACATTGGCAGCGGGGCAAAGCCGCCTTGTTTTTTCCTTTCGGTTATTTCTCTCGGCAGCTTGGGTTTCAAATACTTTTTGTGCAAATATTTTGATGGGCTGTGGCCTTTTGCTATTTCGTTTACCGTGCCCGGGATCCGCATTTCGCGTGGCAGGCTAAAAACAAAGTCGATACAATCTTTATCCATGTAAGGATAGCTTAACTTTTGGTTGTAAAGCCTGGCCATATTTGAGGCTTTGAAAATAATCAGGTTGCACCCATCGTGTACGAAATCCTTGTAATAAGTATGTGATTTAAATAAATCTTCAAAAGATTTTACCTTGAGTTCGTTTATTTTCAGGAAGTTGGTATTTAATTTTTCTGTTTTTTGTTTTAGTAATTTGCCCAACTCTTTTTCGTTAAACCCGAAGGATGACTGGTTGTCAACATTCAGGATTTTGGCGTTGTGGAAATCTACCTTTGACAGCTTACTGTGGTTGGTCCCCGACAACATAAAAGATAGCAACTTTTGAATATGTTTAATGCCATATTTTGAGGATAGGTAGTGCAAAGCCGCGTGGTGCATCCCGGTACCGTAAACCTGGTCGTTGCCATCGCCGCCAAGTATGAGTTCATTGCTGTGGTTGCTCACCATTTTCATCACGGTATAATTTACCATGAGGCCATTTTCCTGGAATGGAGTTCCCAGCTCCTTTAAAATTACCGGTAGTTCATCAATTTCGCTACCATCAATTAAATAGCTTTTAAACTTTACATCGAAAGTGTCGGCAAGCAATTTGGCAAGCGGCAATTCGGACCATTGGTCATCTTTAAAACCAATTGAATAACCATTGGCACTGCCATCGTAAATATCGCGCAATGCAGCAATGTTGCCGCCCGAATCGTAGCCACCACTCAACAGCAGGGCCACCTTCGATTTACCTTTTATCCTTCGGCCAATGGCTGCTTTGTGCAAGCTTTCCAATTCCTCTGTAGCTTCCTGCTCGGATATTTTTAGAGAACCAAAATTTTTCGTGTATTTATCAAAACTATAGATTAAATGTTTGCTTAACTTTTTATTGGAATAAACGAGGTATTCTCCCGGTAATAATTGGTTAACATCCTTGACCAGGGTTTTTGGAGGAAGTGGCGTACCAATATTTAAAAAGGTTTTAACTCCGCTGTAATCCAGGGCAAAGTCGAAGTTTTTTATCTGTTTAAAACTATCGATAGTATTAGAAAAATACTTTTCGGTATAATACACAGGTAAGCCGGCCCCAACAAGGTCGCGCCCAATAACTACCGTATTTTCATCGATGAACAAATAGGTAAATTCACCGTAAAACGATTCTACTTTTTGAAAGTTATTGTCTGCAAAGGCTTTAATTAAAGCTTCAGCCGGGTTTTTGGTAATTTCAATTTTAAGATCATGGCAAGTTTTATTAAGATCATAAAACTGACCCCAGGCAAAACATGACCTTTTGCCAGAATTGTACGCGTATTCCTGTGCTATTTGAAACAGGTTTGATTTATCAATTTTAGGATTCCCCTCAATTAAGCCGGGTTGGGAATCCTTATCAAAAAAGCCAAAAAATTTAGTTTTCATAGATTTTGTTTTCAAGTGTTTTTCAAATGTAGCTTATTTCTTTTGTTTATCTGCCCCGTGAGCAGTGTGAATAAAAGTTTTGTTGGCTCCTTTAATTTTTAATAATGTGAAAAACATAAGCAGAAACCCGCGCGGAATACCTGCAATGGCATGCAGCAGTTTTCGATTCCAGAATTTTTTTGGTATTGATATGATAATCCCAAAGTTTACCATGAAAAATATAGCTAACCAGTAAGGTGTGAAATAATCGCTTAGGAGAAGTACTGAGATAATTGCAAAAATCCAGGAAATACCGATCAGCAATATGCGGGGAGGCTGTATCTGTTGGAATGATTTGAGAAAATAATCCATATTTCCCTTGAGGAATAAATCACGAAGTGAGGGTAAAAATGATTGTGTAAAATAAACAGCCTGGGCCGAAAGCCACCTTCTTCTTTGGTTGGAAAACGTTTTGGTTTCGCTCACTTTTTCATCATAAATGAGCGCCCTTTCGAGATACTCAATTTTTACTTTATCTCGGGTCAGACGCAACTCGATGTCCTTATCAAACCCTCCAATTGCCTTTACACCTTTCATGAGGTTTTTAAAAAAATTGTATTCAAATGCCATACCTGAGCCGATTAATGCTGAAGATAGCCCCAATACCCTGTGCCCTTTACGGAAAAGATGATTATTAACCTCCTCACTAATCGCATCAAGAATTGCAAGTGTATTGTTAGCATTTTTAGCCACCCGATGCCCCTGAATTACAACAAATCCACACGAGAATGCGTCATTAAATTTATTAAGCAGGTCTGTTTCCATCAAATTATCGGCATCCAGAATGAGTGCAACATCATAATAGTTTTCAGGAAGTTGAGCCATCGTTTTGTTTAAGGCTTTCGATTTGGTGCTTTTGTCAAAGGAAACCTCTATTACTTTAACAGGTAGCGATTTAAGCTTAGCGATGGTTTCGGCTTGAAAAGAATCAGCAATGATCACCACATCATACATTTCGTGTGGATAGTTTTGATGAGTGGCATCTTCAGCCACATCCACAATTACGGCATCTTCTTTATAACCGGGAATCAAAACCGCAAAACGTCGTTGCTTATCATTCATCTTCTTCCGCTGGTGAATTTTAAAATGCCCTGCTATTGCTAAAACAAAAATGTAAGCGGCTGAAAGACCTAAATAAAAGAGCAGGATAAGCTGAATAATGTAGGAGATGAGTAAAAATATTTCCATACTTTCAATTTTTAAACACAGGTTAGATGGGCGGATTTTGAAAAATGCATTTGTTATTTAAGATTTTGATATTCCAAAAGAAAAGATATTTTCCCAAAGCGACCTCAATCCCCCGATTATAATTTACTGAAATAACAGATACCAGCGGTGTGTAACTGTTTGTTTTTTTTTCCATAAATCCCCGTTTTTGGCTCTGTAAAAATAGTAAAATATTCATACAGAATACGAAAAAACAAGACTCCGGGTCGATTTTTTTTTGATTCAAGATTAACGATTGGAGATTTTAGATTGTGCTGAATATCACCAGTATCTTAAATCTTAAATCGTATATTTTTCTAACAGTTACTTTAAAGACAAGCCCTATTTACAAATCCCTCAGTTTAAATCTCGAATTGAAATAGTCGCGTTTGGGATTTTTAATGCCCAATTTATTTTTGTAGGGGCCATCAACGCATTGCACGATCTCCAGGTCGGGGTTGCTGTTTATTTCCACAACCAAAGATCCTGTGGAGCCAATGGCAATGTCCCAGCCCAAAAATCGAAAATATCTAAACTTGATCACGCTGGTTTTTATCAGTGCAATAGTTTCATCCCAGAAGGGGATTTGAAAGCCATCGAATTTGAATTGGGTATCCGGATGATGGCTTAGCTTAGATAAATCGTAGGCTCTTGCATCGCCGCAGATTTTTCCATCGCTAAGGTTTATCAGGCAAAAAATTCCTCCTGCGGAAGCATTGTCGATCTGGTCTTTGTTGCGCCCAATGCGCAGTATGGCCGTATGTATCCGGCATGTGCCATCGTACTCGGTAAATATACGCAGCGTATTAACGGCATGAGGATAAATTTCGCTTAGCTTACTATTTTGTGCGATGCCTTCCTCGGCGATGAAATGTCCTTTTACCTTCATCTGATTTAACAGATTAAGATCTAGAGCTTGCCCGGACTTTAACTCGATAAATTGTTCCTGGTCATTTTTATTAAAAACCCGGATTCCTGCCTCAAGGCTGCCGGAGTTGGGTTTTATGAAAATCTTTTCGCAATTTGCGTCGGTAATTTTTTTTTGTAGTTTCTCCAGGCTGAGCACATCCTGACTCTTATTATAAAATTCGTTGTTATAAATTTCAAATAGCATTTTCGCTTGTGGAATGTTTAAGCTGGCACACATCGCATGGCTTAAACTTTTATCGCGACACAGGGGAGCAAAAGCCCTGGAGCTGCGGGGCAGGTAAATATTTTTGACATAAAAGTAAGGAATGTAGGCTTTGAGCTCCTGCGGGCTAAGGTTTTTATCTTTGCGATACAATTCATAAATAAAATACTGCCAGGGATACTCCCACCAATGCCAGCCCAGCATTAGCATTTCGTAGTATCGGCGAAATATGCTCTTTTTTTCATTGCACCTGCGAAAGACCTCCAGTTCGGGTTTAAACTTTTCTTTTGAGTATTTTCGCTTGGCTAATTGCGAAAAGGATTTCCAAACAAAATAAAAGACCTGCATTGCTGTTTTTTTTATCATTTTACAATTCCTCCATATTGTAATTTGTGTTGTAATACCAGTCTTTTGGGTTTGTAATTTCCAGCTTGGATTTGAGTCCCCCGTGCAGCAACTGGGCTTTTTTTAATGCCGGGCTTCGGTTTATTTCGATTACCCTAAAACCATCGGGTGTGATGGCAATGTCCCAGCCAATAAATTTGATAAAGGCAAATTTCCGGGCCATCACAGGAATAGCTTCCATTATGACATCCCAATGGGGCAAGGCGGTGTTTTTAAACACAAATCCGGTATCGGGATGTTTTGAAAGTTTTTTTAGATAATTCGATATGGCAAATTCCTCAAGTCTTCCACTGTCGAGGTTAATTTTTACCGCAATGCTTTTGCTCGAATTATCGATGTGATCCCCGCCGGTGCCCATGCGCAAAAAGGCCAGTATTAATTTCACTTCCTGACCCTCTGTTTTGGTGAGTATTCTAATGGTGTTTAGCGCGTGGGGATAAATTTCGCTGAGCAAGGGGTGCTGTTCCATCCCCTTTTCGATAAGGTACAAAACATCATTTAGACCTTGCAAAAATCGTGTATCGAATTTTCGCCCTTCATCGTTTACAAAATTATTACCTTCTTTTATAAAGCGTTGTATCCCCATGCCCTGCATGCCATGGGCGGGTTTTATGAAAATGGTTTTCAAGTCAGGTAGTTCAAGTGATTCAAAGGCTTGTGTATCGGAAATCACTTCTTCATAGCCATTGTAAAATCGACCGCCGTGATATTTGAATAAGGTATGCGTGCGTGGTATTTGATAGTAATCGAAAAAAGCATTGGCAATATTTTTTTCATCGGATATTTTGTAATAGACCGGATTGACACGGGGGAAGAAAACAAAGGGAAGGAAATAATAAGGGATAAATTCATTCATCTCATCCATGGTGGCTCGGTAATCGCTGCGATACATGCCATATTCGTAATATTGGGTGGCTCTGCATCCCCAGTATTTTTGCAAGGCTCGCATTTCCTGTTTTATCTGCTGGTCGGGTTTGCGGCTTTCACAGTTGTGAAATAAGGCGAGCGATGTTTTGATGTGCTTATCAATAAGCTGTTGGTTGGCCTTTTCGGTACCTTTCTTCCAAAAGTAATAGATGTATTTTTTAACGGGGATCATTTTTTTGAATATTTATATTACGGATTATTATGCGGGTGAGCTATAAACCAGGGATTGAGCAAGTCTTCTTTGTTGTATTGCAATGAAGTGCCCAGTTTGGCGTCCACAATTTTGCCACGGGCGTACTTGACGATGGCATGGGCAGCGGCGGTATCCCATTCGTAGGTGGGGGCAAAGCGTGGATAAATATCGGCAGCTCCCCGGGCTATGAGGCACATTTTGAGGGAGCTTCCGATAGCTATGGTTTTGCAATGGAGATGTTTTTCCTTTAATTGCTGAATAAAGTTTTCAGTTTCTATATTGCGATGCGAGCGGCTGGCAACCACGAGATAGTTCTTACGATTTTCGCTAAAAGGAAGTTTTATTGCATCGCTCATGTAGTCTTCCTTTCCCAGTTCGGTAAAAGTTTTGGTATAGGAAGCCTGTATTGTTTCGCTGGCAAAGTATAAGCATTTTTCGGCAGGCCAGTACACCACGCCCAAAATCGGGGTGCCGTTTTTAATCAGCGCAATATTTACGGTAAACTCGCCATTGTGTTTCAAAAATTCTTTGGTTCCATCCAGGGGGTCAACCATCCAGAGTTGCTGCCAATTTTGCCGTTCGCCATAAGGGATTGCTTTTCCTTCTTCGCTCAATAACGGGATGCCGGTGGCCGCAAGGTGTTTTGAAATAATCTCATGGGCATCTTTGTCGGCCTGGGTTAGCGGGCTTTGGTCGACCTTGTATTCCGGGCTTAGGCCGGTATCGTACAGTTGCATAATCCTGTCTCCCGCCTCAAGGGCGGCTTTGATAGCAATATCCAATAAGTTATCTGTTTTCGACATTTTGATTTAATTGTTTGTTTTGGATTTGTTTAAACTCTAATTCCTTTTGCAGTCTTTCGCCATTAAAAAGAAAGGTCATCGAAATGTATAGCAGGATTCCGGTAGGCATCTGTCCCAAAACAGAATTCGCATACGAGGCTACCATAATACCAAAGATGCCTGATGCCATTGCAAACAACTTGCTTTGAAGTACCGGGTCGCGAACCCTGAATATGCTAATGTATGAACCCCTTCCAAGGATAAAAAAGAGCATAATAAGGTGGGCTGTTAAACCAACAATACCTTGCTCAGCCCAAATTGCTACATACCAGCTATCGGTGGGAGTATTGGCCAGGAAAGTGTGTGGTGAATACCGCAAACCCCAGTAGCCTGCCGAACCAATGCCACCACCAATAGGGCGGCTGGCGAGATATTGGCGTAACTTGCGTTGATTTTCCAGACGTACCTGCAGGGAGGGATCCTCAGGATTGAAAGCGGTGCGCATTCTTTGAATAGAATAATTGCCACTGCCAATGGAGGTATATTTAAAAAAAATGAACACAGCAATACCCATGATTATACCCAGGGTAATGATCTTGAGGTTGCGTGTAAGAATAAAGTAAACAAAAAATGCGGCGAAGGGAATGGAAATTGCTCCGCGGGTTCCGGAAATGAAAAGACCCCAAAAGCCCATAATAGCAACACCCCCCCAAAATATCCGATCGCTTCTTTTTTTGGTGTTAAAAAACAGGATGGTTGCCAGCGTGCCGGCATGTGCCTGGGCAGCCCCAAACTGGCCTGCATCACTATAAAACGAAAATACTCTGAGCTTACCCCATAGCACGTGGGTACTTGCATTGCCGGCATCCAGCCAGCGTTGTTCCCATGGATCGACACCCAAATAAAGCTGCATGGCTCCTTTGAGCGAAGCCAGGATGGCAAAAACCCCCCAAATCTTTAAAAAAGTATCCAACTGCTTGTTATTACCAAATAAGGTTAAACCCAGGGGTACGATAAGCAGGAGATACATGGATACGCCTCTAACGGCATAAAACCAGGCTGTACGGCTTTGTGCTTCGGGGTTAACCAATTGGAGTAGCGAAAAGCCAAACCATATAAGCACCACCAGCGTTAGCGAATTGGCCGCCGGACTCCAATCGAATTTCTGGAAAAAGTGCTTGAAAAAAATGGCAATATAGGTTAGCACCAGCATCACATCGATGCTCAGGCCAAAGGGTATGCCCGAGATATATTTGGACAGGCCATTAGCGATAAAAGCCAGAACAATTACCCCATACAATCCATACTTGGGAAAACGAAATACCAAATTTACATAAACAATAATAAAGGGCAGCAGGCACAGGGTGATGATAAAGTTTGAACCCGTTTTGAGAAACAGAAGAGCAAAAAGGAAAATTACAACAGTCGCTCCGGCCAACACCATGGGTGTAGCTATTCGATCGCTGCCTGTTTTATAATTAATCGGGTTTGACATGGTTTCCCAAATTCTATGCTTAATGGCGGTTATCGTATCGCACGGCTATTTGATGAGGATTATTTCAAATAAAAACTTTCTCATTCACAACGCCGGTTTATCTTATTTAATCCTGGCGCTAGTGTAAAACTGAAGTTTGAGTGTTTGCCGTAGCAATCGACGTACAATACTCCGCTTTTTTGGTAAAACACCGAGTACATTTTCAATTTCGTTGATTTCGGTGGCATTGAGTATGACCCGCGAGGTTTTTTCCGAAATACGGGTATATAGATCCAGGGCAGCCTGGTCGGCAGTTAGCCATTCTCTGTTGGCCCGTGCCACTATTACCGATAAATCGGCCGACCTTACTATTTCGTGGGGATAGGGATATTTGATTATGCCTGGCAGTTCGATAAAAACATATTTGTAATTGTCGATGGTGTTCATTTCCTGATCCTGTATCAAATCAAAAATATCCCGCTTTTCGATAAAGGTATCATCGGGTTTGTACCAGAGGTTGTCGTTGTTTTGAACAGACTCATGGCTGTCGCTTTGCAGTTTTTGACTCATAACACTGGTCACAAACTGCCCGAAACCTCCATTTTCTTTTGTATTTTCTTCATTGGCGGTAGCATCTTTAATTTCTTCAAGGTCAAAATCCTCGATCTTAAAGTTAAGGTACAAAACATTATCGCCGTTGCTGCGCAAGGTGTTTACCAATTTACCGGCTACATACGATTTGCCTTCCACTTCCTGGGTACTATAAATGATAATTGTTTTTGCCGATTGCAAGTGCGCCTTTTTTTCGGGTGTTTTTAGTGTATCTTTAATTTCCTGGATACACAAGTCGGATAATCGCTGATTGATAAAGGCCAGGTTGTAAGCCCTGTATTTGCTGATGATGCGCGGAAATAAGCCCAAACTTTTCAGCTTTGTAAAGCTCTCGGCTCTTTGGAGTGTTTTTATGGTATTGTCGAAATATTCGGTTACCAATATCAGGAAGGCTACCGCGAGAAAGCCAAAGAGGGCGGCGGCAATCACAATTATTTTTCGTTTGGAAGGGATTGCCGTAATGGGATAAAAAGCCGGATCCAGGGTTTTGATATTCGATGAGAGCTGTTCATTTTGTTGTTTCAGTTTGGCCTCGTTCAAACTTTGCAGTAGCGAAAGATATTCGCGTTCGGCCACGTCTATTTCGCGTTCGATGCGGCTTATGGTTGCACCCAGAGGGGCAAAGAGTTCGTAGTTCTTTTTAAAATCATCCTGACGCACCAGCAGCACACCAAGTCCGGCTTTGGCTTCGGCGAATTTTATCAAATTGTCGAGCCATTCAGCCAGCAGGGTCGAAATCGGGATGCCGTCCAGGGAGTTGTTGAACGAATAGAGCTTGTTCAAATCCTGGTTAAGGTTTGTCTGCAGGATATCAGCTTCAATCTTTAAGCGATCCAATTCATTTTTGCTGGTAGTATCCGGCTCGTTGTATATTTCGTTGATGGTAATTTTTTCGGTTATTTCTACCAGGCGGTTTCGTTTTATCAAAATTTCATCAGTAACACTCTGAATTTGTCCCTGCACCTGGAGTTTGTTTTCCAGATTTTGCAAGGCTTGTTCAGCCCCCGCCAGTTTCATGCGTTCAATCTGTATGTCCGTTTCTATGCCTTCTTTTTTGGATGCGATAAATTTACTTTGTTCGTAGTAGTTGATAATTTGATTGCCCTTATTGAATTCGAGTAGCTTGTTTTCGGCAACATTTAATTTGACCTTGGCCAAATTTACCTGATCGGAAAAATAAGCTACCACGGCATCGGATTGATTTTCTTTCAAAGACTTAAAATTGCGGATAAAGACTTCGGTTAAAAAGTTGAGCGTTTGTAAGGCTACGCCTGGGTCTTGCAATTGATAGGTCATCTCGATGAGGTCGCTGCTTTTTACCCTCGAAACGCTCACCTTGTTGATGGCGCGTATGCTATAGAATTTATGTTCGTAATTCAGGATGTTGTAAACAAAGTTAGTATCAGAGGCATTTTTGTAAGCAATAAATTTTTGTACGGTTTGCTCAAAGGCCAGTTCCCGGGCTATCGGGTCATCCTGAAAAACGGGTTTCACCACCATATCTTTGATGTGCTGAGGAGTAATGCGCTTCAGCGTTATAAAGGATTCTTTGGAGATAATCTGCTTGTCGTACGTGTCGAGCGAGAGTCCCTGAACAATTAGCCGAATGGCTGTTTCGCTCATGGTTTCTCTGGATTTGATCACATTGATAAGGTTGTCAAACGAATTGTTGAAGGTAAAATAATCCATCTTTCCCTTTTGCTCCAGGCTGTAGCCCGAGGCGATACCGGTGTAAATGGTAGTGCTGGTTCTGAATTCTAATGTTGGGTTTTTGGTGAGATAAACCATGAGTAAGGCCAGCAGCACCGGTACCATCACCAAAAGGATGATGTGTTTTTTTATGATATTGATGAACTGAATAATGTCCATGGCCTTAATAAATTTCGTTGAGCAATTTAAATTCCATTCCTACAATCTGCTCGAGCAGCAGGTATTGGCGGTAAAATAACATGCGATCTTGTTTGTAAGAGTATAAGTTTCCCGAGTGGTATTGCGTAAGTCGCGACAGCTCCGAAATAGAAATCTTTCCGTTCAAAAACTCTTTCTCGGCCATCTGCACTTGTATTTGCGAAGTTACCTGGGCTTCGTTTTTTACCTTCAGCAAGTCCTGATGCAGCAGCAGGTTTTGGTAGGTAAAGATCACCTCTTGCTTGGTTTCCTTAATCATTTCTTCGCGGCGTATCAGGTGCGATTCAATTTCGCGCTTGCCCTGATTTACCAGGTTTTTTTGGTTGATAATATCAAAAAGCGGGATTTTTAGATAAACTCCTACATCAAAAAAAGTCTGATTGCCGGTACTCAAAAATTCACTAGGCAGCCCCCCGGCAGTTTCGTTGGTAGTGTAGGAGTAATTATTGCCCCATTTAAAATTGGAGCTAAAACCAAAGTTACTTGTCAGGTTCATCCGGTATTCTTTTAGCTGGTAGCGCGCAAGGCTAATCTGGGCTTCTTCCATGCGGATGATGGGTGCGTTTTTTATAGCCGAATCTATCAATACTTCCAGCGGGGGCAGCTTATCCTGAATGTTATCCACCAGGGGGTCGAAGCGTAATTTCACCTCGCTGTCCTGATTTTCCTGAGCACCCGCTGCATACCCCTGGCACAGCAATATCACAGCAACGAATAGCGTGAAAATGCGCCTGAAAGAGAACTTAATATTTTTAACGCGACTATACATTGCCTCGCTGAATGAATATTTTTAAGGTTCTGAAAATAAGTTTTATATCGCCACTAAAAGAGTTGTTTTCGGCATATTGTGCATCCAGGTCAAAGCGGGTTTCTTCCGACATCTCTCCGCCCTGTCCTCTCAATTCAACCTGCCACAGCCCGGTAAGACCGGCTGCTGCCTTGTATCTTTTCGACACATTTCCGTTGCGTGTAAGCTCGATGGCTTCATCGTAGGGCAGGGGGCGATTGCCCACAATCGACATGTCGCCTTTTAAAACATTGATTAGTTGTGGCAATTCATCAATGCTGGTATTTCGTATAAACTTACCTACTTTGGTGATGCGTGGGTCATTTTCGAGTTTCAAAAAAGCAGCCTTCTGTTTTTTCTTAAGGATTTTCATTCGTTCACAAATCGGGTTGGGCTGTTCGTCCCAATAGGTGATGGGCGAGCAATATTGTCCGGGTGGCAGCTTGGCACATTCCAAGCATTCTTCTTCCACTTCTTTCTTGGCATACTGATTCAGATGGCTGAGTTCTTTCTGCAGTTTGTCGGCTCCCACGCGCATCGAGCGGAACTTGTAAAAGCCAAAAACCTTAAAATTAGCCCCAACACGTCTTGATACATAATAAAACGATCCCCTCGATTCGAGCTTGATTGCTATAATAATCAGCAATAATAATGGCGAGAGCATAATAAGTGCTCCCAGGGCGAGGGTGATATCAAAAAGCCTTTTAATAAAGGGCGTTTTATATTCCTCAACGCGCATTATCTTGTTTCTTTCCTTCAGCTCATCCTTGTGTATTTTGAAAAAAGAAATCCGATTATAAATCCGATCCACATCCAAGGGCGTTTGATAGTAATCATCGATGTTTTGATCGAAGGCTTCCTTAAACATTTCAGGCTCTTCCTGCAGCGAGATTAAAATGAAGGGTATGCCGGCCAGCACATTGCGCTCCTCCAAAAATCGGCGTGCCTCGATCCCATCACTTCCGGGCAGGTGAGTTTCGGCCAGCACGGCATCCACGCTATCGGCGTATTGACGCAGAAAGTTCTCGGCTTCGATGGTAGTGTCTTTTTGTACTAACTCAAATTTATCTGAATTTTCAAAACAATTTAAGGTTTCCGGAGCACTTCCCAGGTAAACTATCGTAAAAACTTCGTGGCCTGACTTATCCATGTTTTCTATGTTCTCCATGTTTGCTATTGAAAATCTTTATACCCGCTTACCTTTTCTTTTATTTTTTTTTCGGCTTCAGCAGTATCATAAGGCTCGGGTAAAAAATCGAGTGCGCCCAGTTTGTAATAGTAGAGTTTTTCGTTGTCTTTTAAGTTGTAGTTGCGGGGGCGTATCTTTGGATTCAGGTTTTTGTCGATCAGGGCAATGAGTTCGTGGGGGTTAAATGGCTTGGTGAGGAAGTCCTGTGCCTTGAGCTGGAAACAGCGAATGCGCTCCTGACTTTCCTCAACCCCCGAGAGCATGATTACCGGTATGTCGCCAAAAAAACCGCTGTTACGGATGTTTTTCAAAAAATCGTAGCCATTCATATTTGGCATTTCTATATCGCAAATAATCAGGTCGGGGAGCTGACGCTTTTTGGTGAGCCAGTAATAGGCATCCTGTCCATCGTGTTGTATTTCAACATCATATTTGTCCCTCAATGTTGTTTTTATGATTAAGCGGATGCTCGGGTCATCATCGATAGCCAATATTTTTTTCATCATCATTTTGTCAATTAAAGCCAATTTAAAAAATAATTAAATAAGTTTTTTTCATTAAAAGTAACAATAAACCCCCGTTTGTTTAGCTTTAATGAATTCCAACAGAGTACAAATTTATTATTCTTTTTGGAAAAATCGGGAAGTAGAAATAATAATTAGGATTCCATTTTTTTCAATGTCTCGGCAATGGTTTCATATCCATAAGTCTGGCCTGCAATTTTTATCTGATAATTGTGATCTTTAAAATGAATCTCTGCCAGTGCTTTGTCCCCTTTATTTGAGGTGTAGCCTTTTCTTGCAAAAGCCCGCCTCAACCATTGCATTTCGATTTCCTGGCCTGTTACATTCACATTTCCAATGTGCGTAGTTTCGTATTCAAAATTTCCGGTATTTAAGTCAAACCTGGTTTTGTCGCGGTCGAATAATTTGGCAAGATGGCCGGCCAGGATCAAGTCTTCGGGGAGGCCTGAACGCATTGGCGAGCCTTTGCCCATCAGCCACAGCTTATCGGCAAATTGTAGTGCCAGGTTCAGGTCGTGTGTCGAAAGCAGCACGGTTTTGTTGTCGTCCCAGGCTGTTTTGCGCAGCAGGTGCATAATCTCTATTTTGCTGGGGAAGTCGAGGAAGGCGGCAGGCTCATCAAGGATTATTATCTGGGTTTGCTGAGCCAGCGATTTGGCGATCATCACTTTTTGTTTTTCGCCATCGCTAAGCTCTGCAAATAAGCGTGTTTGCAGTGCGGAAATCCCGGTTTTATCCAGTGCCTCAACAATAGCCTTTTTGTCCTCGTGGTTCAATTTCCCGAGAAAACCGGTGTAGGGACTTCGCCCGTAAGCCACCATATCAAACACGCGCATTATTCCTGGCTCCATCTGTTCGGTTAGCACCACGCTGATTTTTTTGGCCAGCTCGCCGGCCGAAAAATGGCTTATGCTTTTTTCGCCTAAAATTACCTTGCCATTCAGGCTTTGCTGAAAACCTGCCAGGGTTCTGATCAGCGTGCTCTTGCCTGAGCCATTTGGGCCAAGCATGCAACATATCTCGCCGCTGTTCAGGCTCAGGTCGATGTGGCTTTGCACCACAGTATCGTTGTTTCTGCCATGTTTGTAGCCAATCGCCAAATCCTGGGTTTTTAATATAGCCTTTTTCATCACAGCGATTTTTGGTAGTGCGAACTTTTGAGGATGACCCAAATAACAACCGGAGCACCGATGATGGAGGTGATGGCATTGATGGGCAAGGCTCCATCGAAACCAGGTAGCCGTGCAATAAGATTGCAGAGCAAAGCCAGAGCTATGCCCGAAAGTATGGTGCCAGGTACTACGATTAAGTGGTTGGAACTTTTGAGCAGGTTGCGGCTGAGGTGAGGTATGGCAATGCCCAAAAAGGCAATGGGGCCGCAATAAGCCGTAACGGCAGCTACCAAAATGCCGGCTACCACAATTATTAACAAAGAAACCAGCCGTGTATTTATCCCCAGATTGCTGGCGTAATTATTGCCAAGCAAGAGGGCATTCATGGGTTTGATGAGCAGCACTGCGGCAAATATTCCTAAAATGACGATGGGAATAAAAAATGTTAGTTGCTGCCATGAAACATTGGCAAAGCTCCCCAGACCCCAAATTACAAAGGCCTGCAGGTCGTCTTTAAAACTGTAAAATTGCAAAATGCCCACCACAGCCGAAATTACATAAGCGATCATAATGCCGATGATAAGGATGGTGGTATTGCTGCGATAGCGAGCGGCCAAAAGCATGATGAGCAACAGAACTGCAAAAGCTCCGCCAAAAGCTGCAATCACCACCGAAAAATTACCCGCAATTTGACTTTGTGTTAGAATGCGTACACCAGGTACCGAGGCAAAAAGCATAAGCAAGGCCACGCCCAGGCTGGCTCCCGAGCTTACGCCCAAAACCGAAGGCCCTGCCAGCGGGTTTCTGAACAGCGTTTGCATCATCAGGCCGCTCACACCCAGCGAGGCACCCGCCAAAACCGCCGTGATAGCCTGTGGCAGGCGCGTGTCGATAACGATGCTCTGCCAGGAGGCCGGCTGCGATTCGGCACCGCCCAATATTTTTAGTATTTCGATCAGCGGTATACTCACCGAGCCTAAAACCACATTCATTACAAACAAGACCAAAATGAGAATGGCAATTGCCAGGAATATTAAAGCCATTTTCCTACCTTGTTTTTGATATGTGATTATCGATTCGCTCATTTCATCAAATCGTAATAAACCGGTTTGTGGTCAGGTAAAAGGGAAGGATGAAAAATGTAGATGTAATCGGCGAGGATGACTTGCGGCTTCAGAAACCCTTTTTGGAAAAAGGGTTTTTTAAGCGTGTTGCAGGTGATGATCTGTTTTTCGCGGTAGGCCTTAAAATCGACATAGCGGCTGTCTTCGGCTTCAAGCATGGTGTAGGTAAATTCGTCGGGCGAATAAACCAGAAAACGCCAGTAGTCGGCTTCAAAGCCCCGATGGTAAACCGTTTCGAAGTCAAGCATAAGCCCGCCCGCCGAGGGGTCGTCAGCCCATAGATAGCGGGCACCGGCATCGGCCAGAAATTGCGCCTCATAGCTTTTGCCACCAGCCAGATTCCAAAAGCCGCCATATTGTTTTCCGGTAATTACGCTGGGACGGTTTTCGATATTTACGGTAAGCAGTCGCAGTTGTTCGTATTCTTTTTTGATGGAATCAAAAATTTGGAGTGCCTTCTTCTCTTTTCCGGTGAGTAGCCCAAATAATTTAATCCACTCAGCGCGCCCCAGCGGGTGCGATTCCAGATAATCGCCGATGGGTAAAACCGTTAAACCGGCATTTTCGAGTACCTGAAAACTTTGCCCTTTTTGTGGAGCCACCATCACGATATCCGGAGCCAGGTTGATGAGGGTTTCTATTTTGAAATGCTCGCCCAGCCCGGTTTCGATTATTTGCCCGGATTCCACCAGTCCTTTAAATTCCTGCGAAACCACATATTCGGCATTGCTTACCCCAAGCAGTTTTGGAATATCATCGAGGGCATCGAGGTAGGAGAGCTGCGAAGCCGAAAGGCAGACGATCCGGTTTACCGGCGTTTCGATAATCTTTCCATCGTTAGGGGCAAGTTTGCTTTGACCCGTTTTTATTAGATAAAATCTTTCGCTGGCATGAATCGTATCCTGAGACCCAAAAATCTCAATCATTTTAATTTGATCCACTTCCTTAACCTTAAAGCCCTGCGCTATTTCCGGGTTCGATATCTCAGATTCGATAAAGGTGAATTGCTTTGTTTTTTCTTCGCTATCCAGTTTGCCGGTATTGCACGAAATCATTAAAACCAAGAAGAGTAGAATTAAAAGATTTCTTTGGAGCATCATAGTTTTAGCAAAATTAACTCTGGGTGTTGGATAAAAATGAGTTTTGGTAATGAATAATTGGATTTTTAATCAAAGAGCGTTTCATCGCGTTCAAGCAATAAAATGGAATGCTGGGGAACGATAAAAAACTTTTCGCCCTGAACCATAATTTCCACCGCGCCCTTTTGCATAAAGATTGCCAAATCGCCCACTCTAACTTGCAGCGGGATGTATCGGGTTTTTTCGTCAGCATTTTTCCACGGCTCGTCCATATCATCCCCGGGCAGCGGAATAGGATAGCCCGGGCCGGCTTTGACCACAAAACCGCTTTGCACCTCTTCTTTTTCTTTGTAGCCGGGCGGCAGATACAAGCCTCCCCGCGACTTATTGTTTTGCGACTTCGGCTTTATCAGCACCCGATCGCCAACAACAATCAATTTACTCAAATCCGGACTTGAAGTCATATTTTAATGTTGGATGAATGAATGGACAAAACTATACAATCTTGTGGAATCGGAAGTAATGATGACGGATGATTTGAAACTGCTAAAAAGAAAAAGCACCCAATAATCCAAATATTTGGGTTTCTAAATTTGCCACCGATGTGATTCAGTTTTGCTGATCTTGATTTTTGTACTGTTCATGTCGTGGTCGCTGCACTTTTTATTTTTCGAGGCGACTGGCCAGGCTGCAGGCTGTGTTCATTTTTCTTTTGCAGGGTAGTTTAATTTGTAGGGCAGCTTTTGCTTTAGATGCCCTTTATCCGATCGATAAAAGTTGAAAATGCGCTGCCATCGATATTTCTTGATTTGTTCGACTGTACGATAAGTAATTCATCGCCCACTTCCCTCAGATAAAACTTGAATATATAATCTGCATCTTCAGCTATTCCCGCCTTTCCAAACCTCAAATCAGCCAGAAAAAGTCCGTCTTCGTCCTCGTTAACATGATAAAAACCCGTGGTGAAGCGAATCAGTTTTTTCAAACCTTCATCATCAGCAATAGCCTGCAGCTTGTCATCATTGCGTGGGATGTAAAAAAACTCACTGGGTTTTTCCGCATCAAAGTTTGAATACAATCCCATATAATACCCGGTTTCAGTTTCGGCTATTCCCATCCACAAAAAATTGGTCAGCGGCAAAGGTGATGTCTTATAACTTTCATAATTGATATCCTGCTTGGCAAAGGCATTTTTGAATACAGTGTTCACGTACAGCTTGTTTCCTAAAGTTGCAAAAAGGTAAAGCGACGTTATCAAAACCGTGCTAACAATTAATTTTCTCCTGAGTACCGAAGTCCGCTTAAGAAACATAATTACAAGCAGTGCCAAAATAATTGGGAGGGTATAAAACACATCAACAATAGCGATGGAGCTGAATTCGACCCGATAATCCGAAAAGGGCAAAAAAGCCCCGGTTCCGTAAGTAGTAAAATAATCTAAGATCGGATGCGTAAACGCCGCCCAGAATATCAGATTCATCCATTCAAACTTTGTAACAGGCATTTTCTTTCGATGAATTTGATACGCTAACCATCCCAAAAGGGGAGCCAGTAGAAAAGCAAAAACCAGTGCATGGCTAAAGCCCCGGTGTACAAACAGGCCGTCCACTACGTTAAAAAAAGGGGCGATCAAAACATCCAAATCGGGAATTAATCCGCCAATGGCTCCCCACATAATCGCTTTGTTGCCGGCCTTTTTTCCTAACACCACCTCGCCTACTGCTGCTCCTAATACTACTTGTGTTACTATATCCACGACACTTAAATTTTCAAATTACCAGAATGATTTTATATAAACTAATCTTGATTTAGTTTTTACAACTAATTGGTCAGAATACAAAAATCAAGTAGAATTGTTCATCTAAATTGCTTAAGGGTTTTCTTATAAAGCAATAAAAGAGTTCTTTATTAAATCTTTTGTAAAGTTTATTTGAATAGCTTGCACTTTTGTCTCCGTTTTTGTATCCAGCATCGTTTTGATTGCCTTCAAAAATGAAACATCATCAATTTCAGCAATCCGATTTATTAAGGTGTGTTTTAATTCTATTGCAGTCATTTTTAAACTATTTTGCACAAAAATACAAAATTAATAGGATGTCAATCCACTTGACTTTCTTCGATGAAGGGTACATGGGATACCCTTACTTCGCCGGCTCGATGTGGATGGTGGTGGTGATGTCGTGATCTTTGCGGATTTGCTTTTCTATGCGGTCGGCCAGGTCGTGGGCTTCGTCCACTTTCATGTCGCGGGGCAGCTTAATGTGGAAGGTCAATTCTTTGTGGTGGCCGTAGCTGTGCAGATGGATGTGATGGATATGCAGGTCGAGGGGCGTAATTTTATACGATAACCAATCGAAATAAAAACATCGAGCTTATAAAAATTAGTTGAATATTGTTATCCGTCAGAAGCAGTTGTCAAGTAATCCTTTACAACTGAAATTTCATCCAATTCGTCCTCTTTAAGTATATTGCGAATGTGTAGGCTTACATTTTGTTTTGTGGTTTGAAAAAGTTCAACCATCTGTTTTTGGCTTAACCAAACGTTTTCCTCTTCCAAATGCACATCGATTTTGGTTTACCCGGCTTCGGTTTGGTAGAATAGTATTTATGAATTTGCCATATTTATTTCATTAACTCATCCAGTATTCTGGTTTTGGTTTCATACTCCCTCTACAATTTTAATTTCTTCCTCACTCAAACCATACAATTCATAAACCATTTGGTCGATTTCCTTGTCGGTTTTTTCTATTTCGGATTTTAATGTTTTGGCTTTCTCTGCTTCTTGTATAAAAAAATCTTCCCACTCTGCTTCCTGAGATAAAGCGAGTTTAATTTTCTTTTTAGCCAATTCCTTAATAAAATCAGTGTAGGAAAGCAAGTACCATTCTTGCAACTTTTTGGATAAGGTCTCCAACTCAAATTTACGCAGCAGGCTGCGTTGAAATTTTAAAGATAGCGTTTGCAAACTTGTCGTGAGCTTAGCACGCTCCTTTGCATGGTTGCCCAGTGTTGAAGTTTGTTTTTCGTTTGTATATGGAACAGGAAAATGCTCGAAATACACTTTGCGGATTTCACGTGTACCTCCTTGCAATTCGGGGCAGTTGTGCCAAATCCACAGTTTTGCCAAGGATGAATTGAACACGGCTGTGAGAAATGGTAGAGACACGGAATCGTTTTGGGCTGTTAATATAAAACTTTTGTCATTGCCTAACATCCCGCTTTCATCGTAAATAAACGGAAACACTGAAGTCATGTTGGGATACATGATTTTTGGTTTATCAAAGTGCTCATAATATTTGATGCTATCTTGGGTTTCGAACCATTTTCCATTTGTTTTTTTACGAGAACCCTTTTCACCAGTCTGCTTCAATCGTTCATATCCAAAAGAAAGTAAATGACTTTTAATTGCAGGATAATTCTCAATATCCAGCTTTAGAGATGGAAAAGTTTCAATTAAATATTCAAAATCAGAAATGCCATAAGCAGTTAAATCCCTGCCACGTATCATCGGTTTAATAATTTCAGCACTTCTGGCATCGGCAGCAATTAGTTTTTGACGTGTTTGTTCATCAATAAAAAAGGCATCGTTAAAACCTGTTTTTATTCCATAATTAATAGATATTGGCAAATCTTTTAATGCTGTGCCGTGTAATTTCATTTGTTCCAACTTGAAGAAATCGCTATACGGCTGAATACTCCACTCGCTTTCGCCAAACCTGGAAGCCGGGTAATCGTAAATATTATCTCGTATTTCACTAAGGAAATCGCCTTGGTAGGTTTTTTTGTTGAGCGACAAAACTTTTACATTTTCGTAAGGCCCGCTTTTTTCAACTACAAATATGCAAACATAAGTGGTGGCCTCTGCGAAAAATTGAATATCGCCAAAGTTTATAATTTGTCTTAAACCCGTTTTCGAAAGGAATTTCCGAAGCGGTTTACCATAAGCCACCAACATCCATTTGTTGGGCATGATAAACGAAAGTAATCCGCCATTTTTTAGGAGTTTGTAGCCACGCTCTGTAAAAAGACAATACAGGTCGGCCCCTTTATGGAATGTTTCATAAGCACATTTGGAAAGGGTATCACTCATATCACCCAAAGCCTGGAGCTGTACATACGGAGGATTTCCAATTACTACATCAAAACCTCCGGTGTATTCGGTGCGAAAAGCGTGTTGGCGGGTACAGCACATTTGTTTTGTTAGTGCTTGCAGTTTTTTGTTTTCGGGTAGTTTGTGTTTTTGGCGGTTGTTGTTTATGTATGCAACGGTATTGTTGAACTGCTCATCAGATGTTATTTCTTTTTTGTCGGCATTTGCAGCCCATAGGTGGAACTGTGTTTTTCCCCTGTGCGGTATAGCATGCTCCACCGTGCTATCCCCTGCTCCGACACCGTGGGGAGCATGCTCCCCTGTTTCCTGAATAGTTCTCCCCATGGCTATGTTGCAGGCTCGCGCCGACATGGATTTTAGCTTCTGTACTGTTTTGTGTAGTTCTTCCTCCTCGCATACCAGAAGGATGTGTGCATGGTCGCCGCAAATATTATAGGCTACAACATTCAGCTTGTCTTTTTCTACAATTTCTGCAATTGTTTCTGTTACGATTATCTCTTCTTTCTCGCTTAGCCAAACAGGTTCTCCCAATTTTACATGGTTGTCGAACATGCGTTGCGAATATCGCGAATTATGTGTGGCTGTGGTTATGTGCCATCCTTTTTTCTTTTTCTTACGGAATATTTCAGGGAATTCGTTTTGCCAATTAAAAGCTTTTTCCCCGGCTACTTCGGGATTGTCAATTAGCGAGTTTCCACATTTTATATTGTTGCTGAGTGTGTTTAGTTTTCTTCCTTTTT
>CAZGAO010000051.1:0-38624 GCA_964523795.1 uncultured Lentimicrobiaceae bacterium
CAAGGATGATTTTTGAATTCACATCACGATCTTCAATGTTAACACAAAAAATATGGGTGCCAGAATCAAAGTTTACATGCTGATCTGATGCACCATCAAAATAAACATCTGAGGACACCCAGGAGCCGCTGTTGGCAACATCACCATGAATGATAAAAATAAAGTGATTGTTTGTTTCCCTTATCATTCCATGATTCGTAAAGTTACCGAAAACCTCCAGGGTACGCGATGCATTGATAAGGTTTTGTAGCGTGTCAGCGTTGATCAGTTCACCACTGGCTGTGTTCCCGGTGCCAATAATGAAAACTCCTTTGAAAGTAAGGTTTTCGAACATGCAAGCCTGAGCATAGGAACCATCGTGCATCATCAACACCGAATTATTACCAATAATGTTTGCATCAAGAAATTCCTCTTCAGAAAGTGCCACCTGAATTCCGGGAGCAAACGCTACTGTGGTAGTATTCATAACGAGCGCGATGTCTATGAAGCTTAGATCTGTTGCAAATCTAATGGGACTGGCAGGATCAATATCTTCAAATTCAATTCCTGAGTGGGTGGCTTCAAATATTTTTCCGGGGGCTGCCGACACAATTTGTTCAGTACTTCCGGTAAATTCTACACTCGGACTATCCCAAATTCCGTTCAGGTGAAGGTTTCCACCCAATTTGATATAGAAATAATTGTTGGTATATTTCACTACTCCATCCACAATTAAATTACCCAGTATAACGAGAGTGTGCGATCCATTTATCTTGTTTTGAACAACACCCGATGGTGCAACGTAAAGGTGCATACATGAATCTTCGGTATAAATATTCACCACATGATTTACCACCACACTGTCGGCACTGGTGGGAACATTACCACCTGCCCAGGTGGCACCAACATTCCAGTTGCCATCCTCTGCCGAAATAATAGTTTCGGCTTGTGCCGATAATGCTGTTAGCATAAATATGCTAATAATTGCTGTAATAATTTTTGTAAAGTTAGCTCTCATAATATTAATTGTTAGGTTAAGAATTTCATTTATTGTCGTTGCTTTGACTAAATTTCTCGATAATTTTTTTCAAGGCGTTTTGCTGCTGTTCCAATCTTTTTTTAGCTTCGGCAATCGGATCTTCTTCCTCTTTTTCCTTTTTCCCTTTTTTTTGCGATATTTTTTTGTGGCTAACCATTGTATTATTTAGATAGGATGCAAAGCTATACCAACGGGCAGCCCTAATGCAAATTTGGGAGGGGTTCAAAGGGTTATAGGGAGGGTTTCAAAAAGTGGCAAAAATTATAAAGTGCTGTTATGTAGAATTTTGGGCGATAGGAATTTTAGAGGTATTTGGGGAACTGATTTATCGAATGGGGGAAAACCCTTGCATTTAATATTACGGTGCGCCTGCCCCGTTTTATTCGGGGCTGCACCTTTGTGCTACATGCTAACCATTATCTACAAATATTACGGTGCGCCCGCCTGAATGCGTTACACGGGCAGGCTGCACCTCATATTATTCTTACGGTTCCGCTATGTTTGTCAAATACTATATTTTTAAGCGGCAGAGCCGTGCAATCTGCCGCCCAAAGGGCGAGCATGCTCGATTTACAATCGGGATTTGTAGAAATCACATTCCCACCTGAATCTTTGAAAGGTGCAGAGCACCAAAATATTATCATTTTGAATTTCTCAGCAGACCCTATTTATGGCTGCCTCCTTATCAAAAAAGCGGCATACAAGGGCAGGTTTATAAAGTGGCCATCGCAGGTGAAGTTGCGGGGCGAACAGCGGAAAAGTAGTTTCGGGCTGTACTTTTCATTATAACTAATGAGGCTTTTTTTATTTTTACTAAGCCCGCTTTTTACTTCCAGGGGGTAAATTGATTCTCCGTTCTGAACAATAAAATCTACCTCGGCTGCACTTTTCGATGCCCAGTAAAACAACTCATTATAACCTGAAGCTACCAACTCGGAGGCGACAAAGTTTTCGATGAAAGCACCATTGTAATCCTGAAAGAGTGCTGTTGGCTTAAGTATGATTTCAGATTCTATCTTCAACATTGCCCCGAGCAAGCCGGTATCGAGAAGGAAAACCTTAAATTTGGAATGATCGGCATAACCTGACAATGGGATTTTTGGAGTACTTATCTGATAAGCCAAATTAACCAATCCCGCACTTTTGAGCCATTCGATGGTTTGCTGGTAGGTGGATGCCCGTGCCCCCGGGCGCACATCACTGTATTTGAATTTTTTTCGTTCCCGGGCCAATTGTGCCGATATTGTTTGCCACAGTTCGGCAGTTTTGATGGCTTGCGATTGATCCGTATATTTTGAAAAATCCCGGGCATAAGCCTGAAGGATTTCTTCCTGAATTTTCCGGGCTGCTGCAATATCTTTTTTAGTAAGATAACTTTGCAAAACCTCGGGCATTCCGCCCAAATACAAATACATTTTTTGGTGGGCGATTAATTTCTGATGCAAAACCTCGGGCAGGGGATCGCAAACATCCATCGTGTTTAGTTTATTAAGCAGCATCTCCTCCCCGAAAGCAAGTAGATATTCGCTGAAATTCATCGGGTACATCATCATAAAGTTAACCTTGCCCACAGGAAAACTATTTTTTTTACCCATGCTTACACCAAGCAATGAACCGGCGGCGATGATATGGTATTCAGGAGCTGATTCATAGAAATATTTTAGGCTTATTAAAACTTTTGGGTCTGTTTGAATTTCATCAAAAAAAATCAATGTGTTTTCAGCCTGGATTGCCTGCCCCAGATAAAGCCCGATATTTTCGATAATCCTTGCAGGCTGCAAGTCGTCTTTGAAAAAAGTGGACAAGTTTGGGTTTTGCTCAAAGTTCAGATACACAAGGTTGGAATATTCGGTATTGCCAAATTGATTGATGAGGTAGGTTTTCCCAACTTGCCTGGCACCCTGCAATAAAAGTGGTTTCCGATTACTATCTCTTTTCCAGTCCAGGAGTTTTTCGTACAGAATCCTTTTCATTGTTATAAATTTTTTATTATGAAATAAAATCTTTCCAGAAAAAAAATGAACCAATTCACAAAGTATCCCGGAAAAAGTGTAGCAAAGATACAAATTTATCCCGGGAAAAACGTCATTAGCTTAATTTTATCCCACGAAAAGTGTCAAATACCTCTCAATTTATCTACCGAAAAGTGTAAGGAGGGTGTTGTTTTATCCCACGAAAAATGTAATTACAACTTCATCAAAAAAGGAATCAGGTTATCCTCGCCTGATAGGTTCAGCTTTTTGCGCAGGCGGTAGCGGGTCGATTTTATACCTTCCTCCGATTTGTAAGTGATGGCAGCAATTTCTTTGGTACTCAGATTTAACTTGAGCAATGCCGCAATTTTTATCTCGGAGGCCGTAAGCGAGGGGCAAATTTCTAAAAGATGGTCATAAAACTCATTATGGATATTTTTGAATATTTTGTCAAATTCCCGCCAGGTGTTTGTGTTAGTTTGGTTTTCGAGTTCGCGTGCTATTTCCTTGATATGTTTCGAAATCTTTTGATCGCTTGCATGGAGTTTTTTCATTAGCTCGAGCTTATTTATCACTTCGCCGATGGTTTCGTTAACCCTCAGTATTTCGATGGCCTTGGTTGCAAGATCGCGGTTTTTCGATTCTACGCTTTCCTGAAGTAGTTGCATCTCCTTCTCCTTAATTCTCTCTTCTTGTTCAAGGATGGTTTTTTGCTGCTCAAAAACTTTGACTTGCCTTGCGTGCGATTTGGCTTTTAGCCTGAAAAGAATAATAATAAGCACAATGATCAACGCTAAGGCTGCAATCGAAATACTGAGGATCAAAATATTTTTGTGCTGAATACTGCTATGACTTTCGAGCAATTCGATTTGATTGTTTTTGTTTTCAAGCTGGTATCGTGCCTCAATATCCTGAACGATAACCTCCTTGTTTACTTGTGCCATGCTATCGCTAAGCGATTTCATTTTCAACGAAAGTTCGTAAGCTCTTTTGTAGTTATTTTCAGCACTTGCTATTTCGGCCTTTACCTTGTAGCAATTTCCAATTAAGGTAGGATTATTAAATTTTTTGGCATCTGTAAATGATTTTTGAATCAGCCTTTTTGCTTCCGCTGTTTTGCCTGAATGATGCATGGCCAAAGCCAAATAGGTGTTGGTAATACAAAGCCCCGTTTGTTCTTCGAGTCGGATATAAATCGACTTTGCCCGATCCAGACTGGCGATGGCTTTGTCATAATCTCCAATCTCAATATACAGCATACCCATGGCATAAGCCGAGTTGGCAATGGCGCGAATATCGCCCAGGCCTTCGCGCATGGCTAACCCTTTTTCGAAAAGTAACAAGGCAGAATCATACTTTATCTGTTTTTCGAAGATGCCGCCCATTAAATTATAAATATTAGCTATTCCGGCAGAATCACCAATATTTTGCCGAATAACCAGTGCCTCCGAAAGATAAGCCAGTCCAATCGTTAATTCATTTCGATCGATATGCGTGGCACCAATACCAAAAATCCCGGCAGCCAACATCACCTCATTATTGGCCAACTTCGCATATTCAATTACTTTCTGGTTTTGCTGGATTGCATGGAGATAATCCCCCATCAAATCGCTTATCGAAGCATAAGCAAAATAACACCATGCCAATCCACTATAATCATTTAATTGCTCAAACAAAGCCAACGACTTATTTAGATTTATCCGGGCCAAATCGTATTCATCTTTATAATAATACACCCGTCCTAACCATAAATAGCTGTATGCAATACCCTTTTTATAGTTTAGATTATTGGATAAAAAAAGTGCTTCCTGCAAAAAATATAATGCCTTTTGATTATCGTTTGCACAATAACTTTTCCCACGCTCAATCAGGCGGTTTGCCTTAGCCGTATCATTGGGCAGACTTTCAATTTCAGGCTCAATTTGCGAAAAAACCCAAGCCGGCGAAAGCAATATGCCCAAAAATAAAGCAATCGTGATAAACCTCTCTAAAGAAGGTAATGGTATGGTGGTAAACGATTTCATTTTTTCGTTTGAATCAACAAATATAGAAAAACAAATGACAATGCAGCTTAGCAAAGATTTTTTCTACTTTTACAAGCTCAATATTTTTTACTATGAAAAGACTCTTCCTAATCTTGTCAGCATTTCTGACGGTTTTGGCGGGACACGCTCAAAACGTGGATTCTCTCACCATCAAAAACATTTTTGATCAGGCGTTGACCAGCCGGGAGGCCTACAACAATCTGGAATATTTGTGTAGCGAAACCCCCGGAAGGCTAATTGGATCCGAGGCTTCAATCGAAGCTCAGGCCTTTATGATGGCATACTTTAAAAATTTAGGTGCTGATAAGGTCTATTACCAGGAGTTTAAATCAGACGCATGGAAATGTGATTCGGCCGCTGTTTTTATTGTTTTAGAGAAAGGTAAATTAAAGGCACTCCACTGCGATGCGCTCGGCCCTTCGCTTTCAACTCCGGCATTGGGCATAACAGCAGAAGTTGTGGAAGTAAAAAGTTTGGATGAGGCAAAGAGAATGGGATCCGAAGCCATCCGGGGGAAAATAGTTTTTTATAATCGCCCCTGGGACCCAACGATTATCAACACATTTTATGGGTATGGAAATATGCACGACCAACGGGGACATGGCCCCGCCATAGCCGCAGACCTTGGAGCCGCAGCAGTCATTGTAAGATCCCTCACCAACTGTTCCGACCATATTCCTCACACAGGATCTACCCGGTATGGCGAAACAAAAATCCCTGCCATGGCCATCAGCACTCTCGATGCAGATTTGCTGAGCGAAACTTTGAAAAAGAACCCGGCTACAAAAATCAATATGTTTATTGATGCCAAAGAAATGAAACAAATCACTACCTACAATCTCATTGCAGAAATTACCGGCTCTGAATTTCCGGATGAATATATCGTGGTGGGCGGCCATATCGATGCCTGGCACAATACGGCGGGTGCTCACGACGACGGGGCAGGTTGCGTGATGTCGGCCGATGTGCTGCGAACTTTCAAGACGCTGGCTCTAAAAAACAAGCGTACCCTCCGCGTAGTATTGTTTATGGATGAAGAATTGTATCAATCGGGCGGAGATGCTTATGCGAAAAGTGTAAAGGAAAAAGGGGAGAAACATTTGCTGGCACTCGAATCGGATGGAGGCGCTTTCACACCCCGCTATTTTACCATTTCAGCAAATGAGGAAGTTGTGGCCGAGCTGGCAAAATACCAGCCTCTGCTTCACCCTTATGGCATCGATGAAATTAAAGCCGGCTGGGGTGGCGTGGATATTGGCCCGCTAAAATCGCAGGGCATTCCATTGGCAGGCTATGGCACCGACTCGCAACGCTATTTCGATTTGCATCACTCGGCCAACGATAGTTTTGATAAAATCAACCTTCGCGAACTGCAACTGGGCTGCGGCAATATGGCTGCGTTTATTTATTTGATTGATAAGTATGGGATTGGGGAGTGATGGTTTTATAGCACAACATCGTTTACACCAGCAAGTGTGCTTAGCGCACGGAACATAGACTAAGTTGGGCTTGCTGAAAAACTCAAAATGAAAATATTTCGGTGCTCTGCACCTTACGATGTCTGCGTATCTTTTTTCTACAAATGTTACGCAGCTCTGCTGCTTTAAAATAAAGTATTTAGCCGAAATATTTATTTTTCAAGAGGTAGAAAGGTGCAGCCCCGAATAAAACGGGGCAGGCGCACCGTAATATTAAACGCATGGTTTTCTGAATAAACGTACAAAAACTCGTGCGGATGTTGTCATTTCGATGCCGCACCACAGTAGGAGAAATCTCATTAAGATATTTAAAGCATTAGCTTTGTCATTGACAGTGTAGCCAGTTTTGGAGCGTGAGATTTTTCTTTAGGGTGAGCATATCGATTTTAAGTGTTTTCTTGTATTAATTTTAACTTCTTAACAAGCCCTACCTCAACCCCCATCTCACCTTGCCCATCACAAAGCGACCGGGCGTTTTGTAGCCCCGGCTGTTGAAATGAATTTCGTTAAAGATATTTTGGATGGATAAGGAAACGTGCCAATGATGCGCTATTTGTTTTTGGATTTTAAGATCGAGGTTGAAATACGCCGGATATTCCGGTGCCAGCAAGTAAGTTACATCCGGGATGTTGCGGTCGTTTATCCAGCGTTGGCCCACATATTTGCCGGTGATATAAATATCTGCAATCTCGTTTTGCCAACCCAAACCCGCGTTGGCCTGATGGTCAGGAACATCGGTGAGGTGGTTTCCCGTAAGATCAGGGTCGGCGGCGGTTTGGGGAACAAAATCTGTTATTTCGGTAAAATTGCGCGTGTAGTTGGCGAAGAATGAAACGCCTTTTACAATCGTCCCCGACAGCTCGGCTTCGATGCCCGAGATATTTACGCCGCTTATATTTTGTGTTTTATAAACCGGGCTGATGATGTAACCCATATTTACCGAATCGCCGGTGCTGATGGCGTACATGTAATCCTGCCCCTGCGAATAGAAGGCCGAAAGCCCAAAATGCCAGCGGTCTTTTACGCGCCAGTCGAAGCCCCACTCGAAGCTCGCAAGATATTCGGGACTGAGGTTGGGATTGGTCACCCTGAAACCATTTTTGCTCCTTCCCGACCGGCACATATCATCCAAAACCGGAGCCCTGAAACCACGAGCCGCCGAAAGATAGGTACGCAGGTTGGGGCTAAAAAGATAATTTACCGACAGCTTTGGATTTACGGCCAGCCAAGCGTTATCCTTCATCAGGGTATCCTGAAAATTGAGCATGTACTCCAACGAATACGATGGATCCTGAATGCGGTATAAGCCTTTGGAAAACTGCGCTGCATCCAGGCGCAAACCGGCATTTATCTGCAAAGTATTATTCAAAAAGCTCATCTCATCCATTATAAAAAGCCCGCCCAGGTTCATCTGCCCCTGATTATCTATTTTATCCGAGGCCGTGTAATAAATATCCGAAGCATCCACCCTTCCCTGACGCACCTCTCCGCCAAGGCTCATTTTGTGATGTTCGCCCACAAGCCGCGACAAGTGCAATATTCCTCCCAAATCGTTGCGCTTCGAATCCACATCGTAAAGCGTATATTCGCCATCGCTGAAATATTCGTTTACCTTGTAATAATTTTCGAGCAGATAATAGGCTTTTGCATCCATGCTCCACTTCCCCATCTGCCCCTTGTATCCGGCTTTGGCAAACCAGGTTTGATGCGATGACCACGAGCCGTCATCCTCATAAATCCGGATGCCCTGGCCATGTTTGTCGTTATAAAGGTTAGCATCCAAATCCACCTGGTGGTTTTCGTTGATGCGCCAGGCCAGCTTCACCTGCGCGGCCTGCTCCTGTAAAAAGGCCGGCACCACCACCGAATCGTACATTAAAATGGTTTCTTCGGGCTGGTTGATGTAGCCGTCGCTGGTACGCACCATGCCACTCACCGAATACCAAAGCGGATGCCTCAACGAATCGCTTATATTTCCCGATACGCGAACGCGCCCGCCAAAGGTGTTCCACTGCCCGGCTTCGGCCTCAGCCTCCACATTAAATGCCTCGGTAGGACGCGTGGTAATAATATTGATGGCTCCGCCCATAGCCCCCGAGCCATATTTTGCCGATCCCGGTCCCTTGCTTATCTCCACGCGTTCCACCATTTCGGGCTGGATAAAATTCCAGTTTACGCTGCCCCCATCCGATTTGTTTACCGGGACACCATCCACCAGCACCATGGTGCGCGACTGGTCGCTGCCGCTTTGTCCGCGCAGCGATACCACCGCACGGTCAGAGAAAATACCGAAATCACGGTTTACATTTACCCCCGGCGAGCTAAGCATCGTCTGGTCGATCGACAAGGCCGGCAAGGCTTCAATCTCCTTTTTCCCGATTATCTCGATGCGCATGGGCACATTTAAAGGGCGACTTTCAGCTTTCGCACTAATTTCGACAGGCGCAACATTTATCACCAAAGGCAAAAGAGTCATATCAATTTTATACTCCGAATCCTTCTCCACAAACAAGGCTTGCGAAGCCGTTACGAAACCCACAAAACTCGCCCTGATGGTAAGCTGAACATTGCCGGCTTTTGTACTAAGTTCAAATTTCCCCTGCCGGTCGGTGCTTGTTCCCTCGCCGGTTTCTACGATTAATACATTAACACCATGCAGCGGCTTCCCGTCCTCACCATCAAAATGGCCACTAATCACATTTTGCCCATTTAGCGAAAGCGAAAAAAGACAGGAAAGAAAAAAGCCTAAGAAAAATATTTTTTGTTTGCTAATGATTTTCATAAGTAGGGTTTGCTGAGAAACAAGTTAGATTATAATAACTTGGATTTTGGGTAAAAATGAGGCACTTTAGATGCTAGGTTTTTGAAAGTTGTCAGCAAAAAACCTTGCTTTTAATATGCCGGTGCTCCGCACCTTGCCCTTCTAAGAGGGAACTTCATCACTACAAATATTGATGGTGCGCTGCACCTTTTTTTCGGGGCTGCACCTTTTACGTTCATCTATTCCAATCATGTTAGACGTAGCCTTCCTATTTTAAGTCCACCAAAAAGCGTACACAATCTAACATCAAAAGGACGAGCATGCTCGATTTTATAATTGGTATTTATAGAAATTACATTTACGCGGAAAAGAGCTAAAGCGGCAGAGCCGCGCAATATTTGTAGAAACGGCATTTATCCCGAAACAGATAAAGGTGCAGAGTACCGAAATATTATCATCTTTAATTTTCCAATAGCCCCGAAGCATTTCGAGAAAAAAGCCCAGATGGATAAATTTATTTCTAATTAGTGTCTGACTTTAAAGTGATTGAATTTGAGATTTCTCCTTTCAAAACTTGCTTCGCTTCGTTTTTCCAGTCGAAATGACAAAGCCTCGGGCTGTGAAAGGGGTGGGTGAAAGTGGGCGCTTCGCGCCCACTTTCACCCACCCACATAAAAACCTGCGCCCTGTCATTTCGACCAATAGCACAAGCGTAGCGCAGTGATAACGGGAGAAATCTATGACATTATGGACAGACTCTAATTAGGATGCTAACTCTAAAATCAAAAAACAAATGGAGGATGCCCGCGCCGGGCAGGCACCTCCACTGCGAGGGGAAATACAAAGGGGCTTATTTAATCATAATTTTTTCACTGCCAATCACCGCGCCTTTGGCATCCATCAAAGTAATCAGGTGCATACCTTCCAAAGCATCCGCGATATTAATGGCATTAGTGCTGGCCAGATTACCGGCAGCCACCTTTTGGCCAGCCAGGTTATAAATAGCATAACGGGAGGCTTCCCGGCTTTCGTCCACCATCAAAGTGGTGGTGCAAGGATTGGGATAAACCGCGATGCTTTCGTAGGCAATGCTTTCGCTAAGTCCGGTTGGCGATACGCCGGTAACAAGGATGTCATCAATTTTACTTACGCCCGTTGGCAATACCTCCTCTCCATTAATGTCTAAGTTCGAGGTCATAACCCAGCGGATATAAACCGACCCACCCGGATAGTTGCACGCCTCGGGAAGCAGCAGGCCTTCCACCGTTCCGCTCCAGTCGTTGGCCACGGTAACGCTGCCGCCGGCGATGTCGGTCCACACATCCTCACCACTCATCTGGTATTGCAGCTTCCAGTCTTTGGGGCCGGCCTTATTACCACCCGCACGCTGCTTCGACGAAACTCTGAAATCGCGATATTGGCTGGCCTTAAATTTAATACTCCAAAACTTATTATCCGCGCCATTATCCCAATTTTCGGCGGTAGCGGCAAAGTCATTTTCCATGGTTCCGTTGGTAAAATAAATCACATCCTCGCCACCAGCTTCATCTTCCTTGCGAATGTCGTAGCCCATATTTTGCCCGGTGCCCATGTTGGCGTTCAGGTCGGCTTCGGTGCCAGTGGCGAAAGTCCAGCCCGTCAGCGTGTCGCCTTCCACAATCGGCATTCCCGTAATTAGGATATTGTCGATTTTGCTAATTCCGGTAGGTAGCAATTCCGCGCCGTTAATGTCCAGGTTCGAGGTAATAACCCAACGCACATATACCGAACTTTCAGGATTGTTGCATTCAGCAGGCAGCGGCAGGTTTTCCACCACGCCGGTTTCCCAATCGTTGGCACAAGTCAGTTCGCCACCGGGGATGTCCGTCCACGCGTCCTGACCGCTCAGACGATATTGTAGCTTCCAGTCGCGGGGCCCCGGTTTGTTGCCGCCCGCACTTTGCAGCGACGACACTTTAAAACTCTTGTATCCGGCGGCCTTAAATTTTACCGACCAGAATTTCATATCCGCGCCATTATCCCAGCCCTCGGCGGTAGCGGTAAAGTCTTCAAAGGCATTCTTCAAAGTAATGGCACCATCGTCGCCGGTGGCATCGTCTTCAAAGCGGATGTCGTAGTCCATATTCTGCGCTGTGCCCATGTTGGCGTTCAGGCTGTCGGGGCCGTTTTCTACCGGAAATGTCCAGCCGGTAATGGTGTCCTGGCCAAAGGTAAAGATGGCCATACATGCTAACAAAATTGTAAAAATGCTTCTTTTCATTTTGATTAAGTTTTTAAAAAAGTGATTAAAATTAATTTATTGATAAAGTGAATTATTCGTGATAATTATTTGGGCGGCAAACCGGGCTTTCCGCTATACCCGCCTCGCAGCAGCAGTGTTTTTGTAGGCTGCGGCTGGGCTTCCTTCGTCAGCCTCCCCCAGCCAACAAAAAACATCTGCTGCTGCTTCGCCGGGGTGCCGCTCCAATCCCTGCCGCGGCGCATCCCCCTTTGTTGACGGTCATGCTAATATTGTATCTTCATCTCAAATTCGATAATACCCGAAGCCACGTCATCGGCCTGCAACACCCGGATAAGTCCTTTCTTTCCGCCCTGCGTCATAAACGGGATGATGGTTCCGGCATTCGCCCATTTGTATTTACGCTTGCCCGACACATTTTTGTAGGATACGATGAGCAGCGAATCGTTTTGCGCCGCATCAAAAGTCTGCATCGTAACCCCGTTATCCGCACGGATATCGTATTTGGTGTAGTTGCACGCAGTCCAATCGGCCAGCGTGGGATAGAATTCAAAAGCCCCATCTTCCTCTTCGCCCGGTGACGAAAAGGTGGGCGAGGGTTCCAGCACGCCGTTGTTCTCCGACATCTTAAAATAAACCAGCACATCCACCAAATCCTGGTTCATGGCAGCCGTATCCATCATCCAAACATTTCCTGTGACGGGCGAAAAAAAGTGGCCTATCTGCGCATTTTCATCCATGCCCACCACCACCGACGGGTAATGCCTGATGCCACCAAAGGTAGAGTTGGGGTCTTTGTAAACCATCAGCGAGGTGCTGACGGTGAGGCGGTTTTTGTCCATCACCGTAAATATCCATTCTGCGGTATCTTCCACTCCCTGGTAAAAAGTTTCGTTAACCGCAAAACTGCCACTGTTCAAACCCGAATCGAGTACCGTCTTCAACTGGCCTCCCGATAATAATTTAACCGTAAAATTGGTCAGGTTGGCATCCTTGCCGCTGGCCTCGATACCAAAGCGCAGCGGATCGCCAATTTCGGCGATGGTGCCATTTTCGGTGTAATCGTCTCCGGCCAAAAGTGTAATCTGCGGAGGATTGCGCTTTTCATCCTTTTCGCAGGATGCAAGCAAAAGCATCGTTGCGCCCAGCGCGACAATCGCCAGGTAAGCATAATGTTGTAAGTGCTTCATTTCCTATATTCGTTATTCGTTATTCGTTATTCGTTATTCGTTATTTGTTAATCGTTAATCGTTATCCGTCCCGAAAAGTAGAAAATCTTCGATTTTCGTAACTTTTCGAGGATGCCCGGGCTTTGCCCGGCATTATTTGTTGAGCGAAGCGAAATCCTCGCCAAAGGCGGGATTAATCGTTTTTCGTTAATTGTTTGATATTTCAGAGACGCGCAAATTGCGCGTCTCTACCCCCACCCAATTTTCTCATCTCTCATTTCAATATTCATTATTCGGTAATTCATTATTCGATATTCAATATTTGCGCATATTGTACAGACGCGATGCATCGCGTCTCTACCCATCGCACCTGATGTACGCCCCCCGAAAACCCTCCATCACTCTATCACTCACCGCTCATCTCTTTTTTCAATCATTCTGTTCCCGCAAATGCGGGATTTCGCTTCGCTCAACATTCTTCCGTTTCAATCATTCTGTCATTCAATCACTCAACTTTTTACAGCGCAAACTGCACCTTCCCCATCACATACCTGCCGGGCGAGAGGCGCATCTTTTTGTCGATAGGCTGGCGGTCGAAAATGTCCTGCACAATCAGCGAGAGCCGCCAATGCCTTGTAAGCTGTTTCCACAAATTGATGTCGAACATCGCGTAGGATTCTATCTTTTCGGTATTGTATTCGTCGCCCCACATTTCGCCCACAAAATTGGCGGTGAGCGTGGTATTCACAATTTTGTTTTGCCATCCCAGACTTACAAAAGCCGTGTGCACCGGCACTTCGGCCAAATATTTTCCTTCGAGTTCCTTGGCCGGATTTTCGGCATCCACCTCAAATTTGCTGATCTTTGAAAGATTGTACGCGTACCAGCCATTGAGGCTGATATTTTTTACAAGCTGCCAACGAGCATTGATTTCCAAACCAAAGATTTCGACCTCACTGATATTTTGCCGCTGCAAAACCGGCTTAATATCACTGCCACCGGTATCGATGCTGTCGCCATTGGGTACGAAATACTGGAAGTCCTTACCCTGCGAAAAATATACGCTGGGTTCAAAGCTGAGATTGGGCAAGGGTTTCCAGTTAATTCCCCATTCGTAAGTAAGGATGGTTTCGGGATTGAGCTCCGGATTGGCCAGCTTAAAACCCTTGCTTATCTTGCCCGATTTACTCAGATCGTCCAGCTTAGGCGGATTGAAACCCGTTGCAAAAGAGAGGTAGCTTGACAGCGTGCTGCTGATAAAAACCATGCCCGAGAGTTTGGGGCTGAACGAAGTCCAGGTTTTATGGGCAAAGTCTTCGCTGCTCTGCTGCGGAAATCCTGTGGTAGAGGTCGGGTCGCTTACCCTGAGGCTGCCATCGCGATAGTTGGCCACATCCATGCGGGCACCGGCAATTAGCTTTACCTTTCCGTCGGCAAGGTCGATTTCGTCCTGGGCAAAAATGCCGGCAAAACTTAGCTTGCCCTGGTATCTTATCTCATCGGTCGAGGTCAGGTAAATGTCTTTGGAATCCACCAGCCCATCGTGAATATCCAGACCAAAGGTAATCTGCATGTTTTTGATCCAGGTCTTGGTGAGCGAAAGCCAGAGGCCGCAGTCGTTCTTGTACGAATCGGTATTGTAAAGCCGGTAAACGCCGGTGGAGTTCACCGATTCGCTTTGGCGGTCGTAGTTTTCGACCTGCATAAATGCCTGCGCCGAAAGCTGCGCACCCCACAAACGGTCTTCGTATTTGGCGCGGGCATAATGAATCTGGTAACGATTGTATCCACCATCTTCTTCAAAAACCTGCTTGCCATCTCCTTTTTTCTCATCGTGATAATCGTAGGCTATTTCCAGCTTTTGATCGCTGTCGAAATGATAGCCCACCAGCGCACTCATGTTGCCCTCGTCAAGGTAAGATTTGCTATGAATACTGTCGCGACTCTCCTCCGGCTCGATGATGTAGCCATCACCTTGTCGGTAAAAGCCGTTGAGCCGCCAGTACAATCCCTTGCCGTTTTTGCTTTCATCCTTGCCCACCGAAACGTGGCCACCCAGGGTATTCATCGATCCCACCTGAAATTCGGCGGTAGCTCTAAGTTTATTATCCGGCCTGCGCGTAATCACGTTTATCACGCCGCCCATCGCATTCATGCCATAAAGTGCCGAGCCCGGACCTTTCAAAACCTCGATGCGCTGCACATCTTCAGGTCGTATCAAAGCCCATTGTATCTGACCCCCCGAAACCTTGTTCAAAGGCACGCCATCGAGCAGGATCAGCGTTCGCGAAGTACCATCCAGTCCGCGCATGGTAACGCTGGTATTTTTGGAAAAGATGCCCCAACTGCGATTAACGTAAACATTGGAGATGCTTTGCAGCACGTTATCCACGTCGGTGGCAGGGTAGTTTTCCAGCCCTGCTTCATCGATCATGGCCAGGCGTGCGGGTATTTCGTCCAGTTTACGCTGTGTGCGCGTGGCGGTAATCACCACCGTGGGTATTTCTATCCCGATAGGAACTAGTTGAAAATTCAACAGGGCGTTTTCCGTATTTGATAATTGCACCTGCGAAGAATCAGATTGATAGCCAATAAAAGAGGCGACAAGCAAATATTTTCCAGACTTCAAATTATCAAAGCGATATACTCCGCTGGCATCAGCAACGCTTCCCCTGCCAATTTCCGAAATAATGATGTTGGCTCCGGGCAAGGGCTTTCCGCTTATCTTGTCGCTTACGCTTCCCTGAATAGAAACCTGGGCTTGGGCAACAATCCCCAAAAACAACATTGTAATTAAGATGCTTATCGCTAATTTCATTTGTGCCACTATTTTAGCCCTAACCGCTTTGCTCCTCATTTATTTATCCTGAACTTTAATATCTATCACAACAGTGCCGTCATCCGTTCCTTCAATTTCGCTTACGCGGAAAATACCAAATCGTGCATCCTGAGTTTTGAAAGAAAAAATGTTCCCGGCCTTCAAATTCTTTGCCTTTCGTTTGCCGCTGCCTTCGATGTATGAAACCACCAAAAGGCTGTCGTTATCAGCGGCATAAAAATCATCAGCACTTATTTCGAGTGGGATAAATCGCGTAGTGCGCCTGATGTCCCAATTTTCGAGGTTGCCCTCAAAAACCCCACTTTCCACATTGGCTCCCGGCGAAGCAATCACATTTTCATCTTCACCATAATAATAATACAGCAAGTCGATGCCAGCCTGATTTTCGAGTGCCTGAGCCATCTTCAAAACTCCCGCTGCGAACGAATAAAAGCTGCCCGGCTCCTGGCGGTTCTGAGCACTCATCATCAAAGATTCGATAGTGAGGATAGGACCGAAATCCACAGCGGTATCCCGGGTAATCGTCAGCGACACCGAATCGGCGAGGCGGTTTTTGTCGCGAACCACAAAGGTCCAGTATTCGGTGCCAGCGAGGTTTTTGGTAAAGGATGTATTGACTTGAAAAGAAAAGATATTCATGCTGGTGTCCAAGGCGCGGGTTTCCACCAAGTAGCTTCCCCCACGCAGAGCATAAAGATTAGTTAGATTTTCGCTGCCGCCGGTGGCTTTCAGTGTAAAAGTCATCAAATCGCCAAAGGCGATGGTGGTGTCGCGGCTGATGCTTCCGGCTGCATCGACGAGCTGGAGGCTTGGGGGCACCGGAGTTTTCTCCTCTTTTTGGCAGGAGGTAAATATTAAAGATAAGAGAATGAAGAGAAGATAACCTGACAGATTTACAAATTCGTTAGGATCATTCTTTTTCCCAATACTTAGAGGTTTCGTCTGTCGGGCAGACCTGTCAGGTTTTGGGCGATATGTACCTTCGCGCATATCCAGGACGTAATTATATTTTAGGGTAAATTTTTTCATCCTTAACTACTTAGATAATTTGGATAAGAATCTGGTGAGGGTCTTGCTAATTCCGGTTCCTAATAAACCTCCGGCCAGGCCAAAGAAAAACCAGGAAACAAAAGGAAGTACAAAACCATGCTTAAGAAAGGCTCCATATTGATAGCCGGTGGTGAGATTTACAAGCAGGCGACTAAGGGGAACAAGCATATAGGAAAAACCGGCAAAGATGGCGAGTAGTAAAAGTTTGAATCTTGAACTTCCCAACCAGCGGTACGACAGGTCGAGCATAAAGCCGGGAAGCATATAGTTGTAGCCCATCATGGGATCGCTGAAACCGACAAAGGGAAACAGCAAAAAAACACCCATGCCCAACGATGACAGCGAAGAAGCATATTTCATGTTTGAGCTTAAACGTCCCAACATGAGCAAGGCCATAAACTCGAGGCCATGGTGCCCCGGTATGCTCAACGGACTTTTGAACCGGGCGTGCAGCGCAATGGCCACCACACCCAAAGCCAGCAGCATCAGCACTTCGAGCAGCCTTGCAATACTTTGGCTATGAGTGCGAACGGATATAGTCCTTGCTTGAAACTCTCCAGTTGGTCTGTCCATCTTTTGTATATTTTTCGATAATCAAAGTGATTTTATGATTTTTGAGCACCGGCCTGAACCAGTCGTGAACCCAAATTTTACTATCTCCGAGATAAGGTCTGTCCATCCGAATCGAAATCTGCTCAATGCCAAAATCGGCTTTTAGTTCGGCAGGCGTATAAAAACCCGGTTTCAAATCGCGCAGTTCTTTTTGCTTACGAAGCCAGATAAAACGCCCATCGTTGCCGTTGCTGCGCAGCCCTACTGCCGCCAGCGCGCCAATAATTCCATCGTGGCTTCCGGTAAGGCCTTCGAGATAAATATCAAACTTCGACACAATTTCGAGAGCCTCTTCACGACTCAACAGTTCGTGCTTTGCCCGATTGCCCCAGCGAAGCACCAGGCGTGGGATGAATGAGGTTTCGATGATGCAGATTCCCACATCGGAACCTTCGGGAGCAATATCCAAAAGAAAGCGGCGGCAAAAGGCTTTGGTCTCCTCGTAATGGTCAGTTTCGACCAGCAAACAGGCCGAGCTGTTCTGCGAGGTGTAGCGGATGCCGGGATGTACATAGTTTTGATGGCGCGTGATGCCATGCACGCTGGCCAGTCCTGCTGCTTCGAGCTGCAGCGCCATAAGCCGCGCGTGGTATCCGGTGCCCCGCGATTCTGTGGTATCGGTATCATCTATGCCTATCAGATATTTCATCGTCATTTTTTGCAAAACTAAATCTTTTCGCCAATCCCAAAAAAGGCGTGAGATTTTGTGCTTGCAAAGAACGGGATTTTAAAAATCATAGACGAATGCTTTTTAGGTTTTCGGTAGCCCTTTTATTATTAATTGTACTTTTGGATGTTTTTAAAAACAGAAAGGTTAAACGCTAATGCAAACACAGGAAATATCCAATACAATAATTCAATCTATCGGCCAATTAAATCATTACCAGCAAACCAAGTTGCTCGAGTTTATTAATTCGCTGGTATCAGCAGATAGCACAGATAAACGAGGTCTTTTAAAATTTGCCGGAGCTATCGACAAGGAAGATCTATTAAAAATGGAACAAGCTATTAACGCAGATTGCGAAAAAATTGACAGTAAAACAAGTTATTAGTATCTTTGAAAACATATTTAACTTTTAGTAAAATGCAAATCGAAAGAACCACAGACGAAATCCTCATCCGCATGCCCGGCTGGGTAAAGTTGGAGGCAATCGAAAATCTACTCGATTATCTCGCTTACAGTGAGGCTACGTCAAAATCGAAAGCTACCCGGGATGAAATCGACCTTTTGGCCAAAGAAGTTAAAAAAGGCTGGTGGGAGCAAAACAAGCAAAGGCTTGTAAAATGAAAGCTGATAATGAGGAATAAAATAGAAAAAAGGATGGTTGACTAAATGAGAGAAATCCGGGATAATATCAGCAATGATATTAAAGATTTATCATATGATGAATTGACCGAATATTTTGAAAACAGAAAGGCATTACATCCAAAATTCAAAAAGCGTAAGGCGGAAAAAGTGTCATGAACTTTCAAACAAGTTTTGTTATTACTACTTTTTATGAGAGCTGATATAATAATTGTATTTTTGGGTGTTATTAAAATAAAATAGCAAATAGCAATATGACTACCGAAACAAAAATAAGAAAACAGATTCTCAAGCGAATCCAACAAATTCCTATGGAGCGGCTTTCGGACTTGGATGAATATTTGAGAAAACTGGAAGCGCAAATCAGCAAAAAGAAAAAGGTGTTGTCGTATGCAGGCACTTGGAAAGACCTTGACGAGGATGTTTTTCGGGAGCTGACCGATGGATTGATTTCGAGACGAGAAAATGTTTTATTTTAAAGTAATAATTTACTGCAATGAAAACCATTTATGTTGATACTTCAGTTTTTGGTGGAAAATTTGACCCTGAGTTTGAGTTATGGACAAATTTATTCTTTCAACATATTTTCAATTCAAATTTGAAACTGATTGTTTCAAGCGTTGCCGAGGATGAGCTAATGAATGCCCCCCAAAAAGTAAAACAATTTGTTGCCTCAATACCCGAAATAAATATCCTGAAAATGGAACTTACCGAAGAAGCAGTTTTGCTGGCAGAAAAATATTTGGAGGAAAAGGTGGTAGGAAAATCAAGCCGTGCCGATTGTTATCATATTGCATTGGCAAGCATTTTAAAAGCTGACCTTTTGGTAAGTTGGAACTTTAAACATATTGTAAATATCCAAAAGATAAACGGCTACAATGCCGTTAATTTAATGAATGGTTACAAGACAATCGAGATTAGAAACCCACGAGAAATATTTGATTATGAAAGCAACTATTAAGAAAGAATACGACTGCGTGAAATCTGTTCGTGTTGAACGCGATAGAATTGCACGTGAAACCGAAGGCAAAAGCCCGAAAGAGATCATTGCCTATTTTAAAAACAGAAAGCAAATTGTTGCTGATTGAAAAAATGTAAATTTGTACAAGCATAAATTATTGATTAATATGTCGAAAACAGAAACAATAAAAGCGAACATCGAACCCGGCCTAAAACATGAAGCAGAAGAAATTCTTCATCAACTTGGACTTTCTGTTTCGGAAGCAATAAGCCTGTTTTACAATCAAATCAGGCAAAACAAGGGGATTCCCTTTAAAGTAAAAACGCCAAACGCAACAACGCAAAAAACCCTTGAGGAGACGGATGAGGGTAAAAACATGATTGAATGTGAGAATGCAGATGATATGTTTAATAAATTGGGTATCTGATTATGTTGTGGCGCATGGTGGAAACGATAATTACAAAACGCTTAAAATGAAAATAATAGTTGACTATAAGGATTCAGAAAATGGAATTGGCCAGCTTAGGGTAGAATCCGCAAAGTACCTGACGGATTATGCTATTCGAATAAAATTTAGTGATGGACATGAAAGGCTTGTTGACTTCAAACCTTTTTTATCCAAATCATTGCATCCATCCATAAAAAAATATCTTGATGAAAATAATTTTTCAAACTTTTCATTGACCGATGGGAATTTGAATTGGAATGATTTCGATTTGATTTTCCCAATCTCTGATTTATACCATGGAAGGATTGAGGCATAAACCACGATTAATGAATAATAAAGTTTTAACCTATGACATAACACCACTAAAATAAAAATAATTCCTATTTTTGAAAAAAACTTAATGTAATGAACACCGAACAAAATATTTCAGGCGACAGCGAATACATCATCATCCCCAACCCGATTTATGATGTGGTTTTTAGATACCTGATGGAAGATCCCGAAAGTGCTACTATTGTTTTATCAACGCTGATAAACGAAAAAATTACAAAACTTCACTTGGAGCCGCAAACCCACGCAAAGAAAAACGCCACCCCAATCCAGGTAAAAGACCCCTCCACAAAAGATGATATCAGGCTTTTCCACCTCGATTTTACGGCAACCGTAGAACTACCCGATGGCACCGAAGAGCTCATCATGATTGAATTGCAAAAAGCTACCCAACCCGACGACATTTTCAGGTTTAAAAGATACATCAGCAACAATTTCCTGAAAAAGCAGGAAAAGGAAATCATTCACCCCACTACCCAGGCCGTAACTACGGTTAAAAAACCCATCCGACTGATACCCATTTTTATCCTCAATTTCAGGATTGAAAACGAAATCAACGATTTACTCATCAGGACTAACCGGGTAAAAGAAGGCGTTTTTAAAAACAAGGAGCTTAAGAAAACCAACGAATTTATCGATAATTTGACTTACGATTTACTGGTGGTTCAACTCCCTAATTTGAGCAACATCACCGAAATCGATTACGAAAATGATGAGTACAAACGTAAGCTCTATGCTTTGTTACAGTTATTCGATCAAAAATCGAAGGTAAAGAATAATGAGCACCGACTAAGGCTGATACGGAGATTTTTCCCCGGATTTTTGGAGCGCGTAATCCGGCGACTTCAGGCTGCCGACATTAACAATCCCGATCTGGAAGAACAATTGCATGCCGAGGATGAAATTTTAAGTGTTCTGATTGATCATGCCAACCAGATAAGCTACCTGAAAGAGAAAGTTGACAATAACCATAAGGCTCTTGAGAAGAAAGACAAAGCTCTTGAGCAGAAGGATAAAGCTCTCCTTGAGAATAAAAAAATAATCCTGGCTTTTGCCAAAACTTTGAAGGATGGCGGTCTTGAAATTGAAACCATCATTCAGCAAACAAAACTCACAAAAGAAGAAATTGAAAATTTATAATTGAACACCAAACACACCCAAAACAATGACATAAACACGCTAAAATAAAAATATAAAAAGCGTTAGCTTTTATTCTTGCTTTAGAAAATCGCCAATTTTTCAAACGAAAACAAGACTATAAGTAACACGCTCACGCCACAGGCGTGGGCTGTTCTTATTTGTTCTCGTGGGTGTTTGGCGATACCTCTAAGGCGGATAGGTTACAGTACCCACGCTTTTTTTTAGTGAGACTATTATTTTGTAAGCCGCAGGCGCAACGAAATAATTTAGTCGAACTAATCCTCGAATCGTTTAATATTCGGGATGTGAGACTATGATTTTATGAGCATTTGCGAAATAAAATCATTTAGTCGAACAATCCCCGAATCATTTTTTTGATTCGGGATAAACTCAACTAACTGCCCGTCGGGGTATTGAGGGCAATCAACAAAAATCCTAATACTTATGAAAAAGTTTACATTGCTCTTTGCGTTGCTGCTGGCAGCAACATGCCATTTCGCACAAGCTCCCCAGGCCTTCAACTACCAGGCAATTGCCCGCGATTTAAGCGGTAATCCTTTGATTAACCAGGCCATCTCCGTTAAAATTTCCATATTGAATGGAAGTACTACTGGAACGGAAATTTACAGCGGAAACTACCAATTGCTTACCAACAACTCTGGCTTATTCGACCTTAAAATCGGAAACCCGGATGAGGTACTCACGGGTAATTTTAATGATATCTTGTGGGGTATTGGTTCCTGGTTTCTGCAAGTTGAAATAGACCCCGCTGGCGGCTCTGATTTTCAGATGATGGGGACAAGCCAACTGTTAAGCGTGCCCTACTCCTTAAGTTCGGCTTCGCTTACTTTACATTCGCCCAACGGAACAAGCTACGAAATTGCCGTTGACGACCAGGGCAACCTGATAACAAACTGTGTACCTGACCCAAGTCAGGCCAATGCCGGCCCCGATCAGTTGGATGTGGAGGGTACAAGTGCCACACTTGGGGGAAACACGCCCGAATTTGGCCAGGGACTGTGGAGCATTTTAAGCGGCGAAAACGGAAACTTTGTGGATGCCACCAATCCAACCACCATCTTCACCGGCGAGGTAAATGAAATGTACGCATTGCAATGGCAAATACACACGGCCTGCGATACTACTTACGATACGGTAAACATAAATTTTGTTGCACCGCCGCAACTTGCAATTGGCGATGAATATGGTGGAGGTATTGTAGCCTATATCCTGCAAGTCGGCGACCCCGGCTATGTAACAGGAGAAGTGAATGGATTTATTGCGGCAGGTACTGACCAAGGATTTCTTCCATGGGGATGTCAAGGAACATCTTTACCAGGTGCTGATGGTCTTGATTTGGGTACGGGCTATCAAAACACTCTGGATATAGTAACTGGTTGTGGTAATGCCAGTATTGCTGCAAAAATTTGCAATGACCTTGAGCTAAATGGCTATAATGACTGGTATCTTCCAAGTAAAGAGGAGCTTAACAAGCTGTATTTAAACAAGGAATTGATTGGTGATTTTTTTCCAAGTTATTATTGGTGCTCTTCGGAGACAACCTCCTTAAAAGCGTGGATGCAAGAATTTATTGCAGGCACTCAGGCACAATATAATAAAAACTCTGGAAAATATATTCGCGCAATCCGCACATTCTCCTATACACCTTTTACCTGCGGAGATGCTTTTACTGATACCCGCGATGGCAACACCTACGCAACCGTACAAATTGGCGACCAGTGCTGGATGGCGGAGAATTTGAATATTGGTACACGAATTAATGGCAGCAGCGACCAAACCGACAATAGTATTATTGAAAAATATTGTTATGATGATTCTGAGGCAAACTGCGATGTTTATGGTGGCCTTTATCAGTGGGATGAAATGATGGAATATGAAACAACAGAAGGTGCAAAGGGGATTTGTATGGAGGGATGGCATGTGCCAACCGATGCAGAGTGGTGTATTTTGGAACAAGAGGTTGACCCCACCATAAATTGCAGCAGCACAGGGTTCAGGGGTGTTGATGGTGGAACAAAACTAAAGCAAGGTGGCAGCAGTGGGTTTGAGGCTCTTTTAGCAGGCACCCGTGATATCGGATGGGACTTTCTTGGTATCGGTTCATTCACCAGCTTCTGGTCTGCAAGCGAGAGTGGAACTTCGGCCTGGCGACGGCATCTGGACCTTAGTAAAGCCACTGTGTACCGCGGCTATAGTAGTAAGGCTTACGGTATCTCAGTTCGTTGCCTCAAGGATAATTGATTTTGGGAGTAAAAGGTGAAAAGTTATTGCCGGTGTTGAAAAATTACATCTTTTAAAAGCTGAAACCTTTTTGGGAAACAAATTTTTTAACTTTGCATTAAATATCAAAACATGAACACTGCAACAATAAGAGAAAAACTCTACGATTACATCAGAGTTGCCGATGACAATAAAGTAAAGGCCATTTACACCATGATCGAAAATGAATTAAATGAACCTTATGAATGGTGGAATGACGGGGAGTTAATAGCCGAACTGGACTATCGCTCTGCTCAGCTAAAAAGTGGTAACGACAAGGGCCGACTTTGGGAAGATGCAAAAAAGGAAATCCTGAGCCATCGAAAAGTAAAATGAAATAGAGAATATAATTCTACTTTCATCTGAAGCAACAAAGGAACTTGATGAATCATTTCTTTGGTATGAAGAACGATTGGATGGCTTGGGCGAAAAGTTCCTTGTATTTATTGATAATGCCTTACATTTGATTGCACTTTCTCCGGAAAGATTTCCGGTAAAAAGACAATCTTACCGTGAATTTGTGGTAGGTAAATTTCCATTTGTGATTGTTTATGAGTATTTGGAGGAGAAGCAAACAATTCATGTATTACATGATATGCTGGTAAAGGAAATTGTCGCCGGCTTGCTGGGTGTAAAAAAAATGCAGGAAGGGAAACTACCAAAAAGAACTGTGGCTCAAATGTTAAACGACCTTTAGATGACAAATCAGTGTTACTAAAGTTGGTGAAATCCATCCGCCGGCTGGCAGACAAATTTGTAAGGCCGAAAATGGTTTAAATTTAACGAATTAAACAAAAGTGAATCTTTCACCCCGATTTTTGAAATATTGTAACTTTGCATGAAACAATTAAATTATGCCGGAACTAATCATTAAATACAGTAAACAGGAAACTTTACAAGCCTTAATAAATTTGGCTAAAAGCCTGGATTTTGAAATTGCAAAACCTGCTGCCAATAAAAAAGGGAAATCCATTATTAATGGCATAACCTTAATTGCAGGCGATGATTCGGTTGATGTAAGCACCATGACCGAAATTTATACCGGGAAAAATATTGATGCTTCAACCCTTAGAACACAGGCATGGCAAAGAGGCTGATTATTTGTGACACTGATGTTTTGATTGAATGATAAAATTTCCGAAAAAGCAATAGACCTTATCCTTACCTATCGCCTGAGCCATGGTCTCGCTATTCCCGACAGTTTAATAGCCGCAACCTCCATAGTTACACAATTCGAGCTATTTACTTACAATATCAAGGATTTTAGATTTATCAGCGAGCTTACACTGTTCGAATTTTAATAAAACTAAAATAACATCAAAGTTAAAATCTAACGAAAATGAAAACAATTAAGCTTTTAATAAGCATCATGGCTTTGGCCTTCATTTCATCGCAGGCAAACGCCCAACAAGTCATCGCCTCGGCGGGTGGCTACTTCCAAAACGAAAACCTTTCGCTGAGTTTTACGCTTGGCGAGCCTGTTATCGAAACTCTCCAAAGTGCGGAGCTTATCCTTACGCAAGGATTTCAGCAGCCCTACAACTTTTACCTGCAGCAAATCCTTAATATCCCCGCCGGATGGAGTGGCGTTTCCACCTACCTCGATCCGCTCAATAAAGGCGTGGAAGGTATGTTTTCGTCCTTCGGCAACGACTTTATCATCCTGTCGTCGATGATGGATTTTTATTATCCGGCGGCAGGAGTAAACACCATTGGCAACTGGAACTTTGAAAACGGCTACCAAATAAAAACCGCCAATAATTTGGAGCTTACCATTGCTGGCTCAAAAATCGGAAATCCAACGCTGGAAATGGCTGAGGGCTAGAATCTTATCCCGGTGCTTAATAGTTGCAATAACCCGGCGGAGGAACTATTTAACCCAATCATCGACCATCTTCAAATTGTAAAAGAAGTTGCAGGTTCGGGAGTTTACTGGCCACAATTTGGCGTTAATACACTTGGAGAACTTGTGCCCGGAAAGGCCTACTTTATGTTGGTGGATGAAGATGTAGAAGTGGAGTTTCCAGGTTGTACCACCTCCGACAAGACCCCCTCTAACTCCCCCTGGAGGGGGAGAACCGACCACGGCACTGGCCTGTGCGGTGGAACTCCCCTCTCCTTGAGGAGAGGGACCGGGGGTGAGGTAATAAAAACTCCCATCACCCACACCATCGCCATTCCTTTGCAAGCGATTACGGGAATAAGCGCAGGTAGCATCATCACCATTTATAACCAATTTGGCTTGTGCTGTGGAGCCGCTATTTCCCAAAATCAAAACACGGCTATCACTGTCTTTGGTGATGACCCGACTACGCCAGCCATTGACGGGATGACGGAAGGCGAAGCGATGAACTTCCGCGTTTTCAATCCTGAAACAGGAAAAGAGTTTACACTGGAAGCTGCCTTTGATGAGCAAATGCCGCAGTGCGGAACTTTTGAAAGTCATGGCTTATCGGTGGTGAAGGAATTAAATGTTACCGGAGTTGTTGAGATTGCTGGTTCGGAGATGAATGTTTCGGTTTATCCCAATCCCTCATCAGGGATTTTTAATATTCGCAGCAAAACCATGAATGGGTTCGGCTGGGAAATTTCAAACACCCACGGCTCCATTCTCGCCACGGGCAATAATCAATCCATCGATTTCGCCATTGACCTATCATCTTATCCGAAAGGAATCTACTACTTAGGCATAAGTCAAGGAGAATTGCAGACAGTGAAAAAGCTGGTGATTCAATAAAACATAGAAGTCATCCGATGAATGCTTTCAAACACTGGGGATGAACTTCGGGAAACAGCAATTCTTTCCGGTACTATTCATCGGATGACTAGATCAGCCAACAATACCCAAAAGCCTTTCTGCAAGTTGCAGGAAGGCTTTTTTTCCATTTGTTCAAAATTATGAAATCCTTTTTCACTATTTTCCTTTTGATTTTCTTGCAAGAGTTCAGCTATAAAATTATTTTTGCGAGTAAATTGAAAAAGCGTGTTCAGGAAAATTTAGGCTTAGCAAAATAGAAATATAGTTTACAATCAAATTCAAAATCTTATGAATATTAAGGAAATCATTATAACTCAAAAACTAAAGTTGCAAGAGGAATTAGCAAAGGATGAGCTGGCCTGGAGTGAGATTATTTTTAACAACGGCAACTGCCAGATTCTTACCCAGTCGCCTGCCCGGTTCGAGCTTATCGTGAGCGATGATGAAAGCGGCGAAATGCTTGAATATTGCCTTCATATTATTGACGAAGAACACATCGTCCCCTTTTCGGAAACCAGCTTGAATGCTTGGGATAGGATGGCTTATGCCTGCCTGCTGCAAATCGAAAATGAAATGCACCTGCTCGACCCCAAAGAACAAATCGAACACAAAAAATATACACGCCAGGGCATGATTAGGCGCGTGCTTAAAGAGCGCGAGCAAAAAGCCGGTGCTGCCGAGTATCGGATGAAATGGGCGGCAAATATCTATGGCGACCACATCCTTACCAACGAAAATGGCGTGAAGTATAAGGTGTTTTTGCGCGATTTTGAAAATGAAACCGGCTACAGCGACAGCATGGATTCGCGGCTCAACAAGCTGGGTACTACCAAGCACATCATGTATGCATTTAAAGCACTCAAAGAAAATGATCGCCTGTATAAACGGTTAGGCAAAACTTATCCTTTTATCGAAATATATTGCGACCCGCTGAACGAGTATAAAATTTCGTGGTATTATCCGCACCAGCTTCCCGTGGAAGAGCAGTTGATGATTTCGCGGTATTTTAAAAATGCCCAATACATCGAAGATGATCAGTTAGCCGATTTTCTCGGCTTTATCGATGCTGCGCAAAATATGGATATGATTCGGATCCGCCCGGAGGTGCGCGAAAAACTGGCCAATGCTTTTGAGGATGATATGCTGGCGCAGCTTAAATCGATACATACCCCGGATTACAGCGATATAAATCTCGACCTGTTCGATTATCAAAAAGAAGGGATCGAGTTTGCGCTTTTCAAAAAGGCGGCCATCATTGCCGATGAAATGGGCTTGGGTAAAACCATACAGGCCATTGCTATTGCTATCCTGAAAAAGAAAATATTTGATTTCAGAAAAGCGCTGGTCGTGTGCCCGGCTTCGCTCAAAGAACAATGGAAAAACGAAATCGAGAAGTTTACCGACGAAAAAGCGCTGGTCATTCAAGGCTTGCCCGACGAGCGTAAGCTGCAATATTTGAATAGCGATTACTACTTTTTTATCGTGAATTACGAGACGGTGCTGCGCGATCAGGTAGCCATCAATGAAGCAGGTATCGATTTTTTGATTTTGGATGAAGCCCAACGCGCCAAAAATTACGAAACTAAAACCGCCAATTCGCTTAAAAATCTTGAGCCCCGCCACAAATTGGTGATTACCGGCACGCCCATCGAAAACCGCCTGATCGACATTTTTTCCATTCTGAGCATCATCGAGCCGGAGTTTCTGGGTCCCTTGTGGGAATTTTCATACCAGCATTGCCTGTTCGATCCCGACAAGCACAACAAGATAAACGGCTATTATAACCTGCAAAAGCTCAACAAAAAGCTGAGCAAGATTTTGCTGCGGCGCGAAAAGCGCAAGGTGATCGACCAGCTTCCTAATATCCAGCAACTGAATGTACCGCTGCGCTTGTCGCCGCTGCAGGCCGATTATCACGCTTCGTATGGCAAGGGTATTGCACAAATTATCCGAAAAAAATATCTTACCCCGTATGATTTGCAACGCTTGCAAATGCTGCTCACGAGCATGCGCATGGTGTGCGATTCTACCTATTTGATAGACGACACAACCAACGAATCGCCCAAGCTCCAGGAACTCGAATATATGCTGCTCGAAAAAATGGATGTGCGGAATAAGGATATGAAAATCATTATTTTTTCGGAATGGATAAAAGTGCATAAATTGATAGGCAGAATTCTGCGCGATAATAACATTGGCTTTGTGGAGCTGAACGGCAAAGTTCCGGTGAAAGCTCGTGGTGAGCTAATTAGAAAATTTGAAACCAACCCCAATTACAAAATATTTTTGTCAACCGAAGCCGGTGGGTCGGGTTTAAACCTGCAAATTGCCGACACGCTGATAAACTTTGAGCTGCCCTGGAACCCGGCCAAAAAGAACCAACGCATCGGGCGTATCGACAGGCTTGGTCAAAAAAGCAACAATCTCACCATCATCAATTTTATTACCCGCGATTCGATCGAAACACAAATTGCCTCCGGCTTGCTGGTAAAGCAAAGCCTTTTTGACGGGGTGCTGGGCGATGATGCAGCCACCAATTTTGTGGATTTTAGCAGCAAGGGACGTTCGCAGTTTATCGAGCAGTTGGAGCTGTTTATCAGCGAAAGCGAAAAACCTGTGCCTGATGATGATTTTGAAACCATCCCAGCCGAAGCATCAACACCACCTGAATCGGGTGCAGAAACTTATACCGAAGAAAGCCCGGAAACTGAACCTGTAAGCCCAAAAACCACGGCTACCGAAATCGACCTCTCGGAAGATTCACCCGAGGATTCGCCCCCGATTATCGCCACCATAAGTCCGGAATCCAAAGCCGAACCCAAGCCAAGAACCAAGGCTGAGGAGCTGGAGGAGGTGATGAACAACGGCATGCAATTCCTTTCGGGATTGTTCAAAATGAGCACGGGGAAGGACATGGGATCGGAAAATCAGAAAATTGAAATCGACAAAGAAACCGGCGAAGTGGTGATGCGGTTTAAGTTGCCGTTGTAATTTATCCTCACTTCGCTTGGATGTAATCCCGAAAATTAGAAAAACTATGATTTTCGTAAATTTTCGAGGATGCTCGAAAAACTATGAAATCAAAGATTTCGGGTTTTTCGGCATTTGTTTCGCTTCGCTCAACGTAATTTGGCTTCGCCGTCATTTGCGCTTCGCGCGTTATTTATCCTCACTTCGTTCGGATGTAATTTACCTCCCTGCGGTCGGTGTCATTTGCGCTACGCGCGTAATTGGCTTCGCGTAATTTAAATATCAATTACAAAAAATCACCATGCTTTACCACCAATCAAAAGGCAAAGTAAATTTTTTTCCGGTTTTGTTATTCTAAAATATCCTACTTTCACCACAGATTTTTTTTACAATCTTGCTATATGTTGATAAACAAGACTTTTGCGCGTGGTGTTGATATGAAATCCCCTGCGATTTCAAAAAAGCTGTACTATTCTCTCATTCTCTTTTTGTTTTTTTTGCCATTTATCACCCAGGCACAAGCCACTAAAACGGATAGCTTGCAAAGCGCATTAAATGCTTCGCAGGGAATCGACCGCATTATTTTGCTTAACAAACTGGCCGGCGAAAATCTTGAAGACGACCCACAAACTTCGCATAAATATGCCAGCGAGGCCGCCGGGCTTGCCGCCGAACAAAACGAAAACATCTTATTAAGCGATGCCCTGAAAATTAAAGGCGATGCCTTGTATTATCTCGATAGCTTGAAATCGGCTACATTTGTGTATCTGCACGCTCTTGAGGTAGAGGAATCTTTGCCAAAGACCAGGCCGCTAAAAATGATAAACCGACTGGCAGATGTAGGTTCCTGTTACCAGGATATGGGTTTGTTTGATAAATCGCTCGAATACTATCAGCGTGCATTAATTTTAGCCAGGTCGGTTGGCGACACTTCCGAAATCGCTGCTAATCTGTCGAATATCGCGGTTTCGTTTAAATTATTGGGCAGATATGGCGAAGCTATCGAAACGTTTAATCAAGCCCTCGAACTGGATTTGCTCCGGGGCAACGAAAGCGATTTGGCCACCGACTACAACAATATCGGCATGGTATATCGTGCATGGGCCGAATATGGAATGGCGGTAGAGTTTCTGGAAAAAGCCCTGGAAATAGATTTGCGGTTGGGCAATCGACACAAACTTTCTACCCGTTTTAGCAACATCGGTCAGGTGTGCTTGGTTTGGGACAGTATTGCTAAAGCTATCAACTATTTTGAGCGTGCCTTGGCATTAGACCGCGAGATGAACGTTACCGGAAAAATTGCACTGCGCCTGCACGGATTGGGCTTGAGTTATATGTCATTAAAAAACTATACCAAAGCTATTAAATATTTAAATGAAGCACAAAAAACTTTTGAAGTGCTAAACCTGGATTTTCAAACTGCTATTGTAATGGAGCATACCGGGGATGCCTACACGGCGATGAACGATTTTAAAAATGCTGAATATTATTACGCGCAAAGCCTGGACTTATCGCAAGAACTCGGCCTAAAACCAACGGCCATAGACGCAGCCAAAGGGCTTTATCATCTCTATAAAAATCAAGGAAATTATCAGAAATCATTAAAGTATTTTGAAATTTATAAGATGGCAGAAGATTCAGTTTTTTCGGAAAGCAGTGCCCGCCAAATCAACGAATTTGAGATACGCTACGAAACCGAGAAGAAAGAAAACCAAAACCACCTGCTAACCAAGGATGTGCTACTGCTAAAAAAGGACATCGAGATAAAAACCCGGAGCCAGTGGTTTTTGGGAATCCTGATTGTTGCGCTAATTTTTGTTTCGTTGGCTTTGCTCTATGCATTTGGTTTGAAAAGGAAATCGCTTGCGCAAAGCAAAATTTTGTTCGAAAGAGAATCGGAACTCAGCAAACTTCAAATTGACCAGATAGAAAAGCGCAACCGGCACTTGCAGGAAGTTTTGTTTGCCGAAGAAGAGATTAAAAGATTACAACAGCAAAGCATCGAGCAGAAAAACCACGAGCTGACTTCGGCAGCCATTCTCATCGCCAACAAAAACGAAGTCCTCGAAAAGCTGGGCAAGCTGGCCGATAAAATGGATTGCAATAATGAAAACAGTCAGCCGGAAATCCGTAAAGAGATGCTTCGCGAAATCGAACGACAAACCGATGTTGAAAGCCAGTGGGAGCAATTCAGGCTTCATTTTGAGTCGATACACCACTCGTTTTTCGAGAAGCTACACAGCCAAACCGCCAACCTTACGCAAACCGACCTGCAAATGTGTGCCTACATAAAGCTAAACATGGCTACCAAAGAAATTGCCCGCCTCATGAATATTACTCCCGAATCGGTAAATACCCACCGCTACCGTCTGCGCAAAAAGCTGACCCTGCCTGCCGATGAAACATTGGATAGCTTTGTTCATGGGTTGTAATTTTACCCTTGTTTTATCAAAACAGGAAATGTTGTAATCGACATTATTCTATAATTTTGTCGAGTGGCACTCGACAAATTTCTATATATTTGTCGAGTAGATAATTGACATAATTGCCTAAGCTCGAAAAACTATCCTCCTCCATCGGCATGAATAACTATTATGTGCTTACCCAAAATTATTCGGCTTTGGATGGGATTATTCCGGTGTCGATGGTATGATAAAATTGGATTTTGGGTTCAATTCAAGCATTCAAAAAATCATCGATTGAAATACCAGCTTGTTTTAGTATTGCTCTTAAAGTGCCTTCCGGCATATTGCCTGAGTGATTGGGAATGGTAGTATATCTGTTTGCTGAAGCATTGTGCCAAATTTCATGACTTCCTGCCGCCTGTCTATAAAATGAAAAGCCGTTTCTTTTAAGTTTTGTAATAATATCCCGGTAACTAAAACCTGAAAGTCGTCACATACTACAAACCAACTATTAACGGATAGCTAAAACGATCACCAAATCCTGGCAAGTTTTCGATGTTTTGATCGTAATCCTGTGCTTCTATCAGTTTTTTTGCAAGATCTCGTGCAATTTCGAGGGTTTCCGAAATTGTTCTTCCCTGAGCGACAAGTCCCTGGATACTATCAGATGTTGCTAAATAGTATCCCTCGGGGAGTTTTTCGATATTAAGATTCAATATTTTTTCCATAACTGTTACGTTTTTGAATGACAAAATTAATAAAATTATTATTTTCTATACCGTTCGTGTTTGTTTCGATTCGATAGGCTGGGACAATGATGCTGATTTCATTTCTTCTTTTTTAATTTCTTGATGTCCTCTTCAATTTCTTTCAGGTTTTGTTCTTTTTGAAGTTTTCCTTTTCCATCGTTATATTTTTGATACTCGGTTATAGATTTCTATAAAGCCATTTGATGACTTATTTTTCCGGCATGGCTTAGTAATTCCCTACCGTTTAATCGAAGAATTGCATCCAGACGTTCTATCCAATCTTTCATGTACATTGGAACATTTTGCTGCGCCATGGTTTCGGCAAAAGCAAGATACTGTTCAACCAGCAAGCCAAGCAATTTTATTTCATCTTCATTCAAATAGTTTTTGGCAATACTAACATCTGTTTTATTTATCGCCTGGGTATTTTTTTTGTCTAATGATTGCATTCCCAGTAATGGCAACGAAGCATCGACCCTGCGATAAACCAACTCGGCTGCCGTGTGTTGGCTGATAGCCCAAAGCAACTTATTTTGAACGACTTTAAAAAACGTTATTGTTCTTTCATCTTTTGGATTATAGTCGATGCTTGTGGTATAAATATCTTTTATTTTTTGATAGAAGAAACGTTCCGACAATCGTATCTCACGAATACGCTCTTGCAACTCGTTGAAATAGTTCATCGAACTGCCCGACTTAAAACGGTCGTCATTCAGGGCAAACCCCTTAATAATGTATTCTTTCAGGCGCTGTGTGGCCCAGATACGGAACTGTGTGCCTTGTGCCGATTTTACCCGATAACCCACCGAAATAATTACATCGAGGTTGTAGCCATTTACTTCTACTTTTTGTGTTTTCCCAGCAATAGCACCGTGTTGAGTGGTAATCCGGAAATTCCGGACAACCACATTTTTGTCTAATTCTCCTTCTTTAAAAATATTGCTGATATGTTCAGAAATAGTTCGTTTATCTTTACCAAATAGCTGTGCCATTTGAGCCTGTGTAAGCCAAACCGTTTCGTCCTCCAGGCGGACATCAATTTTGACATTGCCTTCCTGGTTCTGATAAATGAGTATTTCTCCGGTGTTTTTCATAGTTATAACCTTTTTATTTAATTCCTACAACTTTCATTCTTCCAGCATTCTGCGGTTAATTGTAATTTTCTTCTGGTTACATTAAGGCAAAAGTATCAAATTTATGAAGCATTTCTACAAGTAAAAAACCCATTTTATTTCAACTGCCCGAAGCTTTTATCCATATAGAGCCCCTCATTTCCAGCCTCTTTGCCTTTGTCTATTGTTTGTCTATTGGCAAAATTTGTCTGGCTCAATGCCTCAATTTACTTTTACCGTGCTCATTTTATAATCGATAGCAATGAAACACATTCAACTAATTATTTCGGGAAAAGTCGAGAATACCGGCTTTAGGTTTTACGCGCTGCGGGGTGCCAGCATGTTTGGGATTCATGGCTGCGTGCTGATAAAAAACGGGCAGGCCATTTTGGATGCGGAAGGCGAGGAGTCGCAAATGGCTGATTTTACGGAATGGTGTCGCAAAGGGCCTGAAGGCTCCGTTGTCGATTCGCTCACAAGCCTCGAAAAACCTGTTTTTGGATACGATGATTTTAAAATTCTCTAACCTAATATTAAATTTTATGAAAACTTTTTTTACAACATTAGCAATGGTTTTGGTACTGATGGTATCGGGAACCGTGTTTTCACAGACGAAAACCTGGACGGGTGCTACCAGCACAGTATGGAACACCGCCACAAACTGGAGTCCATCGGGTGTGCCCACGGCCGCCAGCAATGTAACCATTCCATCGGCACCGGCCAACCAGCCACTTATTAACGGAACAACAACACCGGTGTGCAACATGCTGACGGTAAACTCAGGAGCCACGCTCACCATAAGCCCCACTACTTATAATAACGCACAGCTCGTTGTAACCGCTACCTCCACTTTTTATGGGACCTTATCTATTGGTGGTGTCATCGGCAAAACCGGAAAACTGATTACCGGAAATATCGTCTGGAATTCGACCTCCTCCATCAGTCCGTTTTATGGCAGTAGAATAGAAGTGAGCGGTAACTGGACTTTTGCCAGCGGCTCATCTATCGTAATGGGTCTTTGCTCGGTTAGCTTTACCGGAATGGGCAATTCCGTTATTTATAGTAATAGCTCCAACAGCAAATTTGGTTCAATTAATTTGGGTAAATCTGCTGTAGCTTCCATGAATATAGGAAGCACATCCACCGCGCTAACCATTACCGGCAGTTTAACGGTGGAATCAGATAATACTTTCAATTGTGCCTACAACATCCCGATTGTTGTGGGTGGCAACATTAATTGCGACGGCTTGCTTAACTTTACCAATGGAACGCTCAAACTTGAGAAAACATCAGGAATTCAGTCGCTTCAATTATCCAGTTTAGGAAACGTGGTTGCTTCGCTAACCATCAATTGTGGTGGAACAGTAACAATAGAAAATAGCCTGACTATTCTCGGCAACCTTACCATTCAATCGGGCACATTAGACCCATGGAACAACACCCTTAAAGTATCAGGCAATTGGGACAACCAACTTGACCCTGACCATTTTACGGAAGGAACCGGCAAGGTGCTGTTTCAGGTTATTATTAATAAAAATGAGAAAGGACTTTACGACCAGATCATCAGCCACAGCGAAAACTTCAATATTCTCGAAATTAATAATATCTATGGTGATGTAGTTATCAACGATGCCTCAACGGTGGTTACCTGCAATCAATACGACTGGACGGGTGGCGGCATTAAAGTAGAAGCAGGAACATTTACCGCTCTCGACCTGGCCGACAGCGGGATTTTTGGAAATTATAACCTACATGCAGGTGGCAACATTAACCTGACCAATGATGACGGCTTTGTGGACTTGAATGGTGCAAACATCACCATAACCGGCGGTTACTTTAAAATTTACGGAGGCACTTCCGACAGTTACTGGCCTTATGGCAACAATGCTTCCCTGACCATGAGTGGTGGCGAACTTGATTTTGTGGAAACAGGTATCCGTATCACCGTTACCACTGCAACATTTACAGCAAATATTACAGGCGGAACAATTAAAACGAGTGGCAATTTCAGCAATTACCGGCCTGATTTTGTCCCGACAGGAGGAAACATTAATCTTTATGGCCCATCCGATACTGAGGTATATGGCTCCACAGGGACAAGCCTTTATAATTTACAAATAGAAAAAGATTTGGTAAAGGATGGGGAGATTCCGACAAGGTCGATACAAAAGATAAACCGTGAAACCGGTGAGTTAATTACAGATGAAGGCAGCAAAGGACAATCCGTAAATCTTATGTCGGCTTTAACCATCAACCATTTCCTCATTCTTGATGGCACCTTCAATACAAATAATTATACGATGGATATCAAGGGAAACTGTAATTTCGATGGAGGAACATTCAATCCGGGAACCACAGGCCGTGTAATATTTAATGGGGGGAATTACCACCAGTATTTTTACGGTGATGCAAACCTTAATATTCTGGAAGTAAACAAACCATCGGGTGGAGCTGTCAGGATTAGTGGCACCACGGTTAGCTGCAATAGCTACGACTGGACTGCCGGGTCAATTGATGTTTTAAATGAAGGAACATTCACGGCTCTCGACCTTGCCGATGACGGAATCAGAGGAGGTTACTATATAAATACCGGCTGCACCATTAATCTTTACCAGGACAACGCTCAATATGTTGACCTGGGTGGCAATATAACCTTTACTGGCGGAGGCACCTTTAATGTTTATGGTGGTAGCGGATCTGTTAACCAATGGCCAACTTATGCCAATGCTTCCTTGACGATGAATGGTGGCGTATTGGATTTTAAAGACCAAAGCATCACCATCAACAACCTTTCGGGCTTTGCGCTTACAAGCAATATCACCGGCGGTACCATCAGGACTCCTGGTACTTTTTTCAACAGTCGCAGCGATTTCAATCCCACCGGGGGTACAATCGAAATGTACGGTGCCTCCAATTCCACCTGCCAAACCGCAGAAGGTTCACTTTATAATCTTACCATCAACAAAGGCATAACCAATACCGCCACACTTGCTTCTGATATCATCATCAGAGGAAACCTCACGGTAAATAGCGGAACTTTTTCCAGTACGGCAAAGACCATCCTTCTGGCCAATGAGCTGAACATTAATTCAGGTGGTGTTATGTACATGGCCACCGGTGCTGAGTTGAGACTTGCCAGCGGCAAATACCTGAATGTAAACAATGGCGGCTTGCTAAAGTGCGAGGGCACCGGAGCTAATGCTGTAAATATTACTCATAGTGCCGGCTATTATTTCCTCTCGGTAAAAAATGGAGGGACTCTTTCGGCAAAATATACTTGTTTCCAGTATTTGAACTATGTCCAGATGATGAGTGGATCTACGCTGGATCCGGCCAATGCATTTTACCATTGCACCTTTACAAACAATTCTGCAGCGCCTCTCGGAGCCGTGTTAAATTTTGCCAACGATCAGGCAGTAACTATTTATGAGGCTAATTTTCCGATCCTAAACAGCGGGTACAACGTTAATAAATCGAATGATGCCGGCCGTGTAACCTTTAGGGATGCCACCGGTGCTTATGCTGGCGCAGCATACGAAAATGACCCATACAACCGCATCGACTGGTCAGTAACTCAACCCGGCCTATGGACAGGAACCGTTTCGACGGACTGGTGGACTTCGGCCAACTGGGACGACGGGAATGTTCCCAGCGCCGCTACAGATGTTACCATCCCGGCAACGGCAAGCTATATGCCGACTATCAGTGCTGGTGTGGCATCGTCCAAGAGTGTTACGATAAACGGAACGCTTACCATTGGTGCTGCCGACCTGAACGTAGCCCAAAATATGACAATCAATGGAACGCTGGCCATGAATAATGCGGGTGCGGAACTGATTGTTCAGGGCGACATTGCCTGGAACTCCGGCTCCACAGCCAACATTACCGCCGATGCACAAATTGATGCTTACGGCCACTGGAACTTTAATGCTGGGGCAAATGCCAACCTGGCGAATGGAACTGTGTTTTTTATGGGAACAGTCAATAAATGGATTCGCAGCTATTCGGCCAATTGCTCGTTTTATAATTTACGCAGCCAGAAAACGGGCGGCGCGCAAATCGGAGTCAGCGATTACTCCCTGGCCGATTTAAAGATCAATGGCTACCTGCTCACCTTTACCGGGTCGAAATTTGTTTCGGACAGCCAGAAGGATATTTATATTAAAGGAAACATCACCAGCCAGGGAACTTTTCAATGTAATTATGGGGTTGTTTGGCTGGATGGCGTACATCAATCCATCACACCCGGAGTAAACGACTACTTCAATACCCTTATTTTTAGCCAGACCGGAACGGTAAATATCATTAGCACCTATACAAATACGATCACTTTAAAAGGCAATCTGCACATCGATTCGGGTATTTTTAATGCCGGCAGCAGCACCATCAAAGTGGGTGGTGACTGGGATAACAATGTGGGAACAGCAGCTTTTGTTGAAGGCACAAGCCGGGTGATTTTTAATGGCGGCAATTACCACCAGTACTGCTATATGGATGAAACTTTTTACACCCTGGAGATCAATAAACCTTTGGGTGGAGCCTTAAGATTATGTGAAGGCAACGTTGGCTCGACGGTGGTTTGTAACACTTACGACTGGACTGCCGGTGCCCTGGATGCAATGAATGGGAATTTTACGGCTACCAATCTTAGCGACAACGGAATTGCAGGTAATTTTTACCTTAAAGAAGGTGGCTCGATTACCCTGGGAGAATTCGGGAGCAACCCGCAGCTCAAAGGTAACATCACCATGACGGGTGGTACTTTTAATATCATTGCCGCCATCGAAAGCCAGTGGCCGGGCAATGGCAATGCTTCCATCACCATGAGCGGCGGCGAACTGAATGTTTACCCTTACGGGATAGACATTGTTGACAATGCCCCCTTTACTTTTACCACCAACATCACCGGTGGTTCCATCCGTACGGAAGGCCATTTTATCAATAACCGCAGCGATTTTAGCCCAGGCGGAGCAAGCATCGA
>CAZGAO010000052.1:0-8808 GCA_964523795.1 uncultured Lentimicrobiaceae bacterium
CTGTTTTTGATCAAATTACCTGTAAATCTGCGTAATACAAGATCTCCACCCGAAAATACTAAAATGTGCTAAAAAGAGATTTCTCCTGCCGCAGTTGCGGCAGCTCTGCCGTCCGTACGGCATCGAAATGACACCATCGGAGCGGGAAGAGGGGTGAGAGAATGTGGGCGCGAAGTGCCCACATTCTCTCACCCCATTGATAGCCCTGAGGCTTTGTCATTTCGACTGGAAAAACGCAGCGAAGTCCCGCACGTGCGAAACACCGACCATCGGGGGAGGATTAACGGGAGAAACCTCCTCCCCAACGTCCCCGCAATGGCGGTATTTCCCCGATGGGTCGGAGCAGACAGCATCGCTCAATCCCGCTTACGGCGAGGATGTCCCCGATGATCGGGGCAGACAGCTTCGCTCCACATTACCTCATTATGCCCAAAAATTTTGGTCAATCCTATAAATAACAAAAAATATTTCGCAAGAAAGAACTCAAATTAACGGATAACGAACTTCCGCAACATTCGACCATGCTCACTTTCCATTTCAAGATAATACATCCCCGAGCCCGGGGCGTTTAACTCAATGTCAATTTCAGAATTTATTTCCTGATAGTTTTTAATCATCACGATCTGACCAAAAGCATTGTAAATGGTGATTTTTGTGATAATGGTTTCTCCCGGCATTTGTAATTTGAAATTGCCTGTATTTGGATTTGGAACAATAGAGAATCCTGGTTTTGACAAGTCTTGAATACCGGTGCAAATCTCGGCTTCGATATCCAGGGCTTCCGAGAAGCTGCTTTCGCCGCAGGCATTTATTGCTTTTACGTGCAACTGCACCGACCCTATATATTCGGGTGTCCAGGTAATTGCTGCAAGATTGTCGCTGCAATTTAGCGTTCCGGCTTCTTCGGGAATCAGTTCCCAAACATAAGCATCATTTGTGCCGCCGCCAGTGCAGGTATAATCGTAAGTTAAGCCATAGTTGGTACAAACCAGGATTTCGCCCTCGGGCATTTCGGGAATAGCAGGACTTGCGTTGATGTAGAGCGTCATCGCGTCGCTCACCATTCCGCCACTCATACCGGCGGCTTCAACGGATAAAATCACCGCTCCGTCAGCAATATCCTGGCTACCGGGCGTGTAGGTCGGCTTTAGCATATTCGTGTTATTAAAGTTGCCATCGCCGCTGGTTTCCCATTGAATGCCCTGGACAAACATACCGCTGGCATCAGGCTGGAAATTTTCACCCTGGCAAATTGCAGCATCATCGCCTGCCGTAATCGAAGCCTGCGACAAGGGCGGAAATTTAATATAGTCGATCCAGCCACAGTCAGTGCCGTTGGCCACGGCCGGGTCTTTTTCGTAAACCCAACGCAGGGTGTGCATCCCGGCGGGAACGTTGAAACTCACTTCCTGCCAGGCTTCTTCGCCGGCCCACTGGCCTTTCATCGTGTTATCCACATAAAAAGTCAGGTAGTCGTAGCCCGATTCGGAAGAAACCTTGCGGTAGAATGAAATAGCATCAGCAGTTGCAATCATCACCTGGAGCGATATTTCGCTGGAAGCGTTGTGGCCGATGGCACCCGAACGTATGCAATAGCTACCCTCCCAAGGATCGGCAGTACAAATCTCCCAATCGTTATTGCCCGAAAACTGCCAGGCGTGTTGCGAGAAATCGCCACTTTCAAAGGTTTCGGTAAGCACCCCAATATCCAGGGCAAAATATTTTTCGATTTCGTAGGCTTCGCCTGTCAGCAGGGCTTGCATCTCCGCAATATCGCCTGTAGCGGCATCAGAGCTTACTTCTGCCTCGAAGGTGAGAAGACCTGTGGCATTGATGGCCAGAGCCGGATGGTTTTGCGCACTGCTAACAATGCTGATATTTTCGTTTAAAGCCTCCAGTTCCATCAATAGCTCTGGCGAGAGTGCATGACCCTGATTCATCACGTTAATCTCCAGCACCACCGTTTCGCCAGGATCGAGCATACCATTTCCATTTCCGCCGGCATTGTCGTCGATGTTTAGCTCGTTGATAAGCAAATTGGGTGCCCAGGTGGTAAAAGCCAGATCTGAGTTCCATTCATCCTGTCCGGCGGCACTCACAACAATTTCGATTTCGTGGAGGTCGGGGACATTTTCGGCAACTATCAAATCAAAGGCATCCTGGATGGTGATGGTTTCACCGGGGTCAAAATTTCCAAAGTCCACAGCCAGGTAAGGAATGCTTATAAACTGATCGGTGGAACTAAGGGTAACCATCACATTATTTGCAGGCTGATTACCCACGTTTTTCAGGCTCAGGCCAAGCTGTATGGTTTCGCCATAATCGGCCATGCCATTGTTGTTGCCGGTGCTTGCATCGTTAATCTCGAAGGCATCAACAATTACATAAGGCTGATCGCTAACTACGGCGATTGTTTCGGAATAGAGGTTTTTGTTGTGTGCCGTAATTTTCAGCTCAATGATATCGGTTGAACTTACCGGGTCAAAAAATTCCACATCCATATTGCCGCTGGCATCGGCTATACCCCGGCCAATCAGCACATCGTTTTGCATCAGTCCGGCACGCGCAAAAGGAGCATCCGTTACTATCGCAAGCTCGCTAATGCCGATGGCTATTGCCGCCGGGTGGCTGGCGGTGATATTGACAGGTTGCTGCGTCCAGATATCCATGGTGGGGTCGCCAAAGAGGGTAATCTCGTAGGCGCACCAGCGAATAACCTGGTCACTGAGGATGTAGGCTGCATTGTCTTCGCGCGAATCACCGTTAGCCACACCTATCTGCGTCATATCTTCATCAAAAATAGCATCGAAAAACTGGCGGTCGAGATACTGCGAAGCCCCGTTGGTGTTGCCCGACGAGTACCAGCCATAGCGCGAGTTGCCCAGGGTAGCTACCTCGGCGGTGGGCAGGGTGGTAATATTTTCGCTAAAGCAATCGGAGCCATAGTTGCCCTCGGATCCCCGGTTGTCGAAGGCCCCGTTGTAGCAGCCCTGCGAATATCCGATAACCAGCCCTCGCGAAATACCATCGTTCTGAAAATTGGATACGGTAAGATCGCTGTTGTACATCTTCATGTTGTAGGTAGTGTTGGAGTGTCCGAGATGGTTCAGGAAGTGGCAGCCCACATTATTGAACTCGGCAAAAACATCGTATTTACTCCAGTTACCCAGTTTTTCGTAGAGCTTGTCAACGCTAAAGTTGTCGCTAAGTCCGACGGTGGTATAGCCAAAGCTGCTACTTCCGTTAGCCACCTCATCCTTAGAGTCGCCACCCCAGGTATCATCATCCAGGGCTTCGCCAACCATCAGTGCTTTTCCGATATCCTGCACCACGGGGGCATCCTGGTATTTGATGAGCTTGCTGATCATATTGGTAATATCGGAGGGGCTGTCCACGCACATACGGCCAACGATCACTTCGGCGTAGAGGTCTTCTTCGCCCGACTCACCATAATTTCCGTTGTTATTGTTGTCCCAGGTGCCATCCAGGCAGCAGTAATACATATCTGAGGGAATATCATCGTCAACAGTGCCAAAGCCGGTATTTACATAAAAACCACGGTGAGGCACAATGTTGCTTGAAGCCGTAGCCGGGTCGGCATCACCGCCCAAAACAACATAGGTCAGGCCTTTGTTTTCATAATAGTCGATGATGCAGTTTCTGATTTTTTCCTGGTTATCATCGCCGGGGTAGGTCGTGTAAATATCTTCCACCGTTTCGAGGGCTATCGCAAAACCCCGCTCGGTTTTAAACTGAATATAGGTTTCAAACAAATCAGCATAGCCAGCCTTGGTTATCACAAGCATATCCACTGTTTCGCTGCGCTGCGGGGCGAAGCTATATTGCTGAGCCATTTCAGGATTTTCTACAATTATGCTTAGCCGTTTTTGCGTAAGCGGATTGTTGTTGCACGATCTTATCAAGGTATGATGCAAATTTTCGGTTTCTATTTCGAGGGTGATTTCACGAATGTAGCGCACGGTTTTTTGCACCGGATTATATTCCATAAGATTGATACCCACCACAGCGATGGAATAGCCGCCGAGATATTGGCTTGAATTATTACGAATTATCGAAGCAGGAAAAGCTGCATCGAAATTGTAAATACCGGCAATAGGTGTGGGACGATAATCAGCAGGTGCTGGTTGGGAAATAGGAAATTGCCGTTGCGCAGGAATGATTTTGATATCGCTAATATCCTCGCCATATTCTACCGAAAGGATATTTATGCTTTTAATTTGGCTGCCTTGGGGCAAAAGAATTTCGGCACTGTAAAGGGGAAGTAGGGGCTCGCCCTCCTGGCCGGTGTTAAAACAGCCCTTGATTTGTGGTTCAACAAAACCATCGTAGCGGTCGATAAATTGAGGGCTTTCGAAGTTGAATGATTGTGTAACTTTTTGTGCTGCGCCGGTGAGAGCGGTAAAGAGAATGAGTGAGAGAAGCAGTAATTTAGTGTTCATTGTAATGTGTTTTTCGTTAAATTAAATATGCAAAGAGTTAGATATGAAAGCGGTAAATTTAGGGAAATATTAAAAATTAGCATCTAATAAGGAATAATATAAAATGGTTCTTAATTGGAATGGGGGCAAAATCAGAAAAAAATCTAAATTGCGGGAGAAAATTACATCACCATATTTGTTTACTTTTGTAAAATGGCTAAAAAATATAGTCTATGCCAACACTTTTAATAAAACATTGGGATGAACACTTTAACTATTAATAAATTCACAAACGCCACTGAATTATGGTTTGGTGAAGATAAAATGTACATCATGCTCGATGATGGCCGTGAGTTGGCCATTCCTATAGATTGGTTTCCACGCCTGCGCGATGCCTCTGAGGAAGACCGATGCAAGTGGCGTTTTATAGGCGATGGCGAAGGTATCCATTGGAAAAACCTCGATGAGGATATTCTGGTGGAAGACTTGCTTTAATATTGATCCCGCACGTGCGGGAATTGGGGATTTTAGATTGTGCTGAATATCACCAAGATCTTAAATCTAAATTCGACAATCTTAAATCTTGTATTTTTCTAAATGTTACCTTAAAGATGGATCTTATTTAGGGTTAAAAAAAAAATTTAATAAACAACCCTTTGCATTTTGATTAAACTATCCATAGTCATAATTACCTACAACGAGGAGCGCAACATCGGTCGCTGCCTGGAATCGGTCAAGGCCATTGCCGACGATATTACTGTGGTCGATTCGCTCTCGACAGATAAGACCCGGACGATTTGCGAATCCTACGGTGTGCATTTTGTCGAGCATGCATTCGAGGGGCACATCCGGCAAAAAAACTTTGCAGCCTCACAGGCCAAATATCCGCATCAGCTTTCGCTGGATGCCGATGAAGCATTATCTGAAGAGTTGCAAAACAGCATCCAACTTGCAAAGGAAAACTGGGATACCGATGGCTATCGCATGAACCGACGTTCCAATTATTGTGGTCAGTGGATCAACCACAGCGGCTGGTATCCCGACACCAAAATCCGTTTGTACGACATCCGCAAAGGCCGTTGGGGAGGCATGGATCCGCATGATAAAATCGAAATGGAAGCAGGCGCAAAAGTTGATTTCCTCAAGGGCGACATTTTACACTACACTTATTACACCATCAACGAACATGTAAGTCAGGCCAACAAATTCAGCAGCATTGCTGCCTGGGAGATGTATGAAAGAGGTCAAAAAATAAATTTGTTTCAAGTGTTTACCCATTCTGTTGCAAAATTTCTGAAACATTATTTTGTGTTTTTAGGAATTTTGGATGGCAAAGCAGGATTTACCATTGCCTACATATCAGCCATCGCCGCTTATCGAAAATATATCACCCAGATTCAACTCAAGAAAAAAAATACCCCTGTTCGTAAGCGAATTATACTAAGTCGCACCGACAGTATTGGCGATGTTGTTCTCACCTTACCCATGGCCGGGGTACTCAAAGCGCATAACCCCAAGGTTGAAATACTGTTTTTAGGGAGTAGTTATACGCGGGATGTGGTGGCACTGTCCAAGTATGTGGATGTGTTTTTAGATTGGGACAATATTAAAAAATGGGCATACGAAGAACAACTTTCTTTTTTTAAAAGACAAAACGCACAGACTATAATCCATATTTTTCCTAAAAAAGCAATAGCAAAACTGGCATCAAAAGCAAGAATCCCCATGCGTATCGGAACCACTGGCCGCTTTTACCATTATTTGTTTTGTAATAAGCTGATACCTTTAAGTCGGAGGAATTCGCCTCTACATGAAAGCCAGCTTAACATGATGCTCCTAAAACCAATATTACATCCTTTGCCGTTGTTGCCACTACAAGCTATTTCTATATATTATGGATTTAAAGTACTTGTGCCTATCACTAAAGAGACCCAACAATTGCTTAGCGCAGATAAATTTAACCTCATCATACATCCCAAATCTAAAGGTAGTGCCAGAGAATGGCCACTAACTCATTTTACCGATTTGATACAAATGCTTCCCACTGACACCTTCAATATTTTCATTACAGGAACTGCCGATGAAGGAAAGCTCATGGAAGGTTTTTTGATCGAAAATCAAAACCGTATTACTGACCTTACTGGTGCGTTATCGTTAAATCAACTGATTGCATTTATTGATGCTGCTGACGGAATGCTGGCAGTTAGCACCGGACCCTTACATATTGCTGCTGCACTAAAAAAATTTGCTGTTGGAATTTATCCACCTATTCGTCCAATGCATCCGGGACGCTGGAGCCCGATTGGAATTAATGCGCACTATATTGTGGCTGACAAGGTATGTAGCGATTGCCGCAATAATAACCTCTGCCATTGCATGAATGAAATAAACCCCACTCAAGTGTTAGAAATATTGTTAAAGCTAAATAAAAAGTAACAGTGCTGATCCGATCTAAAATGTGAGGCCGATATATTTTATCCAGCTTTTTATTAAACCCGTGGCCAAGTTTATCCGCAATTACATACTAAGACTTGGTTTTTTGAATGGATTTTATGGATTTGTAATTTGCCAGGGAGCAGCCCACGAAACATTTTTGAAATACGCAAAAGCATGGCATCTTAAAAATAATAAAAAATGAAGAACTACATCAAACAACTAATCACTATCCTTGAAAAGGTAACTCCACAACCAAACATCGTAACACCGTCAAAAATCGACCGGAAAACGACAGAGTCGGCATTGGAGCCTTTTAAGTCCATCGAGGAATGGACGGGGATAGAACAAATTGTTTTTCCGAATATTGAGCGTATGACACTTGAAGAGGTAAACCACCTGAATATTGCCATCGAAAAAGTCCTCGACAGCTTAAACCTTAATTTGGTGGATAAGCCTGAAAATATTCCCCCCGAAAAATTTTATACCATCATCACCGACCACTGGCAGCACAAGGTGCAATATCTGCCATCGTCGGGCATGGACTGGGAGCTATGCACCGGCGACCCGAAAACCTGCATTTGGGAACCCTACTGCAATTGCGGCGAAGAACCCGGGTTTTCGCTTGATAGTGTTCCCGAGAAATACCGCGAAGCTATAAAAGAAATTGCGGAGTTTATCGACGCAGGCATGGTTTGCTTTTTCAATCCCGCAACGATGGAATTTGAACAAGAAGTTCCTGATTTGGAAGGGGATCCTGAATTATTTGAAGATACAACCGGAGAAAAATGGGAAGATTGTTACAAGCACGAAAACTGGGAACATTGCCTGAGGTTTGAACAGCCTGCTTCGCGCCAATCCTTTAAAATAATGGAGCGGTTTGCGGGGACAGTGCATGATGCCCAACTTCAGCAACAACTTTACAATGCCCTGGATCGACGGAGACCCTTTGCCAACTTTAAGGATATTATTGATGGTTCGGACTATCGGGAAAAATGGTTTGCCTTCAAGCAAAGCCAAATGGAAGAAATCGTATGGGATGAAATGCAATATGAATTACCCTCGTCAGACAAATAGCTGCATGATTGGCATTTATCAGAACCTTCAGACTCAATTTATGGGAAGTACAGACGCACTATAGTGCGTCTCTACCCATTAACAAAAACATCATCAAAAAACACAAACTATGAAACAATATCATAAAATACAGACGGTTTATTTTCGCGACCCCGCCACCAACAACAAAACTTTGCTGGAAGGTCAATGGACTTTACCGGAGTTTGAATACCTGAAAGACCTAAACTGGATTTGGACTGAAAAAATTGACGGTACCAACATCCGCGTGATGTGGGATGGTGAAAAAGTGAGCTTTGCCGGAAAATCGGATAATGCGCTGGTTCCGGCTCATCTGCTCGAAGTGTTGAAAGATACTTTTACTGATGAGAAGATGAAGGTCGTTTTTCCTGAAGCAAACAATGTTTGCCTTTATGGCGAAGGCTTTGGGATAAAAATACAATCGGGCACCGGCTACCTGAGCGACAGGGCCGATTTTATACTCTTCGATTGCCTGATTGACGAATGGTGGTTAAGTCGAGAAAGTATCGAAGATATTGCAAGCAAACTCGAAATTGCTGTGGTGCCGATAATTGGCATTGGTAAATTGGAAGATGCCATCGAATTGGTAAGAAAGGGTTTTAAATCGACCATTGCCCAAAACAAAGACCTGAGGGCCGAAGGGCTGATAGTGAAACCTGCGGTAGAACTTTTTAACCGGCGTGGCGAGCGGGTGATCTCCAAAATCAAACAAAAGGATTTTCGGCTTTAGTTTTTTTTTAAAATATTACAAATAACTACCAATGACAGCGAAGCTAAATGTCTATCAATTACGCGCGAAGCGCAAATGACAGCGAAGCTAAATTACGCGCGAAGCGCAAAT
>CAZGAO010000052.1:8908-10202 GCA_964523795.1 uncultured Lentimicrobiaceae bacterium
AATTACGCGCGAAGCGCAAATGACAGCGAAGCTAAATTACGCGCGAAGCGCAAATTACGCCTGAAGGGCAAATTACAAAAAATGACAGCGAAGCTAAATTACCATCAAATACATTAACAATAAATATTAACATACAATGACACAGGAAATAAGCAGCAAAAACACCAAGAACCAAATACTGGCAGCCTACGATGAGCTGCTGGAAAAGGTTAAGGAACAAAAAAGCGAAGAGCCCAAAAAACTTCAGGAAGAGGCGCGTAAAAAGGAAGTGATTAGCACGGCATCGCTTAACTCGACCGAAGGCATCATCAACGGCATCGGCTCGCTAAAGCTGGGCGTAGCCAAAGAACTGGACAAATTGAGCGAGCAACTTACGGCGGAGTACAAAAAGCTGGAGGACATCCAAAAAGCCATCACCCTTGAAAAGCAAAACCTCGAAGACCTCTATCAGCTCACCGCCAATGCTGATTCGCTGGCCGCCATGCTGATGGCGCAAAAAGAAATGAAGGCACGCTTTGAAAACGAGATGGCCGAAAAGAAAAATGCGCTGGAAGATGACTTGAAAAACAAAAAACTAAGTTTCGACGAAAAGCTGAGCGACGAAAAAGAAGCCCTCGAAACTACCATGAAGCTGCAAAAAGAACAGTGGAAACTCGAAAGCCAAAAATGGACTGAACAGCAAAAAGAGCTGAAAGAAAGTACCGAAAAGCAGCGTAAGCGCGAAGAAGAAGAATATCTGTACACGCTCAAGCTGACGCGCAAAAAAGAAACCGACCTCTACGAAGAGAAAAAAGCAAAACTCGAAAAAGACCTTGCGGAAAGAAAAGCCGCTTTCGAGAAAGAGATGACCGAACGTGAAGCATACGTCCTTGCCAACGAAACCGAGCTCAACGATTTGCGCACCAAAGCCGCCAATTTCCCCAAAGAGATGGATGCTGCCATAGCTAACACCAATAAAACTGTGAGCGAAATGCTGAAACGCGAATTTAAGTTTGAAACGGAACTTACCGCCAAACAAAACGAGGGCGAGCTAAAACTTAAAGACCAGACCGTTGCAACGCTTCAGTCAAAAATAAAAGACATCGAAATCTCGCTCAAAGAACTATCGGCCAAAGCCAGCATAGCCGAAGCCACCAGCAAAGACATCGCCATGAAAGCCATCGATAGCGCGCGCAAAGTACACGTGATCGAAAAAAGCAGAGACAAACAGGACAATGATTGAATGACTGAATGAATGATTGAATGTTGAGCGAAGCGAAATCCCGCATGTGCGGGAAATGAATGTTGAGCGAAG
>CAZGAO010000052.1:10302-37910 GCA_964523795.1 uncultured Lentimicrobiaceae bacterium
TGAATGTTGAGCGAAGCGAAATCCCGCATGTGCGGGAAATGAATGTTGAGCGAAGTTCCGCACGTGCGGAACCCCGTTTTTTCGGGGAAATCCCGCCTCTGTGGGGATTACAGCAATGGGTAAAGAAAATTCACGAATTTTCTCAACAAAATCTAATCATCCCACAGAAATGCAATAAAAAAAGCCCGCCATCGACAGATGGCGGGCTTTGGTTTTGTTAGAGAAATCCTTCTTTTATTTTTGGATAATCAATCGTTCGGTCAGCGTTTGGCTTCCCATCTTGATTTTTACAAAATAAATTCCGTTGTTCAGCGAATTCAAAGCAAGGGTATGCGTGAAAATTCCCTGCGTGGCATTTAGCTTTTTGGATTCAATCACTGGTTTTCCATCCTTATCCAAAACTTCGATAGTGAGGCTGGCATCCTTATCGATGGACAGCGAAACCTGCACGCCTTGTCCGGCCGGATTGGGGAAGATATTTACCTTGATCCCGCTCTCATCGGTGAACCCATCATTCATAAAAGGAAGGGCTTCATCACTGTCCCAGAGCAAAAATGCCACGGGCGAATTAAGTCCACGAAGCGGCATCCCACGATTATCGGCATTGCCAAAGCCCCGTCCACCGCGCGGGCCATATTCCATTCCACCGCCCGGGCCATTTCCCATGCAGTTTGCTTTGCCCTGCATATTTCCATTTCCGCGACCCATGCCATTGCGATTGCCCTGTCCTTTTCTTCCTTGCCCATAACCCTTGCCATTATTAGGACACAAACCCCGGATCTCGCTACGCCATTCGGGCATTTCATCGCGGAAGCTATCAAGTGCTTGTGCAATTTCGGCATCGTACTTTTCCGACATCTGCTCCACCTCATCCCTCAAATCCCGGATATTGTTTCTGGTGTCGCGCATTTCCTGACGTTGCGCTACCGTTGGTCGCTCATCGCTGTCGCGAAACGATTCGCGCTTGTCCCACGAAATGGTGCGCAGGGTTTTCAATTCACTTCTGATTTCGGCCAAACGCTCACGATCGGCTGCATCGAGTTTCGTGTCCAAATCCTGCCGCTGAACTTTTATTACCGGTATCACATTTTCCTGAATGTAAGCAACGGCTTCCGGGTTTGCGCCCCGGCCGCCAAAGTTACATTGATTGTTGTATCGCGGCTGTGCCATCAAAGTTGATCCTATCAGGCTTGTAGCCATCACTACAATTAAAAAAACTGTTCTTTTCATCATTGTTTCAATTTTAATAATTAATAATCTGTTTTAAAAATTAGCTGCCAACGAAATTTTAATGCTTACGCTGGGGGCGAAATATTTACATCGATGTTTTATATTCCTTTGACAAGCCTTTGCAGTAAATTATTCCGCGCTTGTCAATTTTTTTTTCTAACGTCCGCCTCTGTGCCTTCCTCTTCCTGACGGAGGTCCCGGACGGTCTTTCCTAAAACGGTCGAAACGATTTTGCATATTGTCGAGCTGCCGGATTTGCTGCTCATCAAGATAGGGTTCCAAATCTTCTCGTAAATCTTTGTGCAATTCGTTCATTTGCTCTTTCGAGCTTTCCAGCGTTTGAAAAGCCTTTTGGGCATAAGCCTCCAAAATAGGTTCTATTTTCCGGCTTTGCTCGGCATCAGGCTTTATCACCTCCATCATTCGGTATTTGAAAGCATCAAAATGATCCTGACTAACGAAGCGTTGATAGCGCTGACTCGTCAACTGGCCATTGACCAGAAATCCGATGACAAATCCAATAATCAAGGTTGCCACAACTATTATCGCGGGTTTGGTTTTCATAATTTTACTTATTAATAATTATAAAATAGAAAGTCGGCAAGATATTCGGGCTGCAATGTTTCAACGCCCATCAAGGCATCCAACGAAAAGCCGTTGCCCCAGATAAAAGTTATAAGCAGCAAAATAATCGCAGCAATTAAGCCCGGCATGGCAATACGCATAAATGCCAGATTGTAGGCTTTTTCGCTCTGGGTTTCCAGGCGATGCATTACCTTGTGGGCGAAAAAAGGTCCAAAGCTCGCCTGGGAATCTTTGAAAAGACTCCGCAGTTTGCGCAATCGTTGTTCCTCCTTGCGAAGACTGACATCGTTTTCCAGCGCAAGCCGAAGCTCCTCCTGTTCGCGGGCCGTCAATTCGCGGTCGAAGGATTCGTTGAGTAAGTTTTGCAATGCTTTATCCATGATTAATGCAATAAATGTGTCAATATTTTTTTCAGTTTATCCTGTGCCCGCGACAATCGCGAAAGCACCGTGCCCAGGGGCAGCTTCAGTATTTTGGCGGTTTCCTCGCTGGTGTATCCCTGCATCATTCGCAAAACCACCACCGCTCTGAATTTCGGATCCAGGCGTTGTAGGGCTTTGTTTACCGCCTCTTTGGTATCATAATCAGCCTGATGGTTTTGCTGGTCAACAATGTCAAATTCCTTTTCTTGTTCCGGGCTTCGCCGACTAAAAAACAAGCTATTCTTTCGCTTTCGCCGTTTAATTTCGTTTAGCGACAAGTTGATGGCTATCCGCGTTAAATAGGTTGATAATTGTGCTTCGCCCCGAAAATCGTGCATCGCATCGTAAAAGCGGATAAACACCTGCTGGCCCACATCTTCGGCATCCTCGCCACGGCCAAGCATCGACGCAACGGTGGTAGCCACCAGCTTCTCATATTTTTGCACCAGTTGCCCAAAGGCAGCCTTATCGCCCTGCCTGGCTTTTGCAATTAATGAAGTATCTTCCGATTGCGTTTTATTCGCCAACAATACTTTTGCTTTTATAAGATTCGACAATGATAATTTCTGTTTTATTCCGATGCACACGATTTTTATTGCTATTAACAAGGAAATACAAAAAAAAACCGAGTGAGCGGCAAAGATAAAAACAAAGGAGTAAAACATTCTCATCGCATTTAGTTAGCCGCAATTGTAATTAGCTCCGTGCAAATTGAAGAACAACAATTAGAATTAGTACTTTTGCAAAAAGAGATATTTGGATGACAGAAAAAGAAAAACATACGAATGAATTTGAATTGGCATTAAATGGATTTGTAAAAGAATTGAAACAATTCATTTCGACAGAAACTGGAGAATGGACTATTAAAGGTTTTATTGATGTTTATAAAAATATTTATACTATTTCATCTGACACCAAAATAGTTTCAAAAATACTTGAAATTCATATTTTCCCCGAAATATTGCGTTTTGCAGAAGTGGCTGGATACAAAATAATTCTTGCGGAACACCAAAATTGGTATCCTGATTTAACCTTTGTTCATAAGGAAAATGATAACATAAAATTTGCTTTAGATATAAAAACAACTTTTCGCAGAAATAATAAGTCAGCTGGTTTTACACTTGGAAGTCATGGTGCATATTTTAAGGAACGGGATAAGGACAAAAACATACAATTCCCTTATAATCAATACACTGGTCATTATTGTTTAGGTATCATATACACAAGAGCCGACTTTGAGGATGATTTAGCAGAAACAGAGATTTATCAGGTTAATGAACTTGAAGTTGATTATGGAAATGAAAATGACCCAATTGGAGAAAGACAAGTCACAAAAATTGAAAACCTAAAATCAATTACTTCTGTTATTAAGGATTTTGATTTTTTTGCTGCACCGAAATGGAAAATTGCCAGTGACAGTCAGGGGTCAGGAAATACCGCTAATATTGGTTCGATAAAAGATATTGAAGATTTAAAAACGGGTAGTGGGGTTTTTAGTAAACTTGGGGAAAACTGGTTTGATGAATATTGGATGAACTATGGGACAGCAACCATGATAAAAGATGGAAAATCAATAAAGGTTAGTAATATCTGGGATTTTCTTGAATTTAAAGGTCGAATGGATTTAGTTGATAAAGTAGTTGCAAAGGGAGCAAAAAGAAAAAGAAAAGCATGAAAGTATTTGTACCACCAATAAAATCGCAAGGAATAAAATCGAAACTTGTTGAATGGATTTCGTCAAATGTTAAAGATATTGAATTTGATAGATGGGTTGAGCCTTTTATGGGGACAGGCGTTGTTGCGTTTAATGTTAGACCTAAGAAAGCTTTGTTATGCGATAGTAATCCTCATCTAATTAATTTTTACAATGCGCTCAAAAATAAAGAAATTACAAGTAGTAAAGTAAAACATCACCTTATCAAAGAAGGAGATAAATTATTATTATCCAATGGTGAATATTATTATGAAATACGAAATAGATTCAATGAGAATGGTAACCCTCTTGACTTTCTTTTTCTAAGTCGTTCTTGTTTTAATGGTATGATGAGGTTTAATAAAAAGGGTGGTTTTAATGTGCCTTTTTGTAAAAAACCAAATCGTTTTGCCCAAGCTCTTGTTACAAAAATTACTAATCAAGTCGAAAATATTTCCCGGATAATACAAAATGGAGATTATACATTTAAGAATCAAGATTTCAAAATTACTTTAGGAGAAATAAATTCCTCTGACATGGTTTATTCTGACCCTCCGTATATTGGAAGACATGTCGATTATTTTGATTCATGGTCCGAAGAAGATGAGGTAGTTCTAAAAAACGGTTTAATTGATTCTGAATCAATCTTTATCCTATCTACATGGCTCAGTAATAAATATAGAGTTAATGAGTATGTCTTTAATCTTTGGAAAGACTGTTATGTTACTACAAAAGAACATTTTTATCATGTAGGTGGTAAAGAAACGAATCGAAATGCAGTTTATGAAGCATTGTTGTCAAACTTAAAATTAAGAGAGAGTGTTTCTAATGCTGAAATGAGATATCGAATCGATACGAATAAATCTCAACTGACAACCAGAACAAAAGAATACAGTACACCAAAACAACTAAGTTTGATGTTTGCGGAGGAACAAAAACGGCTTACCATCTGTCATACGTAATGGAGGGGAAATAGTAAATTTTTTTATTACAACAAATAAAACAAGATTAGCATGTACAAGTATTTATTTGGCCCGGTTCCTTCGCGGCGTTTGGGCATGTCGCTGGGCGTTGATTTAGTTCCCAAAAAAGTATGCTCGCTCGACTGTGTTTACTGCGAGGTAGGCAAAACAAGCAAGCTAACGCTGGACAAGAAAGAATACATCCTCCTGGATAAAATTAAGGAGGAGCTCAGCTCCTACTTCCAAAATAATCCCGACCCTGATTTTATCACCTTTTCGGGTTCGGGCGAACCCACGCTAAACAGCAAAATTGGTGAGGTGCTTCAATATATAAAACACGAGAAGCCAAACATTCCGGTGGCTCTGCTCACCAACGGAACTTTGTTTTATGATGCGGACGTTCGTCAGGCCATCATGGATGCCGATGTGATTCTGCCCTCGCTGGATGCCGCCACCGAAGAAACGTTCAGGAAGATAAACCGCCCGCAGGCCGATTTAAGCATCGAAAAATATATTGACGGCCTGATAGAATTTAGTAAGGAATTTAAAGGTGAGATTTGGCTGGAGATATTCATTCTGCCCGGCTACAACGATACTCCCGAGGAATTGGCCGCTATGCGTGAAGTGCTGCTACAAATAAAACCTAACCGTATTCAGCTAAACACGTTGGACCGCCCCGGAACGGTTCCGCATTTAAGAGGAGCTACCCAAGCCGAAATGCAAAAGGTTGCCGACTTGCTGGATATGCCGCAGACGACCATCGTGGCGGCAGCAGCCGAACGCAAAACCACCCAGGCTTATCGCAGCGATATTGCTACCGCCATTATGGAAACCATCGTGCGCCGCCCCTGCACCCTGGACGATATGAGCAAAATACTGGGCTTACACATCAACGAAATTAATAAATACTTAGACGTTTTAGCCGCCGAAGGAAAAGTGGAAGCCGTTGAACTGGAGAGAGGCGTTTTTTATCAGGTGAAAGAAAAATATGGAGAATAGATTAACAATGACATGTTTTTGCAAAAGCCTATATTTCAGGAGATTTCTCCTGCCGCTTTGCGGCATCGAAATGACACCATCGATGCGGTTCTAGGGGTAGGGGAATCGGTCGCGAAGCGACCGATTCCCCTACCCCCAATCAGCTCGTGGGCGGTGTCATTTCGACCAAAATACGAAGCGATGCGCAGTATTAACGGGAGAAATCCCCTTCCCAATGTCACTGCCTCATTATGAATCTGTCCCTTTTAAATCCATTTTTCCTCCATCCATTTAAACAAAACCCTCCTCATTTTGCTTTACTGTTCATAAACACAATTTAAATTATGAAAATAGAAATAGGTTCGCGTATTCCATCCTTCACCTTACCTGACCAGGAAGGCACTAAAGTAAATATTGATGACCACGTGGGTAAACACAATTTGGTGATTTATTTTTATCCCAAAGACGACACCCCGGGCTGCACTGCCGAGGCCTGTTCGTTTCGCGATCAGTTTGTGGATTTTAACGAGGCCGGTGCTGAAGTTATTGGCATCAGCTCCGATTCGGTGGAATCGCACAAGCAATTTGCCGCCAAACACAATTTGCCGTTTACGCTACTTAGCGATGAGAATAAGCAAGTACGGAAACTTTTTGGCGTTCCTGGCGACATGCTGGGTCTGCTTCCGGGAAGGGTAACTTACATCATCGACAAGCAAGGCGTGGTGCAACATATCTTTAAATCGCAATTGAATGCTGCCAAACATGTAAGCGAAGCCATCCGAATTTTAAAAGACTTAAAATAGGATATTCGGTCAATTTGTCGAAATTTGCAAAAAATTTAACACAGAAAATGAAAATCGTCATTATTGGTGCGACCGGCTTTATTGGCAGCAGGTTGTTTTCGTTTTTGGATAAAGAAGAATACGACCTTACGGTAGTTTCGCGCGATGTGGAGAGAGCCAGGGAGGAACTGGGCGATCATGCCGAGTTTTGCGAATGGGATGGAGAGTCAGGCACTTCGCTCGACCGAATACTTAAAGATACCTGGGCGGTCATCAATCTGGCCGGCGAAAGTCTTGCCTCAGGGCGATGGACTGAAAAACGCAAAGAGCAAATCCTGAACAGTCGCACCGAAACGGTGCAAGCCGTGGTAGATGCCATAAACCGCGCCGAGCGAAAACCCGAAGTTTACATACAAGCATCCGCCATAGGCTACTATGGCTCCGATAGCAAAAAGACCTTCACCGAAAACGATGCTCCCGGCCACAACTTCCTGGCACAGGTTAGTCAAAAATGGGAGGAAGCCACTGCCGGCCTCCACCCTGACGTGCGCCTGGTATTGATAAGAACGGGCATTGTGATTGGTGCTGACGGGGGAGCCTTGCAACAAATGGCCAGACCTTTTAAGTTTGGCATTGGCGGTTATATCGGATCGGGCAAGCAGTGGTTTTCGTGGATTCATATCGACGACGAGATTCGCGCCATCCAATTTTTCTTGGAAAATAAAGACACCCAGGGAGCTTACAACCTTGTGGCTCCCAACCCTGTTCGCATGAAAACCTTTGCCCGCGAGCTGGGGAAAGTTATGCACCGGCCTTCATGGTTTCCTGTTCCCGGCTTTGCCATTAAAGCACTCATGGGGCAAATGGGCAATGAAATGCTGCTGGCAAGCCAAAAAGTAAGTCCCCAACGTCTGGACGAAGCGGGTTTTAGCTTTCATTTCGAAGAAGTCCGTCCGGCACTTACCAATATTTACAATATGTAGCTGCGTGGGTTTAAGCTAAGGGTTTTTAGCGATTATTTAGTTTGCGGAAGCCGCTCCTCGAGTATCCATTTAATTATGGGTTTCACGTGGATTGTTATACCATCCTGCTCAATTATTTCTTCTTCGTTCAGGGTAATGATGGTTAGCTTTGCTGCATTAAATTCCTTACTTGCCCTATTTCTATTGAGAATAATATGGGATATTAATCATTTCTGTTGAGCCTAATTTATCCCATCGATGCTCAAGCCAACTTTGGCAGGGTTTTGAAACATGTCAAAGTTCGGCTGTACCGACAATTCCCTCAGTTAAGCCGGAGTAAATTCCATTCAATCTGTCGCAACCTTTAAATAAAAGTATCTTTGAAAACTTTTTTGTTTAAGTGTTGTTAGTGATTTTTAGACAATAATTTGGATTTTTTAGTATAAAAAAAATGTGGAAAAAAAGATTTTTACTATCATTTAGCATCCTGATTTTAGGCATTGCAGGAATTCAGGCACAATCAGGACGGATTGAAGGGCGCGTGTATGATGCCAAAAACAACGAGCCCCTGCCTTTTACCAATATTATCATTCAGGGAACTACCATTGGCACCACCTCCGATTTGGATGGGAAATTTATTTTTACCGGCATCCAACCTGGCTTTACCAAACTTGCAGCCAGCTCGGTGGGCTATGAAAAATACCTGTCCGAGGATTTTTTAGTTACCAATGCCAAGACCACCTTTGTGGATCTGCCCATGCAGGAAACCAGTGTTAACCTTGAAGAAGTTGTGGTGCGTGCATCGCCCTTTGCCCGCGACCAGGAAAGCCCGCTTTCGCTGCGGCGGCTCAATATTTCGGAAATAGAAAAAAATCCGGGATCCAACCGTGATATATCAAAAGTATTACAAACCTTGCCCGGCGTAGCCTCCACACCGGCGCAGCGCAACGATGTGATTGTTCGTGGCGGCGGCCCATCAGAAAACTCATTTTTTCTGGAAGGCGTGGAGATACCCACCATCAATCACTTTTCTACCCAGGGTGCTTCGGGAGGACCGGTGGGCATCCTCAATGTGGATTTTATCCGTGAGATCAATTTTTATTCCGGTGCCTTTCCGGCCAAGCGCGGCAACGCCCTGAGCTCGATTATCGATTTTCGAATGATAGATCCCAACAAGGATAAATGGAATTACCGCGCTACGCTGGGTGCTACCGACGTGGGATTTACGGCCAATGGCCCCATCAGCAAAAATTCGGGACTGATATTCTCGGTGCGCCGCTCATACCTCCAGTTTCTCTTCGATGTGCTGGGGCTGCCCTTTTTGCCCACCTACAACGACGTGCAGTTTAAATACAAGTGGAACATCAACAAAAAAAATCAATTAACCCTTATTGGATTGGGAGCTCTCGACAACAATACGCTGAACCTGGGCATAAAAAATCCGGATGCCGAACAGCAATTTATTCTGGGTTCACTTCCCGAAAATAATCAATGGAGCTATACCGTGGGAGCCGTTTACAAACATTTTTCCACCAACGGATTTCACCAGCTTGTTTTAAGCCGGAATGCCCTTAGCAACAAGGCTTACAAGTACCTGGAAAATAATGAAGACAGTGTAAAAACTTTTGATTACAACTCGACCGAGACCGAAAATAAGCTAAGATACGAATTCAACGGAAGCAAAAACGGCTGGAACTATGACTATGGCGCAGGTTTGCAGTTGGCCAATTATACCGATGATAGTTTCCAGCAGCAATTTTTGAGCGGACAGGTTTTTACCATCAACCGCGATACCGAACTGGATTTATGGAGCTGGAGTACTTTTGGCCAGCTAAGCCGGGCTATTCTTAACGAACGCCTGACCCTTTCGCTGGGACTAAGGATGGATGCCAACGATTACTCCTCCAACATGTCCAATATGTTCGACCAGTTTTCGCCGCGTTTTTCGCTTTCGTACGCGCTGAGCGAAAAGTTGTTTCTCAACGCCAACACCGGAAGGTATTTTCAACGCCCGGCCTACACTACGCTCGGCTTTACCGATAGCACGGGCAGCCTGGTAAACAAACAAAACGGCCTCAAATATATCGATGTAAATCATGTGGTTGCAGGCATCGAATATTTGCCCAACGACCGATCCAAAATCTCGATCGAAGGCTTTTACAAATTATACAACGATTATCCCTTTTCGGTTTTGGATTCGGTGAGTATTGCCAGCAAGGGAGCTGATTTCGGGATTTTTGGTAACGAAGAGGTAACTTCCACCGACAAGGGTCGTGCTTTTGGCTTCGAGGTTTTTGCCCGCGACACCGATTTTTTTGGTTTCAACACCATCCTTTCCTACACCTATGTCCGCAGCCAGTTCGAGGATAAAAGCGGCACTTACATCCCTGCATCCTGGGACAATAAGCACCTGCTGAATCTTACCGTTTTGCGAAAGCTAAAAAAGAATTGGAACGTGGGTGGCAAATGGCGCTTTGTGGGCGGAACACCCTACACGCCCTACGACCCTGTCAAGTCGGCCAATGTTCAGGCCTGGGATGCACAGGGCGGCCCCTACCTCAATTATGGAGAATTTAATGCCTACCGCCTGGCTCCCTTTAATCAATTAGACGTAAGGGTGGATAAGCAATACTTCTTCGATCGCTGGTCGCTGATGGTTTATGTGGACATTCAGAATATTTACAATTTCCAATCGGAAGGTGTCCCCATTTATGTTCGCCAACTCGATGCGCAGGGACAACCAATTATTGTAAACCCAACTGCACCACCTGCCGAACAACGCTATCAGCTCGAAGAACTGCAAACTACCTCGGGCACCGTTTTGCCAACCATTGGTATTATGGTTGAATTTTAAGTTTTTTATTAATTTTGAAATCATAGAAGCATTCAAAATATTTGCCTTATGAAAATTAAAATATTGACTAACATCAGCCTTGCGCTCATGATCGTTTTCTTCGCGACCATGCCAATCAAAGCACAGGAAACCGAGATCATCAAAACCAATATTGAGGGTAGCGGGCAAAAAATTGTGTTAACCGTAACAGCGGGCAAGGCGCACAACCATCCCATGATGGCTGCCTGGACAGAAGATATGGACGGCAACTTTTTGCAGACCCTTTACGTAAACCAGTCGGTGGCAAAGGGCTATTATGTCTATGCCGAGAAAAGTGGCGGCAAGTGGCAGGCCGGCGAAGCCATACGCCCGGCAGCACTGCCGGTGTGGGCGCACAGTCGCGGCGTAAAATCTGATGATGGTCATTTTATGCCCACCATGCAAAACCCCATGCCTGATGCCATCACTTCGGCAACTCCTGCAGCCGGTTTTAGCATTTACAGCAAAATGAACGAACCTTTTTCAGGAAAGCTAAAAGTGTTTTTCGAGATTAATCAGTCGTGGGACTGGAACGAATACTGGACTAACAGCAAGTACCCCGACGATGTCGATTACAAAACTTCATCGCAACCCTCGGTGGTTTATTCGGCGGTTATCGACTTTGATAATCCTGAAAAAAGTTATAAACTCCAGCCTGTGGGGCATGGCCATTATTCAGGCAAGGACGGAAAATTATATCCCGACCTAAGCACCATTACCACCGCATTAGAAATTGTGGAAAGCGTGAAAGTGGAGATTGAATAATTGAAACATCTGAAACATCTGAAACATCTGAAACATCTGAAACATCTGAAACATCTGAAACATTTGAACCATCTGAAACGGTAGAATGCAGGAAACGGCTGAAACGGTAGAATGCGGGAAACAATGAAATGCAAAGCAATAGTTTTTATTAGAAACTGTCCTCAATGCGAAACCAGCTTTAAACCTATTATGGAAATAATGAGGGTGGTGATGAAAAATATTCGCCAGAAATCGGCGGGTTCCTTAAAAATAATAATCCCCAGGATTGCCGTGCCCACAGCTCCAATGCCCGTCCATACAGCATAGGCAGTGCCGATAGGCAGGGTTTGCGTTACTTTAACTAACAGGAACATACTTAGAGACAGGCTTAACAAAAATCCAAGATACCACCAGTTAGCCATGGCTCCGCTGGCCATTTTGGCCTTGCCCAGACAAAAGGCAAAGCCCACCTCGAACAAGCCTGCTACAATTAAGATTATCCAATTCATGCCTTAACAATTTTATGATTTCCTTGATTTTGCAAAAATAGAGGAATAAATGTTTTGATTTGATTGCAAACAAAAAGCCTTCCCGGAATTACCGGAAAGGCTGTGATGTAATTCGACCTCCTCTTGTATGTTATTTGCGAATTACAATTTTCGTTGATTTGCTTTGCTCATTATTAGAAATACGAAGCAGGTAAAATCCTTCGGGCAGCATAGAAACATCAATTTTATCGCTTGTTTTTTTATCCTCAAAAATATCAATCACTACATTACCCGTCATAGTTATCATTTGGATGCGCAGGTTTTGCATGTCCTCCTGAGCCTGGCTGATAACAATAAATTCGGAAGCAGGATTTGGATAAACATCAAAGCTAAACGAAACCTCATCCATTGCTACGCTGGTTGCAATAGCCATCTTGGATAAACCATGATTCACAAATTGACTCCCTGTATTGGGCATATCCAAAGCAAAATCAGGCGCAATTATTTGCTCCTCGGCACTGGCATGGCGATAAATCTTATAAATAATATCTTCCCCTTCTTGCATTCCATCAATTACATTCGTTGTCGGGTCATCGCCATAAACAGCCAATACCATGTCTTTCGCACTTATGGTGGCATAGCCGCAATTTAATCCTGAGCTATTAAAAGCTCCAACAACATCGCCCTCCTCAAAAGTGCCAAATAATACCTCAGGAATCACAATTAAATGGCTACCGGGCGTAGGAACCACAGTTTCCCAGGGGGCGAAACCAGGATTTTGAGATACTGGATCTGAACCGGAGGTGGCTGTAGATTTTAGGCCAAAGTTGATACTTGTAGGCGCAATGCAATACACAAAATAGGCACTGCCCGGATTGAGCGTTGTAAGCGTATAAATGTTTTGGACAGGCCAAAAAACCCTGTTGCCTGCAACTTCCTTAGCAACCATAATTTCGGGGTTTGCAAAAATATCCATTGCAAAGCCAGCAATATTGCTAAGCATGGGTATCAGGCTCCATCCTTCTTCCAGTTGGAGTTCCTGAACCGGCAAGGCAGCGCCCGGAATGCTAAGCTGCAGATCCGCTGAGGTTTTTACCAGGTATCCATCCAGAGGATTCCAGTTAACGAGGGTATTAATTTCGAGCTCGGGCCAATAAACACCATAGAAATTTTGCATGATTACCAAATCTTCCACAATCGGAGCACACATTTCTTCAAGGTTGGGATTGGAAGGATCGAGATAGCCAGATATACCATTCCATCCTTCAAACATGAATATTATTTGCTCCTCACCAACAACTGTAATATCCAGGTAATCGGAGCCAAACTGATCGGGATTCATCAGATTAAATGCAATCAAGGTAAAGCGGTTGGTCAGGGGCATCTCGTATTCGGGAACAAAAGACTCGAAGATCGCCATAAAAGATTCACCCGGAGCCAGGGGCACTTCCATGAAAGGAGGCTCGACCGGCCACGACAACTCATTGCTTACTTCCAGGGATAGCATGGCCATATCAAGCCCAAGGTTTGTAATTTCGAAGGTCGGGAAAACTAATTCACCAAGCATAGCTTCAATGTTTCCAGCGGCCTCTATTTTAATGGGCGAAATCACCGTAAGGGTCCCTGCAGCAAAGACTACTGTTTGTCCGTCAAAATCAAAAATCGTGGTAGTGAGCGTGTAGGACTCACCAACCTGAGCAAATTCGGGTATAAAAAAATCGATGTTAAACGGAGCCGCAAACGATTCGCCCATAAAAACCACTTCACCGGAATTGGAGTTAACCACTTGCATCGAGGCATGATTCCCTTGCAATACTCCCATCGAAGATAAATCGCAACTGGCCTGCACCGGCTGACCGGCTATTGGCATGCCATCGATTTGCATAGCGCAGCAGCACACCAGTTGTCCATCCATTTCTTCCTCGTCAACGAGAGTATCTGAAAAGTCACTTTTGTCAATTTCATAAAGTCCGCTGGTGGTGGATATACGCGCAAAATGATCACCTGTAGCAGTTGAATCCATTTTGGGTTCACCGGTATGTTCGCCCGCATAATTATAGCTGGCAAGTATTTGTGGGCCGCCCGAACCCCGTGCATCAACAATAAAAACCTGCCCGCCAGTGGTAGCAACAACGTAAACGCCTTTGATGCCATTACGCACTACATACAAGGGACTGTTAGGCAAATTGATCGGGCCGCCATGAATACTCGGCCCATTAACAGAATCGCCGGGATTTACAATCCAAATTTGTCCGTTTTGATTTACGGCCAATAATTTCCCCTCATTATCACCACCGGCAATAATGAGCAGGTCAGCCACTTTACGACCATTGGTATCCAAGGGGATAAAAGGAGCTCCGGGAAAATTCAGTGCCTGGCCAATTTTAGCCGGGGCACCGCCCACACCGCCATTGCGATTCATATTTACAATCTGAAAGTTTTGATTGATATTCAAGACATTTCCATTTTTCAGGGGTAAAGGCTGAGCTGCCGGAGCACCTGGCAGATTTAGGGGCGGAGCCAGAGGATTATTCAAATTAAATATCTGGTTGTTTTGATTTATCACCATTCCTCCACCCATAACTGCAAAGGCTCCCGGCATATTGGCCAATAGCACTCCATTGCCAAAGCATTGCATATTTTGATTAATATAAAATCCATTCTCATAAGCTGCCGGTGAACCGGGATAGTTTATCGAAGAAACCACCACAGGCAAACCCGTAGCCCCATCGATTTCCAAAACATAAACCTCACCATTTTGATTAGATACAACAATGCGGCTACCAAAAAGAGCCTTGGGATGATTATAAGGCCCAAAGGCATGCTCGCCAGGCAAGTTGATCGTTCCCAGGAAATTCCCTGCCACATCAAAAAATGAAAACAAGCCACCGGTTGTTTGCACTCCAAAGCCATTTCCATTTTTAAATTCCACAATCCGGCCAATATGATCGCCCGGTAAATTGTAGGTAGCTAATAGGCCTGAGGAAGAAAACAAGGCGACATTTCCACCGGTAGTAGGAATTACAAATAAACCCAGTGCGACAGCCATGGGGCTATTCTCCATTACCAGAGGCTTGCAAATATGATCGCCAGGCAAATTGTAGGTATATATTACCGACACCGGAGGTGGCGAAACTACAGCGATTTTCCCGCCACTGAGCGTTATTACCGAATAGCCGTCTTTTAATTCTAATAGCTCTGATCCATACATGGTACCAGCCAAACCAAGACTAATACACAACAAGACCAGCCTTAGCAAGGGCTTGGTAAAGCGGTTAACAATTTTTGAGTTTTCAACTTTTTCTGAAGTCGATTTGCGATTTGTAAATTTTTGTGTTTTCATAACTTTTATTTTTATTTGTTAATTAAATGTTATTAAATAGATATGATTTGTGACAAATCTAAAGGCGTGCCATAAAGGTTTTATCTTTTAAAATTTAACAGGATTATTACCTTAAAGCGCGTAATATCAATACTATAAAAGAATGGGAATTTACATTAATTCGGGTTTTAATAAATCAGTCTTGCGCTAAAACACATCAGGGTTTTCACCCACTATGGTGATAAAATGGGTGAAATAGCTGCAAAACCAAACATGGCAGATAATCCTTAGCCCCGGAAATCCTGAACCATTGTAAATCATGTCTTGAATTTTCAATTTCGCCATACAAGCCCCGCAGGGGGGAAGATTTACGACACTAATGACATGTTTTTGCAAGGCGCTAAAAACTTGATATTAAACAGATGTTTACTTTTCGTAAAAGTGCATTTCGTTGATATAGTCCCAAACCCTGTGAGGGAGCATGTAGCGCACATCTTTGCCGGCGGCAATAGCCATGCGGATAAAACTCGACGAAATATCCATGAGCGGCGCATCGAAAAAGCGGATGGAGGGATGATCCTTAAAAACAGCCGAATTATATCCCGGGCGTTGATAAATATACACCGAATAGAACTCCAGCAGCACCTCATAGTTTTTCCAGCGATGAAACGAATCCAGAATGTCGCTGCCTGCCACGAGCACAAATTCACGATCGGGGTATTTTTCTGAAAGCCAGGTTAGCGTGTCGATGGTGTAGGAGGGTCTGGGCATTTTAAACTCGATATCCGTTACACCAAAACCAGAATCATCTTCGATAGCTGTTTTTACCAGCATCAGGCGGTGATGATCGGCCAGCAGACTGTCTTTGTCTTTGAGTGGATTTTGGGGCGATACCACAAACCACACCTGATCCAGATCGGTAAACTCGCGCATGTATCCGGCTACGATGGTATGCCCCACATGGATGGGATTGAAAGAGCCAAAAAACAATCCTGTTTTCTTTTGCATGATTAGTATCGAATTTTAAAAACTAAGATCAGGATATTTATTTTTGATAGGATTTCAATGCCTTTTTCACCTTTCGTAAAAAAAACCAGGAACCCGAGACGGATACAAAATTTCCGTTTATGGTAATCCGCATTTTCTGACTAAACCAAAATATACGGTTGTAAAACGAGGGCCTAAAAATCAGGATATGATCTTTTTTTACCGGTGCCTTAAAGCCAAAGCGTTGAATGATATAGCTAAGCATACGGTCGCTGCCACGTACATCTTCAAATTTAATTTCGAAGGCATCGCGTAAAAATATCAGGGTAAAAAATACCATACTGGCAAGGGTGTAAATCAACATCCAAATATTGCTGAGTTGTAGGATGGCCTCGTTGAGCGAGATGCCTGCGCTGTATTGTCGCAGTTTTACAATGCCAAAGTCCATAAGTATCATCAGCCCTGCCGATACTATCAGCGCATCGAGGATTGAAAATTTTTCGGGACTAATTCTTTTTATAGTCTTTATCACGAAATCCGGGTTTTCATCGCCGATTGCGGAATTAATATTTTGAATAGGAAATTGGTCGGGATAAATGGAGGGGTATTGAAAAATAGTATAATTTTCAGCTACATTTTTGAGCTTAACATTACTTACTCCATGCACATAATCGACCCTGAGGATGCCAATGGCAGCATAGGCTGATGGCGAAAGGCTTATGCCTCCCGGGATACAAATTTGCTGAAGCCGTGCAGCAACGTTTACATCATGGCCAAAAATATCGCCCTCGCGCATCCAAACCTCACCAAGGTGAATGCCGATGCGCACCAGAAGCTGTGGCTGCGCGGGATGGCTGGTGTTGTATTCCAGGATTTCCTTCTGCAATGTTTTGGCAGCTTCAAAGGCATCGCTAACAGCAAGAAAAGTGGCGAGGATGCCATCGCCCATATTTTTGATAATACTACCCTTAAAGCCGGCAAAGATTTCGCCAGCCACGCGATTGTGAAAATCGAGTATTCGCAAAGTCAGGCTTTCATCATTGCCCATCATTGCCGGGTAACCAACAATATCGGTAAAAACAATGGACGAAAGCTTACGGCTGTCTTGTGTCTTTGCTATTTTCATAAATAAATTTATTAATCTCCTGGCAGGTTTCTTTTGCGGCATCATCAAGAATATCGTTTACAATTATCCGGTCGAACTGCGAGGCAAAGCTAAGTTCGTATTCGGCTTTTTCGATGCGCTGCACGATAACAGCCTCGCTGTCGGTTGAGCGGTTTCTAAGGCGTTTTTCAAGCACTGCCACTGAGGGTGCCTTGATGAAAATAGAAAGGCAGCGATCGGTATATTGCTTTTTAATATTGAGACCACCGAGCACATCCACATCAAAAATCACGTGATTTCCCTTTTCCCATATCCGGGCTAGCTCCGATTTTAGCGTCCCATAATAACTGCCCGAATATACTTCTTCCCACTCCACAAATTCATCAGCAGCAATTTTTTTTTTGAAATCTGCTTGCGACAAAAAATAATAATCCTTGCCATCGGTTTCGTTAAGCCGAGGGCTGCGACTGCACGCCGAAATCGAAAATTCGATACCCAGGTCGGAGGCCAGCATTTCTTTTACAATCGAAGTTTTGCCCGAGCCCGAGGGTGCCGAAACCACAATTAATTTTCCCTGCATGGCTTAGAGGATATTAAAAAGTTGTTCTTTAATTTTTTCAAGCTCATCTTTCATCTGCACTACCAGCTTTTGCATATCGCTGTCGTTGGCCTTCGAGCCAATGGTATTGATTTCGCGCCCCAGTTCCTGGCTGATAAAATTCAGCTTTTTACCATTCGACACCTTGTTTTCGCTTAGCGTTTGTATAAAATAATGGCAGTGGTTGAGCAATCTGACTTTTTCTTCGGTGATGTCGATTTTTTCGACGTAGTAAACGATTTCCTGCTCAAGGCGGTTTTCGTCGATGTTTTTGTCGGAGAAGAATTTCTCGAGGTCGAGTTTAATTTTTTCGCGGATACGGGCAATCCTTCGATCTTCGAAGGGGGCAATATTTTCGAGGTATGATTTTATCGAGGCAATGCGCTGGGTGAAATCGGCTTCGAGCACAGCACCCTCGGCCTGACGTGCTGCATCGCAATGGCCGATAGCGGCAAGAATGGTTTTTTCTATCTCTGTCCACTCATCTTCCTTAAGCACTTGTGCAACCGGCTGGATAACTTCAGGCATTTTTAGGAGTGATGGCAGCAGCGATTCACCGGGCAGTGTACCCAGTTCCTTGTGCAGGTTCACCATTTGTTCATAATATTTTTTTACCAGGGCTGTATTGATAGCAAATTTATCTTCTGCATCGGGTTCGTCAATGGAAACGGTGATTTCAATTTTGCCACGTTCCAGCGTATGCTGAAGCAGACCCCTTATCAGGATCTCCTTTTCTTTAAAAACCACTGGGATGCGGGCTATCATGTCAAACTGCTTACTGTTTAGAGTCTTTACTTCCACAGTAATCTTTTTTTCGTTTACTGTTCCCTCGGCGCGGCCGTAGCCTGTCATCGATTTTATCATAGCTTTAGAATTATTTTTCAGCAAAGATAAATTAAAAATCATTTTGTAAATACTCAAAAGCCTTCCCACGCCCTTCTAACTGCTTTTGAAAGGAATATCCAGCCACTTCACATCAAATCATAAATGTTAAAAAATATTTCGGGTTTAAAAAATAAATATACTTTTACGTGCCTGATTTTTTACTGGAATTAAATACATAAAAGAATGCTTAGGAGTATTATCATCGAGGATGAGCATAATGCGAGAGAAACGCTTAGGATTTTGCTGGAAAGATATTGTGATAATGTGGATATTGTAGATGAAGCCTTTGATGTGAAATCTGGCTTGGAGAGCATACGCAAACACCAGCCCGACTTGGTTTTTCTCGACATCGAAATGCCCGATGGCAATGGTTTTGATCTTTTGCGCGAACTTAGCGAGTTTACCTTCGATATTATCTTTACCACCGCCTACTCTGAATTTGCCGTACAGGCCTTTAAGCACAATGCCATCGACTATCTGCTCAAGCCTATCGTCCACGAAGAATTGATAAGGGCAGTTGATAAAGCTGAGGTAGGTCGCAACATGAAGGACTTGTCGCAAAAATTTAGTCAATTGCTTACCTACGTCAACAATGGGGCCGAAAGCAAACGCATTGCATTGGGCAATAAGGGCAAGTATCTTTTGGTACACACCTCCGAGATTGTTCTGGCCAAATCAGAAAGGAGCACCACGGTTTTTTATCTCGAAAGCGGAAAGCAGATCATTACCAGCAAAAGTCTGAAAGATTATCAGGATGCTTTGTCGGAGAGTGGTTTTTTCAGGGCGCATCGCCAATACATCGTCAACATAAAACATATCCATTCCTTTGATAAAGCGGACGAAAACACCATTGTAATGACCAACGACATGGAGATTCCGGTATCATCGCGCAAGCGCGAAAAACTCATGGAAATGATTTATCATATCTAAACACCAGAAACTGAATAAATAAAACCTTATGCTGATTGTATCCATTTAGCTCTCAAAAGCAAATATAGTTTTGGCACTTGGATAATTTAAGTTTTGTTTGAATACAATGGGAAAACACCTTTGTATTACTTGATTTTATAAAAAAATTTTATCTTTGCACACTTGAAGTCTAACAATATTTAATTCATCTTTAACTAACAAATTATTCATTAAATCATTATTTTTATTATGAAAAGAACACTACTAATTGCATTAACAGTGATGTTTGGATTCGCTGTAATGGCTCAGCAAACGCGAGTAGGGCAAGATTTCTTAAACAAGAATGTGTCTCAATCATCCAAGCTGATGATGAAGACGGACTTACAACCTACAAATTCACCCGCAGTCGGACAAAGCACTAAGGTTGTCAAACCCAACCTTTTGAAAGGTACTGATGTGGTTTCGATTATTGAAATCGGAACTTCGGCCAATGGTTATAGTTACGGTTACAATGGTGGTCAGAAAAATATCCTTGCTGCCAACACCGACTTAAACACAATAACCAACTTCCACCGCATGGGTGGAGATCTGGATCCGGGTGGTTACTCAGGAGACATGGGATATGATATTTCCACTGATGGAGGTATGACCTGGACCAACATGATTGAATGCTATGTAGCTACCGAAAATGCCGGTGGCGAATATTACACCGATGCTGCCCGCTATCCCAGCCATGGCATTTACAATCCCATTGGGAACACCGATCCTAACGAAGCCTATGTTCACTTTTTTGCGCCTACACTCGACATTTCTAATTCTGCTGACCCAACGGGTTGGGGAGGATACGGATATGGACGAACCAAAATTGGTGATCCTACCGATACTACCAAAAATCTTTCGTCATCTGACCCTGAAATTGATTATTTTCAGTACATCCCTGATTCCTACGCCATGACCAATCTTGGCGAGTATTGGGTAGCCGAGCCAAGCTTTGACTGGACTTCTGGTACAGCAGTTTACACCAACAACGAAATATTAGTTAACCATGGAGCATGGGATCCTGCTACCGAAAGATTTGGGCGTGAATATTTTTACCTGGAACTTGAAGTGATGCCCGAACTTTATGGCCCCATCTTTACTAAAGTTGAATTTTCGCCCGATGGACAGACCGGATACATTGTTACGCTTGCTGATGACGGCCAGGTAGATTTCCCTCAAACAGATATGCGCGGTTTTTATCCCATTCTTTTCAGAACTGAAGATGCCGGTGAAACCTGGACGGATCCGATTGCTGTTACCTTAAGTGGCGATGATGGTATCGAAGGGGTGCTCAATTACCTCTTAGACGAAGAATTGGCTGATATATATGTGGCACCAGTACCCGAGCGCGATGAACTGGTATTTACTACTGGCTTTGATTGCGATTTAAGTGTTGACCAATGGGGCAATCCACAAATTGCAGTATTTATTACGCTTAACCTCGAAACCAACTATTCGTACTACTATGGAAGAATTGCCCCGAATGGCCATTCGATTGGTGCTCCCTTCCTGCTGTCTTCTACCGATCGTGGTGAAGAAGGAAGCTGGATAGGTTACAATCTTGGACGTGCCTATAATTATACCTATGATTATGATGTGGATTTCCCGGAAATGAATCGTATCCAGATTGCCCGCAATCCTGACGGTGATAAAATGTTCGTTGCCTGGGCTGATACCGATACTACCATATCACCCGAGTTTAACTCTTCTCCTGACATCTGGGCTCGTGGCGTTAACCTTAATACCCAGCAAATGACCAAAGATGATAATGATTTACCGCTTCCCGCAAATGTTACTTTTGGATCAGAAGCTACCTTCTCGGCCTTTTTCTTTGCCATGGCTAACGAAGTGTTGGATGATGGCATGGGCAACTATACCCTACCTTTTACCTACCAAACCACAGGTGGTGCTCCCGACCCCGCTCTGCCAGTTACGTATATGTATATTCAGGATTTCCAATACACTGACGCTGATTTCATTGTAGGTATTGATGAAAACCCCGCTTTAAACACGCGCTTTGCTGAAGTTTCGCAATCTTCGCCAAACCCCGCTGTTAACACTGCACGTTTCGATGTAAGCCTGAAAGAAGCTACCACTGTTTCGGTTGCACTTACTAATATGATGGGACAAACCGTAAAAACCCTTCCCGCCCGCACCATGCAGGCTGGCAGCAATTCGGTTTCCATCAATGTTAACGACCTTACCCCTGGTGTTTATTTTTACACCGTAGAAGCCGGCAACGAAACCATTACCAAGAAAATGATTGTGAAGTAAAAATCACATCTTGATAATACAAATTCAAAAAAAGCCATCCCGAAGTTTCGGGATGGCTTTTTTCGGTTAGAATAGGCTTGACTTAAAGTTAAACCCATACTTGTGGATACTTATAAACCGATAAGCCAGCAACTACAACCTGCTCCGATTTCAGATCAAGCTCCAATTTACCCTATCACCTTGATAGCATTATTTTTTATAGGATTATCAAAACTAAAAAAAATGGCAAAAAAAAAATGATAATTATCAGCCTTAACATAATTTTTATAATTTTGAAGAAATTTTTTAATCAACAAATTGTCAAACTAAACTTTTAATTACCATGAGAAAACTTTTACTTTTTACGATTGCGCTTTTTTTGGGCTATGCCGTTACTGCACAAGCTCCTGCGCTAAAGCCGAACATTAAAGCCGAAAAGGCCATTCCTGGCCCACACATCGGCCTGGAAATTAACAACAACCCGGTAGTCGGACAAACTCCGATTAACAAACCCGCTTTTAAAGCTACCGATGTGATTTCAATTATCGATATTGGCACTTCGGCCAATGCCTATGGCCAGGCTAACGGCGGACGAGCCAACTTAAACTTGAATAATGAAATTAATGTAGTCAGTAATTTTCACCGTATGGGGGGCAACTTAGACCCCGGTGGATATTCGGGCGACCTGGGTTTTGAATCTTCCGCTGATGGCGGCATGGATTGGAATCCGATGATGTATGAAGTGCATGTGGCAATACAAAACACCGGTGGCGAATATTACATTGATGCTGGCCGTTACCCTCAGCACGGGCTTTACAACCCTCCCGGAAATACCGATCCCAACGAAGCTTACATCGTCCATTTTGCTGCCGCACTTGGAGCATCTAATGGCGCCACCTGGGGTGCTTACGTTTATGGCCGCAGCAAAATTGGCGACCCAACGGATACTACTTATCACTTTGTACAATCGCCTGGTGTTGATCAGTTTTACTATGTGCCCGATGGCTTTTGCCTGAATAGCTTGGGCGAGTACTGGGTAACGGATGTTAACACAAACTGGACGAGTGGCGCGGGTGTTTACCTGAATCAATTAATGATAAGCCACGGCGTTTGGGATGAAGCCACCGATGACTTTGTTGTTGAAATGACCCCCTTTGATTTGGAAACCACCGCTGCTCAATCACCCGCATTTTCGCAGGTTGCATTTTCGCCCGATGGGCAGATTGGTTACATCCTGGCTCTGGCCGATATTGGCGAAGTTCAGGTATCCGAAGGCCAATCGTTTTATCCTGTGCTTTTCCGTACCGAAGACGGTGGTGCTAGCTGGAGCGATCCTATCGCTGTGGCTCTGGCTGGCGATGATGGCATCGAAGCTGTTTTAAATTATCTGAGTGATGAGGAAATTGCCGAACTTTATGAAGCTCCTCCGGATAGAGAAGAAATTCCCTTTACCACCGCTTTCGACTGCGACATTAGCGTAGATGCCTGGGGCAACCCCCACATTGCTGTAGTGATAGGTATAACCGGCAGTACTACTTATTCTATCATATCTGAGCGGTCAGTTACTACGGGCTTCACTTTCAACGGCTGCTTCCTGCTCTCGTCTGACGACTTGGGCAACGAAGACAGTTGGACAGGCCGCCTCTTGGATCGCACGTCTTCTTTCCGTGGTGAATTTGGCGAACTGAGTGAAGACAATCGTATGCAAATAGCACGCGATGAGGTAGGCCACAATATGTTTATGGCCTGGATAGATACGGATACCACTATTTCGCTCACCAATACAGCTCCCGATATTTGGGCTCGTGGTTTTAATATCCCAAATGGCTATCTTACTCAAAACGAGGCAGGCGAAGATAAGCCCAACAACGTTACCTTTGGCTCCGAAGCTACTTTCTCGGCCTATTACTTTGGCATGGGCAACGAGGTTTATCACGATGGTTTTGGCAATTACACCATCCCTTTTACCTACGAAGTTATGGATCCTATCGACCCGGCAGCACCCGTGCAATTTAAGTACATTCAGGATTTTACTTTTGAATTGGGTGTTGGAATCGATGAAAATGGCCTAAGCAACAAGCAGGCACTTCAGGTTTCGCAGGCATCACCCAACCCAGCAAGTACATTTGCACGTTTTGAAGTGGAACTGAACAATGCCGCAAGTGTAAGCTTAAAGGTTAGCAATATGATGGGACAGGTAATTCAGGAACGCGCACCGCAAGCTATGCAGGCCGGTTCTAATCCGATAGCCATCAACGTTAGCACCTTCCCCTCAGGTATTTATTTCTATACCATCGAGGCCGGTAATGAATCGGTTACCAAAAAATTAATTGTGAAATAAAACACACTAAATATTTTTTTCAAAGCCACATCTTTACAGATGTGGCTTTTTTTTTGAATGATTTTCAGGGTAAGATAGGTAATAAAATCCGCAAATCAGCAAAATCCCATGTAAAGCAAAATCAATAAAAATGCAAAAATCAATCTGCGCAGACAGGTACGGATAACTAATGATTATTATTTTTGCTGAAAATACGAACAGATGACCAGCTCAAATACCCTTTCGCGTAAGTATGTTTTTAACGATACCGCCTTCAATACGCTGATGAAAAAAAGGATTTATCATGTCCTTTTGATAGCCAGCCAGTACGATGCCTTTATTTTGGAAGATGATGGGCGCATCGATGAACAGATTTTTAACGAGTACGTGTCGCTAAACCTGCGGTATCCGCCACAGTTTATCCAGGCTACCTCCAAGCAGGAGGCCTACACCATTTTGGAGGAAGAAAACATCGACCTCGTTATCTTTATGCTCAGTGCCTTCGAGGAGAAAACCTTTGCTGAGATTAAAGAAAAATACGAAGACATCCCCGTGGTATTGCTTACGCCTTTCTCGCGCGAAGTTTCGCTAAAGCTGGATTCGGGCAAGCTCAAGGAGTTGGATTATGTGTTTAGCTGGCTGGGCAATGCCGACATTTTGCTGGCCATCATCAAACTTATCGAGGACAAAATGAATGTGGAGGATGATGTGGTAAACGTGGGTGTGCAGGTTATTCTGCTAATTGAAGACTCGGTTCGCTTTTATTCTTCCTACCTGCCCAATATTTACAAAATTATCTTCAAGCAGTCCAAAACCTTTATGACCGAAGGCTTGAATGAGCACCAGAAAATGCTGCGCATGCGTGGCCGTCCCAAAATTGTGCTGGCCACCACTTACGAAGAAGCCGAAGAATATTATCATCAATACCAAAACAACTTGCTGGGTATTATTTCGGATATGAGTTACAAGCGCAAGGGCAAGCACGACAAGCAGGCAGGTTTGCATTTTTGTAAGATGGTAAAAGCCAACAACAAGTACATGCCTATCCTCATCCAATCGTCGGATGACGGAGTGAGTGAACTGGCCAAAAAAATCAAAGTTGGTTTCATCAACAAAAACTCCAAATCGCTCTCACTACAACTGCGCAACTTTATCACCCAGTACTTTGCCTTTGGCGATTTTGTATTTGAAGATCCTAAAACAGGCAAGGAACTGATGCGCGCCCGCGACCTGAAGAGCTTACAGGAAAAATTGTTTGATATTCCGGATGCCTCATTTTTGTACCATGTACGCCGCAATCACATTAGCAAATGGCTGAGGGCAAGAGCACTTTTCCCGCTTGCAGATCTCTTTAAGCAGTTTCAGCCCGAGGACTTTGCCGACCTGGACGAAGTGCGTCGCTATCTGTACGATGCCATCTCGAAATACCGCATGTACAAAGGGCGAGGAGTGATAGCCGAATTTCATCGCGACCAGTTTGACGAATATCTCACCTTTACGCGCATCGGCGAAGGCTCGATTGGCGGCAAGGCACGCGGGCTGGCCTTTTTGGACTCGATGATAAAGCGCAACCACCTGATCGACCGCTACGAAAATATCATCATCACCATTCCGCGTACTGTGGTTTTGGGTACCGATGTTTTTGATGAGTTTATGGAAGAAAACCGTCTGTACGATATTGCGCTCTCCGACCGCTCCGACCGCGAAATACTGGAGACTTTTGTGGCTGCACGCCTACCCTTTCGCATTCACGAAGACCTTTATACCCTGATTACCGTAACCAAAAATCCTATCGCCATCCGCTCGTCAAGTCTTTTGGAAGATTCGCACTACCAGCCTTTCGCCGGGATTTATTCGACTTATATGATCCCCAATATTCCCGATGATGAACGCCTGATGATCGAAAAACTAAGCATGGCCATCAAAAGCGTGTATGCCTCTGCTTTTTATCACGACAGCAAGGATTATATGTCGGCAACACTGAATGTAATCGATGAGGAGAAAATGGGCATCGTGCTGCAGGAGGTGTGCGGCAAGCAATATGGCGACCGCTTCTACCCTACCCTTTCGGGGGTGGCACGATCGGTAAACTTCTACCCCATCGAACCCGAGCAGCCCGAAGATGGCATTGCCAACATTGCTTTCGGACTGGGAAAATATATTGTTGACGGTGGCAATACCCTGCGTTTCTCGCCAAAGTATCCTAAAAATATACTCCAAATGGCATCCACAAACATGGCTCTTACCGAGACACAGAAAACCTTTTTTGCCCTCGATTTGCATCCCGAAAGTTTCAAGATTTGTACCAACGATGCCATCAATTTGCTTGAGCTTAGAATTAAGGAAGCCGAACAGGATAAATCGCTCAAACATGTTGCCTCCACCTACGATTATCAAAACAATGTGATGCGCGATGGGATAAACTACACCGGAAAAAAGGTGATTACCTTCGCTCACATCCTGAAGCATGAAATATTTCCTTTGGCCGATATTTTGAAAACTGTACTCGAAATTGGCCAGGCGGAGATGAACCGGGGTATCGAAATCGAATTTGCCCTTGACCTGAATGTGCCCACGGGAGAACCCGTTGTTTTTAACCTGCTCCAAATTCGTCCCATTGTTGAAAACAAAGAAACCATCGATGAGAAACTGGAAGATATCGAGCACAAAAAAACCATCATCAGCACCCAGCACGCCTTGGGCAATGGCATTATCAAAGACATCTACGACTTTGTATATATCAAGCCCGAAAGTTTTGATTCATCGCGCACCATGGAAATAGCCGAGGAGGTAGGCCGGCTCAACCACCAATTTTTGGAGACCAACAAAAACTACATCCTCGTGGGTCCCGGACGTTGGGGGTCCACCGACCCCTGGCTGGGCATCCCCGTAAAATGGCCACAGATTTCTGCTGCAAGGTTGATTGTAGAATCAGGGCTGCACAATTACCGCATCGACCCAAGCCAGGGCACCCACTTTTTCCAAAACCTGACTTCCTTCCGAGTAGGATATTTTACCATAAACCCCTTTATCAACGATGGCTTCTACGACATCGACTACCTCAACAGTTTCGATGCTGTGTACGAGAACGAGTTTATCCGGCATATCCGCTTCGAAAATCCTGTGGTGATAAAAATTGACGGGAAAAAGAAAATGGGAGTAGTGATGAAAATGGCAAAACCGCGTGCAAAAACTTTGCAAAAGCCGGAGGAGAAGGGGAAGTAAGTTAATTGTGGAGCGAAGCGAAATCCTCGCCACAGGCGGGATTAATTGTTGAGCGAAGCAAAATTCCGACATGGCATGAACTGGAGGGAATAGATTTCTCCCGGCAATACTAAGCTTCGCTGTGTATTTTGGTCGAAATGACATAGCATAGAGTTAATAAGGGAGGGAGAAGGCGGGCGCAAAGGGCCCGCCAGCGACCACCCACCACACATAAAAAAGCAAAGCCCCATCGAAGGCCGGGTGCAGC
>CAZGAO010000053.1:0-37324 GCA_964523795.1 uncultured Lentimicrobiaceae bacterium
CTTTTCGACTAATAATTCAATGAACTTTTCTAATTTTGCAAACATACGAGGGTTTGAAACCCTGTCAGGGTTAAACACAGGTTTTTATCTGGTGGTGGCACAAACTAATGAAGCAATGAAAGTGAAGAAAGTTTTTGTCAGGTGATTTGACGTTTAGGGATTGGAAAGTCAGGGTTTCACTTTAAGTGAAGCCCTGACAAAATTCGATAAACAAAAAACAATACAAATATGAAAACAAGAAATTCATCATCCAAACATCAATCCTCTAAATTCATTAAGCTATTAATGCCGGGCTTCGCCCGAGTCCCGAATTCAATTATCCGGGGATTAAAAACATGCACGATGCTTTGCATCGGCACCATTACACTAATAACAATTAACCCCCTTACATCCTCCGCCCAAAACGGCGACCCGCCACCACCACCCGGCGAACACGGACAAAACGGAAACCAGGTTCCCGGCGGTGGAGCTCCAATAGGAGATGGCTTGCTGTTGCTTGTGGCCATGGGAACGGCTTATGGTTTGCGAAAAAGGATGGCCGGAAAAAATAAAGGAAATTGAAGTATTGAATAATTTGCGGATCCAATATTTTATAAAAGAACAAGCTATTCTTTCAGGAAACCCTTAAAACATCAGTGCCTCAGTGCGCGTTTTTTAAGCCTTGTACGGTTTTTCTGGTACTTATCCCAATCGCCATTGATGGGTATTTTTATTTTTATCGATCCAACGATAGCACCTACGCCCGCACCCACGACCGCTAGCGTACCTCCGGCCATCAAAGCTTTGCGCTCAGCAGTAAAAATAACAATGCCCGGGTCATCATCGCCTGAAATTAGCCCTATCACTGCACCAATCACAAATCCTGAAGCAGCACCAATCAGGGTATTATTACCTGTTTTGTTGTATCTTCTAAGTTTTATGACTTCAATATTGCTGAAATGAAGATTCTCCATCTGAAAATCTCCGCTGGTATAATCCTTGAAATTTTGTGATTTAATCAGCGCAATAGAAGAATCCTGAATGTGAAATAAAAGCCCTTTCGCTTTGTAGGGAGGAACACTTAATGATAGCCATGCTTTGTAAGTCTGGTTTTTCTTGATTGTGTCCTGTGCCGTGATCGATTGGAAGCAAGACAAGATAAGCAAAACCAGTATGGCTATTTTAAACTGAACTGCGTTATTTGCCGACATATCATTTTAATTTTTGTTAATATTAAAAATGAATTCTACTTTAAACGAGGCGTAAAAATACACCAAAACGCATGGGAATGCAAATCTGTTGATGGGATCAGTGCTGGTCAGATGAATCGGGAGGAGAAGGAAATGAATATTGTTATCGAGGTGTAATCGACAGAGACGCGCTGATAGCGTGTCTATACTTTTAGTTAAGGTAGCGAAGATCCATTAAAAAAAGGTATTAATTCAGGAGGCCGGAGACAATTAACGATTAACAGATAACAATTTACGGATAATCCCGCCTTTGGCGAGGATTTCGCTGCGCTCAACAATTAACTCCTCCCCTGTCTCCAAAAAAAAATCCCGGAATTTCTTCCGGGATCTTTAATCAAAATATTTTATCGCTTACCCTTGCAAGGTAAACTTGATAGGCATGTTGAACTGCACACGAACGGGCTTACCGCGCTGCATACCGGCTTCCCACTTGGGCATCAACTTAATTACGCGAATGGCTTCTTCGTCGCAGCCACCGCCAATACCACGCAAAATGCGCACATCCGTAACATTTCCCTGACGTTCAACCACAAAGGTAACATAAACGGTTCCCTGGATTCCAGATTCGCGAGCCATTTGGGGGTATTTAATATTATCCTGAAGGAATTTCATACGAGCAGCATCGCCGCCCGGAAAGGTAGGCATGGCTTCCACCACCGTAAAAATTTCCATCTCTACTGCTGCTTCCTCTTCTTCTACAATCGGAATAAAATCATCTACAATAGTTTCCTGGTCGGCTTCCACATCAATTTCGATGTCGTCTTCCACTTCCACATCATCCTCTACAATATTAATAACGGTTACTTGCTTTGGGGGCGGGGGGGGCGGAGGCTTTACCTCCTGCTTGGTAATGGGGATAATCTCTTCGGGGGTATCATCTACCTGCATCTGGATATTGAGTGTAGATGTTCGTTCGAAGGTTTTGTAGCTGAAAGCCAGCAGTATTAAACCGAGTGCAACGATAAGCCCAATTTGCATGAAGACTCCTTTTTTGCTTTCAAGGTCGGCTCTTTTACTTTTTTTTAATTCCATGATATTTGCTCCGCTTTGTTTATACTTTATTGCTAACGAGGATAGTTAGTTGCATATTGTAAGGTCGAACTAATGAATTAGTCCGACCCTGACAATCGTTTAAATTAATTCCTTGTACGCTGCCGCATCCAGCAAGTCATCGAGTTGGGCAACATCGGTAATCTTAACTTTAACAATCCAGCCTTCGCCGTAGGGATCATTGTTTACTGTTTCGGGCGATTGCTCCAGTTTTTCGTTAAACTCCACAATTTCGCCACCCACAGGCATAAACAAATCCGACACCGTTTTCACGGCTTCGATGGTTCCAAAAGTCTCCTCCCTGTCAAGGGTCTCGCCTTCGGTTTCCACTTCGATAAAAACGATGTCGCCCAGTTCGTTTTGGGCATAATCTGTAATCCCTATCAAGGCTTCGTTGTTTTCTACCTTGATCCATTCGTGATCTTTGGTGTACTTTAAATTATCCGGAATATTCATTTTTTGAACTTTTAAATTATGGGGCAAATGTAAAACTTTTTTAATACATACTGCTTTGTCAAAGCTAAATTCATTATAAAATTACCATACAAAAAAATCAATGGTGAAAAAGTACCTGCCCACTATTTACTATTTCTTTTTTTGATGCTTCAGATACATATTGTGTATTAAACCATCAGCAAGGCCAATTTTTGGGGCATGTATCGATTCGGCTTTGATGATACGGCTGATAAACAAAAAAACTTCGGCTGCCGGCACAATTACGTCAGCGCGGTCGGGGCGCAGACCCAGCTCTTTGATACGTTGCTTAAGCGTGAAGGACTTAAGATACTTCAAGGCATTTTCAAGTTCTTCCAATTTTATCCTTCCCAAAACAGGATTACCAAAAATCTTGGTGAGTTTATTAATATTACCCCCCGAGCCGATAACATTAACCCTCCCAAAATCTTCCTTAAAAGAATCCAGCCATTCGGCCATCGCACCCCACTCGCTTTTTGCCACCTTTTTACTCAGTATCCGCAATGTACCAATTTTGAACGAGCGGGCATCGACTACCTGATCGTCAGCAATCACCGATATTTCGGTACTACCGCCGCCCAGGTCGATAAACATGGTTTTTGTTTTCCCCTCGGGTAGGTCGAAACTTTCGGTAGAGCGGATAATTTCGGCCTCTTCCAGCCCATCGATGGTACGAATGTTAAGGCCTGTTTCCTTTTTTATTCTCTTTATTATTTCGCGGCCATTGGTGGCTTCGCGCATGGCAGCAGTAGCGCAGGCCGTGTAAGCCATGGGTTTGTACACATCGATAAGCAACCTAAAAGCCTTGAGGGTTTTTATCAGATTGTCGGCACGTTTGTCCGAAATTGTATTGTTTTTATACACGTCTTTTCCCAAGCGGATGGGAATGCGTATCAGGCTGGCTTTTTCGACCATTACCCTGTTTTGCTTTTCGTAAGCGTTAGAAAATAAAAGCCTTACGGCATTCGAGCCAATATCTATTGCACCAAATATCATAAACTAATTTTTTCGAAGTATTTATAAATTTCAAATTGTGCACGTGTCTTTTTGGTTTCGCTGGTTTTGCGGTATTGATTTATGTTTTCTTTCCCCAGCAGTCGTGTTTTACAATTATCCCTAATTTGAATCTGCAACATGATCCAGAGTTCTTCCTGAATATCTTTATCAAAAATGGGAGTAGTTACCTCGATGCGGTGGTCGAAATTGCGCTGCATCCAATCGGACGAACCGGTGTAGAAAACCTTGTTGCCACCATTACAAAAAACATAGACACGCGAATGTTCCAAAAATTTATCCACAATGCTAAAGGCCTCGATATTTTGGCTAAGGCCGGCAATGCCGGGTATCAAAATACAGATGCCTCGCGCGATGATGGTAATTTTAACCCCGGCCTGGCTGGCCTCGTAAAGTTTCTTCACAATTTTCTTATCCACCAAACTATTCATTTTGATGATAATCCAGGCTTCTTTTCCGGCTTTGGCACTTCGTATTTCACGATTTATCAATTTAATAAAAAAATCGCGTGTACTGAAGGGCGAAACAACGATGGCCTTAAATTTTGGGATATGATAACGGGATTCGAGCATCTCAAAAACTTTATAGACATCGTTGCCGATGGCCTGGTTGGCGGTAAGCAGGCTGTCGTCGGCATACACTCTGGCCGTTGACTCGTTGAAGTTGCCGGTGCTAATATTGGTATAAAAGCGATTGAGGCTGTCTTCTTTTCGGCGGATAAGGATGAGCTTGCTATGCACTTTCATTCCCGGGATGGTGGGTAGAATTTTAACGCCTGTTTTCTGGAGTTTTTCGGCCCAGTAAATATTGGCTTCCTCATCGAAGCGTGCCTGCAATTCCAAAAACACGGTTACCGACTTGCCGTTGCGGGCGGCGTTTATCAGTGCGTTCATCACGTTGGAGTTGCTGGCGGCGCGATAAAATGTCATTTTTATCGAGCGCACATTGGGGTCGATGGATGCTTCGCGGAGCAAATCGACAATATAATGAAAGGACTGATAGGGAAAATGCAACATGATGTCTTTTTTCTTTATCAGATCAAAAATACTTTGGTTGGGCTTAATATCGGGGTGCTGCAAAGGTGGCGAAGGCGGATACACCAGATGATCGGCTCCCACCTTGGGGAAGCTCATAAAATCTTTAAAATTATGATAACGGCCACCGCCGCGCTGCTGGTCATCCTCGGAGAGCAGGAGTTTTTTGCGAATCCGCTTGAGAAAGGGTCTGGGAATGGACTGATCGAAAACAAAACGCACGGGTGTTCCCCACTCCCGCTGCTTCACGCTCTCGGACATGATTTCCAAAAAACTCTTGTGTACATCGTTGTCGATATCCAGTTCGGCATCGCGGGTAATTTTTATAGTGTAGGCATCATACTTATCGTAACCCAAAAGCGAAAACACATAAGGCAGCCCATGACGAATCACATCTTCGAGAAGCATGATATAGATTTTACCCTCCTCCTCGGGCAAAATCAAAAATCGCGACAGGGGTGGCGAGGGAACTTTTACAATCGAAAAGTCTTCTTTTTCGGGTTGGCTGCCCGACTGCAAATGCACCGCAAGATAAATCGACCGGTCTTCCAGGCTGGTAGGATCGCTCAGATTGTCGAGCATAATTGGAAAAAGCAGGGTACGCACATGATTATGAAAATAATCGGTAACAAAGGCCGACTGGCTTTCGCTAAGGACATCTTCGGCAATGATAAAGACATTTTCACCTGCCAGTTTTTCCACAATCTCCGCATAAGTTTGCGTAAAAACCTTTTCCTGTTCAGCCACAATTTCCTGTATCTGCTGAAGGACATCGCCAGGCGAAATTTTTAGGGTATAATCCAGCTCCTCAACATTAAGCATGCGGTTGTGCGTGGCCACCCTAACGCGAAAAAACTCATCGCGATTATTGGAAAAAATCCCCAAAAACTTCAAGCGTTCCAGCAGCGGAGTGGTTTCGTCCCGGGCTTCCTGTAACACACGCTCATTAAACTGCAACCAGCTTACTTCGCGGTTCAGCATCTGATCTTTATATTTTGCCATCGTTGTTCTGTTTATTTTTTCAGCATTTTAGGAGTAATTACAAAAAGGACTTCATGTTTGGCTATTGAAAGTTCTTCCCATTTTTGGGTATCGAAAGCAATACCCACCAGGCCTGAAGTAGGCAGCCAATCGATTTTATCATTTAGATAATAATTAACAAAATTGGTAAGCGTTGGGTTGTGCCCTACCAGCAAGGCCGAGCTATGATCGTTGGGCAAATCGTAAAACTGATCGATCAAATCTTCGGCATCGGCATGATAAATCGCAGGGGCAATACGAATTTGATCTTTTGGAAAATCCAGGACTCCGGCAATAAGTTGAGCAGTTTCGTGCGCCCTGATCGCATGGCTCGAAATTATCACTTCCACTTCGACCCTATTTTGAATAAGCCAATTACTGATACGGTCGGTGCGCTTGATCCCTTTATCAATTAGCGGGCGTTCGTGATCGGCACAATGAGGAAAGTCCCACGATGACTTGGCATGACGTACAATGTAGATGGTTTTCATAAATTTGATATTTAAAATCTGATTGCTCAAAAGTACAATTATTCTGCTTTGAGCCTTTCTAAATTATCACCATCCTCATATTTACATACTAAGATTTGTAGATAATTGTTTTAATTTGTAATCAAAATGTTTCAACCTCAACTACTAATCAACAAACTATAATACTTATGAAACGCATTTTCACACTACTATTAATCAGTCTTCTTACCCTGCAAACTTTTGCTGCCGACCTGGTGCTCATCCCTACGCGAAACTTCAATGAAACCAAAATTGCTTTCAGCAATCCGGCTTTGCAAGTTAATTTTTACAAGGATGAGTTTGTAATTGCCACAGCGCACAGCCCCCTAAAAATGGATTATCTTCTTTTGGATAAAAATCCATGGCAGGAAAACTACAGCTATTACCTGGTGTATGTGGACGAAACGGTGGATAAGAAAGCCTATTACGATCGCATCAACGAAGTGGCCGATGTGCTATTCGATGATGGCAACCGCCTGGTGTTGCGCATCGATGAACAGATTTACGGACAACTGCCCCCGGCCAAAAACGATGGCACTGTTCGGATTAAAAACCGTAAAGTAGTGCTGCCCATGCAGATGTTTTACAACAACACCGGACGTTTCGACCCCGACCCTCTTATCGTGAATCTGCTGGCCGAAGTTTCGGGAACCAACATAACAGCCACAATTCAACACCTTCAGGACTACGGAACGCGCAACTGCTACAAACCCGAAAGCATTGAAGCGCAAAACTGGATTAAGAGCCAATTTGAAAATATGGGTCTAAGTGTGGAGCTACAGGATTTTACTATGCCCAATGGCCCGGCCAGCGACAATGTAATTGCCACACTGCCCGGCACTAAATACCCCGATGAGTTTATCGTCATTGGCGGCCATTTCGATTCGATTACCTACTCGGGACTGGAACCAGGAGCCGATGATAATGCCTCGGGAACTTCGGGTGTGATGGAAATAGCCCGCATCCTGAGCCAGTACGAATTTGACCGGACACTGATTTTCTGCGCCTTCTCGGGCGAAGAATACGGCCTGTATGGCAGCGGAGCTTATGCCGATCGCTGTGCGCAAGAGGGCATGAATATTCATGGTTATTTAAATTTGGATATGATTGGCTATCTGGAACCTGGCAGCTACATCCACACCGACTTGATGTATCCTTCGTCGGCGCAGGAGCTGGCCAATTTCTACACCGAGGTGTGTGGCGTTTACCTCCCCGATTTTCCGGTTGAAACCGGAACCTTGATTGGTGGCGACAGCGATCACACCTCGTTCAACAACGCTGGCTTTATGGGCATCTTCCCCTTCGAGGATGGCAACGCTTACAGCCCATACATCCATACTTCCAACGATATTATCGGCCCCAGCTTCAACAACGAAGACCAGGCCGTTATCTTTACCAAGGCAATTTTGGCTACAGCAGTAAGCATGGCCAACCGCCTTACGCCACCACAAAATTTGGTAGCCCTGCCAGGCGACAGCGAGGTTACCTTGCAATGGGCTGAGATGTTTGATATTGATTATTACAATATTTATAAAAACAATGTATTGCTTACCACCACCACCGAGGCCAATTATCTGGATCAGGATGTGGCCAATGGAACTTTGTACGAATATTACCTTACGGCAATTTACAGCGATAGCGGCGATGAGTCCGATCCCTCCAATGTGGTGTCGGCTACGCCCATGCCACCGCTTGCACTGCCACTAAGTCTGAATTTTGAGAACGGAGCACCTTATTGGGATTTTGAAGACGACTGGGGGCTAAGCACCGGAGCAAGCCACTCGCCCTCGCACGCCATCACCGAAAGCCCATCAGGTAATTATGCCAGTGAGGTAGAAAATTATGCCACACTCACGGCCTTTGGCCTGGAGACTTACACCAGCGCATCGCTTTCTTTCTGGACAAAATACAACCTGGAATCAGGCTACGACTACATGTGGCTCGAGCTTTCCACCAACGGTTCGACCTGGATCGAGCTTGACGAATTTAATGGCACGCAAAACACCTGGATCGAAAAAAGCTATTCGCTGGATGAATATTTGGACGAAAGCTATATTATCGTCCGCTTTCATTTTGAGAGCGACTACTCCGTTACTGAGGATGGCATGTACATCGACGATTTTCAGATTAATGCCCTTGGCGGTATGATGAGCCAAAATCTGGTAATTCCGGCGGGCTGGTCGGGACTGTCGAGCTATATCCAACCCGAAAATGAGGCTATCACCAATGTACTTGCCCCGATCGAAGGGGAGCTTATCATCGTACAAAGTATGAATGGAATGTGGTATCCCTCCAATTCGATAAACACCATTGGTAACTGGGACGGCCATTCGGGTTACAAAATTAAACTTGAAAATGAAGAAACGTTGCAGATAGCAGGTATTGCCGAAGTTGACAAAACCATGACCCTTAGCAGCGGCTGGAATCTGCTTCCTGTTTTATCAAACACGCCAGTGAGCAGTGCCGATTTATTTGAAAGCAACTGGGATGATTTGATTATTATCAAAGAAATTGCAGGGTTGGAGATATTATGGCCTGGCGAAGATATCACCACGCTGAATAACCTTAGTCCGGCCAATGCCTACATGGTAAAAGTAGCCAACGATATTACTATCTCCTTTGCAGGAATGGTTGCACAAGCACTCGAAAAACCAAAACCGGCGTTTCGCGAAGGTTGGGACTTGCTCCCGCCCAGCGGAAATTCGCATATAATTGCTTTGCCTGCCGACTTGCTGAGTATTTTTGAAATTGGCGACCAAATTGGCGTATTTAACGGCAACGGAGCCTGTGCAGGCTACGCCGAGGTAGAATCCTTTGACAACAATATAGCTATGGTAGTTTATGGCGATGATATGACCACTACCGAAACTGATGGCATGGACGAAAACGAAGTATTTAATTTTAGATTATACCGCTCGTCCACCAACCTGGAATATGGGCTTATTGCCAGCTTTGATGCCTCGATGCCCAACCAACAATTATTTGCCATCGAAGGAATCTCAAAGCTCGAAACCCTCGTTTATGACAATACTGTCATTGTCGAAAATCTGACCCGCACTGCTATTTATCCAAACCCGGCCACCAATCAAATACACGTTGCTGTGGAAGGGTTGGAAAAAGCCCGTTTGGAAATAATCAATATTCAAGGGCAGTTAATCATGGATAAAACCATCGCTGATGATGAATTGATAAACACCGCCGATTTCGCCAAAGGCATTTACACTTTTAGGATTTCCTCCAAAGATTATATCGAGACCCAAAAGGTGATTGTTAATTAGTGTCTATCCATAAAGTCGATGCTTTGAATTGCCCCGGGTTGAAACCCGGGGAAAAATGAACTTGCCAATAACCCCCCGCAATTTCGCAACGCCTACGGCGTTGCGAAATTGCGGGGTTTTTCCTCTTTTCCATTTAATCCCCGCCCTAAAGGACAGCCTGTCCCGCTTTTGCGGGAGGGCAATTCATAATTCAAATACCTTACTAAAAAGACAGACACTAATTAGTTCATTGTTTGACCTATCATAGTATTGGTTTACAAAAAAATATTAACTTTTAGTTTACATAATGTACTTTTGGAAGCTGATTGTAAAAACGCTTGAGTATTTTTTTTCTGTTAAACACCATATTTTAAATGGTAAGATTTCAAAAGGCAATATTAACATTCTTCTTTCTATTTCCGATAATTCTTCCAGCGCAGCACGGTTACTCTGCATAATTTCTTGCAGAGGCAAACAGGTAATCTCCGGTTTTTTTTCTCATCTCCTGAACAGGATTCTGGTGGATAATTCAATACTCCTGCGCAAACCCGATAGAATGAAGTTAATGTTTAATATGTGATGTCCAATTAAAGATTATATTTTTGCATGAAATCAAAATAATATAGACCAAGAAAAAGTCATTACGCAAATACTCCCAGACGAAAAAATTGTAAATAAAATTTTTGTGATTAGGGGGCGAAAAGTAATGATAGACCGTGATTTAGCAGAATTGTACGGCGTTGAAACAAGGGTGCTGAACCAAGCAGTAAGAAGAAATCCAAAACGTTTTCCTGAAGACTTTATGTTCATGATGAGCCCTGAAGAATTTACCAATTGGAAATCACAAATTGTGATATCCAATAAAGAAAGGACATCGAACAGGATGATAAAATAATGTTGATTTTTGAGTATATAAAACAGTTTGAGGAAGCCAAACAACAAGAGTTAGAATACAAAGACAGAAAACGTATTGGATATAATCAAACTGATGAAAAATAAGGTAATACTGCGAACTTAATGGATAGTTATAAATTAGTCAAGGGTAATAAAATAGATTTCTCCCGGCAAAACTCCACTTCACTGCGTTTTTTGGCACCAATGACAAAGCCCCGTGTTGTGAATGGGGGTGTCTGATCGTGGGTGCTTCGCGCCCACGATCAGACACCCCAACGAAACCGCCAAAACTTTGTCTTTTCGAGAAGCGAAGCTACTGAGAAACCTATTTCACTTGATAACCATTATTTACATCCACGAAAATTGCAGTAGAACTAAAAATAATAATACTGCTCGCTCGGCTCCGATACAAAATCAGGATGTAACCGGACTACCTAAGTACTTAGCTTGACTATTCAACATTCCCTATTTAAACGTCTTTAATTCATTCGCTGGAATAAGATTGTGAAGGCTTTCAGGGAAAGGTTTTGCCAATCTGGCATTTATTATTTACTTTCGCTGTAAAGATTTTTGTTTAAATAAATGATCATTTAATGTTGAGGAAATTTACAAAAGGTATTTCAAAATATGGTGTAGCAATTGCGGTATTTTTTTTATTAACCGTTTTTTTTTCTTTATTTTTTCTTCATAAACACGATAGTTTAAACTTCGGTTTTGGAGAACAGGTTAGAATAGGGCAGCGTATTGTACAGCAAAAACAAGTTGTTAATAGCAATCATTTTTCCTATGCTGATTCTGATCGAAATGGTGTAAATAATCAATGGGGAGGTAATGTTGTTTTTTATTACGTGCACAAATTGTATGGCTTGAATGGCCTAACAGTACTTGCCCTACTGTTAAACCTACTCTCCTTTTTTTTGATTCTTAAATTAACTATACACCAAAACAATTATTGGCTCATACTATTTTTATGTTTATTGGTATTGCCATTACTGGTGTTTAACACCACCCCGAGCCCTGAAATGTTCAGTCTCTTATTTTTTACAATTTCTACTTTCATTGTTTTTAGTTGTGTTAAAGACAAAAGCAAACGCAAACGCAGGTATTTGTGGTTTCTACCAATTTTGCAGCTGGTGTGGGTAAATTTTGATGGTCTTTTTTTTATCGGTATTTTTCTCCAGTTTCTGTTGCTCATACATTTGATTATAAACAAAGGGGCAAAAAGAGAGATTTTAACTTTCTCATTTATTTTTGTGCTTAGCCTTGCAGCTTGTTGCGCCAATCCATACGGCCTTAGTGGCGTTTTGTTTTCTTTGAAAACCTTAACGGGTACTATTCCTCATCATACAAATGTGTCATTCCCATTCCTGTATGCGCGATTAAGCAGTTCGCTTTACCTTTTCTATTTTGAACTGGTGTTTTTCTTTTCTATCATTTTGCTCTATTTTTGGATTAAGAACGTCAAACTGGTAAAACAAAACTTCTTGATTATTGCATTGTTCGTAAGTGCTTTTTTGCTTGTGTTCTGGAGAATAAATATGGCTATGTTTTTTGGCTATGTTTTTATTATCATGGCTACAATCATCGCTGAACAATTTAATTTTAAAGCTGTGAAGCGAACAAGCATTGTATCAATTATCTTACTGCTTGTTTCGGTACTTAGTTTTAATGTCTATTTCTATTCACCGTATCGAGCCTACAGTCCGGGTACAGGGATTGAGAAAAATTTAAGCGGAGTTGCAGATTATTTTATCAAAAGCAAATTGCAAGGGCCGATTTTTAATACACCTGAAATGGGGGCTTACTTAATTTATTATCTGTATCCTGAACAGCAGGTTTTTGCTGATAACAATGCTTACACAAATGGATTTATGGAAAGCGTAGTAAGTCCTGCCCTTAAAAACCAGAAAAGGTGGCTTGACCTCGATAATAAATACAACTTTAATGTTGTATGTCTTAATTACGGTAATGAACTTAAAGAGTTTACCAACAACTTGCTTATGGACAGCAGGTGGTTTTTGGCCTATCATGACAATTATTGTGTTCTTTTCCTAAAACGAAATAGAAACAATGACCCACTGATGCGAAATGAATTGCTGAGCAAAAAATCATTCGAGGAAATGATGGACAGGTTTAGTAAAAATGAATTCCAACTTCTGCAATGGAATTATTCTAAAATGGATTAAGGATTAAAATACTTCCCTCGTAAATTAACGCATCTACCGAAAATATTGACCAGCGTGCAATAAGTACCAAAGCAATAAGTACAAGTTCATCAGCACCAATCCAATTCCAGTTTTTGGTGTATTGCCTTCCCCAAAGCCGGGTGTGGTTTAATACAAACGCTGATAATAATGCTATTGCCGGATAGGCTCCCATGGCAAGCCTGTGTTCAAAATTATCTGCAAAAATTATAACTAAACCAAAATAGCTGAATATCCAAAAAAATAAAAAAGGGAACACAAATCTTTTTTGGGAATCAAGTGTGAAACGTAGTTTTTTTGAAATCAAAGCCCACGACAAAATAAATAATGGCGACAAATAGGGCATTCCAATTAAAAGCAGAAGAAAAGCTGAGGGGCGCTGAATACTTAAAATTTCGGGAGCGTATGCCTTAATGGCTGTTATATAATTAAACATTTGCAAGCCCATGAAACTATGGGTGAGTGCAAAGTGCCATAATGCATAAGGTATGATTAGCCCAAGCATCAGCAACAACATGCTTGGATTTAGAAAAATAACAATGGTGCTTTTTAACGAAGTAAACTTGCTTTTTTGATTCCAATAATAGAATAACAAAAATCCAACAAAAATAAAAGCCGCTGATGGAGTGAATAATAAAGCAATGCCCAAAATAATGCCCGACGCTAAAGCAATTATTAAAGATTTGTGATGATAGCCCCTGATAAAAAGCAGAACAGAAATCAATATAAAAACTGCGGCAATTTCGTCGGGCCAGAGTTTTTGCGATACAAAAATACTAACAGGATTTGTAGCCATTAAAAACGCGGCAACTAATGCTGTGCTTTTCCCAAAAAGCCCAACTCCCAACAAATAGGTAAATAAAACAAGGAGCAGGCTAAAAATAAGAGGTAGCACTACGGCATAAAACTGCGCATAAATAAGGGTGCCGGGTTTAAAATATTTAACCTGCCTCCCTAATTTTGACGATGAAACAAAATAGCCATTGTTTTTACCCATTGTTTTTTCTGAAAGCATGAGTAAGTATGGAAAGCCTGGAGGGGTATTCATTGATAAACCATCGTTGATGCTCAGTCCATTTTTTCGCATTTTATCCAGCACCATTCCCTGTTGGTTTTTGTGGCTTACAGTCAATTCGCGTATGGTAGTTTTGCCGTCAAGGCTAAAATCTTCGTAATCAACATTTTTAAGGTTATAGCCCGATAAACCAAAAGAATCGAGTTTTAGGGCAAGGCTTAAATTTTGAAATTCATGGTTTGATACATGAGGCAGGTAAAAGGTATCAAGGCGCAATATTACGGCAATTAGTATTGTTGCTAATAGTAATGCGTAGTGAATGTATGTGTTGCTTGCTTTGTTTTTCAAAAGATATCTACTAACATTTTGGATTCTTCAAAAATAGTTAATTGTGGGCAATACCGTTTACTATTTGAAATACATTCTGGTATATTCTTCCCTAAAACCACTTCAAATTTGCTTTGCAAACTAAATGTACTTTCATAATAATTAGATTGCTACTATATTTACTCCATTCTCTCCTTCGCTCATTCACTTCTTCGTTTCTCTCTCTTTATCTTTCTTATCTCGCGTTTACTTAATGCTATGGTTTGGGAGGGATCGTAAAATGTTGGCGGCTTAATTTTTTCTCTAATCCAGGTTTTGAGCTTATGCCCTACTTTAGCTTCTTTTCTTTCTTGGGCTGCAATTTCTTCGGGTGAGAAAATAATTTTTGCCATCTTCATAACTCTTGAAGGAACTTGATCGATTGGATAGGTACCCTCTTCAATTATTTCACCATCAATACCAACAGCTTTGTAAGTTAAAACTTCATTTTTCTTATTTTTTTTGTCACTGTCTTCAGGATACCAGGTTAGTACTTCGTCAGGTCTCATTTCCCAATCGTATGCGTCTTCGCCTGTTATTGTAAGATTTCTATAGTGTACTTTAGCTCTATCAAGCATAACAGTTGCACAGTCGTAGTCGTCTTGTGTGTAAGATTCTGATCCTGCTGGATCTGTAAATACACTTGTATAAGTTGAACTTTGTGATGGTTCGAGAACTGCCCCGAAACAAGAACCTAATTCTTGATTGAAAGTAGATATGTCTGGGCCATTAAGTCCAATATAGTCTCTGTATGCAGTTGCACACTTATTCATTACTGGTCCGTTGTAGATTCTAGTTACAACTCCATTTCCTGGAATACTATTGTCAAAATATGCGCCCATTTCATTATCTTGTAAAAGATATCCGAATTCTTCGTGTTCTATAATATTTTCTGGGTTTACATCTCTTGGATTAAATGTGGGTAAGATATTACTTATGTTGTAAATTAAATTTCCGTATTGGATTGTAAGGTCTTCTCCTCCTACTTGTGAATTATCTGAAGAAGTGTGCATGTTTGGTGGTGAGAGCCAGTTCCTTGTTGTTTGCATATATTCTGAAGGGAATTCTGACCCTCCTAATCCCTGAATGCTTCTAAATCCTGCGCTATACAAATCCCATACAAAATCACTTGGAATGATTGTGTAGTCTTCGCTTACATCATTGCTTCCGGCATCCAGCGTAGCCCAGGTATGAAATGGCATATAGCCTCCATTAGTTATTGTGCAAACATAATACGCAGTATCGCCAACTGCGGGCAATTGTATTTTATAAAAGCCATTTTCGTCGGTGGCATCCGAATAAAAAGTAATGCTGTCGAGGGTCATTTCAATTACTGCACCTGCTAAACCAACATTAAGTGTATCGAACACATTGGTAATGTAACCGCTTATGTCGGGCATGGGGTTAACAGCAACTGTAAAATAAACGGTGTCAACATCGCTGGTGCCGGTAATTTTAATACCCACGTAGCTACTTCCGGCGCTGTCGGCCTGCAGGTTGTTTATCAGTATTGTGCTGTCTTGTACTGATAAATTGATAAGCGTGCTATTGCTCTGGCTCACCATTGTATAGCTTAGGCTGCCCTGGAAACTTGGGTTCAGGTATTGGTTCAGGTTGGCAAAAAGTGTATTGCCCTGGTAGTCTTCAATAATATCTGTATCCGGAATGTTTATGGTGTACTCGATGTTTATAATAACTGATATTTGTGCTGTCAGGTTCCCGTCCTGCGCATCGGTAGCCGTAACGGTTGTTGTGTATGTTCCCTCTGTGTAATTACTTAGTTCGAGCAAGGTATCCTGAGTAATTGCGAAATCATTTCCCTGGATTGTATAAATGCTTTGGTCGTCGTTACTAAAATGTGCATTCAGGTTCCAGCTCAGTAATCCATCAATGGTATGGTAGGTTTCGCTAATATGGCTTACAGGTGAAGGCCCAATATTGCCTGTAATTTCACCAAAAGTGGTATCTGCCAATGGTGTGGTAAAAAATATCTCAAGCTCGGTGGTATTACTTTTTACAAAGCTTATTTTATCCAGATTTGTATCGGTGGTAACCACTGCCATATTCCAGTATCCGCTTTCGGTAGTTCTTGTTTGCGCACAAAACACAGTTCCATTTTCCCAGTAGCTTATTGTGGCTCCGGCAATGGCTTGCTGCAAATTGTCCAGGTAGTAACCACTACAAGTAAATATTTGCTGGTTTGTAACAGTAATTTGCGCCTGCATTTGCATTGTTAATGTTTCATCTTGCAAATCGGTGGCCACAACATCAAATGCAAAGGTTCCCAAATCGGAACCTGCATAGCTTAAAATACTGTCGTTGCTTATGATAAAGTCCGGGTGATTGGTGGTGTAAACACTCTGCTCGTCGTTATAAAAATAATCATTCAAATTCCAGGTGTTGGTACTGTCGATATGTACGGTTGCTATTAGCTGTCCTGTTTCTTCAGGTCCTGCATTTCCGTATATCATTCCCAAGGTGGTATCGCCTGCAACAGGGTTGATAAAATAATCCAGTAAGCTGGTGTTTATTTTTGAAAAATTAATTCTATCCTGGTCTCTTCCTACGGCTTTAAAATTATTGTTGTCTGCTACTCTTTCAGATCTTATGCGCTGCGTGCCACTAGCATTAAAGATAACTTTTTGACTTATGGATTGATTGTTTGTAATAAGCGAAACATTGTATGCACCCTTATTTACTTGTTGCCCTATTCTGTTTTTTCCTCCCCACGTACATTGGTAAACCCCCGGGTTTTTTATTTCATGTTTATCAACCATCAGCCCCTGCATATCGCTAATTAATATTGTTGTTGTGCTGTTTATGTTTACGGTAAAAGAATAAAGTTCGCTAAATGGGTTTGGATGTGGTTGTTCGAGAAAAGGATTATTGCTTTGGTGGTTTTGTATTCCTGTAAGGTCGAGTGTAAGTTCAAAATTCCCATCGGCAAGGCTGCGGGTCGAGTCGATTAGTACATCTGCACCATCAAAATAACTTACTAGTGCATTGTTTATGGGGTTTTGTTTTTTATCGAGATATTGGCCACTTACATTTATTGTTTGGGCATGCAACAGTACGCTAAATAACAAAAGTACAACTGTGAGATAGATTTTCTTTAACATAGCAGCATGTAACATTATGAAAGATGATGTAAAAATAAGAAAATATCTATCTTCACAGCCTAAAAAATGAAAGAGATGAAAAGGACTTTTTTACTTTGGGTATTGGCAATACTATTTAGCAGCCTTGCAGGGCAGAACCAAAATAGTTTATCGGGAACAATCAACTACAGGGCATTGGGCCCCTACCGCGCCGGTTCGTGGGTGTCGGCCATTGCCGTGCCGGAGACTGATAAGCCGGATTTTAAATATACCTGGTATGTGGCAGGCCGCAATGGCGGCGTGTGGAAAACCGAAAACAATGGCACAAGCTTTTTCCCTGTTTTCGATTCCACAGGCGTGAGCAGCATCGGGGCAATAGCTATTTCCTCCACTAATCCTGAGATTATATGGGTGGGAACCGGCGAGGCTTACAATGCGCGCAGTTCTCATGCCGGTAATGGCGTGTTTAAATCGGTGGATGGCGGCCTTTCCTGGCAAAGCAAAGGCCTGGAAGATTCGCATCATATCTCTACGGTAATCGTACACCCAACAAATCCCGATGTGGTTTGGGTGGCTGCCATGGGGCATTTATTTACACCCAACGAAATGCGGGGCGTTTTTAAAACCACCGATGGTGGCGATAGCTGGAAAAAAGTTTTGTACATCGACGAAAATACTGGTGTCATCGACCTGATTATTAATCCTGATAAACCCGATGTGCTTTTTGCGGCAGCTTACGAAAAATACCGCTATCCCTGGCATTTTGAGGCTGGTGGTGTAAACAGCGGGATTTATAAAACCCTGGATGGCGGCGATAGCTGGGAAAAAATTGAAAGCGGCCTGCCCTCCGGAAAATTGGGAAGAATAGGCCTGGCATTGTGCCACAGCCAAACGGAGACCGTTTATGCCGTGGTCGAAAACCTGAACCCCAAGCCCGGCACCGTAATCGATGAAAGCGTGGGCATGACCCACATGCGCGATGCCTATTTCGATCAGATGATCGGGGGTGAGGTGTATCGCTCGGACGATGGCGGCACAAACTGGGAAAAACGTAACGATACCACCTGCAACGTTTCATCCAAAGCGGCTTATTCGTTCAACAAAATCATGGTAGCTTCTGATAATCCTGACATCATTTACATCACCAGCGATGGCATGCAATATTCGGAAGATGGCGGAATTACCTGGCTGGATTGCCTATGGCCTCCAAAGGTCTTGAGCACTTCCATTTTTGGCGATCACCGTTGTATGTATATGGATCCAGCCGATGGTCGTCATATAATGTTTGGCAGCGATGGCGGCTTGTACGAATCCTTCGACCGTGGGAAATCTTTTACGCATCATGTGCAAATACCGCTGGGGGAGATTTATAATGTGGAAACCGATAATGCTTATCCCTACAATATTTATGTAGGATTGCAGGATCACGAAGCCTGGAAGGGGCCATCGAATGCGTGGAGCGGACAAATTACTTCGGATGACTGGGTAATTACCGGCATGTGGGACGGCATGTACACCCGCGTAGATCCGCAAGATAATCGCTGGCTTTATTCTACCACACAGTTTGGCGCGCACCTCAGGGTGGATCAGCTCATGGGCGAAAGGGTAAGTATCGAACCAAAAGCTCCCGAAGGATTTCCTCCCTATCGTTTTTGCTGGAACACGCCCCTGGAACTTTCGCCGCACAACCCGCAAATTATTTATACCGGCGGACAAATGCTTTTGCGCTCCCTCGACCGTGGCGATCATTGGGAAGAAATTAGCCCTGACCTCACTACCAACGATGCCGAAAAAATTGCCGGCAAGGGGCACATGATGTATTGCACCCTCACCACCATTGCCGAATCGCCGCTAAAGGCCGGAGTTATCTGGGCTGGCACTGATGATGGCCGCGTGTGGCTTACACAGGATCATGGGAAAACGTGGGAAGAATTTACCGACAAAATCGCAGCTCTGGGTGGTGATAAAGATTTTTGGCTAAGCCGCGTTGTAGCCTCGCCTCATCAGGCGGGCAGAGCCTTTGTTTGCAAATCCGGCTTCCGCAATGATGATTTCAGACCTTTGGTTTTTAAAACGGATGACTTTGGCCAAAGCTGGAAAAACATTGGCGCAGGTTTGCCCGATTCTCCAATCAACACAGTCCTGGAAGATCCTGTAAAAGAAAACCTGCTTTATCTGGGCAACGATCAGGGTGTTTATATTAGTTTGGATGGCGGCGAAAGCTGGACATCTTTTAAAAACAACATGCCCGCCGTCCCGGTAAAAGACCTGAAAGTTCAGGCTGCTGAAAGCGATTTGATTATTGGAACCTACGGGCGCGGAGCCTATATTGCCGACATCTGGCCACTGCAACATTATAACGATAGTATCGCGAAGCAAAACATGTTTCTGTTCCCCGTTCAGGATAAACCACAGCACAATTATTCAGAACGTGCCTGGTGGGGAAACTTTGAACAGACCGGCGACAATTTCCTATTTTCGCCCAACGAAGCCAACGGCCTGGCCTTGTATTATTATATCAAATCCACACCCAGCAAGGATGCGTGGATACAAATTTGCGATGAGGATTCCAAGCCCTTGGATACTTTGCTTATCGACCAGAATCCCGGATTTCATCTGGCATATTTCGACACTTACGTTACAAATCCCGGGATTTATCGCGTCAAGCTAATTGCAGGAAAAATGATGCAGGAGCAAAAAATTGTGATTAAACCATCACCGGTTTGGCCGGTGGGAAAATTGTAGAGACGCGATGCATCGCGTCTTAGATATGCGTAACACATCATAAAAACGGAGACGCGATGTGTTAAACAGAGGAGACGCGATGTGTTAAACAGAGGAGACGCGATGTGTTAAACAGAGGAGACGCGATGTGTTAAACAGAGGAAACGCGATGTGTTAAACAGAGGAGACGCGATGCATCGCGTCTATACAAACCGATCCATCACATCAGACGTGGGGATCATACATTGCGGATTTTTACCAAACCAGACATAACGATGGCGGGCAACAATATTATAAATCGCATTGCTAAGGAAGTTTGGTAGGATGCGAAAAATCAAAAGTATTTTATACGGATAAGGTAAATGCCTGATAATGGCGAACACTGCGGATGATTTCACCAAAATTTGGCCGTCATCTATTACCACCACACTGGAATAAAGATCGGGTAATTCGTTTTTGGTAATGCTACCACCTTTCAGTTTTATGGTTTCGAGTTTCTGCAAGGCAAGGAATTTTATCTTTCCCGCTTTGTCGGCTTTGATAATAAAATTGACAAAACGGTTGCACAGGCGGCATACGCCATCGAAGATCACGATCGGATATTTTGTATTGCTGGGTTTAGACATAAAAAAAAGGCTTCGATTATTTCTTAACGGAATCGAAGCCTTTTTGTTGAATCTCTATTCGGCAGGTTTTTGCCCATCGTTATTCTTATCCGGGCGGTTTGGCCGGTTGTCTTGGTTTGGCCGGCTGGGTCGCCGGGGTCTGTTATCATTATTCCGGGGTCTGTTTTGTGCATCGGGACGTTGTTGCCTGCCCCCCGATTCATGATTGCGTTCCGGTCTATTGCGTTCGGTGTTATTACGCCTCTCGCCCTGGTTATTTCTATTTTGATTGTCATTACGCCTTTGCTGTTGAGGCCTTTGCCCTTCCTGATCGCGACCCTGCACCTGGTTAGGTGTTCCGGGTTTTCTTCTGCTTTTTTTCCGTTTCTTACGTTTTTCCGATTCGGGGTCATCCATTTTATCAAATCTGCTGATGTCTTCCTCGGTAAGGCCGGCATTGCCAAAGTCGGTTTTTATTTCGTGCGTCAGCGCAAGATCTTCAAGTTGCTTGGGCAGTTTCCCGCTTCTGTTGGCAGCGATAATTTCGAGTACCCGATCCACACTCAGTGCCATCATATTGGTATAATCGCCGGTGTAGGCGTACCACATGATGCGTTTGAACACATCTGTTTTCTGGTGGTTGGCTTCTCCTTTTTCAGTTTTTAGGGTAATATTTGAATTGGGAAAGTCTTTGAGAGCATCCAGATAAACATCATTTTCGTAATTGAGGCAGCATTTCAGCTTTCCACATTGACCTGCTAACTTTTGCGGGTTAGGCGACAGTTGCTGGGTGCGGGCGGTAGTGGTAGTTACCGAGGTAAAATCGGTAAGCCATGTAGCGCAGCACAACTCACGGCCACAGGAGCCAATACCTCCTACGCGCGCCGATTCCTGCCGTGCACCAATCTGCCGCATTTCTATCCGTACCTTAAAGGCATCGGCCAAATATTTTATCAGTTCACGAAAATCAACGCGCTCCTCGGCGGTGTAGTAAAAAATAGCCTTGGTTTCATCGCCCTGATACTCAACATCATTTATTTTCATGGCCAGTTTCAGGTCGCGAGCAATGATGCGGGTTTTTATTTTCGAGCGTTCCTCGAGATCCACAGCGTTGAGCCATTTTTCGATGTCCAGCAGCCGCGCCCTACGATAAACCTTTTTGATCTGGTCGCTTTGTGGATCAGCGTTTTTATTCCTCATCTGCAAACGCACTACTTCGCCGGTAAGCGAAACAATGCCAATATCGTGACCCGGCGAGGCTTCCACCGCAACAATGTCGCCAGCCTTCAGAGGTGCCAGGTCGGGGGGGAGCCTAAAGAAATCTTTTCGGCTGTTTTTGAAACGAACCTCAATGCAATCGAAGGGCTGCTGACCCTCGGGTGGCGTGATATCTTTAAGCCAGTCGTAGGCATCGAGCTTGCAGCAGCGATGCTCGGCAATAGTGCTGTTGTCGTGGTAAATCTGAGGGGCATGGCAACAGCCACGCGACAAAAAAGTATTGGTGGGCTGCCTGTTATCTTGTGTATTATCTTCCATTATTAATGTGGGGCCTAGCGTGAATCGAACGTATAAAAATATCTGCAAAGCTAAAAAAAACTATCATGCACTTACCTTTTCCTTCATTCTTAACAAACGCGAAACCGTGAGGGATAAGTCGAGCATGATGATTCCTCCGTTCACGTTTCGATCGATGTCGTGGATGGCTTTGTCAAATTCTTCGGCAAAGAGGGTAATATTTTCAGTGTGAATAAAGGGGGCAAATTTCTTATAAAAATTTTGCTGGGGGGCGAGTATGCGCAACAGATTGGTCTGACCCAGATGTATCATCAGGCAGTTGCGCAAAATCTCCATCCCAAACTGCAAAAAACGCATGGCCTGCTGGCGATTTTCCTTTCCCTGTGCCGTGCTGAAATCCATGATAGCCTTTACATCAGGGGTGTAGCACATCCGCATCCATTCCACAAAACGGCCAAAATCCTTTTCGATAGTTTCGGTTTGATGCTGTATGATCATCGCCTGCTTAAAACTTCCATTGGAGAGACGAACGAGCTGGTCGGCTTTCTCATCATCCAGTCCCAACTTTTGCTTACACGCAAGCCGGAATGCTTCATCAGCAATTTTGGGAATTTTTACCAGATGCAGGCGCGACAATATCGTGGAAATAATCATGTCGGTTTGTTCGGCAATGATAAGGAATACGGTTTTGTCGGGAGGTTCTTCCAGTATTTTTAGCAGGCGGGGAGCCGCAGCATAATTTAGCTTTTCCACCATCCATATCAGCATTATTTTGTACTCCGATTCGTAACTGCTGTAATTTAGGGTTTTAATAATGCTGCTGCTGTCCAGGGTATTGATGGCAGCCTGCTTGCGCTCGATGTCGAGTTTTTGATACCAGTCGTTGAGCGAAATATAATACCCGTTTTCAAGAATCATCTCGCGCCATTGCGGCAAAAAATCATTACTAACAGCCGGCCCTTTTTTGGAGTCTTTTTGTGCCACCGGAAAAATAAAGTGCAGGTCGGGATGTATGAGTTTATTGAATTTGATACACGAAGAGCAGATTCCACAGGAATCCTGATGGTTGAATTTTTCGGAATCCCTGCAACTGATAAACTGCGCGTAAGCCAATGCCAGAGCCAATTTGCCATGACCCGTATTGCCATAAAACAGTTGGGCATGAGCTACTCTGTTTTCGGCAACCGTGTTTATTAGCTTTCGCTTAATATCTTCCTGTCCAATAATTTCGCTGAATAACATGGGTATCTAATAAAATGATGTGGGGCAAAAATACGTCTAATCTTTCAAGCGGATCAATCGCAAGGTGGAAAAGTAATGCTTTTGTTGCTAAATATTTTCACGAAATAGGCTTTGCCCGGCTGCATCACCGGCAGGGTGTTTATCCCTTTGGATGGCCAGTAAACGCCGGTTCCGGCGGCATCTTTAACAATGTACACATTGGCCGTGATATTACTAAAAAGGCTCACGGTTTCTACCTCGCATTCCGAAAGTACCGAAATCAGATTCCAGCCATTGCCTAGCGCGATGCTGCGATCGTTGGCCCGATAACCATGGATTTGCAAGTTGCAATCCTCGTCCACCTTAATCATATACCCTTCATGCCGTTCCCATGCACCGATGGTATTTATTTGTCCGGCAGGATAAAAAATTTCCGTATTGCCAATCATCATCACCATAGCATCCATAATCGGATTAGCCACAGTTTGAACGTCGGGATCGATGGGCAAGATCAGGCTCGAAATACTGTTCCATCCGGCTTTGAGCGGATAACTTTGGCTCAGCATACCCACGCTTACGCTAATGGTATTTCCCGGGGCAGATTCACCGGCATTATTTACAGCGGTTACATAATACGCATAAGTCCCGCCTGCCAGATTTTCGTCCATGTAGGAATTGGCATTCACAAGCTCCTCGTTTATTTTTTCGCTGTTGCGATAAATATTGTATCCATTAACGGCTCTGTTTTGATTTCCATTAAAAGATACAGGCGGTATTAAATGTTTGGATTCTATTTTTGAATTTTGCACCCATCGGGGGTGATTACTTTGATTCAGAATTTTAGCGGTTGTTTTAGCTCCGGGTGAAATATCAACGAAGGCCTGAATATTCCAGTTGCAATCGATACCCAAAAGTTGAAGTTCAGTCCAGTTAACTCCGTCAAACGAAACCATGTCGCCACGCCCGTCCACTGCAGGCCCTGCATCGCGCCCCAAGGGATAAGCTCCCGCCGGTTGATTAAGAATAGAAAAACCAATATAGGTATCTTGCGCGGCATCGATCTGCACCGGATTATCTAATTCGATAAGATTCCAACTCTGCGCTGTTAAACCCGACAAGGTCTGGCTATAAATAAGCGTATTGGCGTTTGTCCCCTTCCATATTTTAAGCTGAAAACCGGGCAGGGTAGAACCGATAAAGGCCGATACTTTGGTGATATACAAATCATCGTAGTCCGTTAGTTCGGATGAAGTCCAACAGGCAGCCGCATCAAAGTTGCCAGAGCTTATTCCCAGCATGCCCACCGAAACGCCATCGTCCCAGTGCATCCAAAAGGGTTCAAAAATCTCATCCCAGGTTAAGCTTACATCATCGTCTTCTACCAGTGCTTGCAGTCCGGTGGGAGCCTGTGCCGTAGCTTCGCCGGGAACAATGCCCATGATTGCAGCCTGGTTAGCGTTAAGCGTAATATTGGCAGGGTTGAGATTAGTAAGATAAAAATAACCATTGGCATAGCCGCCCCAGCCCCAGTTCATGTGGAAATAATTGTTGGCCGAATAGCCATCGCACACCCAGGCATGACCTTTTTCGCCCTGCCCGCGGTAGATAACCGGCCTTCCACTATTAAGCTCCTCGCGCAACATGCCTTCCCATGCCGTGGGTAAATAATCGCTTTTTATGCGATATTGAGCCTGATTGTCGTAGCCAAAATAATTGATTAAAGCACTTCGGGAATCATAAGTGGAAGCCGATGAACCACCCGGACCAAAATCCATATCCACACTCACCGCACAATGGTAAATCAAGGTGGCCACATCGGCATTGCTGCTACCTAACGAGCCGGGCATATTATCCCATTGGTAGGTCGTGTTTCCAAAATTAGCATATTGGACACCATAAGGGGCTGCATTGTACGAATTCGATCCGGTTCCGAAAAACGGATATTCCCAGTATTTCATCACCTGTGCCATAGCCAGGGCAACACAGCCCACGGGCACATGGCCGCAGTAGCCGTAGGGTGCATTCTCATCTTCGGGGCACAATTCGTTGTAATAGCAGTCTTGACTCCAATTTGTAGATAAGAGAGGACTTACCGAGCGAAGGTTTGGTTTATCGCCTTGCGGCATCAAATACTTATCCCACACCTGCGCGATTTCGGGAGTAGCTGGAACATCATTAATGATGAGCGAATAGATCTGGCTTTCGTATTGCTCAAGCATCTCTACAAAACCCATGGGTAAACCGCTTACCGAAGCAGGAAATATACCATCACAGGAAAAGGCAAGCACCGGAATGGAGCCATCCCAGGATGAAACAATTACATAGCCCAGGCTATCCACATTATAAACCCTGAAAAGCTCATAACCCTCTTCAAAGCGGGTTTCGATCAAATTCAGTGTAAGCTCCTCGGGCAGGTTAAGCGAATCAGGGTAAGCATGGAGCCGGTAAAAATTTTTGACCACAGTTTCAGTATCGGTGGTGGGAGGCTTTGCAGCAAACGAAACCTGAACGAATATAAAGCAGGCCAGGATTAAGACAAGATTGTTTTGTGAAAGTTTATTAAAGAGGGTTTTCATAATATGGAGTTTTAAATTTCGGATTAAGAACCATAAAAGCAAGGTAGGGCAAAGGTAAAAAAATTTAACTTGTGAAATTCACCATGCCATCCCACACCTCTCTGGATCCCTGGAGGAGAGAAGCAACCAGCGCACTGGCATTAAAAGATTTAGAACTCCTTATCCAGCATCTAAAATCATCCGGGAAGATATGCGCAAAATAGGAGGGCTGAGATACAAATGATAGAGGGCTGAGACGCTCATGCCGGACGGATGAATGTCGCAAACCGTAATACTGAAACGTGCATGATGGAGAGCTGAGACGCGCAAATTGCGCGTCTGTACGAATCATGCATTTTTTACTACAGATTACACAGATGGCCACAGATTTTTTTTCTTCTCTGTGTTTATCTGTGCAATCTGTGGTGCTTCATTAAAAAAATTATCCGTGGTTATTTGGCAGCGGAGAATTGCTTTTTCACCTCTTTTACCAATTCTTTCATCGACATGTTGCCCACCGCCGAGCTGCGCAACTGTCCCATAGCCCAATTGATGGCATCATCAGCCTTATCAGAAATCCGAATCTTGTCAAATTTCTCTTTCAAAAAGGGAATCTTAGCACGTATTTCCGTTTTGGGATGGCGTTTGAAATTGATGGTAGTCAGCACCGATTCAAACTCCATCTTGGGATGCTCATACACTTCAGCAATCATCGCCTTGGCCAATTCCACATCCAATTTTTCATCCAACAAAAATTTGAATAAGGAATAAATAACATCGTAGGTAAAAAGTGCCGTGGACTTGTAATGACCTTCCACATATTTCATGGTATGGCCCATGAAAGTGCTTGCGAACACCGGATCAATCTTCAGTTCGTTTACGATGCGTTCGATGAGCGGGAAAAGGTTTTTCTTAAAGATAAAGGTGTAGGCATCTTCGGGCACCTTCCATGATTTAAGTTTACGGTAGCGTTCGCTGATATCTTCGGGCAGGCCTTGGCGCAGGCGTTCTATCTGTTCTTCGGGCAGGGGTATGGGCGGCGAATCGGTGTCGGGGTACATGCGGTCGGCACCAGGCAGCACGCGCTCGAAGATGGTAGTCCCGTCCTCAAACGATTTGCGGGTTTCGTTGGGCACCCCCTCGAAGGCCATGCGGCAACGCTCCTCGATAGTTTCCAGGGCGGTAAGCAAATCTGCATCAGGCCCCCAGATAATGATTTGGGCATCGTTGTCGCCAGCTTTAAATATTTCGCGTATCTGGTTGAAATCCTTTGCCGAAACAGCGGTTTCGAAGGCTTCGCTATGCACCATGTTTGGCTTCTCCAGGCAGGCAATCACCTTGAGGCGGTCGGCAAACTCATCGGCAAACATTTTTCCGGGCTGGGTAAAATGTGAGAGTATGCCTTTGAAATGCGGCAGGTTGATGGCCATAATCCGCATTCCCGATTTTTTGGCCAAAACCAGCGGCTGGTAGCTGAAACCAAAAGAATGGTATTTGAGATATTCGTGTTTTATCTGCCAGGTTTTTGGGGCTTTGATGCGGTCGATCAACTTATCTTTGATGGCCAGCAAGGCCCATTGCCTGAAGCACTCGATGTGGGTAAGCTCGGGAATCCAGCGGGTATGCGCAACGCCTTTAATTTCTACGCGACTGCCTCCGCGACAGCTTACATTTACATCCTCGCGACCGGCTCCAATACCGGTGCGCACCATGCCGGTACTTCGGTTCAAAAAACGAATGTAATCGCAGGCTTCCTGCACCTCATCGGGGTTGGTACACTCGGGATAAGTTACCGTTTCGATGAGTGGCATTCCCAGACGGTCGGTTTTATAGGTACGCACATGGCCTATGTCGGATATTTCGCGGCACGAATCCTCTTCCAGGCTCAGTTGAATCAAGCGGATTTTTTTATTCTTCAAGGGAATCACTCCCTCCACACCAATAATTGCTGTACGTTGAAAACCCGTGGGGATAGAGCCATCCAGATATTGCTTTCGTGTGATGTGAACCTCGCCAACAATGTTGAGCTTGGAGAGCAGCGAAATGGCGATCGAAATATCCAGTGCCTGCCGGTTGAGTGGAAAGGGCGGCGTATCGTCCACCTCGTAGGTGCAGGTGGTTTCGTTTTTGATACGATAAATAATTTCCTTTTTGGTTTTAAACTCCATCAATGCGGTGCCATCGTACTCGCCCAGCTCGCTAAGGGTAGGGCGCATGTGCCGTATCAGCTCGGCATCGTAGTCATCGCTTTGGTGGTAAAGCCCTGCCGGACAGTTGCAAAACAACTTTTTGTCGGTGAGCAATTGCTGGTGTACTTCCAGACCCGATTTAAAACCTATCCGCTTGTAATCGTCTGCGGTAGCTTCTTTGCGGGTAACGTATCCAATATTTTTGCGACTTTCGTCGTAATTCTTTTTCGGTGTAAATTTCTGTTTCATTATAGCTTTGCCTGATGAATAAATTTCGGGCTTCAAATGTAGAAATTATTCATCGTGTAGATAGTATTAATGAAAGAAATCGTATAAAAAGGATAAAAAAAGCCGTTAGCAGAAATAATATTATTTTTACCTCAATTTTAAAAATTATAATTATGACAAGCACAAAAATCGTTAAAGTTGTTCTCGCCATTGTAGCCCTGCTTATTGTTGGCGGGCTGGCTTATTACTTCATGTTCAACCCTTCCACCAAATACAATAAGCTGATTAACAACGCCGATTCGATGTACCAGGATCGCCGCCTGGATGACGCGCGGGCACTGTATGCCGAAGCTGCCCAATTAAAACCGGACGAAACCTGGCCAGCGCGCCGCATTGCCACCATCGACAGCCTGAGCCGGCAAATCGAGTTTCGCATCCGCTACGATGAAAAAATTCAAAAAGGAGACCTTCTTTTTAGCGAAGGCCAATATCTGGAAGCCAGTCAATTTTATTTTGAAGCGGTAAATATTATGCCCGATGAAGACTATCCCATCAATCAAATTAAAAAAATTCAAAATATTATGAACGAGACCGAGGGGGGGGCAACGGCGCCAATGACGAAAAATGTGGCTAAAACCGCTGTTCCGACTAAAGCCTCTGTTTCGCCTAAAACCACCACAAGCAGCACTACCACCAAAAGCTCGGGATCGATACAACAACGACCAGCCAAAAACGTGTATGCCGATGGTGCATACTACCACGTGGTGGTGGGCGTGTTTGCCGACCACAGCAAGGCCGAACGCCTGAAGCAAAAAATGATTGCCGAGGGAAACGAATCGCAAATATTGCCCCGCTCCAACAATATGCAAGCCGTTACTTTTGGCTCGTATGATAATATCCATACAGCCTTCAACTTTTTGGAGTTTGTAAAAAACGACATCAACAAAAACGCCTGGGTCCTTTATCAGGAAACCAAATAACAAGTTTTGCATACCACCACATCCTACTTTTATATCAAAATTTTTCCGGCCTTGAAAAACATCAATCAGCTTTGTTTTCTATTTGGGATTTTTATGTCGGCTGCACTTTTTCCCGCTAATTATCTTTCTGCACAAAACAAAACCAAAATTAAACTCGTAAGGGCTGACCAACTGCTGGGCGACCAGGCGGCCGGAGAAGACCTCAATATTTTTACCGGCAACGTAATTTTTAAACACGACAGTGCCTTCCTCTATTGCGACAGTGCGGTGCTTAACAGCAAGAAAAATAATTTGGAAGCACATTTTGATGTGAAATTGGCCGTAAGCGATACGCTGAATCTCTATGGCGATGTTTTGTATTATGATGGAAACACACGCATAGCAACCATTATCGGCGATGTAATACTCGAAGACAAGGATGCCACGCTTTACACCGACAAACTGATTTACGAAAGAAATACTGCGATTGCTTATTATACCACAGGTGGCCGGATAGTAAATGAAGACAACGAGCTAACCAGCACCCGTGCATATTATCACACCAACGATAAACTATTGTATTTTAAAAATGAAGTACAACTGGTAAACCCCGAATACCTCCTGCGTTCCGACACGCTGATTTACAACACCGCCAGCGAAATCGCCTTTATCTCAGGCCCCACAACTATTACCGGGCAGGACGAATTTTTGTATTCGGAAAAAGGAATGTACAATACCCAAAACGATTTTACGCAACTGGAGCTCAACTCGTACATAACCTACAAGGAGCAATACCTTTCGGGCGATAGCATTTATTACGAAAAAGCCCGGGGCGTGGGCGAAGTGTTCGGCAATGTGTTTATCAAAGATTCGGTGCAAAACATTATCGTTACCGGAAACTATGCCGACTATCGCCGCAAGGATGGCTATGCCTATATCACCGATAGTGCCGTGGCCATTATGATCGACAAAACGGACAGCCTCTTTATGCACGCCGACACGCTCCGCCTTACCTTCGACAGCCTGGACAGCCCCCACAAGTTACACGCTTTTTACAAGTGCAAATATTACAAAACCGACCTTCAGGGCATGAGCGATTCTCTGGTTTATTCCTTTGCCGATTCTACCATCGACATGTATTACAAACCGGTAATCTGGACTCAGGGCAACCAAATGTCGGCTGAAAAAATAAAAGTTTACACCTCCAACCAGGCCGTAGATTCGATGGAGATGATACTGTCGTCATTTATCGTTTCGGTGGACAAATTCGGGAAGGATAATTACAATCAAATTAAGGGAAAAGACATGACGGCCTACTTCGCAAAAAACGAACTTTATCTGGTGAAGGTGAATGGCAACAGCGAGACCATATATTTTGTCCGCGAGGAAGATGGCAACCTGGTCGGGATAAACAAGGCCGAGTCAGGAAATATGGAAATATGGATAGACGAGCGGCAGGTCGTAGATATTTATTATTTCGCCAGCCCCAATGCACAACTGTATCCCGAAACGGAACTCCCCGCCGATCAACATTTTTTGCGCGACTTCCGCTGGCGCATCAACGACCGCCCCATGCGAAAGGAAGATATTTTTTCGTGGCCTGCCGATTTTCCTGTTTTGCGGTAAATCAACCCTTGTAGCATTTACGCCTTATTATTTATCAAGACCATGGATATTTATAAAATCATTCGCTTCATTATAGCCATTGCAACAGGCACCTTTGTGGGTGGATTATTTTTGATGGCCTTCCTGGGTCTGGCTCAGACCATTTGGCCTCCACCCTATTTTTTCGATCCCTTTGATAAAGACATTTATAGCAAGATATCATTTTCGGAATCGCTCCGCATTTTGCTTCCAAATTTAGCGGCATATTTTATCGGTTCGCTTGTGGGGGGCTTTTTTTCAGGCATTTTATCACGCGGCAAAACCCCTTGGGCCTCGCTTATTACCGGCGGTCTTTTGATGATTTTTGGCATCTTCATTCTCCAGGCTACGCATTATCCGCTATGGTTCGAAATCCTCGCGCTGTGCATGTACCTCCCCCCGGCCTGGCTGGGCAGTGTGCTGGCCGGGAAAGCTAAGAGGATGTAAGTGGTGGAGCATTTTCCGTGGAAGTGCATCAGGAGCAATGGGTAGAGACGCGATGCATCGCGTCTGTACGAAATGCATAAAATGTTGAATAATGGCAGAATGTGGAGCGAAGCTGCCTACCCCGATCCATAGGGGAAATCCCGCATTTGAGGGAACGGAATGATTGAAACATAAATTACGTTGCCCGGTCATTTATGGCCGGGTTAAATGATACGCCCCCCTTGTGCGAGCGAAGGGCGTTAACGCTCTTTTTTGTTTGGGATCGTGTTTCCGGTATTCCCGGAGCTAAAGCACCGGGCTAAGGATGTAGCGAATTTGCTCCGGCAGTAGTGCCAATCATCGAATTGCGCTTTGTGCGTGGAGAGGATTCACGGGGTGGCTTACACTTGAAAAACTCACATTTAATTTCCTCCAAAAAAAACGCGAGCCTACGCCATCTATTGTCGCACCCCCGCCCTACCTTTGTGCAAAATATTTAAGCAATGGAAACAAATATTAAACGCAAAGTTTTGGATGGCATCGGGAAAATATACGAGGACTCAAAAAACTGTAAACTCGAACACGATTTTTTTGCAAGCATAGATCGCGAGTTGACTTTTCTTTCCGGGTATTTTATAACAAGCAAAAGCCAGGCTTTTTTTATAGCAATGGTTTTTGCGTTAAACTACAAAGGCGACACTGTTGATTTAAACGACCTGATTAAATATTTTGATTGCAACCCGATGAAGATACTCGAATTTAACGAGGACTTTGAGTATTTGTACTCGGTAGGAATATTTACCAAACACCAATCGAAACACAGGCCTAATCTTAAAGGGACTAACGATCAGTTTACCGTTAACCAAAAAATATCAGAAGCTATTCTACAAAACAAATCTATGCCTGAGCTTAAGCAGGGAAAGATTAATGATGTTGTTGAATTACTCGAAAAGATATACCAAATGGGAGTTCAACGTAATATCGAAGAAATTTCAAGCAATGAGTTGTTTGCAAAAACCGGGAAATTAATTTCAACAAATTTGCACTTCCCTTTGATTAAAAAAATAAACCAGCTTCAACTCGAAATTGAGGACAGCTATGTATATCTGTATTTAATTTGGAAATCACTGTCGGGCCACAATACTACCGGCATTGGAAGAGCCATGGAAAGTATTTTCGACAAAGCCACAGAACGTGTGCATTACATGCAGAAATTTGCTTTGGACGAAAACGTACTTATCCAAAACAACCTGGTAGAAACCGTTGATGCCCATTTTTTCAACGACACCGAAATGAGATTAACCGAGCGTTCAAAAGACTTATTAAACGAATGCGGGATCAAGCTTTTCCACACCAGAAAAAAAGATGGAAATATATTGTCGCCTTCCCAAATTCCATTCAGGAAATTAATTTTTGACGAATTGGAAATGAAACAGCTATTTATGCTGAAGGGCTTGTTGGAAGATGTAAAATTTGCAGAAACTCAAAAACGCCTGAGCGAAAAAAATCTGCCCAAAGGAATAACGGTGCTTTTGCACGGTGTCCCGGGTACAGGCAAAACCGAAATAGTGAAGCAGCTTGCAAAAGAAACGCAGCGCGAACTGATGAAGGTGGAAATAAGCCAGTCAAAATCGAGCTGGTTTGGCGAAAGCGAAAAAATTATTAGAAAGATTTTTACCGATTACCATTCGTTTTCGAAGGAGTGCGAACGTACGCCCATATTGCTTTTCAACGAAGCTGATGCCATTATTTCGAAACGACGGGAAATTGGGAATTCAAGTGTTGCACAAACCGAAAATGCCATACAAAATATTATCCTCGAAGAGTTGGAGAACTTCGAAGGGATATTAATTGCAACCACCAATTTGGCAAGCCATCTCGACACCGCTTTTGAGCGCAGATTTCTATTCAAAATCCCATTTCAAAAACCAGGAACTTCGATCAGGGCAAAAATATGGGAATCAAAATTACCATCCTTAAAATTTGGAGATTGTAATTTGCTGGCAGAGAAGTTTGATTTTTCAGGTGGCCAAATCGACAATATTATTCGCAAACAGGAGATACACGAAATTATTCATGGAGAAAGTGTTACGCTTGAAAATTTATTGTCCTTTTGTTCGGAGGAAACACTGGGAAGCGAAAGGGTAAAGGTTGGTTTCAAAAACATCCATTGCTAATTTATAACTATTCTTAATGGAAGAATAAATAGCTTTGATGCGAAAAATAATACCCTTCAAATGAGATACACCATAACATTAACACCTAATATTCAACTCAAAAAAAAATAAATGCTTATGAGTTACCTTACAGAAAAAACGATAGAAGAACTCCGGGAGTTTAAATTCTTTATTCCTTCATATCAGAGGGGTTACCGCTGGACTGAACGACAAGTGGAAGATTTATTAAATGACGTTTGGGATTTTATTACAAAATCTAGTAAAAAAGAAAACGAATGGTATTGTTTACAACCAGTGGTAGTAAAAAATATCAATAACCATTTTGAGGTTTTAGATGGACAACAAAGACTAACAACAATATTCCTAATTTTAAAGCATCTAGAAAGTGACAAGAAAAGTTTTGAAATAGAATATGAAACAAGAAATACAGAATCTGTTAACAGCAAAGAGTTTTTACAAAATATAGATTCTAAAAATGAAAAAGATTCAAAACTAAACATTGATTACTACCATATTTTTAAAGCATATCAGAAAACAAAAGAGTGGTTTCAAGCAAAAACAAATCAAGGTCATAGTTCAATAAGTTCGGATTTTATTACCCCATTTTTAGAAAACACGAAAGTAATATGGTATGAAGTCACAGCCGAAAAAGATGCAATTGAAATTTTTACCCGCATAAACATGGGCAAAATTCCATTAACAAATGCCGAACTAATAAAAGCGCTTTTTCTGAATAGTTCAAATTTCCCAGATTCAGATACCGAAGAAATCAGATTAAGGCAGTTAGAAATCGCGTCAGAATGGGATAGAATAGAATACGCCCTTCAAAATGAAGAACTTTGGTATTTCATTAATAATGATAAAAATGAGCTCCCAACCCGGATTGAGTATATCTTTTCCATTATTTGCTCTATCGCAAAAGATGAATGTTCCGAAACAAAGCACAGAAAAGAAAACAAAATTCAAGACGTTGAGGATATTAAAAAAAGAATAGAAAATGGTAATTTGACCTTCGATGAAAAATACGGAATAGATGAATATTCTACCTTCCGGTTCTTTTCCGATAAATTCAAATCAAAAAGCAAAGATGAAATTGATGAAAACTGGAAAGAAATTAAAAACATGTTTCAAACTATCGAAGAGTGGTTTACCGATAGGGAGTTATATCATAAAATCGGATACCTGATTACAACAAAAACCAAATTGGAAGATTTATTAAACGATTGTAAGGACAGGAAAAAACATGAGTTTAGGGAATTACTTAATGAGCAAATTGCAAAAAAAGTAAAATGCGATAATTTGGAGGAACTGGAATATGGCAAGGATCCTTCTGTTATTTCTGTTATTAGAAAAATCCTACTACTTCATAACATCCAAACAATGTTGTCGAATAAAAACGAAACGAGCAGGTTTCCATTCAACAGATTTAAATTGGACAAATGGGATATTGAACATATCCATGCAATCGCTGCGGAGGTAAAAGTAAAAGAGGAAGACCAAAAGAATTGGTTGGAAAAGAATTATGTCGAGGACGTGGAACATCAGGACAAAGAAAAAAACCAAAAGATAGAAGACATAAAAAAGGATCACTTTATGGATGAGCAGGAATTCAAGTCAATTATCGAATATGTTTTAGGTGAGACTGACAATACCCTACAAAACCTTTGCTTATTAGACAGAGGAACAAATCGGTCATACAAGAATGATTCATTCAAGGAAAAGAGACGGAAAATTATTGAACGCGAGAAACAGGGAATCTTCATACCAATCTGTACCAAGAATGTTTTTATGAAATTCTATTCTAAAGAATTAATTGATTTAGAGTTGTGGAATGAAAATAGAGATAGAATACCTTATTTCAATAGTATAATGAAACATTGCACTCAATTTCCAAATTCAAATAATAACCAATAGTCAATACAAGAAAAAATCATGAAAATTGAAAGAATAGAAAAAATTGCAAATGCAATGAAGGATACGGATGGTAGAATATATTCCAATAAATTTATTGAACGATTAAACACAATTTCTTTTTGGGAATTACTTACCGAAACATCAAAAATTCAGATTCCTATTATTCAGCGGGACTATGCACAAGGAAGAAATGATGACCAAACAAAGAAAATTAGAAATAAATTACTTGACGATATTATTTCTGTGCTTTCCGGCAATCAATCTCTTGAACTGGATTTTGTGTATGGGAATGTTGAAAATAAAGTATTTCAACCTTTAGACGGTCAACAACGCTTAACGACATTATTCCTGTTACATTGGTACATTGCAGTAAAAACAGGTGAATTATCAAATTCCAAAAACCATTTTCTGAAATTTACTTACGAAACAAGGATTTCATCAAGAGAGTTTTGTAACGAGCTTGTTGAAAAGGGAGAGCTTTTGGGAGAAGGAAAAACAATCAGTGAGAAAATTACAGATTCTGCATGGTTCTATTTATCGTGGAAAAAAGACCCCACAATAAAGGCCATGTTGACGATGCTTGATAGTATCGAAGAAAAATTAAAGGAAAAAGAACCGGAAGAATTAAAAGCCTTTTGGCAAAAACTCACTTCAGAAAATCCGCCAATCACCTTTCATTTTAAAGAACTTAATGATATTGGATTAACAGACGACCTGTATATTAAAATGAATGCGCGGGGGAAAATGTTGACTGCTTTTGAAAACTTTAAAGCCCGATTTGAAAAACACATTAAGGAAAAAGAATTTGAAAAAGAACTTGAATTAAACGAGGATAATAAAGAGTGGTGGAAAGACCTTACAGAAAAAACTTTTGCTCATAGAATTGATACAACCTGGACTGATTTGTTTTGGAAACACAGAGGGGATGATAATCTTATTGATAATGAGCTTATAAAATTCGTTGCCGGTATTGCAATAAATAGCTATGCCCAAAGCATGGTGATTTATGAAAACTCAGATGAAGAATTAAATGTGCTAAAATATCTTGAAGATAAGAAAGGAAAAAGTATTACTGATAATGCCGTTAAAAGAGAAAGAATAGAACGCAGAATAAGAACCCTCTATGATAATCCTTCTGATGTTAGTCCTACAGATTTCCCAACTAAAGATGCTTTTGAATATTTGAAAAAGTGTTTTGATATATACTCAAATAAAGAAAAAAGGTACGATGAATTATTACCAGATAACTTACCGCTATGGGATTTCATTAAAAAGGAAAAAGTAAAAATTAGTAGTGAAACAGAACTTGATAATAACTTTTTCATTGATTTTATTTTTATTAAGCCCACAAAAACAGAATACAAGCAAAGGGTTTTATTCTACGCACAAACTCAATATTTACTGAATGTAGAAACGTTCAATGCTGAATCTTTTTCGGAATGGATGAGGGTGGTTCGCAATATCGTCCAAAACTCAACAGTTGACAGTGCAGCGGCATTTATTGGTGCAATTGGTTTTTTTGATGAAATATCCAAAGGTTGTCAAAGCATTTACCAATATTTAGCACAAAATAATATCCAGTCAGGATTTGCTGCGAAACAAGTGGAAGAAGAAAAATTGAAAGCAAACCTGATTCAAAATGAGATTCTATGGAAAGTACAAATATTTAAAGTAGAAGATGATAAATTCTTAAAAGGTGAAATTAGATTTCTATTGGGTTTTGCCAAAGAGGAAAGCGAACATAACTATCACTCTTTTAACCAACTTTCAGATGCATTTTTATTGCTATTTGAACACAAAAATGATTTGTTGCGCTTTGCATTGCTAACTCAAGAAGATTATAAGATTTTGGAGGGGAGGACTTCTTCACTTGGCTGGATTTTTAGATATTCACTGCTAAATACAGAAGGTGAATGGAAACATGCTATTAATAAAAATGAGAAATTTCAGGGAACGGTATTAAAATTACTTCAATCTACACTAATTATCGAAGGGAATAGGCT
>CAZGAO010000054.1:0-36637 GCA_964523795.1 uncultured Lentimicrobiaceae bacterium
AATATATAAAATCGCGACAATTTAGTTTGACCACAAGTCAGGAGGTCTGAAATTGCAGGCGTTTGAGGGAATGTGTGGATAGGCCTCCCCTAAAAGGGATTGAGGGGTTGTGCAGGCATTTGATGCGTTGATTTGTTCTCGGTTTTTATTACTGCTTAAAAGCCCAAATTCAAAAAATGCACAATGTACGCTTCACCACAATTAACGGATAACCATTCACGAATAATCCCGCCTATGGCGAGGATGTACCCGATGGACGGAATCCCGCACGTGCGGCACTTCGCTCAACGATTAACGGATAACGATTAACGGATAATGCCGCCCTTCGGGCGAGCATCCTCGAAAAATTACGAAAATCGAAGATTTTCTATTTTTCGGGACGATTAACTCTTCCTACCGAAAAGCAATCCGCAGATCATCGATATACACCAGGCGGTCGGTGGGATTGTAAACATAGATTTTTATCATCTCTGCATCTCTAATTTGTTCCGGGAGGACAAGGCTTTCCTCAAATTTATACCACGTACCTGCAGGGATATCGGCATTACTTATTGTAGTGCCATGCCAATAATTTTCGATGTTGTTGCCAATGGCCTGCACCACCAGCTTTGCATCGTGGTCGGGATTGTTTTGAAAAATCATCAGACTAATATCAACCTGATTCAAAGCATCTGCAGGTATTTTGTTGATGAGATATTCGAAGCTCAGGCTGTATGAATTTCCCTGCCCGGTTTTGGACGATAGTTTTCCAGAATAGGCCACATCATCACTCAGTGTTTGGCTTTGCCCCCAGTTATTATTTTTATCGCAATTATTAAAAAAAACAGTCTGATCCGGATTCTCATAATCTACATCTGTATATTGGTCGGGATAAAACTTAAAAAGGCTGTCGGCTACATTGCGGGCTACTGTCCTGCGGCCTTTTTGTGCATAGTGCTCGGTAGTCCAGTTTTGATTGATAAACTGATTGTCGTCCACTGCATTCAGATTATCTACCACCACAGCACCTCTACGTTCATAATAATCCACCAGCAGGTCGCGGTTTTGTTTCATCAAAAAAATCAAATCCTTGCCCACAAGTTTTTCGGCTTTTTGGGTATTTTCGGCCAGGAGGTTAAAAACCAAATTCCAGTTGCGCCGCTTGGCCAAATCAACAATAGCATCAAAATCGGCGATGCGGGGATTTTTGGTAGTGTCGATCTGAAAACCATAGGCCTTGATGTAATGGCGGATTAGTTCGGTTTTGGCCTGATCACGCTTTCCACTCGAATCTTTAACACTGGTCAAAGCGCACCAGTAGTCCCAATCGCGCACGTTTTGGTGCGGAAAAGGATAGGGAAACTCCAGCTTGTCGTTTTCCCATTTTCTGATAAACTGTCTGGCGCGCTCTTCATCGGATTTTATATCGTAAGCCTTAAACGACAAGAGGAAACGATCGACCAGCGGCGGGTAAGGCTTGAGCAGAACCATGCTTTTTTGTAGCGAAGTTTCCAACTCCGAATAAATCCACTGCGCGTTGAACGAACGCATGTTTAAAGTAACAATCACGGTTTTCACATTCGAATCTTTGGGGATGTAGCTTAGCAAAACCTTGTAGATGCCTGCATGGCTGGCCGGATACGAAATGTCGTAAACGTTGAGATTGGGAAAATGGTCGCCGATAAAATCGGAGATGAATCGCTTGTCGGTATCATCATCGCGCACCGTGATGTTGGACGATTCGCCGATGTAAACGATGTCGGTGCTATCGGGCATATCACGCACTAAATCAAGTACCGGCGAATGTTGCTCCAGGTCGCGCTCATAAAAAAAGAAGGCATAGATGTAATTCATCGCCACCAGCATGGCTGCGATTATCATCATCTTTATCAATATCTTTTTTATCATTACGGCCACTGCCATTTTTTAAAATTGAAAATAAATAAAGGGGAAATTCTCGACACCGGCAAACACGATGATGGCAAATAAGAGAAAGCCATAAACGCTCCAGCGGAAAATATCGGGCAAATTGCCCACCCATTTATCAAATCGATTATTATACAAAATCACATCGCTAACGATAAACACCAAAAGGAAAAACCAGGTGCTGACCGGGATATTAAGCGCGGCAGATTGCACGCCGGTATTTTTTATCATCAACGAAAAAATCTGAATAGCCTGGTCGAAACTCTGGCTGCGGAAGAAAACCCAGATAAGCGTAACCAGGATAAAAGTTTTTGCCGCCAACAAAATATGCGTCCACGAAAATGGCGGCGACTCGCGGTTTATGTTCAGGGCTTTGTTGGCAATACTTTCGAGCAGATACATAAAACCAAAAAAGGCTCCCCAGATAATGAAAGTCCAGTTGGCTCCATGCCAGATGCCACTCACCACAAAAACAACGAAAATATTGAATATCCAACGCATAACTTTTACACGGTTGCCGCCCAGGGGAAAGTAGAGATAATCGCGAAACCACGTAGAAAGCGAGATGTGCCAGCGTTGCCAGAACTCCGAGATGTTTTTGGCGAGATAGGGTGTTTTGAAGTTGTCCATAATTTTGATACCCATAATCAAGGCACTGCCGATGGCGATGATGGAATAGCCGTAGAAATCGCTGTAAATCTGGAATGAGTAAAAGAATATCCCTGTTAAAATACGCAGGGAGTCGAAGGTGGCGGGGGCATTATACACCTGATCCACAATGCCCGAAATATTGTCGGCCACCACCATTTTGATAAAAAGCCCATAGAGGATAAGTCGCAGTCCGTTAGCCAGATTTTTGTACGAGAAAGCATGATGTACCTTGAGCTGCGGCGAAAGTCGCGAAAAGCGTTCGATGGGGCCGGCCACCAGTTGTGGGAAAAAGGAAACATAAAGCGCGAAGTAGCCCAAATGCCGCTCGGCCTTTTGCCGTCCAGAGTAAACATCGATGGAGTAGCTCAGGGTTTGAAAGGTATAAAAGGAAATCCCTACCGGTAATAAAAATTTCATCATCGGCAATTCGCGTGAAATGGCAAACTGCTGAAAAAGCAAGTTGAGATTGGTAGTGGCAAAGTTGAAGTATTTGAAAAAGAAAAGCAAGCCCAGGTTGGTAGCAAGGCTGAGGATCAAAAAGGGCAGCCGCTTTCGTTGGCTGGGCATTCGCTCCATCCACAGTCCCGCCGAATAATCGATGATAGTAGAGATTAAAATCAAAAAGATGTACTCCACCTTCCAGCTCATGTAAAAGTAGTAGCTGGCAGCAAGCAACAAAATCCATCTGAATTTCTGTGGTATCAAATAATAGATGATGACCACCAGAGGCAGAAAAAATACAAATTCAATGGTGTTAAACAGCATCTATTCCGGTTTTGTATCGCAGCAATTAGCCATTGTTAGCACAACAAGTTTTTCAATCAGCCGACAAAAGTAAAATAAGAAAATAGAACAGGAAACTATGGGGGAGATTTGTTAGGATTTTTTTTAGAGATCATCGTAAGGAAGGTATCTATGGATATATTGCTTATTATTGCATAATATTTTTTTCTTTTGAACTAGGCAATTTCAAAAAATGTTTTAGATAAATACTAATTGTTACACCTAAATAATTCAAAGTATGAATAAATTTTTTACTATTACCCAAATCATGATTGCAGGTTTGGTATTTTTTTCCGTGGCTTTAAGTGCACGTTGTATTAACGGAAATGATTCCGTACAAATGAATCGATCCATCGAAGATCCAACCGCCAGTGATATTTACAGGATTACCCAAAATCCAGGTGAATCGGTGATAAAACTTAAGTCCGATTATAGGCCAGGGGTGCTACTGTCAGGCAAGGTGCTTTATGATAACGGCCCCTTAATCAACAGTGCGGGCACCGGGGCTGGTGGGGCCGATGAAAGCGTACTCCAATCCTTTTCACTTGGGATGAATATTCTTGGCTTTGGACATCAGTTTTCAGTATTTAATCTTGTGGCAGACGATTTTACTGTATCAGGGAAGGTTTGGAATGTAGATACCATAGCCTTTTTTGCCTATTAAACAGGATCATCAACTACATCCACTGTTACCGGGGTATATTACCAAATTTTTGACGGCCCACCAAACGAACCTGCCAGCAACCTTCTTTTTGGCGATTTAACAAGCAACCGCTTGCTTACCACAGAATGGTCAGGCATTTACCGCGTATCCGAAACCTCGGGCGGAGCTACCAATCGTCCAATTATGATAAATAAGGTAAGTGCCGGTTTTTCGTTGAATCCTGGAAATTACTGGATTGTTTGGTCAACTGATGGTACGCTTGGCATCGGGCCATGGGCACCACCAATTGCCATCACTGGACAAGTGACCACTGGCAATGCACTACAATTCATAGGATCAAGCGGAACCTGGCAAACCGCCCTGGATAACCAAACAAATACAGCACAAGGTTTGCCCTTTGTTATTTTTGGTGATGATTTAGATATTCAAGCCATGGTTAATATCCCCCAGGGATGGTCGTTTGTATCTTCGTGGCTCGAACCGGATGACACCGACATCGTTAACCTGTGGGCAGAGGTTGTGAACGAAGATAATCTTAAGCTCTTAATAGGTATGGATGGTTTATACGCTCCGGCTCCCTTTAACATCAACACCCTGGGCAACTGGGATGTACTGAAAGGTTACAAGGTAAAAATGAATGCACCGGATACCCTTGTTTTCGATGGTGAACCCTTGGACGAAAACACGGTAAGCTTTCCTACCGGAACACATATCATTCCGGTGCTAACAAACCAATCCACGTTGCTCCTGGATGTTTTCGACAATCCTGAAACCGATATCCTGTACGTGTTCGATATTTATAAAAACCTGGTTTATTGGCCGAATGGGGATATTTTTACCCTCACGGAACTGGAACCCGGCAGAGGCTACCTGGCCAATTTCAAAAACCCGGTAACGCTCACCTTTCCCGATTTAAGCAAAAAGACGACCTTATTCAAGCAGGCACTGCCACCTGCCAAAGGCCCCTGGACTTGCACCAGAACAGGCAGCTTCCATCTGATCTCGCTCACCAACGAAGCCCTCAGTAATCTGCAAAATACTGACTTCATCGGAGCCTTCGACAGCCAGGGAAATTGCACGGGCTATGCAGCCATCGAAAAAACCAGCAAAAACATCCTGCTCACCGTTTATGGCAACGATGTAAGCAGCCCCGAAAAAGACGGATTTACGGATGGTGAGTTTATCCGGTTCCGGAGTTTTACTTTAAAAAATAATTCCGAAACCGAACTGTTGGCAACTTTCAGTGCCGACTTCCCCAGCAACGAGGGCTTGTATTCCACAGATGGCCTTTCGGCGATATGCGGGTTTAAAGAAAGTGCTACGGGCATTTCAAGTCCTGATCGGATACCACAATTCAGCCTTTACCCCAACCCTGCCAGCGATGAATTAAATATTGTTTTTGACAGCTTCACCGATGCTGGTAAAATCCACATCGAACTTGTGAACTCAAACGGAAGCAAGGTAATAGAAAGTGATATACTGCAAATTAACACCAAACTAAATATTGGTAATTTACAGCCCGGTATTTATATTTTGAAGATCAAGCAAAGCGGAGATGTAACTTATCGAAAGGTGGTGGTAAAGTAGGTTAATCAGTTTAGTCAGGGTTTCACTTTAAGTGAAACCCTGACTTCCCGCACCCTTGCCAGTCGTTGGATTGCAACGCTAAGGCTATGTGATAAAACTCAAAGGGTGCCTGGTTTACCCCCGCGTAAAAACCCACTCATTGCCCTCGCTCATGCGATCGTTGTAGTAGTAGCCTGCCTCATCAAATAATTTGAGATTTTCTACATCGGTAATGCGCTTCTTGATGATAAAACGCGACAACATGCCCCGGGCATTTTTTCCGTAAACGGTGATAAATTTGTAAACGCCATTTTTGTAATCTTTAAAAACCGGCGTTATCACCCGGGCATCCAATTTCGATGTATCGATAGTTTTAAAGTATTCGTTGGAGGCCAGGTTAATCAGAACTTTTTGCTGGCTGCTTTGCAATAGCTGCTTGACGTGATGGGTGATTTTATCACCCCAAAAATGGTAGAGGTCTTTCTTTCGTCCCACTTTCATTTTTGTTCCCATTTCGAGGCGGTAGGGCTGCATCAGGTCGAGCGGACTAAGGGCACCATAAAGCCCGGATAAAATGCGCAAATGATCCTGGGCAAAAAGCAGGTCATCTTCCGAAAGTGTATCCGCTTTAAGGCCGTTGTAAACCTCGCCTTTAAAAACCAAGAGTGCCTGTTTTGCATTATCGGGATCAAAGGGCAGATGCCAATCCTGATAACGTTGCACGTTTAGGCTGGCCAGGTCAGGGTTGATGTGCATGAGTTTTTGCAACTGTGCCGGGCTGTATTTTCTAAGCTGATTTACGAGGGTTTCGGCTTCGGCGGTATATTCGGGCTGCGAAAAGGTTTCGGTTTGTGGCTGAATATCATAGTTCAGCGTTTTGGCGGGAGAAAGCAAAATGAGCATTTCGGATGGTCTTGATGGTTTGAAATTATTTTACCATTGCGGGTTTTGATCGAAGAATGGGTTTCGGGGAAAGCCGTAAGGATTTCCAAAAGGGCGTGAGCCGGAGTGATAAAAAGGATTGTTGTAAGGACTTCCTCCCTTGCTGTATCCAATCTCGGCACCGATGTGCATGTGGTCGTTTATTTTGTAATGAAAGCCCACCGAAACGCCTTCGCCATCCAGGTCGCGGGCACGCGGATTGATTTGCGCTTCGCCAAAGGTGGCTATTTCTTTATACACTTTTGCATTGACCATCAGCCGGGGATTGACAAGATATTGCCCCTCGGCATAAAGCAGAGTGCGGGTAATGTTGCTGTCGAAGGTTTGGGTGTATTCGGGATAGTAAGAATTGTAGGGATTGTAATAATTGATGTAGTTGCTGTTTTGGATCACCGTGCCGAAATTGACGCGCAGCCTGGGTGAAACCTTGTAGCTGATGTGCGGGGCAAGGTAAACCCCAAAGGTGTTTCCGCCTCCCGAGCCAAAGCCAAAGCCGGTTCCCATTTCCATCCGCACCGATATTTTTTTGTCGGGCGGGTAGGGGCGCAAAGTCGGATTGGCAGGAAAGGAATATTCGGATGCAGTATCCACCGGATGCCAGGCAGCCTCAGGCAGGGTGTCGGCGGGGTTCGCATTTTGCGCCATCACAAAAACGGAAGCAAAAACGAAAAACATTATTAGCGATAAATATTTCATTATTAAAAAAAGTCAAGTTTAAATCATCATCTTAAAAAAGCGCAAATTGCTTACAATTATTATTCCCATATCTCATTTAAGGATAGGGAAATTTTGCAGTTTTCGTTCAATACAAATTCCCAGGTATCAAAGGGCTGGTATTGCCCATTTATCCTTTGAAATACCTCTACTGTTTGCTCGCCGGGATTTACAATTAGATAATACTTCACACCCATCGATTCATAAATCGCTTTCTTAACCACCCGGTCATTATACATGCTTGATTTTGACAGTATCTCAACAATTAATACAGGAGCATTACGAACAAAGTCCTTTACCTTTTCGCCACAAACAATCAGGATATCCGGCCTTAGCACCGTATCGTCAGAAACTATCCAATCCAATTCATAATACAAATAGCATTGAGACTTGCAGGGAGTCGATTTTAATTGACTTAGCAGGTTATGAGTAATTTGAGTTGCCACAAACTGATGCTCGCCCGAGGCTGAGGGGCTCATGGCAAAGGGAACGCCATCGATGAGTTCCCAATCGCCCTCCCACTTTTGATAATCGCTGTACGTGTATTGAGGTATGTGTTTTACTTGTTGCATTTTGCTGATTTAATTTTCAAAGATACAAATTAAGAAATACACCCGGGTATTCAGGCAATCCTGTTAAGATTTTTTAAATAGGATTTAGAACAGGATAAAAAAGCACCTTGGACTGATTATCAACAATTTTAAACTTTCGTAGTTTACTTTGCAGGCAGCAAAAAAGTGCCCGACTGCTGCGGGTTTGGAATAATAATTATTTTTACAAAAATAATAGGATGCCACATTATGCCAAAGGCTAAGAAATTTGGAGCATTTGCCGGGGTGTTTACTCCATCAATATTAACGATACTGGGTGTTATCATGTACCTGCGTTTGGGTTGGGTAGTAGGCCAGTCGGGGCTTATTACCACCATAGGCATTATCCTCATTGCCCACCTTATCAGCATTACCACCGGATTGAGCATTTCGTCGATTGCCACCGACAAAAAAATCAAGGTGGGCGGCATTTATTATATGCTCAGTCGCAGCCTGGGGCTGCCCATGGGCGGTGCCATCGGTATAGCCATTTTTGTAGGCACCTCGCTTAGCATCGCCCTTTACATTGTGGGTTTTGCCGAGAACTTCCTTAGCATCAAGGCCATTGCCGGGCCGCTGGGACTGGGCACCACGCCCAACGATATCCGGATCGCAGGCACAGCAGCCATTATTTTTTTGGTGATGCTGGCCTTCATTTCCACTTCGCTTGCCATCAAATCGCAATTTCTTGTGCTGGGTGCCATCGTCCTGTCGCTGGCATCGATTGTGTTGGGGTTTTTTATGACCAGCGATCTCGCTCCGGTTACGGCAATTTTAAGTCCCGCCGCCAACAGCCTCCCCACCGAAACCATCTTTGCCATATTTTTTCCGGCAGTAACGGGTTTTACTGCGGGAGTAGCCATGTCGGGCGATTTGAAGGATTCCAAAAAATCGATACCCAAGGGAACGCTTTGGGCTATCGGCACAGGCCTGGTAATTTATATTGGTCTGGCTGTGATGCTGGCGTTTTTTGTTAATCGTGATCTTTTGCTCAACGACTACAACTTTTTGATGAATATCGCCTTGTGGTCGCCGCTGGTCATTGCCGGTATCTGGGGAGCCACACTGTCGTCGGCACTGGGTGGCATCCTGGGCGCACCACGTATTTTGCAAGCCATTGCCCGCGACCGGATTTTCCCCCGGTTTTTTGGCAAGGGCGTGGGTGAAAACAACGAGCCGCGCAACGCGCTACTGCTTACCTTCATCATCGCCGAGGCGGGTATTCTTATTGGCGAATTGGATGTTATCGCGCGCGTGGTATCTATGTTTTATATCGCCGCTTATGGTTTTATCAACCTGGCCTTCGCGCTCGAGCACTGGGCAAGCAGCGATTTCAGACCCAGTTTCAGAGTACCCAAGTGGGTAGGCATCGTGGGCTTCGTAGCCTCTTTTGCCGTAATGTTTAAGCTCGACACGGTGGCGATGTTCATGGCCATCCTTATCATGTTTGCCATTTATTTTTATTTAACAAAAAAAGAACTGCAAGTCGATTTTGGCGATGTTTGGCAAAGTGTATGGTCGTCGATTGTCCGCTCCTCGATAAGTCGTATCGCAGCCAAAGGCCTGGAAGAGCGCAACTGGCAGCCCAACATAATCTTGTTTAGCGGAGGCACGCAGGCACGCCCCCACCTTATCGAATTTGGGATGCATCTGGTGGGTCGCAAAGGTTTTTTGTCCAATTTCGATTTGATCCAAAAAGACGATAAAAACAACATCCTACCCAAATACAAGCAAAGCGACACCCTGGATGCCGAATTAATAAGCAAGGGCATTTTCACACGAAAACATATTTGCAGCGATACTTATGAAGGCATCCGCAATATTGCCGGCACTTATGGCTTTTCGGGTATCGAGCCCAATACAGTTATGATGGGCTGGGGCAGACACAGCGACAATCCCAAACGATTTATCGCCACGGTAAACTACCTCAAGGAGCTTGACATGAACATCCTGCTGATGGATTATGATAAAAATGCAGGTTTTGGAAAATACAACCAGGTGGACATTTGGTGGCGCACCACCGAACACAACGGTAACATCGCCTTGATGCTGCTCAAATTCCTGTGGCTTAGCAACGAGTGGCGAAATACCAGGGCACGTATTCTGGTTGTTAATCCGGTGAACGAACAACGCGAAATTATTTACCGCAACACCAGTGCAATACTGGAAAGCATGCGCATCCATGCCGAAATAAAAATTATTAATAACCAAATCGAACAACGATCGTTTTACGATATTATCCAGGTGGAATCGGTGAATTCGGATTTGATATTTTTGGGCTTGCCCGATATTAAGGAAGGCGATGAGACTACCTTTGTAGAAGAAACAAACCGCCTGTGCAAAGATATTGGAACGGTAATTTTGCTGCGCGCCTCCACGCATTTCAAAAAACTACGCATTGGCATTGGCCGGGCTTTGCTGGGACGCATTGACAAGTTGGAAAACAAAATCAAGGTGGAAGAAATTGCAGCTACCCCTCTGCCGGAAATCAAATATCCTGCAAAGCCCGAACTGGCGCGTCAGGTAAAATTGCTTTATGGCGATTTGATGGAGATCAATCGTTATTTAAAATCCAATTATCTCTTAAAACTCTTTGGCCATCATGCCCATTTGATTGCTTCGTTTGAAGAAGCCACCGAAAAAAACTTTGCCAATATTCGTGAAAGCCTTGCTGGTGAAAAGGCCAATCAACAACAAAAAATCATTACTAAATTCGAGAGTAATCTCTTGTTTCGCTTTCGCAAAATAACAGCGGATTTCGATCAGGAAATATTGGAGATACAATTATCAAAATTGCAGGAAAGCATCGATTATTTCTTCCTGGAAATCGAAAAGGTAATCCAAACCAGCCCTGCCCGGATTAGTGTGAGCAGGCCAGCCGAGGAGCTAAAGATGCAAAGTGCAAAAACGGTGAGCGAAAAAATGTTTGTGCTTCGCGGTAAGCTCTCAAAGGCCTTGCATACAGGCAGCGATGCTCCTTACCAGGTGAAATACCGGGCCTTGCTTAAAAACTATCTTACCGCCGCCACCACGCGATTAATTTATGAGATGCTCGAAAAGTGGGGCATCGCCAACTGGCAATATACCGTTAAAAGCCGGGCCATGCTTTATAGCATCGCTTCCCTGTTTTTCGAGATGGAGAAAAAAGCCCTCACTGGCATCAGCATCGATTTTGTCGATCAGCGCGAGGCCATGGTAAAGCAGGAAATCATCAAGCTAAAAAAAATAAACCAGGAAGCCGGCGATGCGCTTGCTGCCTTTTTGCAAACCAGCTTGAGTGGCTTTGTTGAAACCATCGCCACCGAAATGGATCAACTGAACGCCAACCGAGCATTTAGCCGCAAGGAATTCGATGACCGAAGTGCCCGAAGCATCCGCCGTTTTATCCTGTCCATCCCACCATTGTCGCAACAAAATCAACGGCTGTTTTTCAACAGCATAAAACTCGAACTCGGCCTGCTGGCTTTTACCACCAAGTTGCGCGCTGTTTTTCACGATTTGGCTGCCGAAGCCGGACGTACTTTTGAACGCAATTATATCAAGCAGGAAATCGAGATTCGCAATCGTTTGGTGAATTTTTCACAGCAGCTTAAAGAAGGACAAGCGGTAAAATACATGCCCGAGAGCTTTGGCGAGATGAAGGAACGCGAAACTTTTCAGGCCTATTTTAATCAACTAGTCGAAAAAACTTTTCGCAAAATAAAACTGGCTGGCAGTGTGCTGCCACAGTCCATCGAGCTGATGGCCGATTCGTCGGTTAACAACTTTGCACAGCAGCAATTCAGAGGCATCGCAAGCATCAACATTGCTGTAGCCGAATTTATGGATTACATGCTGCAATCGGAGTTTGTGGAACCGGTGCAAAAATCGCTGGCCAACATGCCCCAAAAACTCGAGAGAATTAGCACAGCCACCAACGAGGTAATCCGCAACCTGACCTTTGGCATCGAAAAACTAAACGAAGAAAGTAAGGATGGCAAGCCCGAAACCAAAGCCCTGATTGTCCTGGTGGATGAGCATATCAAATTATTTAACCTTGAAATTGATAAATCGGCAGATGCCAGAACGCAAATTCTATATCTTTTCAACGAGCGGCTTAATACTTTCGAGGATCGGCTTTCGCTCCATGCCTTTGTAAAAAGTGCCACCAATCTGAAACAATACATTCGCGACATCGAAAGCCGCAAGCGATGGTACTACCTGCAGGAAATACGGCAGGGTGGCAAACGGGCAATCCAGCATCAGCTCAACCAGTTTTGGTACCGCCAAAGCATCGGGGTAATGTTTACCCAACGATTGCGCAAAGAATCGGTGAAAGAACAATTTAAAATCAGCGATGCCATCAAGCTCACCGAAAGTCTCTCGGTGCAGCCTGATATCATGCAAAAAATGCCCTTTCAATATTCCCGGCTTTTCCTACGAAAGCAATACTACCTCAACGAGTTCTGGCTTGGGCGAAGCAAGGAGCTTTACGAGGCTAAAAGAGCCTTGCAGTGGTATCGCAAAAAGCGTAACGGAGCCATCATGGTTTTGGGCGATCACAATTCGGGAAAAACATTTTTTGCCCAATATTTTGTCAACAAGCATTTTACCAATGCCAATATTTATAACCTAAGTCCACCCTACGGCGGATCCATCGATCTTGCACTTTTCAAAGAATCGCTCGAAAGCACCTTCGAGGTTCATGGCTCGTATTATCGGATTTTTAACTCGCTGCCTGCCGATGCTGTTTTGGTTATTGATGATCTTTCGCTGTGGTGGGAAAAAAGTGAAGATGGGCTGGCGGTCATCACGCAAATTATGGCCTTGATCAACAAATACAGCAGCCAATGCTTGTTTGTGGTTAATATGAGTAAGCCGAGTTTCGAGCTTATCAACCGGCTGATGCACATCGAAGATTTTTTTATTCATATCATCGAACTGGAGCCTTTTAACTCAGAGGAGCTGCAGCAAATTGTAATGAGCCGTCACCAGTCGAGCGGGATGAAACTGCGCCTTCATAACAGCCCTCGCGACCATCTGCGCCCGTGGGATTTTGCTCGCTTGTTTGCCAAATATTTTTCTTACTCCAAAGGCAATGCGGGTGTCGTACTCAATGCCTGGCTGGCCAATATTACCGACATCGACAAAAACATCATCACCATCAAGCCGCCCCGCATCCCCGACCTTTCGATGCTCGAGCAGCTAAAACCCGACTGGTATCTGCTGATCGTGCAAGTCATCTTACACAAGCGTGCTAACCTGCGAAAGCTTGCACGCATTAATATGGATAATATCCGCGATGTCAAATCAACGGTTGAGGTACTGAAAAGAGCAGGCCTTATTGTCGAGAACCAGCCGGGCATTTATGAGGTAAACAGCTATATTTATCCGCACATTCAAAGTGTGCTCATCCAAAAAGAAATGTTGTAAAAACTATGGATCAGATTTTAGAATTTTCTAATCGAAGCCTCTACACCATCATTGTGCTGGCCACAGCTTTATTTTTTGTATTCAGGCTTATCGTCTGGCTTCTTCCTGCCTTGCTCCTGCGCAAGGACAAACGCCGCCACGCATGGCGTTATACCTCTATTTTCGAGCTTATTGTCTGGATCATATTTCTCTCGTGGTCGGTCAATTTTTTATCAGGCCACAGCCCGATGTATGCCATAGGCCTCTTTGTACTTCTGTTTTTGTTTACCTTTTATACGGCCTGGATTGTGCTAAGGGATTTTGTGGCCGGAGCATTTTTTAAAACGGTAAGTCATTTTAAAGTTAACGAAACCGTAAGAATCGGGGATTATTCAGGTAAGATATTGCGCTTTACACCTTCAGCCATTATTTTGGAAACCGAGGCTGGCGAATCCATTTATTTGCCATATAGCTATTTGGCGGGAAAAGTAGTGATTAAATCCAACCCAGCCGAAACCATATTAAGCCACACGTTTAGAATCGAAATACCTCCTGCCGAAAATCTTTCGGCCACCATCCAGGCAATGAATACCGATATTTTGCTCATGCCATGGGCCTCTCTTAAGCAGGAACCACAAATCAAAGTAGCCGCTCAAACACCAACCGGTCATATTTTGGAGCTTACCGTTTTCTCGATTCAAAAAGAGTATTTCCTGCATATCCAAAAATTAATCAAAGAGAAGTACGCCCTGCCAGCAGCAGACACAGCATAATGCAAAAAGCTGTATCACAGTGTTTAACATATTTTACAAGCAGGTATCCCAATAGTTTACTGTATTTTTGCAGGCGAATTTTGAAAAAAATCGATGCCCTGATTTTTATTTGAATTTGTATTAATTAAGATAGAAAAATTGTGAAAGATCAAGATATAGATACCAAAACCCTCGATGGAAAACGATTGTATTACAGCTTCCTGGCCGGTGCGCAGCGTATTTTTGATAACCAGGGACATCTTAACAAAATCAACGTTTTTCCTGTTCGCGATGCCGACACCGGCACCAACCTGGCCTCCACCATGCGCTCGATTGTGGACTCGATTATCCCCACCGATACTTTTTCCAATACTGCCAATGCCCTGGCCGATGCTGCCCTTGTGGGCGCACGTGGTAATTCGGGGATCATATTTGCCCAGTTTCTGTACGGCTTTAGCAGCACTTTCGAGAACGAAGAAACCATTGATGTAAGCAAATTTTCAAAAGCGATAAACAATGGGGTAATCCAATCCTACGAAGCCATTTCCAATCCGGTGGAAGGAACCATGATAACCGTACTCCGCGAATGGTCCGAAGGGATTCAGGTGCTTAAAGATAAATTTGACGATTTCAACCAGCTCATCACCGAATCCTATCAAAGTGCCATGGACTCACTGCAAAATACACCCAAACTTCTCGAGGTGCTGGCCAAGGCCAACGTGGTAGATGCCGGGGCAAAAGGCTTTGTAGTTTTTCTGGAAGGCATGATCGACTTTTTTAAGCACGGTGAGTTGAAAAAAATACTTGGCGCACGCAACGTCCTCAAAGTACAAGGCTTTGAAGGAACCCACGACCACGAGAATGCCAACTTCAGATATTGCACCGAAGCCATGCTCATCGCCGACCACATCGAACGCGAAAAGCTGAGAAGCAAAATCGAGCACTTCGGCGATTCGCTGGTGCTGGCTGGCTCGCCCAAAAAGATGCGCCTCCACATCCACACCGACACGCCCGATAAACTCTTCACCAAAATCAGCCGCTTCGGAAGCATCACCTTCCAAAAAGTGGACGACATGGTGATGCAAATGGATGTGGCCGAAAATCAAAAACACAGCATCGCCCTGCTCACCGACTCCACCTGCGACCTGCCCCAGGAGTATATCGAAAAACACCAAATCAACGTGGTGCCGCTGAGCGTTCACTTTGGCGACACCTACTACCTGGACAGAGTTACTCTGAAGCCCGACCGTTTTTACAAAATGCTGCCCAAGGCCAAAATCTATCCCAGCACAGCACAACCTACTTTTAAGGAATTTAGCAATAAATACAACTACCTGAGCACGCACTACGATTCGGTAATTGGCATTCACATCAGCGAGGCCATGAGCGGTACCTGCTCCAACAGCCGCAAGGCCGCCAAAACCATTAGCAACTTCACCAAAAAACCGATCTCGGTGATAAATTCCAAACGCTTGTCATCGGGTCTGGGATTGATCACGATGCGAGCCGTTGAAGCCATCGAACAAGGCACGCCGCACGATGAGCTGGTGAAAAATATCGAGCTTTGGTCGAAAAATACTGACATGTTTGTTACCACCAAAACCATGAAATATTTGGTAAAAAGTGGCCGTGTAAATGCTGTAAAAGGTTTTGTGGGAAAGGTGCTGGGTGTAAAACCGGTGATTATCGTAAACGATGAAGGACGGACGGATTTGGTAGGTAAGCCGCGCAGCGAAAAAGCCAGCATGAAGCTAACCATGAAAATGGTAGAGAAAAAGATAAATAAGCGCAAGCTGTGGGGCTACAGCATTTCGCACGCCGACAATGAGCAAACCGCCAATTGGTACATCGAGCAGATGAAAGCCCTTACCGGCGGCCTTGAACCCCGCTTTGTAAATTACGGCAGCCCGGTGCTGGGCGTAAACGTTGGCCCCGGCGTGGTGGCACTTTCGATGATGTATGAGTAGAGAGGAAATTGTCCCGAAAAATAGAAAATCTATGATTTTCTTGATTTTTCGAGGATGTTGCAAATCCGGGATTCTTGAATCCTGGGCTCGCCCAAAGGGCGGCATTAATTGTTATCTGTTAATTGTGGGGCAATATACTTGCTAAGTAATAATTTTTATTTTCTTTTTCTTGATAATTCTTTATCTAAATAGATTTTAAACAAATCCTCAGTTTTAGTAATCTGTTCAAATCCTTTGCTTTCGAGTCCATTTAGTAAATGCTTGTCTCCTGACCATAGTTTACAACCTAATTGTAAAGATAGACCAACAAATAGTAAATCATCAGGGTCAATATCATTTGTTAATTCATCAGCTTTTTGATAATTGTCAGGGTTTATCAATAATTGGTCTATAAATTTTATTTTTGATTTTATTAATCCATAAATTCTTTGATAATCAGATTTACTTAATCTACTAATTTTTAAAATTCTACCTTCATGATTGTCAATTTCATTTTTTAATTGATCAATGGATAAAAATGTGAAATATTTTGACCCGTTAAGGATAATTTGTCCAATTGGACTTTGAGGATTGAGTATCGCACTGAAAACAATATTCGTATCAACGACAAATTTCATAGTTAAAATTTATCGGCGTGATTTCCTAATCTTCTCCATCATTGAACGATTAATTTCTTTTACTAATTCATCAATGTCATTTTGATTAGCTTTTGATTTAGAAACCAATTCTTTATACTCCAAATAATCTAACAAATCTTGTAAGTCGGAGGTGTTTGTTTGAGGCGATAATCTCACCAAGATCTCATTATTTGTGCGTTCAACTATCATAATATTATTTTTTTCAAAGATAATGAAAAATCTAAACTACGAAAAAATTAAGTGCTGTTGTTTTCTGTGTTAAGGTCATCATCGGTCGTTAGTCGTCCCGAAAAATAGAAAATCTATGATTTTCTTGATTTTTCGAGGATGTTGCAAATCCGGGATTCTTGAATCCTGGGCTCGCCCAAAGGGCGGCATTATCCGTTTATCGTTGAGCGTTATTCGTTTTGTGCAATTAACTATTAACCCTTCACCATTAACCCTTCACCATTAACCCTTCACCATTCACCATTAACCTTTAAAGGCATAAAAAAAAGCCTGCACCTCCCGTTCGGGAGAAACAGGCCATCAATCAATCAAAAATGAAATCAAGCTAGGCAGCCCGATTTGTTTCTTAATGCTATTTTACAGCAATAGCATTTTTGTATTGTGCAAGTTTGATTTGTCCGTTACACAATGCGTTGATGTAACTTTCCTGAGCTTCCTGAAACATTGCCTGAGCTTCAAGCAAATCAGAAGCACCTTCAATTCCGGCATCAAAATTATCGCGGCTTACCTTTAGATACTCCTCCACTTGCTCGGCTGATTTCTGAGTTATGCCAATTTGCTGGTAGCTTTCGATAAGTTCTTTGTAAGTTTTTTCGATTTGTAGCACCATTAGGTCGAGCGATTCCTGCAATTTGTTTTCGGCAATATCAACCTTTATCTGCTGCTTTTTGAGTTTGTGAGAACCTTCCCACCAAGCTGAAATCGGGATATTTACCGTAGCAAAAAGTAGCCCCCGTGTACTTTGATTTTCCAATACATCCAAATACAAACCCTGAACTCCAACAGCTACATGTGGTAAAATTTCACCACGAACCATTTTCTTTTGCAGCTTTTCAGCTGCGATGGCTTTTTCGAGTAGTTGAATTTCCTGCCTGTTTTGAACAGCCGTATCTGCCTGCAAAAAATACGAGCCAATGGATTCTTTGGTAATTTCATCCGAAACAAACTGAATACCCGGCGTATATCTGATTCCCATATTCTGGCACAAAGCCATGCCAACTATCTCAATACCATTTTCCAATTGCAGCCTTTTGCCCTTCAACTCGTTTTGTTTTACCTCCACCTTAAGCAAATCGGAGCGATTAACCAGCCCTGCATCAAAAAACGCACTTACGTCTTTGTGCAAGGTATCCAGCAAGCGCTCATACTGATCGATGGTTTTCATCCTATTCTTTAACGAAATGAGCGTCCAGAACTGCTGTTCCGTTTTTATGAGTGCGTCATCCTGCGAAAGCAGCAATTGATGTCTGTGAATTTCTTCGGCCAGCTCAGCCAGCTTGTTCCCATTGCGTATTTGCCCACCCATATATACCGGTTCGACAGCAGCCACATATCCGAGGTTTGTGTAATCGAGCAGGTTGATATCCATGCCGGGGAAATAAGCAAACTGTGTAGCTGTGGGTAAGTTGGCAATATTACCATCATATACGGGCAAGTTGGCAGCGGGAATTTCACCTTGCAACAAATAATCATCAGCCTTCATGGCCATAAAACCCCCTGATACCTGTGGGAAGTATTTTGTAAAAGCCTGCTTTTTTATCTCCGATGATTCCTCCACCCTTAGCTGAGCCTCTTTAATACGTTTGTTAAACTGCAGTGTAAGATTTTTACACGAATCCAGCGTAAGCTGCTGGGCAGTAGCCATCACCGGAAGCAATCCTAATACTATGATTATGATTTTATTTCTCATTTTTTTAATGATGTTTGGTCTGTAATTATTTTATGATCTTCGGGTAAGAGATGAAAAGACGAGCCTTGCTTCTGGTTGGCTTTCGCTTGCTTGCGGGCATATTCGTTTTCAGACGATCTCCAGTACAGCACCGGCAAAATATAGAGTGTAAGAACCATGCCGGTAATCATACCAAAACAAATAACTGTACCCAAAGGCCCCCAAAGCGGCGACCGGCTAATAATCATTGGGACAACACCCATGGCTGCGGCCATAGAAGTTAAGAAAATAGGGCGCATCCTGCGTCTGCCGGCACCAATAGCGGCTTCTTTAAAACATAGTCCCTGATTATACACCAGTTCAAAGGTATAGTCGATAAGGATAATCCCATTACGCACCACAATACCCACCAGGCCAATAATGCCGATAAAGGCAGTCATTCCAAAAGGGTAGCCCGTGAGCCACAAGCCAAGTGCTGCACCGGGAAAACTTAAAAGCATGGTTGACATAATTAGCATGGCATGGCGCGAAGTTTTGAACTGGATAAGCAAAATAAAATAGATGAGCACCACACTTAAGGCAAGCGAAGTAATTAAAGGCTTCATCTGAGTAGCTGTAGCTTCGTGGTCGCCGCCGATTTCGATTATTTGCCCTCCGGCAAGATCAAGAGCCTCCACCTCGGGGTTTATATCTTTAAAAACTGTGGATGCAATAATGTTGCGTTTTATATCTGCTTTAACAGTAATAGTACGAACCCCATTTCTGCGCACGATGGTACCTTGGGTCCAGTCGGGTTTAAGTTTGGCGATTGAGCGCAAAGGCAATGATTCCAAGGTCAGCAGAGAACTTACATATTGATTTTCGAGTTTGCTGATACTGTTAGTCAGCGAATCTTCTTTGGAGAGGATTACATCCAAAGGATAATCGCCTTCCCAAACTGTGGTTACTGGCAAACCATCCAGGGAAATCATAAGCTGAGAAGCTACAAAAGACTTTGCATAACCCAGTTTGTTTGCCTTGTTACGATCCAGATCCACCGTTATCCCGCGTCTGTTTTCGCCCCAATCATCGCGCACCCAGGTAAGCTGAGGGTGGGCATTTAATATTTCTTTTATTTCGGCAGCTTTTTGTTTTAGCTCCGCCATATTAGTTCCACTAATTCTGTACTCGAGTGGTGCATCAAAATCCTGAATTGCAATTTGTTTCCATTTGATATGCGCCTCGGGGAATAGCTCGCTATATTTTTCATCATATTCATCAAGTACGGCAACTGTAGCCTCATTCGACAGGGTGTTTACCATTAACTGGCCAAAGTTTTTTGCCGGAAGGTGGGGAGCATACAAGTCGTTAAATCGTGGTGAGCCTCTACCTACAAAGGAGGCAACATTTGTAATTCGCTCGTCCTGCTCAAGAATTTTTTCAAGGCTATCGATTACCATTGTAGTTTTCTCAAGCGAACTACCATTGGGCAAATACACCTCCACGGCAAACTGATTTCGATCCATATTAGGAAAAAGTTTTTGGGGGATGGTGGCAAACAGCAGGAATCCGGCTACAACAATCACCAAACCCATGGCTAAGGTAAACAGCGAATTCCGGAAGGTCCATTCGAGCGTAGTATCGTAGCGTTTTTGAACCCGATCGAGGAAACTGCGCCTTGGCTTTTCGCCTTCTTCCACCTTTTTGTGTAAGCCTTTTTTGATGAAAACAAAACAGATGAATGGCACTAAGAATATCGCCACAATCATCGAAACACCCAGTGCTATGGCAATGGTTACCGGGAAAGTACCTACAAAATCGTTGGCCATTCCGCTAAGGAAAAACATGAGTGGAAAAAATGCCGCCGTAATGGCCGCTGTGGCCGAAAGTACCGGAATAACCAACTCGGTAGCTGCTTGCCAGGCTGCCTCCCAGGGCTTAACTCCATGATCGAGTTTTTCGACATGGTTGTCGATAACCACGATGGCATTATCCACCACCATGCCCAAAACCACAATTAAGCCGGCCAAAGAAACAATTTGCAACTCGATGCCCACCAGGCTCATTATACCCAGCGTGATAAGAATAGAAACCGGTATGGTAATACCCGCAACTGAGGCTACTCTGAAAGGCAACAAAATCATGGTTACCACAATTACTGCAATAATAGCAATGATAAACTCGGTAAGAAAGTGCGAAATAGAATGATCGACAACCTGAGGCAAATTAGAGATGACATTGGTTTTTACATCTGCATCGGTTTTTTGGGCGAATGCTTCTAAAACTTTGTTTACATCCTCTCCAAACTTTACAATGTTGTTTCCCTTGAGCATCTCCAGCGAAAGCAGTAGGGCATTGCTACCATTGTTGCGAATAAAATTATCAGGATCTTCGTATTTGCGCTCGATACGTGCAACATCTTTAAGCCGGATAATATTTCCATTGGGATCGGAATAAATTATTTGTTCCTCCAGATCTTTCTCCGAGTTGTAACGTGGAGGAAGATGGATGGGCATAATCAAGTCTCCATTGTCGAGGCTTCCGGCGTAATTAATCATTTCCTGTACCTTAATAGTCCCCAGGATAGTACTTGGCTTTACCTTGTATTCGTTTATTTTTTCGGGGTCGAAATACACAAATATTTTTTCCTGCTGGGTGCCATATTTTTTTATTTTTGACACCTCAGGGATGCGGCGTATATCTGCTTCGAGTTGTTTAAGAATTTCTTCAAGCTCCCGGTAAGTTTTATCTTCGGACGACATAGTAATAAGCAATGCAGCAGTATCGCCAAAGTCGTTGCTCCCGACCAGAGCCAATACGCCTGCCGGTAACTTTTGTGCTTTAAGCTCATCGAGACCATGCCTGAGCTTGGACCAAAACTCATCGGGATTACTCACATCATCGTTGATCTCAACAAAAATTACCATTTGCCCTTCGCTGGATTGCGAATAGGTTTTCGATTTTTTTACTTCCTCATAAGCAAAAATATAATTTTCTACTACTGTGGTTAATTGCTCTTCTACTTCCTGTGCGTTTGCCCCGGGAAAAACACCCACAATAACGCCCTGTCTGATCGTAAACTCAGGAAACTCGCGACGTGGCATATTCATCAGCCCAAAAACCCCAAGCACCATCATTGCTACAACAAAAGCTATAATGATCTGCCGGTATTTCATGGCAGCCTCAATCAGGTTTATTTTTCTATTGTTTTGCATGTATTCCAATTTATAATTCTTAAAAACTAAACTTATGACACTTAGTAAATCAAAAGAGTGCCTTCAGATATTTTATGGTTGCCGGCTAAAACCACCAAGTCACCATTCTGCAAACCGGAGCGAATAATAATTCGTTCATCGCTAAAATTATCGATCACCACATTTTTGCGTACAGCCCTTCCGGTCGTTTTATCAACTAAAAACACAAAATTTTGCTGTCCCGCATCTTTTCCGACCGATGTTACGGGAACTAAAAGTTTTTCCTTCGACTCGGGAATATTTACTAGCACTTCGCACACCATTCCGGGCTTGAGCAATAAATCCGGGTTTTCAACTTTAATTTTCACCGAATAGGTTCTCGATAAAACATTGGCAACCACACCCACACGTTCGATGGTGCCTGAGTAGTTTCGGTTAGCAAGTGCCCCTACGGTAATGGCTGCTTCCATGCCTTTGCTCAGGAGTCCGATTTCGTTTTCGGGAACCGAAATCTTCACCAGTACTTCTTCAATTTTAACAATAAGTAGTGGGGCTTGCACCTGAATTGCCGACATGCCCGGCTCGATGTTTCGTTGTCCGATAATGCCATTGGTCGGTGAAATCAAGTTACAGTTTTCAAGATTACGTTCAGCTACTTCCAACATGGCTTTCGCCTGACCAAGCTTGCTGTTAATTTCCACCCATTTTATCTCCGGAAGGCTTCCCTTTTCATAAACCGACTTTAAGCGAACCTGGGCATCGACCGCTTGTTGATATTGCGCCAACGCACCATTGTGAGCACTTTCGAGGCTGCCCCGCTCCACCTTTGCCAACAACTGCCCGGCACTTACTTTATCGCCTTCGTCAACATAAACAGCTTCTACCGTTCCAGTTGTTTCAAAACTTAGGGGAATGGTTTGCATAGCCTCTACCATGCCACTGTACGAAAGTTTTTTATCCTGCTGCACCAGTTCAGCTCCAACCACCTTTACCTTTACGGCCTCTGACTTTGGCGTAGCTTGACGCTTGCTTTGATCCTTTTGGTTGCAGGCAGCAACAAAAACAGATAAGATTGAAATTACTAAAATGAATTTTTTCATGATTTAATTTTATAGATTATAATACGTTTTTTGTATTTTAGTCGGTTTTTATTAAAAAAAATTGCCACCAATCTGGTGACATGAAAAAGCACTATTTATATAAATATTCTGGGAATCAAAACATCGGCAATTTTATCAAACTGAGCCTCATCGAAATCGCCATCTGATTCTACGCTATATCTAACAATACCCATAAAGGCAACCAATAATATTCCCGTAAACCACGGTATGTCATCTTCTTGCAATTCGCTAAACTTCCCTTTTTGAAATCCTGATAAAATAATCCCCGAAAGGAATTTTTTTTCAAAATCGATGACATTATTAAACCTGCTCGATTTTATAAGTTCTGATTTTATTTCCTGCTTTAAAATCCGGAACAAGTTAATTGTATTCAGTGTTTCCTGATGAAAAACTCTGAAGTAAGTTTTGATTTTATTAATAAAGTCGGCTTGCTTATCTACTTCTATACTCACCACTGTTCGGATGTTGAGCAATTCCAGTTTAAGTACTTCATCAAAAACCTCTTCTTTGTTTTTAAAGTAGTGGTAAAGTGTGCTTTTAGCTTTTCCGCAAGCCGCAGCAATTTCGTCCATGGTAGTTTTCTTTAAGCCAAACTGCTTAAACAGCTTTTGCGCCTGGGCAATGATTTCAGTTTTTACAATCTCGTCTTTTGTCATTATTATTAAACTTATCGACTAATTTCGTATTTTAGTCGGCAAATGTATGTGCAAAAATTTAATCGACAAGAATTTTTTTTAAATGTAAAGAAAATGTAAGACTGACGATACCCGAAAAAATGAAACCGCATAAAGTCATTTTTCATCGTCTGCTTGTGATTTGTTATTTTATAATAGTTATCCGTAAATCTTTAATGTTTAATTAACAGTTCACGATTGGCCAATAGCAGATAACTCTATTCCTTTTCCATATATTAGCCTTTCGATGACCGCCTGCGGCGGAGCTAAGAAAGTTGGGTTTTGCAGGTTTTCGGAAATAATACATTTTAACGATTGATGTATGCACCGTGAAAAATTAATTACTTTTATCGGCATTATTTTTTGCGAATGAACAAGCAAAACAACAGTATCACAAACAAAGCCCAACTTCGCCAAAAGGCGCAGGCATTGTTTGCGGCCAAATCTGAACAGAAAACTGCACAACTTTCTGAGGCCGAAATGCTGAAGCTCATTCATGAATTGGGGGTGTATCAGATAGAACTGGAGCTACAGAACGAGGAGCTTTTGTTGGCAAAAACCAGAACGCAGGAAATATTGGAGCAATACAGCGACTTGTACGAGTTTGCCCCATCGGGATATTTTACACTCACGGAGCAAGGCGAAATTGTTGCGCTAAACTTCTGTGGAGCCAGGATGCTGGGCAATGAACGATCAAGGCTTATTGGGAATCACTTGGGTTTTTTCGTTGCTGACGATAGCAAATATATCCTTCAGGATTTTCTTGCCAGCGTGTTCGGCAGCAACATCAAACAATCCCGCGAAATAAGCCTTGCTGCCCAGGGCAATGTGCCCGGATTGCATTACCTCCTTTCGGGTATTATACTCAAAAACAGAGTTCAATGCCTGGTATCGGCGGTTGATATCAACGAAAGCTGGGAGACCCAAAAAAACATCCGTAAGCACTGCACAAGCCAGGAACTGCTCAACCGGATTTCAACTACATTTATCAATTCATCAAGTTCACAAACCAAACAGGCTTTCGATTTTGCTCTTGCGAATATTGCTACCTTCACCGGTGCCAGCCGCAGTGCCCTTTTCATCTTGTCGCCCGACCAACGTACCATTAGTAATTCCAACGAATGGTGCAGCAAGCCTGAGGATTCACAAATAGAGCTGCTCCAAAACATTCCCTTTTCTACTTTTGGTTACCACCAAAAAGAGTTGCTGGCTCACCGTACCATTGCCATTTCGCGCTTAAAGGATTACCCTCCCAAAGCGAAAGGAGAGATAGCATGGATGAAAAAACACGGCTTCCGTTCACTCCTTTTCATTCCGCTGCTCAAAAAGAAAAAACTCCTGGGAACGGTTGGGATATATGGGGCTGTTGGCAAAGAAATTGCCTGGCTGTCCGAAACCATTGTCATGCTCCAATCTGCGGGCAATATGATTTTGAATGAATTTTTGCGTAGGCAGGCTGAGGAAAACTTCAAGGATATCCATAGTCGATTGCAACAGCTGTACATGCATCAGGAAGAAATTAAGGAGAACGAGCGCAAACGTATTTCCAGGGAAATACACGATGAACTTGGGCAATCGTTAACAGCACTAAAAATTGATTTGGGATGGATGATGGATAGGGTGGGTAATAATTTCCCGGAAAATGAAAAAATCAGGGGCATGATTGATATTGTGACCGATACCATAAAAACGGTGCAGCGCATTTCTACCGATCTGCGCCCGGGCATGTTGGATGATCTGGGACTTGTGCCTGCCATGGAATGGTATTGCCAAGAGTTTGAAAAAAGAAGCAAAATTGTCTGCCTGTTCGCCGTGCCCGACGCCCCTATCATCAGCGAAAAACTAAGCCTTGCCATTTATCGCATCCTCCAGGAAGCACTTACCAATGTTGTGCGCCATGCCAGAGCTACAACGGTAAGGGTTGAACTGTGTCAGGAAAATCTTGCCCTTGTGATGTCTATCGCCGATGATGGCGTTGGCATTGAGCCTGAAAAAATAAATTCGGGAGCCTCGCTTGGAATCCAGGGCATGCGGGAGCGGGTAAAACAGTTTGACGGCACGTTTGCAATTACTTCAGGCCAAAACCAGGGAACCAAAATTAACATCACTCTGCCAGGGCTGTAATACAAAAAAAACAGATGAAAATACTTATTGCTGACGACCACCCGATTGTAAGAAGCGGACTCCAACAAATCATCTTAGGGATGATGAAAGGAGGCACTATTGTGGAAACATCCGATGGTAATGAAACCCTTGAACAAATTAAAAACGATAATTTTGATTTGATTATCATGGACATTTCTATGCCAGGCAAAAGCGGGCTTGACATCCTGACCACCATGAAAAACAAAAATCTGCCTACCCCTGTTTTGATTCTGAGCATTCATCCACAGGAACAATACGCGGTGCGTGCATTAAAATCAGGTGCCGCAGGATATGTTTGCAAGAGCAGTGTTAACGAAGAATTGCTTACGGCCATCAAAACTATTTTGGCAGGCGGCAAATACCTCTCCCCGGAACTCACCGAAAAAATTATGTTTCACCATGGTGATGTCCCTATCGCAATTCCCCACGAAAAGCTCTCGAAGAGGGAATTCCAGATTATGTGTTTGCTGGCACAGGGAAAATCGGTGGTCGAAATTGCCGCCGAACTTTTTATCAGCGACAAAACTGTAAGCACACATCGTCGGCGTTTGCTCGAAAAAATGGGTATGAAGAAAAACGCCGAACTCATCCATTATGCCATCCGAAATCAGTTGATCGAATAATCCGGCCCCTGAGCTAAAGTACTGGGTAATTCAAAAACACAACCTGTCCAGCTTTTGCGGGTTGGATAAAAATAAGGTCAAATTGTAAGTAGGTGGAAATTATTGTACTAAGATTACAAAAAAGAAAATAAGATTTTTATAATTAGTGTTGACCATTTGCAAAGCAACGAAACCTTATCCTTTTTTCTTCAACCTTAGTAGAAATTATTCCGGAAATGACAAACCCAACCCTATTACCTTATTGTTTTTGAATTGTCGTTTGGTAGCATTTTATCAAGAAGTCTCCCGCAAAATCAAATCCTTTTCTTTTCTCCAATCTTAGTGTAGAGCTACACCTTTGATTTACCAAGGCTCCTGGCTCTTTTTGTAGGGCAAACACTTACAACGAAATCAGGGTTTGGACTACACCTTTCCGAACTTAGCTATAGTATTTTTGGCAACCCCCCAAATCTAAACCAATCAAAGAAATAAGCACAATGAACACAAGATCACAAACAAAATTAAAATGGACATTGACCAGAAAAGTAAAGAGGAACTTCTTGCAGAAATAGCCGAGCTGCGAACCGAGAATGCACGCCTCAAAACAATGAATGCATGGGATATTTCTGCAAGCCCTGCTGAACAAAAAAAAGCAGTTGAAGCATTAAAACAAAGTGAAGCAAAATACCAGGCTTTGGTCGAAAACTCGGGTGACACCATTTTTTTGATTGATAATGATTTTAAGGTGGTTTATGTGAATAAGCATGCTGCCCAACAGTTCAATAGCTCGATGGAACAAGTAAGTGGGAAAAAAGTGGATGAGCTGTTCCCAAAACAAACCTCCCAAAAACAAATGGCCTCTTTGCAACAGGTTTTCCACGACAAGAAGGTGCTTCACGCGGAACAAAAAATAATATTTCCAACAGGTGAAGTTTGGCTGGAAACAAAACTGATTCCTGTTTTGGGAGATAACGAAACTGTGGAATATGTTTATGGAATATCGAGAGATGTTACTTTGCAAAAAGAAGCCAGCATAAAAATCAGGGAAAGTGAAGAGAAATACCGGAACCTGGTCGAAAATTCATCGGTTGGTGTCTTAAGATCGAGTACAACAGGGGAGGTTTATTATTTAAATGATACCATTGCTCGTATGATGGAATACGACAGCAAAGAAGAACTGATGGCGCAGAGTTCGGTAATTAGCTATAAAAACCCTGCCCAACGCGATGAGCTTGTGAGGATGCTAAAAAAGGATGGAGAGGTTCAAGGCTTTGAGGCCAACATTCTTACAAAAAAAGGGAACGAAAGGGTTTTTCTGATGAGCCTGAAACTGGATCATGATACCATACTTGGCACCCTGATCGACATTAGTGAACGCAAAAAGGCAGAGGAGGAAAACGCTAAACAGCAGCAATTTTTAAAAACCATCACCTCAGAAGTACAGGAAGTTATATTCGCGCTTGATGCCCACGGCATTTTTACTTTCTCGGAAGGGAAAGGATTAAAAAAATTAGGATTAAAACCAGGGCAGGTTGTGGGCATGTCTGTATTTGATGTATATAAAGATTACCCCGATTTGCTGGTGGCTCTAAAAGAAAGTCTGAGCGGAAAGGTAGTGAAAACCGAAGGTGTCGAGTTAGGCTCCTTAAAATTCGACACTACCTACCAGCCAACCTTCGATGAAAGTGGCAAGGTGAAAGGCCTAGTCGGTCTTGCGGTGGATGTTACCGAAAAGAAAAATCTGGAAGAAGCGTTGCTGCGCTACCAAAAAATTGTTACCACTTCCAAAGATATGCTCGCGGTTTTAGATCACAACTACACCTATCTTACCGTAAACGATGCTTATGTAAAGGCCTTCGGCTTTAAGAAGAATGATTTGATAGGTAAAACGGTGCCCGCACTTTTTGGAGAAGAGTTTTTTGAAACTATAATAAAGCCTCACGCCGATAAATGTTTAAATGGCAAAGACGTAAATTTTACCGATTGGTTCGAGTTTCCGGCCTTTGGAAGAAGATTTATGGACATCACCTACACCCGTTACATTGGAAGCGATAAAGAAATAAACGGCTTTATTGTTACCGGCCACGATATTACATTACGCAAAGAGGCCGAAGAACAGATTGCAAATAGCGAGGCAAAATACAGAAGTTTGTTTGATAATTCACCACTTGGAAAGTCGATAACCGGCATCGATGGTTCACTAAAAGTAAACAAGGCATTCAGCGAAATTTTGGGTTACACTGAAGAAGAACTCAAAACTAAAAAATGGCAGGAGATTACACACCCTGACGATATTCAGGAAAGCTCGGGAATTGTTGCCTCGATGATGAATGGTGGCAGAACCCGTGTCCGTTACCAAAAAAGATACATCCACAAAAATGGCCACCTCGTTTGGACGGATGTTAGCACAACTCTGCAAAAGGATAGCACTAACAAACCGCTTTATTTTATTACCACCATTAGCGATATTACCTTACAGAAAAAAGCCGAAGCAGCGATTGTAAGTGAAAAGAATCATTTTGTGCAGATGATTGATGCCCTGCCGGGTTTGTTTTACCAGATAAGCCCTGAAGGTCAATTTATGAAATGGAACAAAAATCTTGAAATCATTTCGGGGTATTCATCCAATGAAATGAAAAAGATAAGTCCACTCGATTTGTATGAAGGGGATGAGAAAGAAAAGATTGCCCAAAGTATCCAGAAAGTTTTTACTAAGGGAGAGGCCTCCGTGGAAGCTAAATTCGTTTCTAAAGATGGGGTCAGGACACCTTACTACTTAAGCGGCAAACTGATTTATGTTGATGGGCAGCCTTGCCTGATAGGGATGGGAATAGACATGTCCGATGAGGAAGAAGCCACCTTGAAGCTCAAGGAAAGCGAAGAAAAGTTCAGACATGCCTTTTATAAAGCGGCCATCGGCAGAGCTATTGCTAGCTTAGATGGCAAATTTATCCAGGTAAATCCTGCCATGTGTCGTACCCTGGGATACACCAGCGAGGAGCTATTAGCCAAATCCTGGATGGACATTACCCACCCCGATTCGTTGGATATTGGTTTTACTATGACCAAAAAACTATTAAACAATGAAATTCCATCTGCGCATTACGACTGTATGTTTATCCACAAAAAAGGGAATACGGTTTGGATAAGCCTCAACCTCATCCTCACCCGTAATGCCGAAGGAGAACCCCATATTTTTATCGGGGATATGGAAGACATTACCGAGCGTAAAATTATAGCAGAGCGTTTCAGGAATGCAGCCGAAAACCTGAGCGATGTTATTTATGAGTGGGACATGAAAGAAAGCGTCCAGTGGTTTGGGAAAATTGATGAACTGATGGGCTATGACGAGGGCGAATTTCCCCGCACTTTAAAAGGTTGGTCATCCTTATTACACCCCGATGATTTGAACAGGGTGCAGCTTACTATTAGCAACCACCTGGAAAACGGAACACTCTATGAACCCGAATACCGGGTAAAGCGAAAAGACGGAAGCTACATGTACTGGTCGACCCGGGGGAATGCCTCGAGGAATTCAAAAAATGTGCCTATTAGCTGGGTTGGCTCCATAACCAATATTACGAATCGCAAAAAGGCGGAACTTGAGTTGCGACAATCCAACGAAAAACTTAAGGAGGCCATGCTAAACCTCAAGCATTCCAACAAAGAGCTGGAGCAATTTGCCTACATTGCCTCACACGATTTGCAGGAGCCCTTGCGTATGGTTTCGAGCTACACCCAACTGCTCGAACGCCGCTACAAGGATAAACTGGATGACGATGCCCGGGAATTTATATTTTTTGCCGTTGATGGTGCCAACCGCATGCAACGGCTCATCAACGACCTGCTCGACTATTCGAGAGTAACCACCCGTGGCAAACCTATGGAAAGCCTCGACCTGAACAGCGTTTTGGGTCATGCCATAGCCAACCTTCAGCACAAAATACAGGAAACAGGTGCCATGGTTAGCAACGATGTGCTCCCCAAATGCCATGGCGATGAAATGCAACTGGCCAGAGTTTTTCAAAACCTCATCGACAACGCCATAAAATTTAAAGGCGATACCGACCCCAGAATTCATATCTCGGCCAAAGAAGAAGGCGACAAAGTCGTGGTTGCGGTAAAAGATAACGGCATTGGCATTGAGCAAAAATACCAGGATCGGATATTTACCATCTTTCAGCGCCTGCACAGCAAAACCGAGTACCCGGGCACGGGTATCGGCCTGGCTATTTGCAAACGCACCATCGAAAGACATGGTGGAAGTATCCGCTTCAAAAACAATGCAGGCGAAAACAAAGGGACGACATTTTATTTTTCAATACACAAATAAGCTACTCATACCATGAACGTTGAAAACAAAACAGAAAAATCCATCGACATCTTACTTGTAGAAGATAATCCGGGTGACATCCGAATGACCAGGGAGGTATTGATTGAAAGCAAAATAAGAAATGCTTTGCATGTAGTAACCAATGGTGAGGATGCAATGGATTTCTTATACCAACGGGGGAAATATGAGCAGGCCGCACGTCCGGGATTGATACTCCTCGATTTGAATCTGCCCAAAAAAGATGGCCGCGAAGTATTGGCCGAGATCAAAACCAACGAGAGCTTGCGTAGAATTCCGGTGGTGGTGCTTACCACCTCGGCAGCCGAGGAGGATGTATTTGTAAGCTATGGCTATCATGCCAACTGCTATATTACCAAACCTGTCGATCTGGATCAGTTTATTAAAGTGGTAAGGTCGATCGAGGATTTTTGGTTTACCATTGTAAAACTTCCGCCCAAGGAAGCAGGATAAACAGCGCGTGATCAGGAGGAATATTATGAAAAACAAAACAACACATATTTTACTTATCGAGGATAATCCTTTGGATGCCCGCCTGGTGAAGGAATACCTGAACGACTGCCTTAGTTTCGGGTATGAGATGACCACGGCTGAAACTTTGACCCTCGGCCTCGCCAAACTTAATGATGGTAGTTTTGATTTGATCCTGCTCGATTTGAACCTGCCCGATAGCACTGGAATGGTAACTTTTAAAAAAATATTTAGTGCTTCCTCGCACATCCCCATTGTGTTGCTTACAGGTATTAACGATGAAGCACTGGCAACACAAGCAATAAAACTCGGGGCACAGGACTATCTCGTAAAAGGCCAGATCAACGCTACTGTTTTGGTACGCACCATTCAACATTCGATACAACGTAATAAAACGGAAACTGCCCTTATTCAAAGTGAGAACAAGTACAAGTTGTTGTTTGATGATGACCTCACCGGTAACATTATCACTTCGGCAACAGGTGTCATTTTATTGTGCAATCCGGCCATGGCAAAAATGTTGGGTTTCGACAGCGTTTCCGACTTGATGAAATTAAATATTACAGCCTTTTACCGCGACCCTTCCGATCGTGAAGAAATGTTGAAACTTGTTCGCGAAAAGAAAAGGATTACCGAGTATGAGCAGGAGCTGGTGTGCCACAACGGAAAAATTATATGGATCATCGAAAACATGGTGGGAGAATTTGATGCCAACGACAAGCTGATACGCTTGAAAGGCTATATGTTCAACATCACCCAGCGGAAAATTGCCGAACAACGGCAAAATTTAACCAACAGGATACTGGCAATTTTAAACCGATCCAACGAGTGGCAGCAACTGATTAAAGATATTCTGGTTGAGATAAAACAGTTTACGGGTTTCGACGCAGTCGGCATCCGCATGAAAAAGGGGCAGGATTATCCCTATTTCGAAACCAACGGTTTTACACCTGAGTTTGTGGAGATGGAGAATTATTTATGTTCCATGGATTCGCAGGACAATCGCAACTGCCAGCTCGATGGCAAGCCCCATCTGGAATGTTTGTGTGGCATCGTTATTTCGGGCTGTGCCAATAGTTCTTTTCCGGGGTTTACCAAAGGGGGTAGTTTTTGGAGCAACAATACTACCAGCTTCCACAAAACAAGCCCTGATAGTAATTTGCAAATGCTTACTCGAAAACGGTGCAATGCCGAGGGCTACGAATCCGTTGCACTCATCCCGCTGAAGTCGGAAAATGAAACCATCGGCTTGCTTCAATTGAACGACAAACGCCCCGACCGCTTTACAAGCGATTTGCTTCACTTCTTCGAAGATATTGGCGCAAGCATCGCTATTGCTTTCAAAAATATGCAAGCCGCCGAAGAACTGATAAAGGCCAAAGAAAAAGCCGAAGAAAGCGATCGGCTCAAAACGGCGTTTTTGGCCAATATGAGCCACGAAATACGCACACCTATGAATGGGATTTTAGGCTTTGCCGAACTGCTCAAAGAACCAGGTTTAAGCGGTGAGGAACAGCAGGAGTATATCTCGGTGATCGAAAAAAGTGGCGACCGGATGCTTAACATCATCAACGACATTATTTGTATCTCGATGGTAGAATCGGGACAAATGGAAGTGCAGATTGCCGAAACCAACGTCATCGAACAAATCAATTATGTGTTTACCTTTCTTAAGCCCGAAGCTGACCTGCGGGGACTACAACTTCGCATCGAAAGAATGCCAGCCATAGCAGAGGCACGGATGAAAACCGATCGCGAAAAGCTCTATGCCATCCTCACCAAAATTATTGGCAATGCCATAAAATACACGCCACAGGGGACGATAAGTATCGGATGTACCAGGCAAGGGACGAATTTTGAATTTTATGTAAAAGATACCGGTATCGGCATTGCCCCCGATAGACAGAAAGCTATTTTTGAACGTTTCGTTCAGGCCGACATCGAGGATAGAAATGCCAGGCAGGGAGCAGGACTTGGACTGTCGATTGCTAAATCGTATGTGGAAATGCTTGGAGGCAAAATCCGGCTCCAAAGCCATCCAGGCATGGGAAGTACTTTCACTTTTACGCTTCCTGATGATGCCCTCGCAACAAGCCGAACGGCAAAGGAAACCCAGGTTCAAAAAATAAAAAGAGTTCCTTCGGCGAAAAAAATAAAAATACTCATTGTTGATGATGATGAATCTTCGATGCTACTGCTGCAAATCACCCTCGAATCGCCCCGACATCAATTATTATACGCCGACAACGGAATCGAAGCCATAGAGATGTGCAGACGCATGCCCGACATCGACCTGGTGTTGATGGATATCCGTATGCCCGAAATGGACGGCTACGAGGCTACCCGGCAAATCAGGCTCTTCAACCAGGAGGTGATGGTGGTGGCGCAAACAGCCCATACCTTGGCCAGCGACCGCGAAAAAGCCCTCGCATCGGGCTGCAACGCTTTCCTGAAAAAGCCCGTTAGGAAGCATCAATTGTTAAGCCTATTAGAAAGTACTTTTACAAATTAATTGGGATAAAATTACTAAAGGAGAATATTATGGAAACTATCAACAAAGCAGAAAAACCCATCGAGATATTATTGGTCGAGGACAATCCCGGCGATGCCCGTCTGGCGAAGGAAGCACTCCGCGACAGCAAGTTCAAAAATAATTTAAACATTGTTGGCGATGGGGTGGAGGCCATGAATTATTTGTACAAAACAAATGAGTATGCCGAAGCTACAACGCCCGATTTGATATTGCTCGATTTGAACCTGCCTAAAAAAGACGGGCGGGAAGTGTTGGCAGAAATAAAATCGACAGAATCTTTAAAACGAATTCCCGTAGTTATTCTCACCACCTCGAGTGCCGAAGAGGACATACTAAAAACCTACGACCTCCATGCCAACTGCTACATCACCAAACCCATCGACCTCGATCAGTTTATGAAAGTGGTGAAATCGATCGAAGACTTTTGGATTACCATCGTAAAATTACCCTCAGCAAAAATTATTTAGAAAAAACTGAGAACCTTTAAATTGGGAGGAGTAAATGAAATTGGGAAAAGAAATTGTAAATATCTTATTGGTTGAAGATAACCCGGGCGATGCCAGAATTATTGAAGAATTGTTGCGCGAATATGCACCGGGTATTTATGAATCAGTAGTTGTTGATCGTATAATTGAGGTCGAAAAAATTGCAGGCAATTCAAAATTTGATTTCATACTTTTAGATCTCAATTTGCCCGACAGCCATGGATTAGAAACCCTCCAAAAAATACAAGCGCTGATCGTTGATACTCCAATTATCGTCTTAACAGGCTCGGAAGACGAACTGCTTTCGGCGCAGATCATGCAGAGCGGTGTACAGGATTATTTACGAAAAAATGATATTACCGGCGAACTATTGCTTCATGCCCTAAGGTATGCCGCCGACCGTTTTGCTTTTACGCAAAAGTTGGCCGAAAGCGAATCGCGTTTCCGTAGTCTTATCGAGAAAAATGTCGATGGAATAATTGTTATCGACCGTCAGGGTGTGGTGAGATATGTAAATCCTTCGTGCGAAAAATTATGTACCAGAGGTGCCAATGAATTGCTTAATGAACCCTTTGGCTTTCCTGTATCATTAAATGAGTTTCGTGAGATTACTTTTATGGGAAAAGCCGGGAAAGTGCATACCGCCGAAATGCGTGTATCAGAAATTATTTGGGAAGATGAATTGTGTTTTTTAGCTTCATTAAGAGATGTTACGGAACGCAAAGAGATGGAAGAAAAAAACAAGGAATTTAGGATTAAACTCGAACAGCTTAATCGCGACAAAGACAAATTTTTCTCCATTATTGCACATGATTTGCGAGGCCCTTTTACTTCTTTACTTGGTTTTACCGAAATGCTTGTTGAGGATTTAGATGATCTTAAAGAATCTGACCTAAGGAAAATTACCAATAGTTTGCGGCAATCAACCAGCAGTCTTTATGGCTTGCTAAATAATTTGCTCGATTGGTCTATGAATCAACAAGGTAGGTTTCCATTTGAACCCAAGCAATTTGTTTTGCTTCCCGAAGTTCGTGAAATTGTTGAACAGGCTCGCGAGAGTGCCCAAAAAAAAGAAATTCAAATCAGTTATGAAATGGATGAGGATTTGATACTTTTTGCTGATGTGAAAATATTTCATACCATCGTGAGAAACCTTTTGTTTAATGCAGTAAAGTTCACTAAGCGAGGGGGCTTGATTAAAATAAAAGCACAGCAAAGCAACAATGCAAGGATAGAATTATCGATTATAGATAATGGCATAGGTATGTCGGATGAATTGGTGAAAAACCTATTTAAATTAGATAAAAATACCAGCCGAAAAGGTACCGATAACGAACCAAGCACCGGCCTGGGCTTAATTCTTTGCAAGGAGTTTACGGATAAACATGGTGGCGAAATAAAGGTTAAAAGTGAAGTGGGGAAAGGTTCAACATTTAGTATCTTCCTGCCTTCAATTGTTTCACGGATAAGTCGAGACTTTGCTTGGCCGAAGGATTCAACAACAAATGTTTCAACACTGTAATCGTTATCCGTTAAATGTCAATTAACCATTTTCCATTAACTATTCTCTCTCCCCGGTTTTTACCTGCCTGTTCGGGCGGCCTTCGATAGCTGCCAAACCTTGCTCGTTGAGGATTCGCCTGGCCGCATCCATCATGTCCTGATAGGTATTGGTATTTCGCACGCCGACAACGAGCAAGCCGCCAATTGGTAAATCGAACAGATGAAAGTCCTTACCGGCAGCACGGAACCACGCTTTGTAAATTATGGCAGCCCGGTGCTGGGCGTAAACTTGGGGCCCGGCGTGGTATCACTTTCGATGATGTATGAGTAGGGGGGCAAATAATTGCCGTAACTTTAATTTTTAGTTTCGTTTTTTTCTATGTGCAAATTCTTTATCAAGATAGATTTGGAATAAATTCTCGGTTGTAATAATCTGCTTAAACCCTTTTTTTTCAAGTCCGTTTTGTAGTTGTTTATCTCCTGTCCATAGTTTACAACGACTTTGTAAAGATAACCCTATAAATAATAAATCATCAGGGTCAATATCCTTCGTTAATTCATTTGCTTTCTGATAATTGTCTGGCTCTATGAATAATTGGTCTATGAACTTAATTTTTGATTTTATTAATCTATAAATTCTTTGATAATCAGATCTACTTAATCCACTAATTTTTAATATTTTATTTTCATGATTGTCAATTTCATTTTTTAATTGATCAATGGATAAAAATGTGAAGTATTTTGATCCGTTAAGAATTATTTGTCCTATAGGACTTTGAGGACGGAGTATTGAGCTGAAAACTATATTCGTATCCACAACAAGCTTCATGGTTAGACTTATCTGCGTGTTTTTCTAACCTTTTCCATCATCGAATAATTCACATCTCTGACTAATTCATCTATGTCGTTTTGACTTGCTTTCGATTTCGAAACCAACTCTTTATACTCCAAATAATCTAACAAATCTTGTAAATCAGAGGTGTTTGTTAGCGGTGATATTCTTACCAAAATCTCATTATCTGTACGTTCAACTATCATCATATTATTTTTGTCAAAAGTAATAAAAATCATAAATCATAAATCATAAATCATAAATCATAAATCATAAATCATAAATCA
>CAZGAO010000055.1:0-35758 GCA_964523795.1 uncultured Lentimicrobiaceae bacterium
CATTGCTCCGGCTAACACTCCTGCCAACGATTGCATGATTTTAAGTATCCAGGCACTTCCACAAGTGAATGCTGGTTCTGGTGCTGAGCTTTGCGAAGGAGAATCTTTCACCGCATCGGCCACTGCCGAAAACACCTGCGGACTAAGCTGGTCAACAAACGGCGATGGACAATTTGATGATACCACAAGTCTAAGTGCTACCTACACCCCCGGAAGTGAAGATATTGCCAATGGCGGAGCAACGCTTTGCCTCACAGGTCAGGCCTGTGCTCCCTGCACGCAAAATATAGAAGATTGCGTGGAAATTACCATCCAAAAACTCCCCACTGCTTTTGCTGGCAACGACCTTACGGTTTGTGAAGGCGAAACGGTTTCATTATCCGAAGCCACAGCGTCCAATTATAGCGGACTTCAGTGGTTTACCACCACCGGAGGCGGCTTCTTTGATAATCCCAATGCTTTGAATCCAACCTATTTTCCAAGCCCGACTTTTGATTACGCTCAGGGCTGTATTACTATAGGTGTAAATGCCAGCCCCATCAATCCTTGTGCGGTTAGCGCGGAAGCTTTTGTGAATGTTTGTTTCCAGGCATTGCCACAAGTGAATGCTGGTACTGGTGCTGAGCTTTGCGAAGGAGAATCTTTTACCGCTTCGGCCACTGCCGAAAATACCTGCGGACTTAGCTGGACAACAACCGGCGATGGGCAATTTGATGATACCGCAAGTCTAAGTGCGACTTATACTCCCGGAAGTGAAGATATCGCCAATGGCGGAGCAACGCTTTGCCTCACCGGCCAAGCCTGTGCTCCCTGCACGCAAAATATTGAAGATTGTGTGGAAATTACCATCCAGGCATTGCCACAAGTGAATGCTGGCACTGGTGCTGAGCTTTGCGAAGGAGAATCTTTCACCACATCGGTCACTGCCGAAAACACCTGCGGACTAAGCTGGTCAACAACTGGCGATGGTGTCTTTGATGATACCACCAGCCTAAGTGCGACTTATACTCCCGGAAGTGAAGATATCGCCAATGGCGGAGCAACGCTTTGTCTCGCCGGCCAGGCTTGCGCTCCCTGCATGCAAAATGCCGAAGATTGCGTGGAAATTACCATCCAGGCATTGCCACAAGTGAATGCCGGTACTGGCGCTGAGCTTTGCGAAGGAGAATCTTTCACCGCATCGGCCACTGCCGAAAACACCTGCGGACTAAGCTGGTCAACAAACGGCGATGGACAATTTGATGATACCACAAGTCTAAGTGCTACCTACACCCCCGGAAGTGAAGATATCGCCAATGGCGGAGCAACGCTTTGCCTAACCGGCCAGGCTTGCGCTCCCTGCTTGCAAAATATAGAAGACTGCGTGGAAATTACCATCCAAAAACTCCCCACTGCTTTTGCAGGTGCGGATGCAGCCATTTCTGCTGAAGATAGTTACACCAACCCCGATGCTACGGCGACCAATTTCAGCAGCTTGCTTTGGACGAGCACTGGTGATGGTGCCTTTGATAATACAACAATTCTAAATCCGACCTATACCCCCGGCGATAATGATAAATCTAACGGAACAGCAAGCCTTTGTCTTGAAGCCTTACCCATAAGTCCGTGTCAGGTCTCGGTCAGCGATAGCTTGGTTTTGAGTATTGGCTCAAGGCCAACTGTTTACGCCGGAGCAGACATTTCACTTTGTGAAGAATCACAATATCAGCTTATCGAAGCCTTTGCCGAAAATTATAGCAGTTTGACTTGGTCTGGTAATGGTGATGGAACATTTGATGATCCTAGTTTGGAAAATCCGGTTTACTACATGGGTACACAGGATTTAAGCGATGGCACTGTTGAACTTTGTCTAACGGCTCAGCCCATTTTACCTGCTACCACTCCTGCCAACGATTGCATGACGCTCACTATTGTCAATGCACCAACGGCATACGTGGGTGCAGATATTATTGCCTGCGCCAACGAAATCATCGTACTGCAAGGCGAATCAGAAAATGCCTGTGGATTCCAGTGGGCAAGTTCAGGCGATGGAGTTTTTGATGCTCCCTTCGCATTGAACCCTGTTTATACTCCCGGTAACGGTGATATCGTCTCGGGTGGTGCCGAACTTTGCATGACAGCTATGGCATGTGAGCCTTGTTTTGTGAATGCAAACGACTGCTTAATTTTGACCTTAAATGAGCCGCCCACCGCCAACGCCGGCATAAATGCAACTATTTGTGAAAACAAAACCCTGTCGATAGCAGGCTCCGTAGATAATTCTTGTGGTTTCTATTGGGAAACTTCGGGAGATGGTTCTTTTGCAGATGCGGCTTCACTGCAAACGGTTTATTATCCCGGCTTCAGCGATCTGATTAATGGTGGCACACAAATTTGTCTGGTAGCTCTTGCCTGCGATCCATGCGCAACTCCGGCTACCGATTGCCTCGTCCTTACTATACAAGGTTTGCCTACTCCTAATGCAGGTGCTAATGCCAGTATTTGTATCGGCGAAGACTACACCTTGAATGGTAGTTTGAATAATGCCGGTGGATTTTTCTGGCAGACTACAGGAGATGGCTCCTTTGCTCCCTCCGGTATATTGACCCCCACTTATTATCCCGGTATTGCGGATGAAAACAATGGCTCGGTTAGCCTAACTTTGTTTGCCTTCCCGAAGGCTCCGTGTATTAGTTTCCAGACTTCGTCGATGACACTCTCCTTAGTTTCTAATCCAAGTGCGGATGCCGGTGATGATATATTTGTATGCGATGAAGGTGCAACAGTGCTTAATCCGGTAATTGAAGATGCCTGTGGTGTAGTTTGGGAATCGGATGGCGATGGAATTTTTGATAATCCGAATCTACCCAACGCTACGTATTATCCGGGTGAAGGAGATCTTACAGGGGGAATAGTAGAATTATGTATCACCGCCCTGCCCTGTGGAAACTGCGATCCACCGGCTCAGGATTGTCTTACCATTACCTATCTGCCAGCTCCTACCGTAAATGCTGGTGAAGATATCGTGGCTTGTGAGAATGATGAAATAACCCTAAACGCATTGGCTACAAATTATTGTGATGTCCAATGGTCGTCCAACGGCGATGGTGCTTTTGTTGATGCTGGTGATTTGAATACGACCTACCTTCCTGGTGTCGACGACTTGTTATTCGGTGGCGCGGAACTTACCGTTACAGTGATGGGCTGCGAACCATGCACCAATAGTGTATCCGATGATCTTAATCTAAGTTTTGCTCCCCTGCCTTTGGCTAATGCCGGTGCTGATGCCACGGTTTGCGGCCAGGAGATTTTGTTCCTGAATGGATTTGTTGCTAATGCCTGCGGCTTCTTCTGGACAACAACAGGCGATGGGGCATTTGGTGATGAAGCCAGTTTGTCGAGTACTTATCTGCCCTCTGCGGCTGACGTACTTAACGGTTCAGTAAGCCTGTGTCTTACAGCAATGCCATGCCAGCCTTGCACGGTGGCCGCCGAAAGTTGTATAACCCTGACTTTTGCACCAAGCCCTGTGGCCAATGCCGGTGCGAATGCTACGATTTGCGAAGATGGCAGTTTGACCCTGGACGGACAGGCTGAAAATAGTTGTGCTACGCTATGGACTACAACGGGTGATGGTAACTTTGACGATGTTTCCTCGCTCCTGGCGGTTTATACTCCGGGCGAAAATGACAGAGCCAATGGTTCTGTTGAGCTTTGTCTGACGGCCGATGCCTGCCAGCCTTGCACGGTGGCCGACGAAAGTTGTATAACCCTGACTTTTGCACCAAGCCCTGTGGCCAATGCCGGTGCGAATGCTACGATTTGCGAAGATGGCAGTTTGACCCTGGACGGACAGGCTGAAAATAGTTGTGCTACGCTATGGACTACAACGGGTGATGGTAACTTTGACGATGTTTCCTCGCTCCTGGCGGTTTATACTCCGGGCGAAAATGACAGAGCCAATGGTTCTGTTGAGCTTTGTCTGACGGCCGATGCCTGCCAGCCTTGCACGGTGGCCGACGAAAGTTGTATAACCCTGACTTTTGCACCAAGCCCTGTGGCTGATGCCGGTGCGAATGCTACGATTTGCGCCAGCCAATCTTACCTACTGGACGGAAATTCTACCAATGCCGCCAGCATTCTATGGACGAGTTCGGGCGATGGTATTTTTAATAATCCACAACTCACCGATGCGACCTATACTCCCGGTGCAAGCGATGCCAACAATGGCACTGTGATACTTAGTTTAACCGCTTACCCGCTTAATCCTTGCACAACTGAGGTTACCGATACAATGACGCTAACGCTCAATCATTGCCAAACTATGGTAATTGCTGCCGGTTGGTCGGGTATTTCAAGTTGGGTTGACCCCTTCGATACACAACTCGAAACATTGTTTGCTCCCATTATGGATGAATTAATAATACTCCAAACCATGCAGGATTCCTGGTGGCCGGCGCAAAACATGAACACCATAGGTGCTTATAATAGCCAGCAAGGTTATAAGATTAAAGTTACCGGGGAAGTGGAGATAACTATTCCCGGAACACTGCCCGAAAGCCCGGCCATTACTTTGAATCCAGGCTGGAACCTGATCCCTGTGTTGAGTTCATGCAATGTGGATGTGGCTTCGTTGTTTGCCGGTACTGATGTGGTAATGGTGAAAGAAGTTGCCGGTTGGAAATTGTACTGGCCTGATTTGAATATCAATAACTTGATCGAGTTACAAACCGGCAAATCCTATTATATATTTATGGATAATGCCGCCACGGTTAGCTTTCCAGAGTGCGATCCGCTGAAATCGGTAGTGCCAAATGTGGGTAAGACTTATGATGACTTCTATCTTCCTCTGCGCTGGATCGATTTTGTACCCGGTTCCAGCTCGCATGTCGTTGCTATACCAGCCCCTGTTATCGGTTTTGAAAATCTCGCTATTGGAGACTTGGTTGGACTTTGCGATGTTTCAGGGGCATGTTTTGGCATGGCCGAATGGACGGGTAGCAACATTAGCATCCTGGCTTTTGCCGATGACCCGACCACCAGCGCAAAAGATGGCTTTGCTGAAGACGAAATCATGCAACTGGTTCATTATTCGCTGACGCATAATTCGTTTACAACTATGGATGTAGTTTATGATGAATCTTATCCTGCCCACGATGGTACTTATCTTGACCAGGGCATATCGGTGGTAAAATCATCGCAAGCCAATACGATTAATAATTACACCCAAGCTAACGTAAAGTTGTATCCCAATCCGGTAAAGCAAACTTTGATGATTCAGATGGATGATAATCGCAATGCAAAAATTGAAGTCTTAAACATGGAGGGACAAGTTGTTTATAAAGGTAATCTTGTTTCGCAGCAAAGCCAGATCGATTTTTCAGCTTATTCTATCGGAGTTTATCTGGTTCGCATTAGCGGAAATGGCATCAACCATATCGAGCGGATTACCAAGCATTAGTTATTGATTTATTAATAAATAAAAATCGGCGATGGAGTTTTTCATCGCCATTTTTTTTTGTTGGTATAAATATTTCAAAATTTGTATGTTTGCGAATCAATAATCAAAAAATAGTCTTATGAAAAACTTAATTACACTTCTTACCTTGCTGCTGGTTCTGTTTTGCTATACTGGTTTTGGGCAAAACAGCGAAGCCGACCCGATGAAATCTTTCAAGGAATTTAAAGCTAAAACTATGTCACAGGATAACTTCGCTTGGCAGCAAAAACCAATTCAAAAAAATGCCGACAACCTGGATGATGACTATGGCGATGCTCCCCAATGGGATTGGGCAGAAAAATTTGCTGCCTCGGGAAAAGATTATATTAAAAAAGCGGTGAGCGATGACGATGGAAACATTTACCTGGTCGGTGATTTTTCGGGAACCATGCTTTTGGGCGTGACGGTGCTTACCAGCATTGGCCATCACGATCTGTTTGTAGCAAAAGCCGATGTGTCAGGAAATATCTTGTGGCTCGTGCAAGGCTCCTCCGGCACAATGAATACGTGTAGCATGAAAGACATTTTTCTTGGCGAGGGCTACATTTTAGCTACCGGATATTTTGAAGGTGAAGTTTTTGGAATTCAAGATGCCTCGGTAAATGCCATCGGATCTATTAGTGATGCCATCCTGCTCAAAGTTTCCTTGGATGGCCAGGTCGAATTGCTGAAAAATTATGGAGGGGGTGCCTATCAGGGTGTCGCCCTTGCCGAAGACAACGACAAAAATATTTACCTTACCGGTTATACTGATGGTGACCAGAACTACACCTCATCTTCATTTTTAGCAAAACTCGATGCCGGGGGCACGGCAATTTGGTGGCAGGAGCATGCGATTGCCTTTAATGATGTGCTTATTTCAGAAAATAAACTCTATGTGGCTGGCACGGTTTGGGTTGGTACTGCTCTTGATGATATAATATTAGCCCCCTTTTCTTGGGCCGATGCCGTTATTGCCAAAGCCAATCTGGACGGATTTTATGAATGGGCAGTGATTGGGGAGCATAATATACTAAGCTATGGTGATAGCTATTTTCCGCGTATTGAAGCAGGTAATGGGGGCTATATATATTTGTCAGGGTATTTTAGAAATTATTTGCAGTTTGGGGATTTCCAGATCTCAAGCAACCTTCAGGATGTTTTTATAGTTAAGATCAACGATATGGGAGAAGTTGTGTGGGCAAAAGCCACCACCAATACCCAAAACCGGCTTGATGGCTTTGCTGTACTCGAAAACGACAAGCTCTGCATTTCGGGAGCCATGGAAGCATCGGCAGCATTTGATGATATCGTACTGGAAACCCCCAATGGCGGTTCAGGTTTTTATATGGCCGTGTATGATTCATCGGGCCAAGCCCAGAGTGCTTTTAATGTGCAGATGCAAACAACAGCAATGGCTTCCTACCCTGGAAATAAAATTCTTCAATCCGGTGCATCCGAAATTTCGACTACTTTATCCAACTATGATTTTATAGGTAATCACACAAGATTGATGGTTAGCACAGGAAATTCAGGTACTTCAAAATTAACAGGCCTCGAAGCCGATTCATCGGGTATCGTATTTTCGTTGAACAATATTTATGGCTATGCCGATTTTTATGGTGTGGATTTATACACCACCAAAGAAACCATGGTGCTGGCTGCACAAAAACCAAATGGCGATTTACTGTGGCACAGCACCATGCCCGGCGGTGTTTCGTGGTATAGTTTTACCGAAACAAGCCTGAAACTTGACGAACAGAATAATCATCTGTTTCTGCATGGCGATTATAATGACACGCTACAAATTGGCGGCCTCGAATATACCAACGCAGGCAAAAGCTCGTTTATCGCTTGTTTTACTACTTCCGGTCAGTTTTTGTGGGCAAAAGATATTCCTTATAATGTAAATATGCAATCGGTAGATTGCGACTTACAAGGGAATGTATATTTCAGCCTAACTTTTTCAGAAACTATCAACATTGACGGGTACAGCTTTACCTCGAACAGCGATAGTGATGCGCTGGTGCTGAAATACAGTGCCGGGGGAGAATATGTTTCTGCGAAACACGTCCAAACCGATATTTACTTTTACCAGGTGGGTATCGCCGTGCAGTCCACCGGCGGATATTATCTTACCCTTGAACCGGCGGGCGACACCATATTTTTTAATAACGGAAATGATAATATGCTTTTTAACCCCAATACCGGCCGTTGTGTAGTGGCCAAATACGATGAACAAGGCAACTATCTGTGGGCAAAATCGTATGGATATTCCCCCATGAGTTATGGAGGACATTACGCCTGGCCTACGGCTTCGCAAACCGATGATAATGGGAATCTTTACCTAACAGGCTCACATGCCGACTCAGCAATATTTGATGATATTATGCTACGGACACCTTATCACGAGCTTAGCCCTTTTACAGCCAAAATTGATGCCAATGGGAATGCACTTTGGGCAAACTCCATCCAGATTAGAATTTGGGGAAACAATTATTGTGAGGCCGAAATTGACAACGAAGGAAACTTTTACTGTATGGGCGACCTGCGCGATACGATGAATATTGGTAACTGGGTGATAATACCCGAAGAAGCCCAAAGTATGTACGTTGCGAGTTATGATAACGATGGAGAAGCCAGGTGGGTGAAAACCATCGATGGCGCATCTTCCGGAAACCATCTTTATGGAATGGCGGTTTACGCGCCCGACAATCTCTTTGTTGGTGGTGGTTTTAGATATAAGGCTGTAGTTGGCGAAACCGAACTTTATACAAGCTCATCGCAATCAGGGATGATGATACACATAGGCGAAGAAATTCCTTACTCGAATATCAGTGATGACGATCCTACCGCAATTCATTTTGATATCCGCCCAAATCCTGTCGAAGACTTCGTGTATCTTGATTTTGAGGAATCGAATCAAAAATATGGGATTGAATTGATAGACATGCAAGGCAAGGTTTTACAGCAACTCAGAAAACCGGAGGCCGAAAATTCGATGAGGATTGATTTGTCAGGATTATCCAGAGGAGCCTTTTTTATTCAGGTTTCAACCAAGGGAAAATCATCGGTACGGAAAATCATTATTCAGTAAGGAGCAATCACTCGCTCTTTTACCCCAGCTCAAAGGTGGTGATGCCGTAAACCTTGCTGATGTCGATTTTGGGAGGGCTGCCATAATACATGCGGGCGCATTCAAAAACATAAGCGGCTCCGTATTTTTGCATTAGGCGCAGGGCTGCTTCATTGGCCACAGGGATGTCCAGAAAAATATCCTCGCCGGGGGCTGCATCAAGGCAGGTCTTGTAAAGTGATTCGGCAATGGTTTCGTCATCTGCGAAAAGCGGACCTATTTTGTAGCCAACATTAGCCTTTCGCAAAACACAAAATCCCTTTATCTTCCCGGCGATCGAATATTTAAAAACCTTGCTCTGCGGCATCGCCAGCCAGGCCTTCATAAACCGTGGGCGGGGAAAGCCGAAGCCCGTCTTGTCGTATTCGAGAATTGCAGCGATATCCCTTTCCTTAAGTTCGCTAATATGAATATCGGGTTCAAATTTTTCACCTTTTCTTCCATAGCGTTCGTCTTTAAAGGCAATGGTAAAACCGCCCTTATTATAAAAATCCTGCATAGCCACCACGCCATCCATGCCGATGCTTGCCCCGGGCTTGAGTCGCGACAGCAGCATATCGCGCCGCTGCTTCCACAGTTGGCGGCCAATGCCCTGTCCACGCAAATCCGGCCGTACAATAAAAAACCCCATAAAGCCAAAATTGCCATCGTAGGAAACGATGGATCCTCCAGCGATTAATTCATCCTGCTGGAAATAGCCGTAATATCCATCGGGATCTGTTTTCCAAAATATGTCGGCATCAAAAGATCCGGGGTTCCAGCCCTCATCGCGCGCCCAGTCTATCAGAATTTCCAGACCCTGCTTATCTAATTTTGTAAATTCCAATCCATCTAAATTCATCATCAAAAGCTATTTGTTTGGATTAATAAACAAGAATGTTTGGATTTTGGTTGAGCAGTTTTCAGTAAATCTATTGTATCAATTATCCAACACTTCTCATCTCTAATTTCAATATTCGATATTCAGGATTCGATATTCAATATTGGCATATTTTGTTCAGACGCGATGCATCGCGTCTCTACCCATCACCGCTCATTTCAATATTCAGGATTCGATATTCATTATTCTAAAATTAATGGTTATTACCCTTTTTTTTAACGCTCGAATGTCCTACGGACGATTCGATGTTTCTACTACTCCACCACTCCTTCTCTCAATTCTCCTCCTCAAAAAACAACTGATAATAATCCATTCCGCTTTCTTCGTCGTAGCCTTTACGAATGCGGTCGCGGCTGCCATGCACATAAACGTGGAAGTTTTTGTCGAGCTTTATCACGCTTTTTAGTACCCTCGCGCCCTTCTTTACCGCCGATTCCGAAATATCAAACGAATCCTCAAATTTCACCTGGTGGTCGTGCTCATATTCCTGCCGGTGATTTTTAAAACTTTCCTTAATCTCCGGCTCATGCATCACCTCGTCCGTGAAATCCTCGAAGTCAAAATTTTCGTGTTCCTTAAAAAATTCCGCCGATTTATTGAGCAATTGTGCCTGGTCGGCCTTATCCAATTTAAACTCTTCAGGCATTTTTTTGGTAACAAAATCCTTACACAATTTTATGGCCGACTGGGTTTGAAAATAAATATCCTCCCTTTGACGCACATGCAAAAAATGATCGAACCAATATTGCGCCTCGGCACCCTTGCTCAGATTATCCACCACAGCCACCAAAAATCCGTTTTCTTTTTCGGTGTTAAATATCAGGCAGCCCTTGTCCAGCTTATTGATGTTAATGCCCGCCTCTGCATCAATTTCGTAATTGTCCGATGTGGGCATCACCCGCAGGTAGGTCTCCTTCGATTCCGATTTAAAAATCCCCACCGCATCCACCTGCTCGCCATCCACAATGCAATCGTTAAAATAAACCACATAAAACTCGCCCGCCTTAATCTTAGGGTGGGCCGAATTTTCGTATAGGTGTTTGGCGAGATTTACCGATTGATCGTAAAGCGTTTCGGGGTGGTCAAATATTTCGGAAACATAGCTATAAACCTCGTTTAGGCTCAAATCCGAATCGTGCGAAAGGTTAAAATATTCCTCCGACTTAAAAGGCGTAAAAAAGTAGCTAATCAGCAATTTGTTGATCTGCTCGTTGGTGCGCAGTGCCGATTTCGAAAAACGGATGTCTTCATCGGCGGCTTTGCTCCCCACTTTGTGTACCACAAGCGCATCAATGGCAGCAAGTTCTGGTGAAATCATATTGATGTATTTTTTTTAATATTATAGTTTGCAAAATTAGGATAAAATACGGCCTTTTTCATTAGGTTTATTTTTTGGGCGGCGGGCGGGCTTTCCGTTTGTAGTTGCCTTGTGGGGGCTGGGTTTTTGTAGGCAGTACGTGGGCTTCCTTCGTCAGCCTCCGCCTGCCAACAAAAAACCACAGCCCCCACTGCGCCAAGCTACCACTCCAATCCCTGCCGCATCGTGCTCCGAAATCAAATCTATAAAAACTAAAAACGCGAAATATTAGAACTGCTTTCAAATTCAGAATCATATTATTGGTGTACTTTAGCTCTTTAAAAAAATAATTCGAAAAAATGATACGAATTTTTCGCATTAGCCTGGTTTTTATACTGGTAGTAACCTTTTTCCAAAATTTGCTAATAGCAACCCCGGCCGACAGCCTGCGCAATGAGATCGGGCAAGCCGGCCACGATACCTCACGGATAAAAATTTTATTCCAATTGGGCAATCAGTTTATCGACGGCCCTTCCGATTCCTTGCTTTTTTATTATCAAAATGCCTTGCGAATAATCCATCAAAACCTAAAAAACTATCCCGATAAGGAAATTAATTTGGAAGACCTGCTGCAAACAACTTTTAAAAAACTCAAAATCCGCGCCTTGATTGAGCTGGGCATCGAGTATTTTTACAGAAGCGATTACGAACTGGCTTTGGAATACTATTTTTCTGCCGCCGAAGTGGCTACCGCCATCAGCGATGTATCGCACCTGTCGGAATGCTATGGCGAAATTGGCCTGGTTTACAAAAACCAGGGAAAATATGATGAGGCGCTTGAGTTTCAAGAAAAGGCCATCCAAATTGGCTTTACCCTCGACGAGCCTGACTGGATTGCGATTTGCAACAATAACATTGGTAACATATACAAGGCCAAGGGTTTTTATTCGATTGCCATTGACTATTATCTGAAAGCTCTCCGCACTTTCGAGCAAATGAAGCAGCCACGGCGCGTTGCAAGCTGTATGCACAGTGTTGGAAATCTGTTTTTCGAGCAGCAAAATTATGCTAAGGCAATGGAGTATTTTGAGCAGGCCATAGCCATTGCACTCCAAACCGGCGACCGCATCCGCGAGCTTAACCTGAAAATGGCCATCGGCCATACCTTGGCGGTGTTGGGAAATAATAGTCTTGCTAAAAAAAACTATCTCGAATCTTTGCAAATTTTCGATTCCACAGGCTACCAGCATGGCCTCGATGATTGTTACAAATTGATGGGAATCGTCTGCCTCGATGAGCAAAATACCGATAGTGCTTCGATGTATTTTGAAAAGGCACTCCTTATTTCTAAAAATGAAAACGACCTGAGCAGCCAGGCCGAAATATACGGCAAGCTGGGCATGGTTTACCTTAGGCAGCGAAATTATACCTTGGCACGAAGGGTACTCGAAAAAAGCGATTCGCTGGCGCGGGAGCTGCGTGCCCCGGCAGTGGTGATGGATGCAAACCATAATCTCTATCTTTTGTACCAAACACTGGAAAACCCTGCCGAAGCATTAAAATATTATGTGCAATATTCCGCGATGAAGGATAGCCTTTTCAAGGAAGCGCAGTTCCGCGCAATCACCGAAATGGAAGTAAAATATGAAAGCGTAAAAAGTGAAAAGGACATTGCCGTGCTTAAGCAAAAAACTACGGTGCAGGAACTGATTATCAGCCGCCGCAATCGGCTACTTTGGTCGGTGGCAATAATTTTTGTATTCCTGATAGCAGGTGGATATTTTTATTATCAAAACCGGCGACTCAAAGCGGTACAAAAAGCTGCAGAACTCGAAAACCGTCTGCTTCGCGCCCAGATGAACCCCCACTTTATTTTTAACTCCCTCATTGCCATCCAGGGTTTCATCTACGAAAAAAATCCGGTGGAGGCCGGAGATTTCCTGGCCAAATTTGCCGACCTTATCCGCCTTACCCTCGAAAATTCGAGAACTGAATTTGTAAGTCTTGAAAAGGAATTAGGCATGTTGCAGGTCTATCTCCAACTTCAGCAACTCAGGTATGAAGGCAAGTTTAATTTTAAAATAGATGTGGTCGAAAACCTTGACCCCGAAAACCTGAAAATCCCGCCCATGCTTGCCCAGCCATTTATCGAAAATGCTGTGGAACATGGTATGAGGCACAAAGCCGAAAAGGGACTTATCAAAGTTTTGTTTCAAAAAACAGACAAAAACATAAGGGTAACTGTGGAGGATGATGGCGTAGGCCGCGAGGCTGCCATGAAATTGCGTAAGAAGGACAAGCCACAATCGCTGGCCATTTCGATTACCCGCGAGCGACTGGCGGTGCTGGGCAAAAAATATAGGCGAAAATTTATGGTGCGGATTACCGACCTGCAAGATGCCAGGCACCAAGCAGCGGGAACACAGGTGGAATTAACCATGCCTGTGGAAGAAGGGTGATTTTTTATTGGGATTGGCCTAAGCATATCGAATTATGAATGATGAGATAAAGAAGGAGGGGATGCGAAATCAGGCAAAAACGAAGATTGTTTGTACAGACGCGCAATTTGCGCGTCTCATTATTAAAACGCACAGACGCGCTCCCGTAAGTAGGCATAGCACATCTCTACCATTTGCACTTCGGGACTGACAAATAATCCCGCCTATGGCGCGGATTTCGCTTCGCTCAACGATTAACGATTAATGCCGGGCAAGCCCGTGCATGCTCGAAGCAAAGCTTCGGCACAATTACACAATTAAGCCATTTTTCCCTATCTTTGAAAACAAAATCAAAAAGATGCTTAAGATTGTAATTATCGATGACGAACAAAAGGCCCGGGATACCATCCGCAATATTTTAAAGCTATCGGATGCCGGGATCGAACTTGCCGGAGAGGCCGCAGGTGTAAAGGAAGGCTACGAATTAATACTCCGGGAAAAACCAAACCTGGTGCTGCTCGACATCAACATGCCCGATGGCACCGGCTTCGACCTTCTGAAAAAATTTGATGCCATCCCCTTCAAGGTAATCTTTATTACGGCCTACGAAGAATTTGCAGTGAAAGCTTTTAAATTCAGTGCCCTTGACTACATCCTCAAACCCTTCCAGGCCGGCGAACTTTTGGCCACCATCCAAAAAGCCGCCGAATCCATCGAAAACGAATTAACCGAACTCAAATTCAAAACTTTTTTGAGCAATCTGGAAAAGCTAAAAAAAATCGTCTTGCGCACCGCCGAAAGCATCCACATTATCAATTTAAAAGACATCATCCGCCTTGAGTCCGATGTAAATTATACCCGTTTTTTCCTGATCGACAAGAAAAAATTGCTGGTATCCAAAACCCTCAAAGAGTATGATGAGATGCTGGGCGCATCAGGGTTTTTCCGTGCCCACCAGTCGCACCTGGTCAACCTCGACCATATCCTGCGTTTCGACAAAACCGAAGGCGGCCACCTGGTGATGGACGATGATGCGCAAGTGCCGGTATCATCGCGTAAGCGGGAGGCACTCTTTAAGATTTTCGAGAATTTGGGCTAGCTTGTGTATTCCGGAAAAAGTCATCCGATGAATACTGCTTAAGCAAACGACCACCTACTCAGGGAAAAATTACAAGTGCCGGGAGTGATTCATCGGATGACTATCTTCCACGCAAGTCACACCGCGAATTTTTTAATAGAATCCTGATTTTCGACCGTCCCCGTACTTCAAAACGTCAAAAAAATAAACCTTCTATTTATGTTTCTCCCAAAGTTGGATAAAATCATCAAGGGTTAACTCCAAATCGTTACGAATAATCTTCCTAAGTAAGCCTTTTGGAAGGTCAATATTTTTGTGAACAGGCAGGGTAGTAACTCTGCCATCCGGATGTTTTAATCGGTGATGTGAGCCATTAATCCGAGTTAATTGAAAGCCTAAAATCAGTAAAAAACTTAAAAAACTTTTCCCTGTGATATTTGGTAAGATGGGCATTATTGAGCGGAGGTAAGATTATAAGGTATTTGTATTTCACGAAATCCAACAAACCTGTTAGCTTCGCTGCTTTTCTCATTCTCTTCAATACAAATTTCAATCACCTCTCTAATGTTTTCCAGGGCTTCATCAATCGTTTGTCCATACGAATGACACGCTTTATAAATTGGGCAACTTACAATGTAAACGTTGTCTTCATCTTGTTCGATGACTATTGGCAGGTGTAAAGTGCTTATTTCTGGCATTTTCATAATGAAACATATTTAGAATACAAATGTAATCATTTTCCAGAAAAAGTCATCCGATGAATACTGCATAAGCAAAAGACCATTTACACAAGGAAAAATTACAACTTCCGGGAGTTATTCATCGGATGACTACCTTCCAGGCAAGTCACCCCGTGAATTCTTTCTAAGAGCCGGGCAGGTTTTTCAAAATAAATCACAACTGCCCTGAGCTATTCACGGTGTGACTAATCCCGGGAAAACAGAAGTCACACCGTGAATTCTTTCTAAGATCAGCGCAGGTCTTCCAAAATAAAGCACAACTGCATTGAGCTATTCACGGTGTGACTAAATTCCCAAATAATAAACCACCCCCGGCAAATAATAATTAGCCCCTGATAGTACCCTGCCTCTGCCATACTTTTACATTGCAATAAACAACAAAGCAATGACAAGGCTTATCTTTTCCGGGCTTACCATAAACAGCGCCCACTCCATTTTTCGCTGACTCCAACGGATATTATTCACGTGGATGTTTACGATGGTAAAAGCCGAATTTTCCGTTTAATCAAGCCACCGCTTATTATCGAAGATAGCCTTGATTCCATCGAAGAAAAGCTGTTGAAATTCCCATTCCTTAAAATTAGCAATTCCACCATCATCAACCTGGAACATATCCAGCATATTTCTTTCTGTACCGAAACCATCGTAACGCTTTCGGATAATTTCCGGCTGCTTGTAGATGAAAACATAGCACTGCTTATGAAGAAACATCTCAATAAATAATCAACGTATTGTTAATCTAAATTATAATGTATTATGAAAACACTTACCACTTTTATTAAAACAATGAGAATGCTGATTTTTATGATTGGCATCTTGACACCTGTTGTTTCAACAGCACAAAATCCAAAGCCTGAATTTACACCCAATACTGCGGGCGAATACTGCATCCCCTTTTCCGACTGCTCGTATGGGGATGGCTTTGAGATATTTGTACTTGAGGAAATAGTAAATGTAGATTCGGGTTGCAGCCCCGATGGTTATGGCGACTTTACCGCTATGCAAACATCACTGACAGCAGACGAGCAATACCTCATCGATGTGGTATGCCTTTACGGCGAAAATAATATGAGCGTATGGATAGATTTTAATGATGATGATGAATTTGCCCCGGATGAAATGCTGGTTGATGATTTTTTTCTCGAGATTGGGGGAGCGGTTTATGAAATCCCTATTGCCATTCCTTCTGATGCCCTTTCCGGGTTTCACCGCTTACGGGCAAGAGCGTGTTATTTTATGGAATCAGCTTCCGACCCGTGTGCAGATTTTGTGGATGGTGAAACAGAAGATTATACTGTGGAAATTATTGGTGGTGGCGGATTTACAGATATTGGCATTGTGTCCATCGACATCCCCGAACTTTTGTTTCCGGGGTCTGTAAATATAAAAGTAACACTCCAGAATTTTGGCGATGAGACATTCACCCAGCAGGTTTCCATTATTAATGGTGTAGGCTATGGCACCAGCGCAATAGTACCTGATATACTGCCCGGCGAAGTGCGTCAGATAAGTTTTGCACCTTGGGAAGCCGAACTCGGTAATTATACCTGGTACGCCTATTTCTCGTATCAGGACGATAATTCCGAAAACAATGACTTGATTAAAGAAGTAGAAGTAATTTCGCCAAATAGCGTGGAATCGCCACAAAACCTGGCAGGACAAACCGATGGCAATAGCGTGATTTTAAGCTGGGATCCCTTAAACGCGAATGGTGTTTTGGGATACCGCCTTTACAGCAATGGCATCCGCATCGCCGATAGCTTGGAACAAACTTCTTTTACTGATCTTTGTTTAAGCAGCGGAAATTTTATTTACACCGTTACGGCCATCTATGAAATGGGCGAATCGCTGCCCGGCGAGCCTTTAGATCTGACCATCCAAAATTGTAATCTGCCCTGTTTTGAAGAAGGTTTTGAAGCCTTTACCGCCGGGCAGCATTTGGTGGTGCAGGCCGAAAACATGGACCTCGACTACTGGCATTGCTGGAGCCAGCAGGCCGCTAGTGTTGAAGATCCCTACATTACGGATGAGGTAGTTTTTGAGGGTCAAAACGCAATGGTTATCCAGGAGCTGAATGATGTGGTTTTGGAGCTGGGCGGAAAAACGGAAGGAAAGTGGGAAGTAGGTTTTAATATATATATCCCGGCAGGCTTTGATGGATTTTTTGGAATCTGGCGCGAATTCTCATCCTACTCCTGGGGTTTGGAGGTTTACTTTGATGCCAACGAAACTGGCGCATCCAAAGTAGCCAATTCAGACTGGGAATGGTTTACCTACCCAATCGATACCTGGAATACGATTGTAGCCTCGATTGACCTCGATAACGACTGGGCCAAAATGTATATCAACGGACAAATGATTGCGCAGGCGCAGTGGAGCCTTGGCGAAAGTGGTGAGCCTGGCCCTAAAAAACTGGATGGCATCGACTTTTATGCAGGCACACTTTGGGAGGGTGTACCCAAATCTTTTGTGGATAATATCAGCTTTCAAAGGATTATTGACGACCCTCTGCCTCCCGAAAATCTGATGGCCGAAGTAAATCAGAACAATGTTACGCTTAGCTGGGATGCGCCCATGGAAGGGATGATAGGCTACATCATTACCCGCGATGATGAACCCATCGGAAGTGCTTCATCGTTAACTTTTTTGGATGAAAATTTGGAATCCGGCGAATATTCCTATACTGTTACGGCATTGTACGAGGGCTGTGCTTCGCTGCCCACTGATCCCGTTATTGCAACAATTTATCCTAGCCAAGTTATCAATATTCCCCAGGGCTGGTCGGGTTTGTCGGGCTGCATCGAACCTACAAATTCTGATATCGAAAATATTTTTCAGGCATTTGTTGGCGATTTGATAATTCTGCAAAGCGAAAATGGCATGTATTGGCCTGGCCAGAATATCAATACTTTGTTCAACTGGGATGCGCACTGTGCTTACAAAATCAAAACATCCGAAAGTATTAGCCTCACCTTGTGTGGTCCATCGCCTGCCAACAAAACCATTTCGCTACTCGAAGGATGGAATCTAATCCCGGTTTTAAGTGCGTGCGATGTGGATATAGCAGATTTGTTTGCAGGGCAGGATTTGATTTTGGTAAAAGAAATTGCCGGCAGTAAGGTTTACTGGCCGAATTTCGGAATTCAAAGCCTGCAAAGCCTCGAAAGTGGCAAGGCTTATTTTGTGCTGATGGAAACGGAAGGGAGTATAGAATTTTTGGAGTGCGCCCGCACCCCCTCTAACTCCCCCTTGAGGGGGAGAACCGGCCAACGCACTGGGGTCGGCCTGTGCGCTGCAACCCCAATCTCCCACACCATCGCCATTCCTGCAAAAGTGGTAGATGAAAACTTGAAAGGGAAATTCCTCGGAGCATTCGGTGAAAACAATATCTGTTATGGATACACCCTGCTAAGCGGGAAAAATGATGCCCTTACCCTTTTCGGGGATGATGCCACCACAATAGGAAAAGACGGATTTTTAGAAAATGAAAAACCAACTTTTAAAATATGGGATGAGCAGGGCAGCGAAGCAATGATTATTGATGTGGTTTTTGATAAATCGCTACCGCAATATGAAGGGGCATTTGTTGCTAATGGAATTTCAGTAATTCAAAAATTGAAAACCGCTCCAAGTTCGGTTGAAAATCCGGATAAGATTAAAATCAAGATTTTCCCCAACCCGGCCAGCGATTTTGTAACTATTCAATTTGAATCGGGCAACGATGAGCCGTTTGAAATTATACTTGCCGATATGCAAGGACGGGAAACAAAACATCTACAAACACATGGCAACAGCTTCAGACTTAATATTTCGGAGGCACCGCGTGGCATATATTTTCTGAAAATCATCCGGGCAGGAAAATCGCATACGGAGAAACTCATAATCGAATAACACAAATGTAATTCTTCATCAACCGGACTATTTTCGGATTTACCGGAAATGTTCCGGTTGTTAATTGTGTAATAAGCGATTAGTAAAAAAATAACAGAAGGTATAATTTGTCCAAAAAAAAAATAAATCAGAAATAAAATAGAAAACAAAATGCTTTAATTGAAATCCGCAAAAAAAAGGCCGCCCACTTGGACGGCCTTTGCACCTCTTAACATGTATCAACCAAATGACAATACTTTTTACGGGAAGGTAATTTCGCCGGTTTGCTCCATCCGCACAAAATAAGCCTTGCCTGCTTGCAAAGTTCCCAGGGTATTTATGTTGAAGGCGGGCCAAAATACGCCGGTTTCGGCAACGTCTTTTACCACAGTTAATTTATCAATAACCGGGGCAAACAAATCCTGAACACTTATCGGGCTTTCGCTAATTACCGGAATCAAATTCCAGCCTGCCTGCAATACCACGGTTTTGTTTGGTTCGGGCGTACCGACAATGTTGAGGGTAACATCAGCACTCACCTTAATTTTGTAGGCCGATGGGCTAGCCCAGTGAAGGATTGTGTTGATGCCACCGGCGGGATAATAAACATCCGTCATGGTTTGCATCAGTATCAGATCCTCATCAATTTGACTCATCAGCGTAACGATGTTGGTATCCAAAGGCAAAAGATAACTCGAAAGGCTGTTCCAGCCTTCCAAAAGCATGATTTGATGACTCTGGTTTTGGCAAGCCGTGCATGAGCCAAAGCAAACCGGCTCGAGGGTCATTTGAGGTGCCACCACCAGCAGCGAACGGTTGAATCCGCCAAAGCCATCGGGGATACCGCATTGCCCGGGCACCGTCTCTGGATTGTCGAAGTTGGGGCCGTTCAGGTATTTATAAAGATAGCTTTCGCCAGCTGTCAATGTGAGTGTTACCGCATACATATCATCGCCCATGGCAAGCATCGGCGTTGCATCAGCGGAAAAACCGTTGAAAGTTCCTGCGATATAAACGCCTTCCCCCGAAATTATTTCATTACTCATGTCCACCTGAAAGCTTACTTCAACATCCACCGGAGGCACGCACGCGGTGCATGATCCAAAGCAAACCAAAGACAGTGTGCTGTTTGTTTCAGGAGCGGTGAGGTAGCGATTGCCACCCATCGTTGCACAAGCGGCTGGAATAGTTTCGTAGTTGAGGGTGCTGTCGCCGTTCAAAAATTTGTACTCGTAATACTCCCCAACTTCCAAAGTTGCGGTAAAGGTATAAATCTGATCTTCGACCAGGGTCATTGGGTCGGTGGTGGTATTCCATCCCTGGAAAGAACCGGCAATAAAGACACCCTCCGGCGAAACCATCTCATTTTGCATATCTACCAAAAAGCTCACCTCCACATAAACCGGAGTGGTACACTCCTCACAAGAGCTAAAGCAGACCAGCGGCAGAATATTTCCTTCTTCCTGCACATCAAAAAAGCGATTGTATCCGCCAAAGGTATCGTCTTCGCCACATTCGGCTGGTACACTTTCTACGCCGTCAAAGGTATTTCCATTAATAAATTTGTAGGTGATATGCTCGCCAACCAGGAGGTTAACTGTGGCTGAATAAACGTTGTCGCCAATATCGGTCATGGGCGTGGCATCGGTGCTGAATCCGTTGAAAGAACCGGCCAAATGAACGCTGTCGGGCGAGACTTCCTCGTTGCTCATATCCACCAAAAACTCCACGTCCGCCGTTGGAGGAGGAATGCAGGAGGTGCAGGAGCCAAAGCACACCACCGCCAGGCTGGTGGTATCGCCGGGCACAATCAATTCGCGATTGCCATCTTCCTGCGAGCATTCGGCTGGAACTAACTCAAAGCCAGCGAAGGTATTCCCGTTAACAAATTTGTACATTTCGTAATCGCCCTCGGTAAGCGTGAGGGTGGCGGCATAAATTCCTTCGCCTTGTGGCTCCATTGTCGTGGCCGAGGTGTTGAAGCCATTAAAGGTTCCGGCCAGGTGTACGCCATCGGGCGAAACTTCTTCAAGGCTCATATCTACCTGAAAAGTAATCTCAACTTCGGCAGGCTCGGGACAGGCTATGCACATACCGAAGCATACCATATCCAAAACAGTATCTGCTTCGGGGGTGGTAAAAAAACGATTGTTAACGAAGCTACATTCAGCCGGAACAATTTCTGCTTCAGCCCATTCATCACCATTTACAAATTTATATTCCTGATAAGAACTGGATTGGAGGATAGCGGTGTAGGTATAAATGCCATTTCCGGCATCCGACATTAAAGTAGTTGCCGGATTCCAGCCCTGAAAACCACCGCCAATATGCACACCGTCCGGCGAGATTATTTGCTGCGACATATCCACCAAAAAAGTAACTTCAACATCTACCGTAGGCCCGCTACAAGGGTCGCAACTGCCAAAGCAAACTGCTGGAAGCGTTGTGGCAAAAGTAGGAAGGACTAAAAAACGATTGTTGCCTATGGCGCAGGTGCCGGGAACGGTTTCATCGCTACCCCAGCTATTACCATTCACAAATTTGTATTCGATGTATTCGCCTGCACCCAGAGGTAAAGTTAATGCGTAAATATTATCGCCGATGGGTAACATTTCGTTTGCTGCCGGATCCCATCCCTGAAACGTACCGGTAACATGCACGCCATTGGGCGAAACCTGTTGATTGCTCATGTCCACCTGAAAAGTAATTTCCACTAGCGGCGGATTGCAAACGATACAGCGCTCATAGCATACTACATTCAAGATAATATCTTCGGCGGGGATGGTTAAATAGCGATTGCCATTTTGGGCACAATGCGCAGGTACCGTTTCATCCTGCCCCCAGCTATCTCCGTTCACGTACTTAAACTCGATCGTATCGCCTACGGCAAAATCATGGGTATAAAAATAAACCTGCCCAAAGGGCGATTTTGTCATCAAGGTGGTTCCCGGAGCCCAGCCCTGAAAACTGCCTGCGATATGCACTCCGGCGGGCGATACTACCTCTTCGCTCATATCCACCCTAAAGGTTACTTCTACTGCCTGGCTGCTAATACTCATTAGCAATATGACTATGATTGCCATAGCATAAGCCTTGGTTTTTGATAAAAATGTTTTCATACGACGTTAGTTTTATTGATTAATAATAATTAAAAAATACTTATTCGATGATTAATTTGCGATACCGCGATCCGCTTTCATTTTGTATCAGGATATAATAGAAGCCGCGTGGCATCGATGAAATATCCAGCATGTTGTTGTGGATATTTTCGTCTTTCATCATTTTGCCATCCACCGAAAACAGGACAACCCTTTGCGCCTGTGTAAAGATAAGCGTATGATCGGCGGGATTGGGATAAAAATTAAATTTATCCTTTGCGTTTTGTAATTCATCATCAATACCTACCAAATCGCAAATCACACAGTGATTAAAACAAAAAGCAGTAAGCGTGTCATTTTGGTCGGGGACGGTAAAATAGCGGTTCCCGTTGTTGGCGCAGGCAGCAGGTACTGTTTCGGCCTCATCCCAACTAAGCCCGTTTATGAATTTGTATTCGTGGTAATTTCCTGAGGAGAAGCTTGCGGTAAATGCGTATTTATTATCACCGATAAAGGTCATTTCGGTAATATCCGGCAGCCAGCCCTGAAAAGTTCCGGCAATATGCACGCCGTCGGGCGAAGGAATCTCAAATTCCATATCCACCACGAAAGTTATATCCACATCGGTGGGCGGAGGGCCGCAGGGATCGCAACTGCTAAAACATACCGCCGTCATGGTAGTGTCGCTGGCAGGAACGGTAAAATATCGGTTTCCGTTTTGCGCACAATCGGGCGGCACCAGTTCGGCATTAGCCAAAGTATTGCCATTAATGTATTTAAATTCGTGGCTTGATGCTTCCTCGATCATCAAAGTAACTTCATAAATATTATCGCTGCTTAGGGTCATTTCCGTTGTGGTGGGATTCCAACTCTGGAAAGTACCAACCAGATGTACACCCTCGGGTGATACGTTCTCATACGTCATGTCAACCCTGAAAGTTACCGAACGGTGGGGCAGCGGCGGCAGGCAAGGTTCGCAAGTGCCAAAACACAGGGCAGGCATTGCAGTGTCGGCGGCGGGAACGGTAAAAAACCGGTTGTAGCCGCCCTGGCCATCATCCGCACCGCAGGCCTCAGGCACATCTTCGGCCAAATCAAAACTAATCCCATTGATAAATTTATACTCCTGATCAGTGCCCTCTTCTATCATCAAAGTTACTTCATAAATATTATCAGTGCTCAGGATCATGGGCGTTGATATGGCATTCCAGCCCTGAAAGGATCCAGCCAGATGAACCCCATCGCCCGAAACGGTTTCGTTGCTCATATCCACCCTAAAGGTAAAGGCACGATCGGGTAGTGGCGGCACGCAGGCTTCGCACGAGCCAAAGCAAAGTGCCGGCATGGCCGTGTCGCTGACAGGCACGGTAAAGTATCGGTTGAAACCGCTTACGCCATCCGGGGTACCACATTCCTCAGGTACAATTTCCGAAAAATCGAACACATTGCCGTTGATAAATTTATACTCATGCTCAATGCCGGATTGGAGGATTAGATTAATCTCATAAATATTATCAGCCGTAAGTGTCATTGGCGTAGCATCCGAAACCCATCCCTGGAAGGTTCCGGCCACGTGAATGCCATTGGGCGAAATATCTTCGTTGCTCATATCCACCCTAAAAGTTACGTTAACATCCACCGGCGGCGGGCCACAGGGGCCGCATTTACCAAAACATACCACATCTATTACCGTGTCGTTCCATGGCAAAGTGAGGTAGCGGTTGTTGTTAACTCCACATTCCGGTGGCACGTTTTCAGAATCCTCCCAGGTGGTGCCGTTCACAAACTTGTATTCCTGATAAGTCCCCGACGACATCACGGTAGTGTAGGTGTAAATATTGTTACCGGCATCGTTCATCAGCGTTGCTCCCGGATCCCAGCCCTGGAAACCACCGCCGATATGCACGCCCTCAGGTGAAATTACTTGCTCCGACATGTCCACCTGAAAAGTAACATTGATGTCGATGGGTGGCGGGCCGCAGGGGTAGCAACTGCCAAAGCAAACAGCTTCGAGGGTAACAGGTACATCGGGAACGGTGAAAAAACGATTTCCTGTGTTGGCACAATCGGGAGGCACGGTTTCATCATCGTCCCAGACATCGCCATTTACGAATTTGTATTCATTATAGTCGCCCGAACCAAGAGACAGGGTAACTGCATATACCCCATCTCCAACAAGCGTCATTTGGGTGTCGCCCGGCTGCCATGGCGGATCCTGAAAACTGCCGGCAATATGAACTCCGTTTGCCGAAACGGTTTCGTTTGACATATCCACCTGGAAAGTAATATCCACTTCGGGCGGATTGCAAATATTGCAACTGCCATAACAAAAAGCATCCAGCGTTACATTGCTTGCAGGAACCGCTAAAAACCTATTGCCATTCAAGGCGCAGCCGGCAGGCACCTGTTCGTCCATACCCCACGCATTGCCGTTTACAAATTTGTACTCCAGTGCTTCGCCCTCGGTAAAGTCGGCGGTATAGGTGTAAACATTGTTTGTCGAAAGGGTCATGGGGGTTCCGGCCGGATTCCAGCCCTGGAAATTCCCGGCAATATGAACGCCTTCGGTTGCTACTGTTTGTTCGCTCATGTCAACCCTAAAAGTTACTTCTACTGCCCTGGCTTCGATACTTACCAGGATCAGAAGAAATGCTGTTAGGATGCTGAATAATCTGTGTTTGTACATCGTATTTTTCTTTTCTGTGATTTAATGTTTAATAAAAAAAGTAATCCAAAAATACTTATTGTTTTACAAATTTTTTGATAATCGGATGCCCATCCTGATAAATATAAACAAAGTAAAGCCCCGATTCCAAAGATGATACATCAATACTGGTTTCAATTTGTTGACTATCATAAACTATTTTGCCCTGATGCGAATAAATGCGAATGGGCGTGCCTGTTTCCAGGTTTTTAAAAAATAGGATGTTTTTGGATGGGTTGGGATAAAAATCAAACCCTGATTCGTTGGGACAATTATTGATCCCGGTTTTGAATTCCAACGACTCAATCTCGCTTAATCCATTTTTAACAATAATTCCATTATTATAATTTGGATTAAACGCAATCTGGGTTTCGATGGTTTCACCGGCTCTGATAATCTCAATTTTTAATACGTCTCCATCCACAAAGCCATCCTTGATGCTTGTACTTTCATCATCCGCGAAAAGCGGGAAACCGATCTGCTTTCCAGGAACCACAATTTTTAAACTTGCAAACTGAAATCCGTCCACGGCCGAGCGAATCGAAATCCGGTCGTTGGTTTCAAGTTGTGAAGTGGCCTTCGCATTAATAACAAAAATGTGCGATGCCGGACTTGCCTTCATATCCGCATAATTAAGGAAAAAGCTGTTTTTGTTGGGATCTTCACCGCTTACAGAACTGTTTTTTTCGCAATCGGGATAGGTAAACGAAACGCCCGAGTTAAAGCCGGCGATGTATGATTTGCCTGGCTCAAGGTAGTAAAGGTTCTGGAAAACACCCGGCCAGAAAAGCCGTGTACCGGCCACTTCTTTCACAATAAGCAAATCGTCAGGTATTTCCGAAAACACATCCGCGAGCGCAACATTGCACTCGCTTAATACCGGGATAAGATACCAGCCCGCGCCGGGATAGCTCAGACTTTTGTCGGCCGGTGCTGTGCCGGAGATTGTGATTTGCTGATCTCCATCCACTTTTATCTGATAGCCGCTTTGATAATTCCAGCCACCGTTCAGGTCGATGCTGTTGATGTTTTGCCCGGGCCAAAACAAGTACTGGTAATTCTGCATTACAATCAGGTTTTCATTCTGAACCAATTCATCAAAGAGGTCAGCAACCGCCGTTGTTTGCGGGATAAGCCAGGATGAGATACCGCTCCAGCCATCGGGGATAAGCAGGCTTTGGCTTTGCAAAGTCTGGATACTCAGGGTGGCTTCCTGGCTTGTAGCTAAACCACAATCGTTAGTTACGGTGGCATAATAGTTTCCGGCATCGCTGCTGCTCACATTTTCGATAATTAACTGATAAGTGTTTGCTCCGGTTATTTCTCCTTCCGATCCAAACCAGGTGTAGCTAAGGGGTGATGAGCCTTCGGCTTCAAGCTCGAAAATTACCTCGCTGCCTTCCACCACACTTTGGCTAAGGGGCTGGCTGGTAATTTGCGGACTCTTCAAAAAAGTAATCGTAAGCATGTCGCTGGCCGCAGCCGGGCATGGTGACAAGGGAAATGCGCTCAGGGTGATTTCGGCAGATCCGTTTATCTGATCCTGGCTTCCGGGCGTGTAGGTGGAGCTTAGGCTGGCCGCATTCGAAAATACCCCATCGCCATTGCTGATCCACAAAAGATTAGAATAGTTGGTGGCTGAGGCTGAAATTGGCACGACCCTATCATCGCAGCTTTCGACATCTTCACCAGCATCGGCGGTGGGATTATCGTTTACAATAATATAATCTTCAATCGTCAGGGTATTGCTGCCACTGCCATCCGACACCGTAAGCGAAATATTGAAGCTGCCGGCGGTGGCAAAACTTACTAACGGATTTTGCTCGCTCGAACTTGTCGGTGTCCCGCCTTCAAAAGTCCATGTCCATGCGCTAACATCTCCATTGGAAAGGTCATTAAAATTTGCTGTGCCGCCGATGCACAGGTGCGTGGCATCTACACTAAAGGCAGCCAATAAAATGTCGCTCTCCGTAATTTCGACTTGCCATATCACCGAATCACCAATATGTCCAGGCACGCCATCGTTCACCCGCGCTTTCATAACGTGGATGCCTTCCATGCCAGGCACGGCGTTAAGGGTATAAATATCGCTGTCGCCAACATTGGCATCATCCCAAAGCCAGGAGTAAGAAAGTAGGTCGTTTTCATTATCGGATACCGTGAGTGAAAAGTTGAGCGATTCCCCGATCATTATTTGTTGGCTAGGAGCCGATGGCAGATAGGAAATAATTTCAGGGTTTTGGTTAGGCATAACAAAGGCTGCGGCGGGCACCATTCCTGTTACGGGCATTTGGGAAGCCACAAAGGGCGCATACAGCGCATAGACGTGGCTGAGCGTTGGATGGTTGCCAATGGGATTTTGCGGTGGATAAGCTGCGATGATGTTCTGATTGTCTTCCTCCGAAACATGCAACGAAAGTGCCACTCCATCAGGATTGCCCATCGAAGCCCAGGGGATGGCAATTTCTGTTAAGCCGTTTCCCGACCAGCCTTCAAACGATTCGCAGTTGTTGTTGGCGGGATAATGCCACAAGCCGTTGGCAAAATGGTTGAGTTGGATGCTTCCGCCGCCGCCTTCGATGGCTACCTGGTAATCGGCTTCAAATTGCGACGCATACGAAACCCTGCCCCACGAGCCACCCGATGCGCCGCTGCCGTTGGCCTGGTCGGTATCAATATTTACAAACAAGTCGCCACCACCGTTTAAATCCAGGTTTTCAAAACCGAGATACAATTTGTTATTATCCCAGGTAATATATAAGATATAGTCATCCTGAAACATCAACTCCGTTTCGGGATCAAAATCGTTGGTCCCATCGATGGCGATGGTATGCGGCGTAGTGCCCGAAGGTATCACAAGGCCTGCGTTGTTGTTGCCACTAATGGCGTTGCCGTTTAGGTCTTCAACGTTAGCCACCACAACCTGACCTTCATCTCCGGCTTGCCAGTATTCCATAATGGTAAGTTGTACCTTGCGCCAATCGGTCTGGCGGTTGACGTGGCTTACGGTACAAGATCCCGAAAATCCTTGCAGCGAATAGTTTGTCTTGGTTTGTGCGGTCGCAAAATCCACCGCCTCGCTAAAGGTGAGTTCGATGGTATTATTGTCCACCTGATAAGCTGTGGCATTGAGTGTGGGTGGAAAAATGTCGAGGTTTTGCGCGGCGAGCGTGTTAAGCTCGGTTACTTTTGTGCCGACAGGTTCGGAGGTATAACCGGCAAAGAGGCGGGTAAAGAACCGATTGTTGCCCTTAATCTCATCACCCAAAACCAGGGTTCCTTCAAACTGAGTGTTGTGGCTGGCACCGCCATTGCCCATCACCAAAGCCACGGTAGCACCGCTGGCCGAGTTGCGATGGCCGCAGTAGGAGCCGTAATCGCCCCACATCCGTTGCAGGTGGTCCTTGCCCGACCACAGAATATCCATCAAGCCGGGCGTAAAACCGGATTTCACAAACCCATCGCCACCAAAAAAATCGTATTGTACATCTAAGTAATTCACATCCTCCACAAGCTCGATGCGCTTTTTAACGCCCCACTGCGAAAACTCAACCACCACCGTATCACCAAAACTTTGGATAAGATTGATATCGTAAATAGCATCCTGCTGGTAGGGATACACATCCGAAAGTGCGGCCACGTGGTTGTTGGAGCCATCGTTGTTGTCGCCATCGGTTTCGGCCCAATAGGCCATATCCGAACCTACCACCGAATAGGCCGATCCCAGATTATCTTTATAAAAAAGCCAGTTAACCTTACCGCCGATGCTTTCGAAAACGGCAAATATTTTTTGGTTATGAATCACCACTTCATCCACACCATCGTGGTCGATATCCGAATAATAGCAAGCCAGGGAATCGGCAAACTGCCCATCGGCCCAGCGGGCTGCCTCGGCGTAAACGTTGGCGTTTTTGATGTGTGCTGAATAGCGGTGCTCCCATCCGGCGATACTACCGCCATCAAACCAGCCGGTTTCGTGCAGGTTGACCATCAGGATGTACCAGCCCAGTTGCGCCAGGTTGTTGTCGGGGGCTGTCATCAAATTGTTGCGCACATCGTCCCAGATATAGCCATAAGTCCACTTTGGCTCGTGAAAATCGGAATGCGAAGGGGTGCCTGCCCATTGGGTGTACCAGCTATTGTTGCTGCCGCCGTAGCCATCGGGGCCACCCAAAAGGCCATAAGTTCCCGGGGTTATTTCGGCTCCTGTGCCATTAAAGTTGGGGTTTTGCATGGCATCCACCGTTTTCCAAACATTAACACCCGGATAGTTGTCGTGGCACCACCACAGCACGCTTTCGTAGTTGTCGAGGAAGAAGGTGCCATCGTGTTCGTTCATTTCGGCGGCCACCTCCCAATCGGTGCCGTAAACACATATATTATTGCTGCCCATGCCGGCAATCTGATTTTTGGCTCCGTTGGCATTGTAGTGCATATTACCCACAAAGGAGTTGTTGATGGGAATAACTCTAAGCTCGATCCCCGAGCCGTTATTCATCCAGTGTATTTTGCGGTTGTCGTAGCCATTCAGGTGGGGGCTGTCGTCGAGTACCACACCCCACACGCCATGCTGCGCCCAGTTATCACCAAGCCAGTCGATAACGGCGGCATCGGGATACGCGCCCGGCGATAGCCACACGCGCTCGGGAACCCAGGCCGTGCGGGGCTGGTAATTGTAGTGGAAGTTCACCATGTCGCATTCGATGTCCACCGACCAGTCGTTCATATTGTTTTGCACAAAGGGCATAATGTGTTGGCCGAGTGCCGAGGTCATCATTTCGATTGTACCTTCTGCGGCAAGGCTTTGCAACCAGGTATTAAATTCGGGATTATGCCAGGCTGCGGCGGGCATCAGCGTGCCCGACATATGGAAGTTGCCGGGCACGTCCGTAGCTTCGTGTACTTGTAGCACTTCGTCGAAACCACTGCCATCGAGGCCACTTTGTCCGCCCGGGCTGCCGTAAAAAACTTCGGTGTAAGTGATGCCCTGGTTGCCGTGGTGTACAAAGGCGCAGTTGCCTTCGGCATCCACGGAGCCGCCATCCGACAGGAAATAATCTGCTATTTTTCCGTCCACCGCTATTGCCAGGCTAAATTCTATTTTACCACGCTCGATGACTCTATCCAAATTTATTTCGGCTTCCCACAGATTGGCATCCAGGGTACGCAGGCTGGTAAAGTTTCTGTTTTGTTGGGATAATTTTGCCAGATCCACCAATTCATCTATAATCAAATTCCGGGTCTCCTGATTGGTCAATTTTAGGTGGAGGCTGATTTTACGATCGGCAAAATTATCGCTGACTACCGCGTTGTCCTTGCGCGTAACCATATCATCGAAGGTAATGCGCAGCAAGAGCGTTTTGCCCTGGCTGCGTGCGAATACCGAACTGATGTCGCCGGTTTCGGCGGTACAATCGCCCACTTCGTCAAAACCCAGGAAGTCGGACTTTTCCCAAAAACGCTGATTACCACTCATTTGCTGTGCCTGGATGGCGATGCCGCTAAGGAAAACGGCGAGCAAAAAACTTACCTTGAAGAGGTAGCGTGTTTTCATATTCGTTGGTGTTATAAAATTTTTACAAAAAGCCGGATTTTGCATCAAATAGCATTATAAAAAAACATAAAAAAAATTTAAGAGCAAAACAATATGAATAAAATTCTTAAAATCTATTGATTATCAAGCCTAAAATATTTTAAAATATAGTTGTATTTGACTTTGTAATAACAAAAATCGTAGTACTTTAGTTGCTTCAAAAATTATTACTTGGGCAAACTAAACGAACGATGATTATGAAGAAATTTACGATGGCAGTAATCGCCTTTTTTGTTTTTAATATTTGCGGATTCGCGCAATTCAACACACCAAACCTGGATGGAACTATTTCGGCCAACGAATATGGGAATCATACGGATGGTCATAACCAGCAAGGTAGCGAAGATCAAACATGGTATATGACATGGGATAATTCAGATTTATTTATTGGAATTAGCGGATACACCAGTGGAAATGATGCTATAGTTCTTTACCTCGACACGGAACCCATACAGCCGGTTAATGGTGGTGATGCCACCAATGGAAACCCGAGTGGCACTGGCTATGATGGCGTTAGCCCCGCTTTGCCGGTTCGTGCTGATTTCTTTGCTTATGTAAAAGCCGGTTACGATGCTTACGAATTTGCCAATGGCAGTGGAAGCTGGGGTTCGCAGGTATCAAATTCAATAAGCAAGTTTTATAGCGATGGCAATGATGTGATCGAATTTTCGATTCCCTGGAGCATTATTAAGGCAAGCGGACGGCCGGCAGCATTTAATTGGTTAGGCTTTCTTTCTTACAGCGATGGTGGTGGCGGCACCTTTGCCAGGGTTCCCACCGAAAATCCTGTGGGAACTACACCTACTATGCTGAGATATTATACGATTTCATCAACCGCCGATGGCAGTGCCACAAAACCATTTAGCCAAAATAGCTATACGCATATTGGTGATGATTATTCAGGCTTTGGGGCTATCAATATTTTTGATTTTACCATGAACACCAGTGATAAAACAATTACACGAGCCGCAGATGCCGGAGGCCAATGGAATATTGATAATGATTTGGTGCTTGGCAGTGGAACCATCAATTTTGGCAGCTCAACAGATAAAGCTGTGGTAGGTGGTGATGTGATAATCTCAACAGATGCTGCTCTCACGCTTTCCACAAAAATTGGAGGCGACCTGGAAGTAGCCGGAGATTTTACCGACAACGGAACATTTACCAATAATGACCGTCGAGTGCTTATTAATGGTAGCACTGTTCAAACTTTAGGCGGAAGCAGCGAGACAACTTTTGGATATTTTACTGTAAATCCTAATGCACAATTGGAGGCTTTGCCAACTAAAAGGGTTACCGTAGTTAAAAACCTTACTGTTGTATCAGCCAAAGATGGAAAAGCTGCTGGTCAACTTACCCTAAAATCAGATGAGAATAATACCGCCTCATTAATTATCAAACTAAATGGTACGGCATCGGGCGATATCAATGTGGAACGCTTTTTAAGCGGAGGCTGGGACTGGCATTTCCTTTCATCACCAGTGGTAGGTCAACACATTGTAGGAGTCGAAAATTTTATTGGATTCACTTTTGGCACAGGTGGTATTGCAGGCGATCCGAACGTAGATTTTTACATGCACGATCCCACGGTAGCAGATAATCCCTGGATTAATATTAAGAATGAAGATAGCACTTTGAATACGAGTTTTGATGCAACGTTTCAGGAGACCAAAGGTTATTTGGTGGCCTACAAAGGAGCGAGCTTAACAAAAAAATTTACCGGCATTCCACAAGTTGGTGCTTTTTCGGCAATTCTGGAAAATGGCTCTGATACAAATCAGGTATGGAACTTATTGGGAAATCCCTACCCGAGTGCTATTAATTGGGCTGCAGGAGGTATTGATGTCTATGGGCTGGATCAGGCATATTATCAAATTTATAATCCACATGCAAATGGGGGTGTTGGGGGATTTGAATATTTCAAAGATTGGATTTCACCAATGTCCTCCGGAACCAACGGCAAAATTCCTGCTATGCAAGGGTTTTATGTAAAGGTTGATCCCGATGCTCCTGTAAAAATGGTGCAATTTTCACCGAATGCCTTGGAACATGATAATCAGCCCTATTTCAAAAATAAGTTTGTATCTGAAAATTTGCTTAACTTGAAAATCCTGGGCGACACTTTTTACAGCGAAGCACAAGTGTTTTTGAAGGAAGGTACAAGTCCTGGTCTGGACAAAGACGATGCTTCGATGCTTTTTAGTATGAATGCTCAAGTACCCCATATTTACAGTGTGGATGGCAGCAATAAAATGGTAATGAATGCTGTGCCTTTTTCGGATATGGATCAGACGATTCCAATGGGTCTAAAAACCGGCCAGGCAGGAAGCTACACCATTACTGCCGAAGATGTAAATACCTTCAACACCAACATCTCCCCAATTCTCGAAGATAACCAAACCGGTGCTCAAATCGACTTACGCGCTGCGGGTAGTTACACCTTTGATGTTAACGAGCCTGGCATCAACAACAGCCGTTTTGTGCTGCACCTGAAAAATACTGTGGGCATAAATGATTTGAATTCAGATTCAGAAATTGCAGTTTCGATAGTGAATAACGAATTGAAAGTTTATAATCTAAAACCCGGCGAGTACCAGGCGAGGATTTTGGATATCATGGGAAGAGTAGTGATGGAAGGAACAATGTCAGTAGAAAATACTGTGCGTGTGTCGAACGGCATTAGGCCGGGGGCTTATGTTGTGCAGGTATTTAATACTGAAACCAATCTTAGCCAGAAGCTGGTGATCCGGTAAAGGGGAAAAGTTAATGGTGTATCCGTTATCCGTTAATCGTCCCGAAAAATAGACAATAGTTCAATGTTGGCTTGCCGGGTGCTTTAGCTCCGGGATGAATTGCCGCAGGCTTTAGCCTGTGGAAAATTGGACAGAAGATGTCTCCCGGGCTTTAGCCCAAAAAACAAAATCAGAATGAATTTAATTTGGATAACAAAAGCAAAATATGAAGGCGGGTTTAAAATTAAACTTGTTTTTAATAATGGAATATCCGGGATTGTTGATTTACAAAACCAGCTTGAAGGGGAAATTTTTGAACCGCTGAAAAATTCGGAGTATTTTAAAAATTTTTCTACCAATAGCTGGACTATCGAATGGGAAAACGGGGCTGATTTTGCACCGGAGTATCTTTGCCAAATAATTTCACAAAACAATGATAAATATCAAAAACGCAAATAACTAAAACAATTATTAATAATTAAATTTTTTGGATATGAAAAGGGGTTTACTCATAGTTAAATTATTACTTTTTAATCTATTTTTCATTGGAGGCTTAGTTGGTCAAACACAGCAGATTTTTTGGAGAAGCCAAGCTGCAAATGGAAATTGGTTCGAGGGGGATAATCAATGCAATGAAATTGGTACTGGAAATTCGCAATGGTGGTATCCTCATTTTACACCTAATAATTCACGAAATGCACCAAACTGTTATGGGGTTTATGATTTAGTTTTTGAAAATAATCAAGAATTATCGATGAATAATAGTGAGGCCTTTTTTGATGTAAATAGAATAACCTTCAACTCAGGTGCAACGAGTTCCAGGACATTAAATGGTGAGGGTATTGATTTAAGAGTAGTTTCAACTAACCAAATAATAATTAGAAATCTTAGTGAGGCACATCATACGTTTAATAATCAATTTGCAATTCACAATAACCCAACAGAGATAAATCCAGTTAATGGGGATTTAACTTTTACTGGGACAATTTTTACGAATGGAAATTACATTGATGTATTTGGCGATAATGGTAAAACACTTACAATTACTTCAGATATAAGTGGTACTGGAGGAATAGCAATTAAGCAAAATAGCACTGTTCAATTTACAACCACAAATAAAACATACAGTGGAAATACAACATTAGAAGCTGGTACACTTGAACTCCAAGGTAGCCTTGCTAACAGCGCAGTTACTGTCCAATCAGGAGCAACTCTAAAAATCAATGGTGATAATGTTACAATCGCTTCTTTAACTGTTGAAGCCGGTGGTATTGTAAATGTTGAAGCCGGGAAATCATTAACCATTACAGGTGCTCTTGCCAATAGTGGCACACTCACCCTCAAATCCACCGCCTCCGGTACAGCATCCCTAATCACCAATGGCACTGTTTCCGTCAATGTTACCGTGGAGCGCTATCTTTCCCATGGGAAATATCACTATGTTTCTTCTCCGATCAGTAACGGGACTTATTCGATTTTACAACAAGGCCCCAATAATGAAAATGATTTTTTTCAATATAATACCGCAACAAATATTTGGGAAGATCTGAATGATGGTGATGTTGGCACTACCGAATTAGTAGTTGGTAAAGGATATGCCGTGCAATATGCAGGAGCAGGTAGCGTAACAAAAAGCTTTACGGGAACGGTAAACGAGGGAACAGTTACTTATTCAGTTACATCCGAGGGTGTTGGTCTTAACGCAGGTACAAATCTAATAGGAAACCCATATCCATCTGCTTTGGATGCCAAATCGTTCCTCACCGATGGCGACAATACTGAATTAAATGGGGCAGTCTACCTTTGGGATGAAGGTACAAACTACGATAAAACTGATTATGCTGTAATTACCTCGGATGGCACAGCAACAGCAGGAGGAAGTGGTGTGGCACCTACTTCTGAGTTTATCGGAACGGGTCAGGGATTTTTCGTGCTGGCCAATTCTACCGGAAGCATATCATTTAAAAATTCCATGCGTGCAACAACGAATAACCAGTTCTTCAAATCGAAGGATGAGGATATCCAAAGAGTTTGGTTAAATATTAGTAACGATAACAATGATTTTAATCAAATAGCTTTCTCTTTTCATGATAGGGCAAGCAAAGGATATGACAGACTTTTTGACGCATTCAAACTTTCGACCAATAGTAATTTAAATTTATACAGTTTAATTGGAAATCAAAAATTTGTTATTCAGGCAATGCCAACACTAACCGAGCCTTCTTCGGTATTGCTTGGCTTTAAAACCAATACAACTGGTGTGTTTACCTTTGAATTGAGTAAACTTGAAAACTTTGAACCCGGAACCCCTGTCATCCTCGAAGACCGCCTGATAGGCGAGCAGGTTGATCTATCAATAAATCCTGAATATACTTTCTCGGTCAGTGAACCCGGATCATGTGATGACCGATTTGTGCTGTATTTCAAATCATCCGTCGGCATCACCGATCCCGTCACCACCAACAAGCCCCTCATCTCCATCCAAAATAATCAGCTCACTATCACTAATCTTGAAGAAGGAAAAACACAAGTGAAGGTGATGGACATCATGGGCAGGGTAATCGATTTTAGTACTTTTAACAACAATTCAGCAGTTTCGATGCCATTATCGTTACAAACGGGAATTTATATCTTGGAAATTAGAACGAATAATCATACTTTTGCCGACAAAGTTTTTGTCGGCTAATTCTTTTTTTGGAGTGCTATGAAAAGTATTTAGCGATTCGGTATAGGG
>CAZGAO010000056.1:0-35246 GCA_964523795.1 uncultured Lentimicrobiaceae bacterium
GAACTATAGCATCCAACCATAAATGTATCGTTAATTATTGAACAGACACTTAGCACTGTATTTTTTTGTTTCGGTTTTTTGATAGAAATAAACCAATGAGCATTGAAATGACTCCCAGGCAAGTGCTGACCAAATTATTCGCCTAACCATTTCTTTGTTTTTTCAAATACTTCCGCATTGCTTAAATAATTCCCTTCACCTATTTGAACGAGGCTTTTGTTAATAAGACTTTCTTCGAGATCGGACAAATGATCAATGCCTTCAGGTTTTAAACTATGAATCATCGTATCGATCATCTCAAGCGTTTCGAGTTTATCAATACTCAGAATTCTTCTTATTAGAATATTTTGCAACTCAAAGGTTGACATAAGATAGTTTTTGATATTAATAAAAACAAAGGTAACATTTCTTAAAAAACAATTACGAGCAGGCATTGTTCCTTGTCTTGAAACAAATAAACATTTTAAATCATGAATAACTTCACTTATTTCAATCCCACAAAAATTATTTTTGGCGAAAACACGATCGCACAAATTGCTAACGAAATTCCGCTTAACGCCAAAGTTTTAATAACGTATGGCGGTGGCTCGATAAAGCAAAACGGCGTTTACGACCAGGTGATGAAAGCCCTGAGTAAACACTCGGTTACAGAATTTGGAGGCATAGAAGCCAATCCACAATACAGCACCCTGATGAAAGCGGTAGAGATATGCCGAAGCCAAAAAATCGACTTCTTGCTTGCCGTGGGTGGTGGTTCGGTGCTGGACGGTACCAAGTTTATTGCCGCCGCCGCCCCCTTCGATGGCGATGCCTGGGATATTCTTGCCAAACAGGCACAAGTTAAAACTGCACTTCCGCTCGGCGCGGTGCTTACCCTGCCAGCAACCGGAAGTGAGATGAATGCCTTTGCCGTGATTTCGCGCAAAGAAGTAGGTAAAAAACTTGCCTTCGGCGCACCGCCGCTTACCTTCCCACGCTTCTCGGTGCTCGACCCGCAGGTTACCCGTTCGCTGTCCAAACGCCAGCGTGGCAACGGTGTGGTGGATGCTTTTGTACATGTAACGGAGCAATATCTAACTTTTCCACAAAATGCGCAAATACAGGATCGCTACGCTGAGTCTGTTTTAAAAACCTTGATTGAAGAAGGGCCGAAATATCTCGAAAATACGGATGACCATGATGCCGCCAAAAATGTGGTGTGGGCTGCAACGATGGCTCTCAACGGTTTGCTTGCCGCAGGTGTTGCAACCGATTGGGCTACCCACAGCATAGGCCACGAGCTTACCGTACTCAAGGGAATCGACCATGCGCGCACGCTGGCCATTGTTTGGCCGGGCATGATGCGGACAATGAAGGAAGCGAAAAAACAAAAGCTGCTGCAATTTGCCGAAAGGGTGTGGGCAATATCCTCGGGCGATGATGAGGAGCGCATCGAAAAAGCTATTGCAAAAACGGAAGCCTTCTTCATCAGTCTTGGCGTACCCACGCGACTCATCGATTATGATGCAGATAAAAAAACCATCGACCAGGTAGTGCAAAATCTGAAAGATAATGGCTTTGTGGCCTTGGGTGAAAACAAAAAAGTAAGTCCCGAAAAAGTGCGCGAAATTCTCGAAGGCCGATTGTAGGCCAGTAACTTACCGCAGCATTGTTTTAATCTACCACCACAGATGGGCACAGATTGCACAGATTAAAATTCCACGCTTTCGAATGCTTTTGTAATGTTATAGATCTTTATAGATTTTTCCGGGTTAATAATCTGCCCCGGGTTTTAATGAATTGCCCGGGGTTTTAAAGTCTTGCCTCGGGTTTTAATGAATTGCCCCGGGTTTTAACCCGGGGAATGATTGGTGCTACAGTCCTCAATTTTTACCGGACAAATGCGCAGGCATTTGTCCGGTAAAAATTGGTTTTTTTTTATAATGATTTCCAGACATGAATAATTGCCGAAACACTTGAACAATCAGCAAGTGCAGCGCGTTATGTAGCTTGTTAAACAAAATGATGCAATGGAATTGTTTTTCCCGATAGCTGCAATCTTTCTTTCCGCCCTGGTCGCCCCGCTTGTCGAGCGGCGGTTCAAATCGGCTGTGGGCTGGATTATGGCTGTGCTGCCGGCATTTTCGTTTTTCTATTATCTGTGGCGATCCATCGACATTGGCTATGGCCTGGCCATCTACGAAAGCATCACCTGGATCCCCTCGCTTGGCCTTAATCTCTCCTTTTATCTGGATGGCCTTAGCCTGTTGTTCTTGCTTTTGGTATCTGCCATCGGCACACTGGTTATTGTTTATGCTGGCTATTACATGAAAAGCTACGCGCTGAAAGATCGCTTTTACCTCTATCTATTATTTTTCATGGCCTCGATGATGGGCCTGGTGCTGGCAGGAAATCTCGTTGCGATGTTTGTTTTTTGGGAGCTTACCAGTGTAAGTTCCTTTCTGCTCATCGGCTTTTTTCACGAGAAAGCCGAATCGCGTGCAGCGGCCTTGCAGGCACTCCTCATTACGGTATTGGGAGGCTTGGCTATGTTTGCCGGCATCATTCTCATCAACCAGGTTACCGGAACCTTTGAAATTATCGAGCTGCTCAACAAACGGGACGTGCTCCAGTCGAATCCGCTATATATCGTAATTTTGGTTTTGATATTGGCTGGTGCCTTCACCAAATCGGCACAATTTCCCTTTCATTTTTGGTTGCCCAACGCCATGGCCGGACCCTCGCCGGTAAGTGCATTTTTGCATTCGGCCACCATGGTAAAGGCAGGTATTTATCTTTTGCTGCGCCTTTCGCCGCTGTTGGGCGGAACCATCGAATGGCGCACAGGGCTTACCGTTTTTGGCGTTACTACCATGTTTGTAGGAGCTTATTATTCGCTTACGCAAACTGATCTTAAAAAAATTCTGGCTTACACCACCATCAGCGCACTGGGAACATTGGTGCTCTTAATTGGTATCGATACCAAGGAAGCCATTACCGCAGCAATCATCTTTCTGGTGGTTCACTCGCTCTACAAGGGATCGCTGTTTATGATTGCCGGCTCGATAGATAAAATTACCGGCACCCGCGATTTGAATAAGTTGGGCGGACTAAGTAAGGCCATGCCTTATACCACGGCGGTGGCTTTGATAGCCTTGTTCTCGATGGCCGGCCTGCCGCCCTTTATTGGGTTTATTGGCAAAGAGTTGATTTATGAAGCTAAGGTAGCTACGCCCGGCACAGCCAATTTTTTGTTGATTGCCGGAATACTATCCAATGTTTTTATGGTGGCCATTTCGGCGATATTTGCCTGGCGGGTGTTTTTTGGAAAGCACGGCATCACGCCACTTCAGCCCAAGGAAACACCTTTCAGGCTTTGGCTGGGGCCTGGGGTTCTTGCTGTTTTCAGTCTCGTACTTGCGCTGGCACCCGCGTTTTTTGCACAAAATATTATAGGCCCTGCCATCAGCGCGGTGCGAGCCACAGATATTAATATAAAAATTAAGCTCTGGCATGGTTTCAACCTGGTCTTGCTCCTGAGTGCAATTACTGTAACTTTAGGATTCCTGATTTTTTCTTTCCGAAATAAAATTATTCCCCGCCTTCAATCCTTCAACCACTGGATGATACGCTTTAGTTTCTCGGGTCAATTTTCTAAACTCATCGATGGCTTTTTGTTTTTTACCAAAAAGAAAACCAATGTGATACAAGGGGGCATCCAGCGTTTTTATCTGATGGTGATTTTTGTAGTTACTTCACTTTTTGTTTGGTATCAATTGATTTACACCCAATTTTGGGATATCAGTTACGACTTTGGGCCAGTACCTTTTTACGCGCTGGTGGTAGTTTTACTGATGGCGGCAGCCACTATACTTGCGGTTTTTACAAAATCAAGAATTACCGCCATTGTCTCGATGGGTGTGGTAGGCTGGGGCATCGCACTTATTTTTGCTTTTTACGGAGCGGTCGATTTGGCCATAACTCAGATTATGGTTGAAACGCTGGTGGTGGTTTTGCTGGTGATGGTCATCTATCATTTGCCGGTATTCAAAAATTTTAGCTCACGGGCTTCACGCATCAGGGATGGGATTATCGCCGTGGTTTTCGGAGGCTTTATGACTGGCCTTACTTTAAAAGCCGATTACCTCGATTTGTATCCAAATATTTCGCAATACTTCAACGAGAACAGCCTGACCATAGGCAAGGGACGCAATATTGTAAATGTAATCCTGGTCGATTTCAGAGCCTTGGACACCCTGGGCGAAATTGTTGTTTTGAGCATTGCGGCACTGGGCGTTTTTTCGTTGATGCGTCTTAAAATTAAAAAAAACTAAAACCAATATAAAATGAATACCGAGATATTACGTATGGCCGCCCGCTTGGTGAAACCCTTGTTTTTGGTGCTTTCGCTCATCGTGCTATATCGCGGGCACAACCTTCCGGGCGGAGGCTTTATTGGGGGTTTGCTTGCCGCCGCCGGCTACATTTTTTATATGCTTGCCAATGGCGTGGAAGCCACACTTCGCAAGATGTGGGTGAGACCCGTTACGCTGATAGCCTGGGGTCTTTTGCTTGCTTTTGCCAGTGGGTTTTTTGCCCTGATAAATGCCGAGCCTTTTATGACGGGGCAGTGGTTTAGTTTTTTTGGGATAAAATTGGGAACGCCCACACTTTTTGATTTAGGCGTTTATTTTACAGTAATCGGGGTTTTAATAAGCATCATGGTGGCCATCTTAAACAAAGAAACAAAATGGGACTGATACTTTCGATTTTAATAGGATTGATGTATGCCGCCGGGATATTTCTTTTGCTCAGGCGCAGCATTGTGAAACTGATTTTGGGAATCATTTTTATGGGCAATGCCACCAATCTGGTGATTTTTGTGGCGGGCGGACTAACCAAGGCCAGCCCTGCTTTTATCGAAGCGGGACAAACTGCCGCTTCCCAGCAGGTGGCCGATCCACTGCCTCAGGCACTCATCCTCACCGCCATCGTTATTGGCTTTGCCATCACCGCCTTTGCCCTAGCACTGATGTACCGTTTTTACAAAATTACTGGCACCGAAGATATGGACGAAATAAAGGAGGATAGCGAATGATGCTGCTATTGCTGCCGGTATTAATTCCTTTAGCAACGATTATTTTGCTGCTCTTTGCACGAGGCCACAAGCGCGTGATGCAGATATTCGGCATTGGCGGCATTGCTGCGCAAATGGTGGTAGCCGTGATTTTGTTCGGGAAAGTATATAACGAGGGCATCCAGGTAATACAACTTGGCAACTGGCCGGCACCCTTCGGTATCACCTTTGTCGCTGACTTGTTTAGTGCCATCATGCTCATTATGTCGGGGCTTGTCGGCTTGATGATTGCAATTTATTCCCTCGCCTCCATCGATAAGTTCCGCCAGCGTTTTAGTTTTTTCCCCTTGGTAAATGCCTTGCTTATGGGCGTAAACGGAGCCTTTCTTACCGGCGATGTTTTTAACCTTTACGTGTGGTTCGAGCTGATGATTCTGGCTTCCTTCGTTCTGCTTACTTTGGGTGGTACCCGTGCGCAGATGAACGGGGCGGTGAAATATGTGAGTATGAATCTGGTTTCGTCCATGCTTTTTCTGGCGGGCATAGGTTTGCTTTATGGCAAGGCCGGAACGCTGAATATGGCCGACCTCGCCGTTAAAATCCACGAAGCCGATGAGCCTTTGCTGCTGAACAGTTCGGCGATGTTGTTTTTTGTAGCCTTTAGCATCAAGGCGGCAGTGTTCCCGTTTTTCTTTTGGCTGCCTGCATCCTACCACACGCCTCCCATTGCCATTACCGCGCTTTTTTCGGGTTTATTAACCAAGGTAGGGATTTATGCCATGATTCGCTTTTTCACCTTGTTTTTTGTGCAAAATCAAGATTTCTGGCATCCGCTTCTTCTTACTTTGGGTGGCTTAACAATGGTGGTAGGCGTGCTTACTGCGGCCTCGCAATACGACATGCGCAAAATTCTTTCCTTTCACATCATCAGCCAAATTGGCTACATGCTCATGGGGCTGGGCTTGTTTACGGTTTTGGGGATAGCGGGAGCAATTTTTTATATGGTTCATAATATTATCGCTAAAACCAATACCTTCTTGATTTCAGGAATCGTACACCGGATCAAAGGTTCGTACGACCTAAAAGCCATCGGCGGGCTTTACAAAAGCCATCCTTTTTTGTCGCTCCTATTTTTGATAGCCGCCTTTGGTCTTGCTGGTATTCCTCCGCTTTCAGGCTTTGTAGGTAAATTGATTTTGGTAATGGCAGGTTTCGATGATGCCAATTATCTCATCACCGCCATAGCCATTTTGGTAGGATTATTTACCCTGTTTTCGATGGTGAAAATATGGAATGAGGGATTTTGGAAAAAACAGCCTGACAATGCGCTGGTAACGCAAAACAAAGTTCCATTTAGCATGTACTTGCCGGTAGTCATTCTTGCAGCGGGTACAATTGTTCTGGGGGTTTTTGCTGAGTACTTTGTTGAAATTGGCAAGGCTGCCGCACAGCAGCTTATCAATCCTGACGAATACATCCAAAAAGTATTGGGGAGGTAAAATATGAAGGTATTTTTGAGATTTGTAAAAAAAGGTTTTTTGGTACTAATGTTTGTAGGATTTTATATCATCGAATTGGTAAAAGCGAATGTGCGCATTGCCTACGACATTTTATCCATGCATACCCGTGTAAGGCCCGGTATCGCCGAAATTGAACTGGATGCCAAGAGTGATTTGGAAATACTGACTTTGGTTAATTTAATTTCGATGACCCCCGGGAGCTTGTGTATCGATATTTCGGAAGACAAGAAATATATTTATGTGCATGAGATGTATTTTGAAAGCACCGATGCACTTAGGAAAAGCATAAAAAACGGACTCGAAAAACGAATACTAGAGATAAGCCGATGAATACCGGAATCCCAATTATAGAATATGCTGTGAATATTGCTTTTGCGCTTTTAGCCCTTGCAATGATTCTTACCTTCGTCAGGTTGGCTTTGGGGCCAACTTTGCCCGATCGTATCGTAGCACTCGACCTTATTGCAAGCCAGGCCATAGGCATGGTTATTACGCTGGCCTTTTACAGCGGTGAGGTAATTTATGTGGATATTGCGGTTTTTATTGCACTCATTGTGTTTATTGGCACAGTGGCTATTTCCAAATATTTAAAACGAACCTACTATGATAAGTGAATGGATAGCAGCAATTTTGCTGGTCTTGGGCGCATTTTTTATGCTCGTGGCCGGGATTGGAGTGTTGCGATTTCAGGATGTGTTTTTGCGGATGCACGCCGCAACCAAGGCTCCATCGCTTGGGGTGTTTCTGATGGTAATAGCATTAATGTTTTATTTCCAAAACTTTTGGCTTAGCATCGAAGGCCTCTTAATTATGGTTTTTATTTTTATGACCGCACCCATTAGTGCTCATGCGCTGTCGAGGGCAGCGCACGTTATGCACATCCAAAAAAGTAAGCGCACACAAATCGATCAGCTTGAAAGCAGCGCAGAAGCAAAACCTGCCGACAAAGCGCAGCCATCCGAAAAAAAATAAAGAGGAATAGAAGGTAGCTTAGGTGTTGGTTACCAGCTTGAAGCCAATGCCATGCACATTGATGAGTTCCACGCTTTTGTCGCCCCGCAAAAACTTACGCAGTTTGGTGATATAAACGTCCATGCTGCGGGCGTTGAAGTAGCTGTCGTCGTTCCAAATTTCCTTAAGGGCAAAGCTGCGGTCGAGTACATCGTTTATATGCATCGCGAGCAGGCGCAGTAAGGCAGCTTCCTTAGAGGTTAGTTTTTGATCATCGTTGCCATCAAGTTTGAGAAGTTGCCGGTTGAAGTCGAAAATATAATCTCCGATTTTAAATACATTGTTTGCTATTTCGCCTCCCTTGCGTTCCTGGGCACGACGAAGGATGGCCTGGATGCGTACCAGCAATTCTTCCATGCTGAAGGGCTTGGTAAGATAATCATCGGCTCCTACCTCAAAACCCCGAAGTTTATCCTCCTGCATCGATTTGGCTGTTAAAAACAAAACAGGAATAGATTTATCTTTTTCTCTGATTTCTTTTACCAGGGTAAAACCATCTTTTACAGGCATCATAACATCCACAATACAAAAACCATAATTACCTTTTTCGTAGGCATTCATGGCTTCCTGACCATTTACGCAGAGGGTGGTTTCAAAACCCTTTACCTCGAGGTATGACCTTAAAACGTTGCCAAGATTTTTATCATCTTCGGCCAATAGTATTTTTACTTTCTTTGCTCCCATGATGAAGGAAATTATTGGTTTTCGACCTATTTTAAAATCGTAAAATTAACATTTTTTAATTTACCCGCTAATAATTGAATTTTTTTTATTGATATGACATGATTTTAGGTTTTATCTGGCTTACTGTTCTATATCCTTTTTTTGCTTTTTCTTTCCGCTATAGGGCAGATACAGACAAAACGTTGACCCCTTTTGTAAAGCACTGTCCACCGATATTCTTCCGCCGTGCTGCTCTACTATGGTTTTCACATAACTTAATCCCAGGCCAAATCCTTTAACATCGTGCAGATTTCCAGTAGGCACCCGATAGAGCTTATCAAAAATTTTGCGCTGGTTTTCTTTGCTTATGCCAATTCCGCTATCCGAAACGCACACCTTTATCCCATCTGCATAATTCTCGGTAGTGATTTTAATTTCCGGCTTGCGCGGGCTGTATTTGTTGGCATTGTCGATCAGGTTAGAGATAACACTGGTTAGGTGCACTTTGTCGCAGTTCAGCAAAGTTTTGCCAGCCTTGTAGTTGCACCCGATCGACCCATCTTTCACCTCTACCTGGATGCCAATATTGTTGATGACTCTGTCGATCAACTCATGGATATTGGTTTTTTCGCGTTTTAACCTGAAATTATCCTTTTCGATGGCAGCCGCTTGCAGTATTTTTTCGGCAATGCCTCCCAGACGCGAGTTCTCATCGTTTATTACTTTTAAATAATTGTCGGCAAGCATCGGGCTTTTTTTAATGGCCTCATCACCCAGTGCTTCGCAGGCAAGCGAAATGGTCGAGATGGGCGTTTTTATTTCGTGGGTCATATTGTTGATGAAATCATTTTTCATCTCCGACAGTCGTTTCTGCCAAACAATGATTTTGATTACATAAATAAAAAGCATGAGGATTATCACGATAAGAATGAGCGAAATAAAAATGATCGAGGCCATTTGCTTAAAAAGGTATCGCGTTTCGTAAGGGAAATAAATGAGCAGGTAGTACGAATCATCCGAAATTTCGTAGGGAAGCAAATCGAAAACATAGCCCTTATTTTCGAGTTCTGATTTGTACTTCGTGGCATTTTCGTAAATTAATTTGGCTTTGGCTGTCGAATAAACCCCGTACTCGAAATTGGTGGTGATGCCACGGTCTTCGATTTCTTTGTGTAGCAGCGAATCAAGGAAAACATAATCCAAAACATCTTCGATATCAAACTGCCTCGAATCGTGCATCATCTCGTTGATTACATCTTGTACGATGTTGGTTTTGCGAATAACTCTCTCGATGTCTTCAGTAGTTTGAATGGAGTACATACTTTGATAAAGCTCCTGATTGATCGAGTCGAGCGACTGTAGAAAAGTCTCCATCTTGTTGTGGGTGCGGATACTTTCGTCAAACGAGCGGTAGGTTTTTATGCGCTCCAGGGCATCAATTACATCATTGATGGCATTGCTTACCTGATTCTCGAAATTGGTGCGCTCGATCGAAATGGCATTCCTTACCCAGTAAAATTGCACTGCTGTTAGGCTGAGCAGCACAAAACTGACTACGACAATGATTATCTTGATAAGGTTTTTATTCATCTAACTATTTAACAGATAAGCCCGATGTTAATATTATTTTTTTATCCCCCGTGAGGATTTGCACAAAAATATCTTTTTGGAAAGGCCTCGAACTCAACGCTTAACTATATTTAACGTTTGTTAATGTCCTTTAACTTGCCTTCGCTCCTGCCGCAGACTACCTTTGCGGGGACAAGTATAAATCAGGTTTTTCATATCAGATAACTCAAATGATTTATACCTTGTGCTAAAGATTTCTGATTCATAAATTTTGGTTTTTGGTTTTGAAGAAGTGCAGTCTCCCCGGCTGCACTTTTTCTTTGGTCTCAAAGAAATAGCGCACAAATTTCCCGGATTTTAAATATTTTTGTCGAAATATTAAATACTCGCATCGCATGGATAAAATTAAAGTTGACATTAGTCAGATTCTTGATTTTGTATCGAAAGAAGATATAAAGGCTTTTCAGCAAAAGATAAATAAAGCCCATGAATCACTAATAGGGAAAAACGGTAAGGGAAACGATTATTTGGGTTGGATAGATCTGCCCACAGAAATAGACCAGCGGCTTATCGATGATATTTCCAAGCAAGCCCGGTGGATTCAACAAAATGCCGAAATACTGGTAGTTGTTGGCATCGGAGGAAGCTATCTCGGTTCAAGGGCAGTAATCGAAGCACTCAAGCACAGCTTTGATTATTTACTTCCTGGTGGCGAAGCCAAGAAGCCAATCGTACTTTATGCCGGCCAAAACCTCTCGGAAGACTATCTTGCTGATTTGATCGATATTCTCGACGATCGCGATTATGCCGTCAATGTAATTTCAAAATCGGGAACTACCACCGAACCGGCAGTTAGCTTTCGGGTATTGAAAAATCACCTCGAAGCGAAATACGGAAAAGCAGCGGCAAGTAAAAGAATTATTGCCACCACTGATGAATCGAAGGGTGCCTTAAAACAACTCGCCAATAACGAAGGCTACAAAACTTTTGTGGTACCCGATGACGTGGGTGGACGATATTCGGTGTTAACACCGGTAGGACTTTTGCCCATTGCTGTTGCAGGATTTGACATTTCGGAGCTGGCAAAAGGAGCCGTGGATATGCGCAAGCGAGTCCTGGCCACCGCATCGATCGACGAAAATCCGGCGGCTTTATATGCCGCTGCGCGCAATGCCCTTTATAACAAAGGCCGCTTTATCGAAATCATGGTTAATTATCAGCCTAATCTATACTATTTTACCGAATGGTGGAAACAGCTTTATGGCGAAAGCGAAGGCAAAGAAAACAAAGGCATTTTCCCGGCCGGCGTTAGCAATACTACCGATCTGCACTCGATGGGGCAATATATTCAGGAAGGCGAACGCAAAATTTTTGAAACGGTGCTTTCGGTTGAAAAACCACTCCGGGCAATGACAATTCCTGAAGATGCTGAAAACCTCGACAAGCTGAACTTTATTGCGGGCAAAAATCTACATTATGTTAATCAGATGGCCGAAAAAGGTACTACTCTCGCCCACAAGGACGGGGGAGTGCCCAATATGCGGATTAGCGTGCCCGGCATAACAGCCTATTACCTTGGCCAGCTTATTTATTTTTACGAATTTGCCTGTGGGCTAAGTGGTTATGTTTTGGAGGTAAATCCCTTCGACCAGCCGGGGGTTGAGGCCTACAAGAAAAATATGTTTGCCCTGCTCGGTAAGCCGGGTTTTGAAAAAGAAACTGCCGCGATACGAAAGCGGGTATAATTAGTGTTCGTCTTTTTAGTAAGTTAATTTGAATTATGAATTGCCTTGCCCTTTAGGGCGAGGATTTAATGGCTAAGATGAAAATCCCCCGCGATTTCGCCACGCCGCAGGCGTGGCGAAATCGCGGGGCAGACATCTTCAAACTCATTTTCCCCGGGTTAGCCTTCGACAAGCTCAGGCTGTAACCCGGGGCAATCCAAAAGTGCTACTTTATGGACAAACACTAATTAGTGCTTGTCTTTAAAGTAACAGTTAGAAAAATATACGATTTTAGATTTGAGATTTTAGATGTTGGTGATATTCAGCACTAGCTAAAATCTCCAATTCCCGCACATGCGCATAGCCATCAGGTTAAGCATTTTTCAATGAACTCAGTATGAGTTCAGTTATTGTATCGTACGGAAACCTGATTAAAAAGGCATACATTACCTACGCCTGTTCGCCATAGTTTTCGAGCTTAAGCCTGGCGCAGGCTTTTTCGGCAGCAATTTTTTCGGCACCCTTTATCGAGTAATCCTGGCCACTGGTGCATGGTTTTTGATTCACTGTTATTTCAACAAGATATTGTTTGCCATTGCCGCTACCTACTTCGTTTAACACATTAAAGGAAACTTCTTTGCGCTCTTTTTGCGACCATTCGATCAGCTTACTCTTAAAATTCACCTCGGTATTTACCAAATCATCAATATCAAAATGCACTTTGATAATTCGGTTAACTACAATTTTTCGGGTGAAGTTGTAACCCCGGTCAATGTAAAGAGCTCCGATAAATGCCTCGAAGGCATCGCCCTGCATCGAGCGGAAAAAGTTTTTTGAATCTTGATTGGATTGGATGAATTTATCCAGGCCAAGTTTGCGGGATAGCTTGTTGAGTTGTTCGCGGCTAACGAGCTTAGAGCGCATTTCGGTAAGGAAGCCCTCGTCTTTGTAAGGGAATTTTTTAAAAAGATAATCGGCTACGATCGAGCTAAGCACGGCATCGCCCAGATATTCCAGACGCTCGTTTGATATTTTGTGGCCATTGGCCTCCACAGCTACCGAGCGGTGCAGGAAGGCGAGCTTATAAAGCGAAACATTTTCGGGGCAAAATCCAAAAATGTTTCGTATTGAAAAAATTAATTCTTTGTCGGAAGAAAAAACAGCCCGTAAACGTTTTAAGATTTGCAAAGCTCAGATAAATTAGGCTTTATACTTACGCAAGGCAATCGAGGTATTGTGCCCGCCAAAACCAAAGGAATTGGAGAGGGCAAAATTAACCGGACGTTTTACGGCTTTGTGATAGGTAAAATTTAAGCCATTATCGATGGCGGGGTCATCAGTAAAATGATTAATCGTTGGTGGGATGATGTCATTTTGGAGACTAAGTGCCGTAGCAATTATTTCGACGGCTGCTGCTGCACCCAACAAATGGCCGTGCATCGATTTTGTGGAGTTCAGATTGATTTTGTAAGCATGTTCGCCAAAGAGTTGCACGATAGCTTTGGGTTCGGCAATATCACCAACGGGTGTTGAGGTACCGTGGGTATTGATATGATCGACTGCCTCGGGTTTTTCGCCTGCTTCTTCGATGGCTTGTTTCATGGCCAGCATCGCTCCTAGTCCTTCGGGGTGGGGCGAGGTGATATGATAGGCATCGGCAGAACTGCCTCCGCCCACGATCTCGGCATAAATTTTTGCACCGCGCTTCAACGCGTGTTCATACTCTTCGAGTACAACTGCGCCACCGCCTTCGCCAAGCACAAACCCATCACGATCTTTATCGAAGGGCCGTGAGGCTGTCTTCGGGTCATCGTTGCGAGTAGAAATGGCATGCATGGAGTTGAAGCCACCAATACCTGCAGGGTTAATCCCGGCTTCGGAGCCTCCGGCTACTATGGCATCAGATTTACCAAGCCTGATGTAGTTGAAGGCATCGATGATAGCGTGACCTGCCGAGGCACATGCCGAAGTAGTTGCGTAGTTAGGACCCCTGAATCCATGTTTTATCGAGATATGCCCTGCGGCAATATCGCCAATAATTTTAGGAATGAAAAAGGGATTGAACCGCGTTTTCCCTTCGCTGCGGCCATACTCGGCAGCATCGTACAAAAATGTTGTAAAACCACCAATACCTGTTCCCCAAATTACACCAACCCTGTTTCTGTCAATCCCTTCGTCCAGCAATGACGCATCATTGATGGCTTCATCTGAAGCAATCAAGGCATACTGTGCATAAGGATCGAGCTTTCGTACTTCTTTGCGATCGAAGTATTTGCTCGCATCGTAATTCTTGATTTCGCAGGCAAAGTGGGTTTTGAAATCTGTGGTATCAAAACGGGTAATCTCGGCTGCACCGCTAACGCCGGAAAGCATACTGTTCCAGTTTTCTTCGACAGTATGACCAAGTGGGCTAATGGTACCTAACCCTGTAATAACTACTCGTTTGAGTTCCATAGTGGTGGAAAGGTTTATTTTGTATTATCTTCGATGTACTTAATAGCATCGCCTACGGTTCCAATGTTTTCGGCCTGATCGTCAGGAATGGCAATATTGAATTCCTTTTCAAATTCCATAATCAGCTCAACGGTGTCAAGCGAATCAGCACCTAAATCGTTGGTGAAGCTGGCTTCGGGGGTTACTTCATTTTCATCAACACCCAGTTTGTCAACGATTATCGATTTTACTCTTGTTGCAATATCAGACATATCTCATATTATTTTTAGTTAAACAGGGCGCAAAGGAAATACTTTTCTAAAAAACTACCAAAGGTTTTTTTTTAATTGTACAAATCTGTTAATTTTAATGTAAAGATTAACAACTATTTATAAAAATTAAAATGGCCGTAACACCTGATTCTATGCCTGATTGTGATAAACTTTGGCTTTGTTAAAATGTGCTGATAGCTCATTTTTTCTTTCCTTTGGCTTTCAAAAATGCTTTTAAATAATATGAAGAAAATTGCCATTTTTGCCTCCGGAAGCGGAACTAATGCCGAGCGACTGGCCTTGTATTTTAAAACAAGTGCTCTGGCGCGTGTGGTGCTAATCCTGTCCAATCGCCGGGATGCTTTTGTGCTTCAGCGTGCTGCGCAATTGGGCATCCAAAGCTATGTGTTTACCCGCGAAGAACTCCACCACGAGGACGGCGTGTTGCAATTACTTCTTAGTCAAAAAATTGATTTTATTGTATTGGCCGGTTTCTTATGGCTGGTGCCTCTACCTATTATCACAACTTTTAAGGGGAAGATTGTGAACATTCATCCAGCCCTGCTACCCAAATATGGCGGGAAAAATATGTATGGCCACAAGGTACACGAGGCGGTGATTGCTGCCGGTGAAAAGGAAAGTGGAATTACCATTCATCGGGTGGACGAAGTTTATGATAATGGAGCTATTTTGTTTCAGGCCAAATGCACCATTAATACTGATGATACGCCACAAACGCTGGCTTCAAAAATCCATCAATTGGAATATGCGCATTTTCCAAAGATAATCGAAAGCCTGCTTTAATAGAGGCTGTCTTACACGTAGTGCTCGTAATCGCCTGAACTATTGGTGCTGCGCTCTTCAATATTTTTTAGCACCTGCACCTTCTCTTCATCACTCATCCGCCACCAGGTTTTGGCTTCGGTTTTTGTCCGTTGGCATCCCAGGCATATTTCCTTATCATCGTATTGACAAACCGAAATACAGGGGTCTTTTATTTTTGAAATCATCCTAATCCCAATATTCATTTTCGTAAATCAGCATATACTTTCTTTCCGGCTTTTGTTCGGGATTCATTAATACGGCTCTCACTTCTTTTAGATTGCCATCTTCATCGTAGTCGCGCCACAGCTCATGGTTTAGCAATCCTGCCCGGTTGCTTTCGCGCTGGGCAATGGCGTTGTTGCTGGCATCATAACTTATGTGGATAGTCGTTTTTTTGTAGGGATCTTCCTCAATCATTTCGATTACATTTCCCCGGTCGTCATAAGTCATCAGATGTTTTTCCACCAGCTTCTCATCTTCATCATATTTTAAATAACAGCTGCGATTTCCCTTTTCATCGTATTCATTGATTAGCTTTGTTTCCTCATCCAAATTCCAAACCCGGGCTTCCGTGACCCGGCCATTTTCATCGTATTGAAATTGATTTTTAAGAACCAACTCCCCTTCCTCGTGCTTTTCTTCTTCAATCAGCAGGTCGCCATCGTAGGTAAATTTTTCCTCACTTTCTATTTCCCCATCTTCATCCATTAAAGTTTTTTTGATTAGATTCTTACCCTCATATTCATAACTTACAGTATCCACGGTGTCGTCAAGGTAATGAATTTGTTTTTTGGATATCCGCCCCTGCTCATCCCATTCAAAACTCAGCTTTTCCTCCAAATCCCCCGCTTCGCTGTAAGTTTCCTCACTTATCAAATTCCCTTTATCGTTGTACGCATATTTCTGCGTGCCAATATCCAGGCCTCGATCATCGTATTTTATTTCTTCAACTATGTTTCCATCTTCGTCAAAATGCGTGTTGGCATAGTTCATTCTTTCGGCATCCCTAAAATCCTTGTGTTGGGCTTCGGGTGGTACGTCAATCCTAAATACCCGGCTTACTTTTACTTTCCTGCTCATTTTAATCGTTTTTTTTATGGATGATAAAATCTGCTTTGCATACTTTTGCACTTTGCAATATTAACCGTTTTAACAGAAACACAAAACACATTTTAAAAATGAAAAAACAGATTTATTTATTGATTGTTGCAGGTATGATGATTATGCAAAGCTGTACACAGCAGGAACGGATGAATTATCCGAAAACACAGAAAGAAAATGTTAGCGATGACTACCACGGAACCAGTGTGAAAGATCCTTATCGCTGGCTCGAAAACGATACTTCGGCTGAAACAGAGGCCTGGGTGAAAGCGCAAAACGAACTTACCTTTGGCTATCTTTCGAAGATTCCTTTCAGGAACGACATCAAAAACCGTTTGACGGAGATTTGGGATTATCCCAAATACAGTGTGCCGACCAAAAAAGGCAATCGCTATTTTTATTTTAAAAATGACGGCATGCAAAACCAGAGTGTGCTTTACGTGCAGGAAACCCTCGACTCAGAGCCGGAAGTGCTGCTCGACCCCAACAAATTATCCGACGACGGAACGGTGGCCTTTGCAGGGATGGATGTGAGCAAAGATGGAAAATATCTGGCCTATTCGATAGCTCGCGGTGGCTCCGACTGGAACGAGATGAAAGTGATGGAAATAGATGGCCGCAAGGATTTGGACGACCACCTGAAATGGATTAAGTTTTCGGGCATGGCCTGGAAAGATGATGGCTTTTATTACAGCCGCTACGACGAGCCTACCGGTAGCGAGCTTTCAGGGATAAATGAATACCACAAAGTGTATTATCACAAAGTTGGTGATGCACAAAGCGAGGATGTGCTTGTGTTTGAAGACCCCAATTTCCCGCTGCGCAACTATAGCGTTGACGTTACCGATGATGAGCAATTTTTGGTGCTTTACCAAACCGAAAGTACCTCCGGCAACGCGCTTTATTTTAAAGACCTCAGCAAACCGGGAAACGATTTTACCAGTATCGTCGAGGGCTTTGATAACGACTTTGGGGTGGTGGACGATTATAATGGCAAATTCCTGGTAAGCACCAATTATAATGCGCCCAAATATCAGCTGCTGCTGATTGATCCGGCACGCCCGCAAGCCGAAAACTGGACTACAATCATTCCTGAAAAAGAGGAAGTACTCGAAGGTGTGACGCTGGTAGGCGGCAAAATTGTAGCGCAGTATCTCAAAAATGCCTACTCGCAGGCTTTCATCCACGACATGCAGGGCCAGCTCATCGACACGCTCCACATTCCCGGCATCGGAACTATGTCAGGATTTAATGGCAAAAAAGACGAAAACATCGCCTTCTTCGGGTTCACCACTTTCACCATCCCCAACACTATTTACACCTACAATATCGAAACCGATATCACCACTATTTACCGCGAACCTGAAGTAAAAGTCGGAAACATGGATTTTGAGACCAAGCAGGTTTTCGTTACCAGCAAAGACGGCACCAAGGTTTCTATGTTTATCGTACACAAAGCGGGCATCACGCTCGACGGGACCAACCCCACCTTACTCTACGGCTATGGCGGTTTCAACATCAGCCTCACACCTTCCTTTAGCCTCAGCCGGCTGATCCTGCTCGAACAGGGCGGTGTGTTTGCCATGCCCAACCTGCGCGGTGGCGGCGAATATGGCGAAGCGTGGCATACAGCCGGTACCAAAGAACAGAAGCAAAACGTGTTCGACGACTTTATCGCTGCTGCGCAATACCTGATCGATAATAAATATACTTCACCGGATTATCTCGCTATTCAGGGCGGCTCCAACGGCGGCCTTTTGGTGGGCGCGGTAATGACCCAGCGACCTGATTTGATGAAAGTAGCTTTTCCGGCCGTGGGCGTTTTGGATATGTTGCGTTACCATCTGTTTACCATCGGCTGGGCCTGGGCCAGCGACTATGGCACCAGCGACAAGGCCGAAGATTTCGCTTATCTGATCAAATATTCGCCCTTGCACAATGTAAAAGCCGGCACCTGCTATCCGGCAACCCTGGTTACTACCGCCGACCACGACGACCGCGTGGTTCCGGCGCACTCGTTTAAGTTTATCAGCGAGTTGCAGGACAAGCAGAGCTGCGCCAATCCCACGCTTATTCGCATAGAAACCAAAGCCGGTCATGGTGCCGGAAAACCCACTTCCAAAATCATCGAAGAGTACGCCGACATCTACTCCTTCATGTTTTACAACATGGGCATTACCCCGGTTTATTAATTCAATATTGGATATTCAATATTCGATAATCATTGTTCGATATTCGATATTCAAAAAATCAAAATTTTAGCCAGGGTTTGACTTTAAGTCAAACCCTGGCTATTTTCATTCCGGTATTTTTTTTTCTAAGGTTTATATCCCATACCTACGGGAATAAAAAGTTAAGTCCTGCCCCCGACTTTCGAGAGTTCAAAGGATATCGAAACATCAATAAAAAGTCAGGGAATAGTCATAGCATGGCTTTGAGCCATACTATGACTATCATTATAAAAATAATAAGGGCGTTAACGCCCTTTTCTCATCGTTCGGATAGAAATCCATATCTCCGGCCATAAATGAACGGGCTACGGATTGTTGTAAACTTCAATATTCATTATTCGGTATCCCGAAAAATAGAAAATTTTCAATTTTCGTAATTCTTCGAGGATGCACGAAAAAATATGAAATCAAAGATTTCTGTTTTATCGGCATTCAGCGGTTCGATATTCTTTTTTAGATTGGATGGCCTTGAAGCCTTGTCTGGTTTTAGCCGTCTGATGGATTTTTTTCACTTACTGATTAACCTTATCCCTGACAAAAAACGTACTCACTGCTCCGAGTATCATCAGCACTCCGGCCATGTATAAGGCCTTGATGGGATCGCCATCGAAGAAATATTTCAAAATCAAACCACTGAAAATCCCGTTGATAATTTGAGGAATGGTGATCGACATATTAAACAATCCCATAAACATCCCCATTTGTTTGGCAGGAATGGAAGAGGCCAGCATGGCATAGGGCATGGCCAGAATACTTCCCCAGGCAATGCCTACGCCAATCATCGGAATCCAAAGTAAATGATGATCGGAAATAAGTGCGAAGGACAAAAAGGACAAGCCGCCTATGGTTAATGCGATAGCGTGGGTTGGTTTGCGCCCAATAACTTTGGCGACTTTGGGAAGCGAAAGGGCGATAACTGCTGACACGCCATTATAAATCCCAAATAAAATCCCAACCCAGTTTCCGGCATCCTGATATCCTGCCGAATTGGGGTCGGTGGTAGCGAAATAATGTTGGGCAATGGCAGGCGTGGTATAAACCCACATGGAAAACAGTGCAAACCACGAGAAAAACTGAACCAGCAAAAGTTGCCACATGGTGGGAGGAATTTTAAACTTTTGCCTGACTTCCGATTTATCCTCTTCCTCATCATAAAACTCCGGCGGATATTCTTTTGTGGTTGAAACCGTCCAGATGATGGAAGAAATTAATACTACAGCACCAAAATAAAACGACCATGTAACATTTTGAGGCACCAATCCCTGGGCTTCGGCTTCGGTGGAAAAACCCAGGAAATTTCCTAAAATGTAGGGCAGCCAGGAACCTATCACAGCACCAATACCAATCAGTAATGTTTGCATCGAAAAACCAAGGGTATGCTGCTCCTCGGGCAGTTTGTCGGCAACCAATGCTCTAAAAGGTTCCATCGAAATATTGATAGAAGCATCCATAATCATAAGCAAACCGCCACCAATAAACATAGGAGCAATGTAACCTGCCAGGGCTGGTGCATTGGGCATGAGTATAAGTGCTATGCTGGTGAGAAAAGCCCCTACCAAAAAGTAGGGCCTTCTGCGCCCGAAGCGGTTCCAGGTGCGATCGCTAAAATATCCGATGATGGGCTGCACCACCATGCCGGTGATGGGAGCTACCAGCCAAAACCAGGAAAGATGCTCCACTTCGGCTCCAAAGGTTTGTAAGATGCGTGAAGCATTGGCATTTTGCAGGGCAAAGCCAAACTGGATGCCCAGAAAGCCGAAGCTCATATTCCAAATCTGCCAAAACGATAAACGTGGTTTCTTTGCCATAATCGTGTTTTTTATGTTTTATCCATCGAAGGGCAAAAGTAGTGATTAGATTCATTTTTGCTTTGCCGGCTTAAAACAATATAAAAATATCCTGCCCACAGCTTTCCTTTCTATCTCAAAACAAAGCCTTTAATAAATTGGGTAGGGATACAAAATATGGACTTTATCTGCCGAATTTGAGGGGCAATACCATTTCAAAGCGAAATGTTTTATTTTTGCTGACAATAAAATCAAATCAGCACACATGGGATTCAAACTAAGATTTATCAATATAGCCTTCGTTTTGTACGTGTTTGGGATGGCCGTGTTTACGCCGGTCATGTTTGTCCCTGCGCTGCTTATTTATCTTACCGCCGGAGTGCAGGCCTCCAACCATTACATCCACCGGGCCGGGGCTTTTTACGCCCGTCATCTTTTTTCTGTCTTTGGGATAAAAGTGAAATTGAAAGGCATCGAAAATCTTCCGGAAACCAACAATATATGTTTTGTAAGCAATCACCAGGGCGCGGCCGATATTCCGCTTATTGTTGGCTTTATCCCCAAAAAAGTGGGCTTTATAGCCAAAAAAGAATTGGGGCGTATTCCCTTCCTCAATCTTTGGATGAAAGCCCTGGGCTGCATTTTGATTGATCGCAAGGACTTCCGCCAGTCGCTGAAGGTTATCGAAAAGGGAGCCCATCAAATCGATCGTGGCCACCCGATGGTAATTTTTCCCGAAGGCACCCGCAGCCGCAGTTCCGGGATGGGTAATTTTAAGGCAGGGGCTTTCAAGTTACTGGCCGGAACGCACACACTGGCGATTCCGCTCACCATTGATGGTGCTTTTCGGATGTTTGAAGAAACCGGTATCATCACACCCGCTGCCATTTGCCTGACAATACATCCGGCCATCGATGTTTCTAAATTAAACAGTCAGGAGAAAAGAGAATTACCCGAAAGGATTTATCAGCAGATTATAAAAGGGCTTTAAAAGCAGGGAAATTAATGCTGCCATCAAAAAAAAAGAGCGACTAAAGTGTCGCTTTTCCTTATTAATTTTTGCCCACAACTCCGTTTTGTTTGTCGGGTTTTATGCTTTGTTAAAACAACACGCCAATCTTTAATCCGGCCGAAAAACTCATGGGGATGTCGGGAGTGATGGCCCAACCGTAGTGATAGTTTCCATAGCCATCGTCGAAACCGAAGCCCACGCCGCCAAAAAAGTCGAACAGAAATACATCGTTGATCACCCACTGCTTGCCAAGCACTACTTGAATAATTAGCGAATAATAATCATCACGATTTCTGTTATTGGCGTAAGGCCAGGAATCGTAATAATACATTTCATCATACTTTCGGTGGAAGCCAAATCCGATTTCGGGTTTTACGTAAGCCCCCTTCAGGATGTGGGCATAGCGCATGCCTTTAAGATAAAAATCGGGGCTTTTGATAAACTTCATCCCAAACTTTGCAAAGGCACCCCGGGGGTCTAAATCGTTGGGGTCGGCACCCAGGCCAATAATGCCAAGGGTGGCCTCCCAACTTTGTCCGGGTTGGATGCTGCGCTCGTAGGCAAAAGTAGTGTTGCCGGTTACCGGGGAAAGAAAATCGACTTTGATGGCGTTTTTGTTTTGATCGGCATAATTGAAAGGATTGTTCATTTCGTCGATAAAATCCATCACCTGCCCGGTTTCAAAAATTGCGCTGGTAATTTTCGCGGCATCCATCACAAACAAAACATCCGGGGGGTAGTCGGGCAGGGTGTATTTTATTTCATCGGTGCCCACCTCGCGGATTTTGCAACGGAGCGTGTCGGCACTTTTGGTGATAATCATATCCTGCGCACTTGCGCCAGCCCAGGCTATGAGGGCTACTATTAACAAGGTGAGCGACTTTGGTGTTTTCATTTCGATAAAATTATAAAATGTACAAAATACCTGTTTGTGAACTATTTTTAGCAAAGCTAATCAATCCATAAATTGGATAAAAAAAATCGGCAACTCAACTCAATTCTCGTGCCAGAGCATTGTGATTTTATTTAGAAAGGATAAAAATTGACCAGGGTCTCACCTAAATATTTATCGATTATTTCGTTTTCACAAATTATGGATGGCTGTTTCAAGTTGTGATTTTATTTCGCCCGCCAGCGAGGCCAGTCCTGGATTTTCAACGGCCTGCATCGAGGCAAAGGGATCGACAGCGGCCACTTCAGTTTTGCCATTATCCAGCTCCTGCACTATTACGTTGCAGGGCAGCAGGATGCCAATCTTATCTTCGGCCTGCAGGGCTTCGTAGGCTTTGGCAGGGTTGCAAGCTCCCAGGATCTTGTATTTCCTAAAATCCACATCCAACTTCTCTTTCAATTTTTCGTGAATGTTGATTTCGCTTAAAACGCCAAAGCCCACTTTTTTCAGTTCTTCGGTAATTTTTTCCACGGCTTCATCAAAACTATAATCGGTTTGTTTTTCGATATAATATTTCATCTTGTTTGGGTTTTTGATTTTTAAAATAAAAAAATAGATTCTCCCATTGGTAAAATTATCTCCCACAGAAAACACCGTTTGCTCTTGTTCGAGTCTGCAAAATTCAGTGAAGTCTGTGGGGGATTTAGTTTAATTACCAGGCTCTATTTGAGCTTGGCTTCCAGTTTAATTTTTACTCCTGTAAGTGCCTTCGATACCGGGCAATTTTCTTTGGCTCCATTGGCCATCTCATCAAATTTTTCTTTGCTAATGTCGGGCACCGTTCCCTGCATTTTCAGCAGTATCTCCGAAATCCCGAAGCCACCATCGGCCTTGACCAGGGTAACTTCTGCTTCGGTTTCTATTTTTTCGGGCTTAAAACCTGCCGTGGCAAGCGCGTGCGACAGTGCCATCGAAAAGCAGCCGGCGTGCGCTGCACCAATCAGTTCTTCGGGGCTTGAAGCACTTTTGTCGGCCTCGAAGCGTGCTCCGAAATTAAAACTTCCTTTGTAGCCATTCGAATTCAGGGTAAAGCCACCCTTACCTTCTATCAGGTTTCCATTCCATTCGGCTTGTGCAAAATGTTTACTCATGTTTCAAAAAATTTTATGTGATGAATAATTTTAAAAATATGTGTTTGCCTGCATTCATGTCAAAGCTTAGATTGTACACGAAGTAAGCTCAGATACTATTATCATTAACAAAAAAAATCAAAAATTGTCTGCTGTCTAATGTAGAATTTTTTACCTGTTAACGCATTTCGCTCTTGTCGTGCACGACCTTCTCACCCTTTTTTTTAAAGCGAAAAGCTGCGGATTATAGATTAAAAAAAAAGGAAAAAATAATCTGTGGCCATCTGTGGTGTATAAATATCCATGGTATGAAAAATCCAAAAAAATAATCCCTGGTGTCAAAGACCCGCAGGTAAGAAATTCTTTATGTGCCGGAGGTGCCATCCACCAAAATCGACTATTTTTGCCACCCTTTTCAAATTAAGAGTAATAGTATGGAAAACGAAATAATCGCGCTCAACGACAGCGTAAAATGGATTGGAGTGAAAGACCCGGGGCTGGTAACCTTCGATGTGGTGATGGACACCAAGTATGGAACCTCGTACAATTCGTACTTTATCAATGCCCAAAAAAAAACCATCGTTGATGCTACCAAAGAGCGGTTTTGGGAAGAGTATCTGATGAAAATTGATGAGCTGTGCGATCCTTCCGAAATCGAATACATCGTTGTAAATCACACCGAGCCTGACCATTCGGGAAACGTTAAAAACCTCCTGCGCATCGCGCCCAACGCCAAGGTAGTTGGCAGCGGCAACGCCATCCGCTACCTGCGCGATTTGATGGGCATAGATTTTCCGCATATCGTGGTTAAGGATGGCCATACCCTCGACCTGGGCGATAAGACCCTGAAATTTATCAGCGCACCCAACCTGCACTGGCCGGACACAATGTACACCTTGCTCGAAGATGATAAGATACTTTTTACCTGCGATTCGTTTGGTGCCCATTTTTGCGATGACGAGCTCTTTGAAGAAGATATCGAGCGCATCGACGATTATCACGATGCCTACAAGTATTATTTTGATGTCATCCTGCGACCCTTCAGCAAATTTATGCTCAAGGCTATCGAAAAGATCGATGACCTGGATATCGAAATCATTGCTCCAGGGCATGGAGCTGTGCTGCGAAAAAACTGGCGTACTTATGTTGACCTCTCCAGGTACTACGCGCAGCAGGCTTTGACCGAACCCGAAAAGCCGATCGTGTTTATCCCCTACGTTAGTGCCTACCAAAAAACCGGAATGATTGCCGAACTAATTGCCCAGGGCATCAGGCAGGCAGGCGATATTGTGGTGGATGTGGTGGATATCGAATTGTCGCCCATTGGCGAGCTGGAGCAGCACATCGGCCATGCCTCGGCCTACCTGCTGGGTTCGCCTACCATTAACCAAAATATATTGCTGCCCATTTACAAGTGCTTTGCTTTGATCAATCCGATTCGCGACAAGGGCAAACTGGCCGCAGCCTTTGGCTCGTATGGCTGGAGTGGCGAAGCCACCAAGCTGATCCGTTCAAACCTGGAGAACCTCAAATTGAAGGTTTTTGATGATGACATGTTCGTAAAATTTACTCCCGATGAACAGGAAAGTGCCCGTGCCATCGCCTTTGGCGAAGCTTTTGGCAAGGCCTTGCTTACCAGCAATAAATAGCCCGGCACTGCCGTTAGCTATCGAGTAATATTTTGTTTTCATAATGTTTCAGTGGCTAAGTTCAGATAGGATAAATCCTTGCAGCTTAGCCGCTGTTTTTTTAAGTACATTTTATAACTAATTTGCAATTATTTGAAACGTATTATTTTTTTGTTTTTGCTAGTAACGGCTCTTCTTTTTGTCTTGGGTTCGTGCAGCATCGAACGTAAAATGGCACGCGAATTTTTGCAAATCAAAGATAGCATCTCAATCCTGCTCCTGCCTCCCGACTTTGTTTTTAAAAGCAATCTTAATACCTGGCGCATTGCCAGCTATGATAAGATCTCCGGCGAATTACAGCAGCAAGCACGAATAGATAGCAGCCGGGTTTTGTTGGAAATTGAAGATACACTGGTTCTATCGCGATATTTGGGTGCTTTGCAGGCCGGCCTGCGAAAATATGGAATCCATGTTTACACCTCCGATCAAATCGCTGGTTTTTTGGACGTAGGACGACATGCTTACCAGGTACATCTGGCACAGCTTGAAGTGGAGGAGGGTATTTATCCCTTTCGCGCCGAGGAGGTTTTTTTTGATTCCATTTTGTATTACGAGGATTTTGATCTTGACAAGATAAGCCTTAATAGTTGGTTTGAGATTTCAAAACTCAACGATACACAGGCCGAAAGCAATGTAGTATATGCCACCAATTTTGTGAGTGATGAGCTGGAAGGTCGCTTTACCTCCAATGTTTTTAATGGTGAAATTAAATTTATATACAATCTTACGCCACTCACAATCGAAGATATTTACACGCTGGCAGCGACATCCGGCGAACGCTATGCGGCTTATATTTTCGATTTCGTAATGAATCAATACATTTATCTTAACTTCCCCGATGACAAGAAGCCGGATGCTTATCTGAATTATGACCAACAACGAAAGCTGCTCATCCCGGCAGCCGACCGGCGTTTTTTGTTTTTGGATGAGTAATTTCTGCCTCAATTAACTTTTATTAATTTAAACTTAATCTTGGTCAATTAAATAAAAACTACTTTTGCCGCCATTTTGGCCTTAGGCTAATTAACAAATTGATAATTAATAATATACTGAAATCACCCATCACCATGACTTTATCCAAACTTAGAAACATAGGCATAGCTGCCCACATCGATGCGGGAAAAACCACCCTAACCGAACGTGTTTTGTTTTATACCGGAACAACCCGTAAAATGGGAGAAACACACGATGGCCAGGCCACAACCGATTTTATGAAACAAGAGCAGGAACGGGGTATCACCATCGCTTCGGCGGCCATTTCGTGCAAGTGGCAGGGCAATAGTATCAACGTCATCGATACTCCCGGGCACGTTGATTTTACCATCGAGGTAGAACGCTCGCTGCGTGTAATTGATGGCATGATTGCCTTGTTTTGTGCGGTGGGCGGTGTGGAGCCTCAAAGCGAAACCGTGTGGAACCAGTCCGACCGCTATCGCGTTCCTCGTATTGCTTTTGTTAATAAGATGGATCGTACCGGAGCCGAGTTTTATGAGGTGGTAAAACAAATGAACGAATTTCTGGATGCCAACGCGGTTCCCTTCCAATTACCCATGGGATCCGAAGAAGGTTTCAAGGGTTTGATAGATGTGATACATCAAAAGGCATATATTTTTGACGATTTTGAACGCATAGAAACCGAGATACCCGAAGAATATAAGAAACAGGCTGCCGATGCACGTAATTTTTTGATCGAAAAGGTTTCGGATTTTAATGATGAGGTGCTTCAATTGTTTTATGATGAGAAGCACGTTCCGGATGATCTTTTGCAAAAAGCCGCCCGCGATGCTACCCTTAAGCTTTTGATTACTCCTGTGTTTACCGGTGCTGCATACAAAAACAAAGGCGTTCAGCTTTTGCTCGATGCGGTGATCGATTACTTGCCTTCGCCTATTGATATTGGTGCTGTAGTTGGGCTTGACATCGATGATCCAGAAAAATCGCACACCCGCCTTCCCTCACCCAAAGACCCTTTTTCGGCGCTTGCTTTTAAACTTATCAATGATCCTTATGTGGGTCAACAAACTTTTATCCGCATCTTTTCGGGACGGATCGAAAACGGGATGCCGATTTTGAATGCCACCAAGGGAAAACCCGAGCGCATTGGCCGTATAATGAAAATCCATGCTAAGGAGCGCGTGGAGGTGAATGAGGCTGGTCCCGGCGATATTGTTGCTCTGGTTGGAATGAAGTTTACCAAAACCGGCGATACCTTGTGCGACAAAGACAACCCCCTGTTTTTGGAAAACATTCATGTTCCGCCCTCGGTTATCGAGCTGAAAATAAACCCCAAATCACGCAAAGACCAGACAAAACTTAGTCAGGCACTGGCCAAGCTTTCTAACGAAGATCCCTCGTTCAACGCTCGCTTTGACGATGAAACCGAAGAAACCATCATCTCGGGAATGGGCGAACTGCACTTGGAAATTATCGTGGATCGCATCGACGATGAGTTTGGCGTTCCGGTAGTGATTAGCGAACCCTCGGTAGCCTACCGCGAAACCATTACCAACGAAGTGGTAAGCAATTACAAGCACTCGAAGCAAACGGGGGGCAAGGGACAATTTGCCCACATCGTTATCCGCATCGAGCCTAACCGCGGCCTGGGCTACGAGTTTGTGGATCATATCAAGGGCGGAGCCATCCCCAACGAGTATATCCCATCGGTAAACAAAGGAATCAAGAAAACGCTCGAACGCGGTGTTTTGGCCGGATATCCAATTTTGGATGTTAAAGTTGTTCTTTTGGACGGAACCCATCACCCGGTGGATTCATCGGATATGGCCTTCCAAACCTGTGCCTCTATTGCTTTCCGTCAGGGCTTTATGAAAGCCGATCCGGTATTGCTGGAGCCGATGATGAAAATCGAAGTCAATGTACCCGACGATTATATTGGTAATGTGGTGGGCGACTTCAACAAGCGACGCGGAAAGATAGAATCGATGCGTCGCCACCGCAAAGGATCGCAAAAACTGAATGGCACCGTGCCCTTGATGGAAATGTTTGGCTATGCCACTACCCTGCGTAACATCAGCAGCGGCAGAGCCAACTATTCGATGGAATTCTCGAAATACGCGCCTGTGGGCAAAAACGTTCAGGAAGAAGTTTTGAAAATGCTTGCCGAGAAAAAACGGCAGGAACAACAAGGATAAGAAACCGGGGGACTTGCCTTGTGTTTAAAGAAACATATAAGTCCTGAGATTGGATGGTAGGCTGACTGAGGTTAGTGATGCCAAAAAATCTCAGAACTTTTTTTGCTGAGATTCCAGAGATTTTAATACAAAAACCCAAAAAGCCATAGAGGAATTTTTTTGCCGTAGCCTGTGCTAATATTATCTGCTGCGATAAACGCATTTTCCAGGCCTTTGATTTGTTTTGTGGTTTTATTCTTCCCGCCTATCTCAAATCTTAATTCATCGTTGATCAAAAAATCAGCAATTCCGTCAAACACCACCCTGTTCTCTTTGCGCAGTTGGTTGAAAAAGAAGGTTTCCCTAATATTCCCTACTTCAGGCTCTTTTTCGTTGAGTGCATAAATCAAATTTGAATTTTCCATATAAATTTTTTCAGGCTTTCGTAAATATCCTATGCCAACAGATTCGGTATGCAGGAGATTAATAATTTGTGCTTCCTCGAGATAATTTAAATAAGTTACCAAAGTATTTCTTGTAATTTGAATGATTTCGCTTAGCTTGGCCACATTGGGCTTGAATGGAACGGAATTACTAACCACGTACAATAATTTTCTCAGCTTTGAAAGCGACTCCATCGGAATGCCTTTAAGTGTTTGTATATCCGAAAAAATCACCTGGTTCAAAACCTCTGTGAGGCGCATAAGGTAGGTATCGGGACTCTCGATAAAAAAAGGATAATATCCGGTGGTGAGGTATTTGCAAAAGGCCGGAATTATTTGTGTCGAACGGTTAATATCATCGGCAAGCTCCACGTGGTGCCCGATAATGTCGGATATTTTTACCGAAGCTATTTCAAGTTTTTCAGTAAAAACAAGGTATTCTCTAAATGAAAGTCCCGTCATCGAATAGATTATTGCACGCCGACTTAGGTCGGCCCGGCCTTTGCTTATTTCTAATATCGATGATCCGGTGAAAATAATCTTAAGATTTGGGAAATCATCGTAAATCAATTTGATTTCCTGCGCCCAGTTTTTATAGCGATGTACTTCATCAATCAGCAATGTTTGTCCGCCATTAACTATAAAATCTTCTGCAAGATCGTAGAGCGTATGACTTGTAAAATAAAAGTCGTCAAGGCTGACATACAGGATCAATTCATTTTGTAAATGCATTTCGATATGTTGCAGAAGCAGGGTGGTTTTTCCAATCCCCCTTCCTCCCTTTATGCCTATCAATCGGTCGCTCCAATTAATTTCTTTCATCAAATAGCGAACGAAATCCGTATTGATGCTTTTAACTTTTTGCCTGGATTTGATAAATAAATTTTCCATAATATGCTTTATTTAAAAAGCAAAAATAATAAATTATGCTTTATACAAAGAGCACATTTCTTAAATAATGCTTTATACAAAGAGCATAATACCGGAAAGCCCAAGTTGATTTTTCATGACATCGCAGTTTTATGGAGGTTTTTTGATTATCAATTCGATATTATCTTTAAAAATCAAATAATAAAAATATTCCTATCTTTGCTTTCGTTATTCATCTTGATTATGAAAAAACTAATCATCCTTCTGTTTTTCGCTAGCCTTGTTTTACAAGGATTTGCCCAGACTCGCGAAGTCCCGTTCACCCTGGACGACCGCGATCGCATTATGCGTACCGAGGAACAAGTGAAAGCTACCAATGAAAAAATTGAATCGCTACGCAACGAAATGAATTCAAGGTTTGAAGCCATTGAATCCAAGATGGATGCTAAATTTGAAGCCGTAGATTCAAAGTTTGAAGCCATAGAATCGAAGATTGATACACTTTTCTCAGGCTTTTTTATTTTGATATCCATTATGATTTTTATATTAGGATTTATAATTTGGGACAGGCGTACAGCCCTCGACCCAGTACGAAAAAAAATAGTCATCCACGAAGAGCGACTCGAAAAGCTGGAGAAAATTACACACGAACACGCCAAAAAAGATCCGGCCTTTGCCGAACTACTCAAAGTTGCCGGCTTGCTCTGATTCTTTTCTTACTCTGCCAGCATGGTTATTTCCTTCTTCTCCAATTTCAGCACTGGCAAAATTATCTTCACTTCATAATTGCTGTCTTCCTTTTGCCAATAAACCACATAATTCACTTCTGCGCTTTTGAGTACATAGCCATTGTCCTGATAAGAAACCATTTCTAACTTTTTAGTATTTACAATTTGATGTTTGCATCTTTCAAAATACTCATTAATGTTCCTTTGGGAATATCTTTGCTGTGAATAGGTACAATGATGATTTTGTTACCAGCTTTCTTGTATATGGCATGACTGCCCGTCTGCCTCACAAAAACAAAACCGTTTTCTTCAAGCAACTGCATTAATACTCGTGGTTTCATACTGATAATTCGACAGATTTCTTTGTTATCTGCTCTTCCATCAGCACTTCCAGGTAGAGCTGCACAGCTTCTTTTAAATTTTCAAAGGCTTCCGTAACAGTCTTCCCGTGCGTGTGGCAACCTGGTAATTCCGGGCTCCAGGTATGAAATTCTTTGCCATCCCTTTCAATTTCAAATGTTATTGGTTTCATGCGAATTTAATTTACTAATGGATAATCCTGATTAAAGCAAACGACTAATTTCAAGCGTAAAAGTAAGCAATATTTTTCTACCGAGACAGGTTTTTAAAAAAGTAATCTCTCTAGCAGTATTCGAACCCATATAGCTAATTCTTATACGCCAAAAAAGATCCGGCCTTTGCCAAACTGCTCAAAATTGCCGGCCTGCTATAAGTTTTCATTCTGCTTAGCCACTGCGCTTTCCTCCTTCTTTTCCAATTTCAAAGCAGGCAAAATTATCTTCACTTCATAATTGCTGTCTTCCTTTTGCCAATAAACCACATAATTCACTTCTGCGCTTTTGAGTGCATAGCCCTTATCCAGATAAGAAGTAATTTGTTCTTTAAAACGATTAGAAAATTTGAGCACGTAATTTCCTTGCGCATCTATACATCCTTCACCGTCCAGACTTAGTTTATCTCCACTTTTTAGTTTAGATATGTGATATTGCCGTTGGATAAAATAGTCGAGCCATATATCTTTGTGATTTAAGTGCAGCACCAGCAAATCCGAAGCTTGATATTCGCGTGTATCCATTTTTCGATCCATGTCTTCCACCGCAATATTATCCAAATAATCGCCATTTAGGTGGATGAACAAGTTCTGCCTGGCACGGGTCATGGCCACATAAAGCAGCCGCTTTTTTTCATCGCTGTGCGGATTATAATTATCCAGCATCAAAAACACATTATCAAACTCCTTTCCCTTGGCCTTGTGCATGGTTGATACAAAAATCACATCTCCATTTACATTAATAAAATCTTCGAGTTTGGATTCTTTGATAAACAACTCCAAATCCGATTGGTATTTTCTTTTTGGGAAATTCAGTTCAAAGGCCCTTATCAGATTAATACAAATATCTATTTTGCTGCTCTTGCGAAAACTATCCCAAAGATTTCGTTTAGCCGTCTTCCAATTATCATCCGAAATTGTGTAGATATCCGCTTTAAAATTAAGTTCCTGAATGAAATATCTTACTTCCAGCAAATTGAACAGGCTAAATCCCTCGTTGGTTTGGATAAGTGTGGCAGGCAGTCCGCTATCGTTTAGCAATCCAGTAATTTGCAGAGCCTCAGCGTTGGTGTGGCAAAGCACACAAGTGGTTCCGCTTATATCGGTGGACAAAACATCCTGAACCAGCGGGTGTATCAAATTGGATGCAGAATATTTTGTCAGCTTCAATAATCCAGGTTCTCTTTGGCGGGAAACAATCGGGGTCTGTTTCAGACGGTGGCTTATTTTATTTGCAAACTGATTGGTAAATGCTACCAGATTGATTTTGCTCCGGTAATTCTCGATGAGTTCGTGCTTGGTGGCCTTATGTTCATTGATAAATTGTTCGAGATATTTGGCGCTGGCTCCCCTGAATTCGTAGATGTTTTGATCGTCATCGCCAACGGCAATCACCCGCATTTCCTCATTTTGCTCCATCAGGGCTTTTATCAGCTCAAACTCGTGAGCATCCATATCCTGCGCCTCGTCGATTACCAAAACACTTTTGGAAATTCGCATAGGCTCGATGTCGTGATTCCTGATTTTATCTACTGCTTGGCGGATGATGGTCTCCGATTTTTCGATCGAACCCACCTTTCCAAGCAAATCAAAACAGTAAGCATGAAAAGTTTTTATTTCGATATAAGCGGCAGCGTTCCCGATCAGGTCAAACAAGCGTATTTTAAACTCTGTGGCTGCCGCCCGCGAAAAGGTTACCATCAAAAGCTGCTCGTGCTTAACGTCTTCCATCAGCAGCAGCGAGGCCAGTTTGTGCACCAGCACGCGGGTTTTTCCACTGCCGGGGCCTGCTGCCACGGCAATATGTTGGGAGCCGTTGTCTTTGATTACATTGAGCTGCGCCGGGGAAAGTTCGCCGAACAACTGCCTGAATTTTGCCGGCGTAAGGTTTCGTTTTATTTCATTTTGCCTGCTTCCGTTGAAATATTTATTTAAAAATGAAGTGTAGTTTAATTGAAAATAATCCTCCACAAACTGCAAGGCCTCCTTGTAGTCGCTGATCATTTTTTTGGCATATTCGCCCACGATATGTATTTGCTGGATCTTGTTATCGTAAAACTGATCCAGCTTCTTATAATCTTCGTTTTTATACCGTTTTTTGTTATCCTGCTCCAACCGTTCGATGGTGAGTTTGTTATACACCACCAAAAAGCCGCCTTCAATTTTTATGGCATCCATTCTCGACAGATAAAACAAAGCATCCTCCACATCCTGAATGATGATATCGAGTTTAAACATGGAGTTATTTTTTTCGTAAGCCTCTTTCAACTCGTGAACCGAAAACTCCACCAGCACTTGTTCTTTGTTTGCATCGGAGGCCAAAATATTTTCGTTGCTTTTTGCAAAAAGATATTCCACAACAAAGCGAGCCAGCGCATGTCTTTTTTCTAATTTACTTTTTAATTCAGGTTTAGGATAATTTGAAATAATGGCCAGGTGGTTTTTGCCTTGACCCTGATTGCTACTTTTTATCCAGTTTTTAATTGCCCAGAAATTAATGATCGTCCTGAGTTTGTTTGGCAAAACATCTTCACAACCATATTCTTCGGCCAGCTCGTTCAGCTCTTTTATGTGAAACGATTTTTCGCGTTCCGCACATTGCGATGCCAGAAATTGCTCCAACTTCCCAATCGAATTAATTATGGCCAGAGAACGGTTTTTATTATCACCCCTTTTAATAAAGGCGGTTAAGTCTTTGGTATCTGCCAGTATCTTTTCTTCGCGCAGCAAATTCACCACATTTATTACCGCCTCCTTTACTATGCCCAGATGGTCTGAAATATAATCGATGCGTGCCTCGGCTTCCTCATCGGTGGCTTGCTTGCGGCTCTTGCTCGAAAACAATTTCTTGATGATGCGGACGGCATGTTCTTTTTGTCGTTCATTAAAATTTGCGGAAGCATTTATTTTTTCGATGGCTTCCTGTGCGTTTTTTGATAAGATGCTGCTGGCATAAATCCGGGGCATATTTTGGCCGCGTTTCAGATATCCGGCCTCTTCCAATGCCGCAATAGCTGTGGTAACGCGGGTTTCGATTTCCACCACATTATCATCCCAGCCAGCTTTGCGTGCAATTTCCAAGGCCGAGTTAGAAGCAGTGGCACGCAGGCGGGTAATATCCTTAATGGCCTTCCATATTTGCTGAATCTCTTTTATATTCAGCTTGGTTTGGTTGAGCAGGATGAAATGCTTGCTTAGGTCATCTTCGTTAAAAAGCACATAACAATCGGCGGTAATACTTTCGTCGCGGCCAGCCCTGCCCGCTTCCTGCACGTAATTTTCGAGCGAATCGGATATTTCGAAATGGATCACCATGCCCACATCTTTTTTATCCACGCCCATCCCAAAGGCCGAAGTAGCCACCATTATCTGAACATCACCACGGATAAAGGCATCCTGGTTTTCCGATTTCTCCTGCTTATCCATTTTACCATGATAGGGCTTTGCCGAGTATCCGTCTTTCGACAACCGTTCGGCTATCTGATAAGCACGCTTAGTGCGCGAAACATAGATGATGGTGGGGCAAGGTTTTGCATCCACCAGGTGGCGTACCGTATCGTACTTCTCATCTTCGGTTTCGCGCGGGATGATTTTGTATTGCAGATTCGTACGTGAAGCCTTCGAGCTATAAGTTTCCAGGTGCAGCGATAATTTCTCCCGGAAATAATCTTTAATATCCTGAATTACCTTTTGCTTGGCGGTAGCGGTAAAACAAGAGACCGGGATGCTTTCGCTAAGATTTTTTCTTTGCTGAAGCGCGTGGATAAAATCGCCGATATACAAATAATCGACCCTGAAATCCTGACCCCACGACGAAAAGCAGTGCGCTTCATCGATAACGAAACGCACCACATTGCGCCCCAGCAAAAGGCGTTCGATGGTTTTCGATCGCAGCGATTCGGGGGCGATATAAAGCATGGATGCCGAGCCGTTTTCCACCCTTTCGATGGCCTTGGCTCTTTCGATCGGATCCAACAATCCATTGATAGTAACGGCAGTGGTGACACCGATTTTTTCCAGATTGTCCACCTGGTCTTTCATCAGCGATTGCAATGGCGAGATTATCACCGTAAGCCCGCGCACATTTTCACCGCTCATCAAGGCCGGAACCTGGAAAGTGATGGATTTTCCGCCACCAGTAGGAAAAACGGCCAGGAGTGATTTATTTTTGATAGCAGCATTTACTGCCTCCTCCTGCAGCGATTTCCCGGCAAAGGTGCGAAAAGCCTCGAAGCCGAAATATTTTTGTAATCCTGCTTTAGCATCCAAAAAACTATTGCACCAGCCGCAGCCCGATATGCAGGGATTGTTTCTGAGCAAATACATTACGCGCTCCACCTCGGGGAAGTTGCGAATTACCCAGGGCGGCGTTACCGATCGTTGGCTGCGGGTATCGATCAAAGCTAAGCAATAGGCCAGCTCGACCGGATTTTGAAGGATGATTTTTTCAAGATTGTTATTTTCGCAAATATGCCCGAAAAACCTGTTTTGAATACGTACTGTTAAATCCGATTTTGGTGATGAATAATTAATATAAGCGGCTAATTCTTTTTTTGGAGTGCTATTATTTTGAGAGGGTTTATATATTTGCT
>CAZGAO010000057.1:0-35206 GCA_964523795.1 uncultured Lentimicrobiaceae bacterium
CGATATAAAGTTTTTCCCAGGCACTGTGCGAAGCAACGCCAAAATAGCTCAACAGATTGGCTGTTTTTTCTTCGGCATTGCGGGTGGTGGGCACCCAATTAAGTTTGGCTATTTCGGCATACGGGAATTCTTTTGCCCAGGGCAATGCATTGGTGATAACTGCCTTTAACTTTTTGCGTGTTTTAAATTCGTCGTATCGCTGTTGATTGCGCATCCAGAAATTGGCAGGTATTTGGGTAACGTTTTCAAATTTTATCGCCATTTCCTGGGTAATGGCACTTGTGCCTTTCAAAACAGCAATAATCGTTTTTTCAGGCTTCCCGGTACGCAGGGCAAATTCTTTAATGCTCATGCCCATTTCCTGGAGTTTCTCTTCCAAAGTGCTGCCTGGGTGAAAAACTACATCAGGGAAATATTGGTTTTCCAGTGTCATAATATTACATTATTAGTGATAATCAACAATTTCTAAAATTTCAACAATCTTTAAATCAGATAATATTGGAGTGTCATGTTGGTTTGCTGAAAGTGGCTTTTCCGCAGGTTCAAAAATCAACCGGTACGGATGATCCAAACTGCAAGCCCATTGCCCTTTTCTGTTCCCTGATAAATTATGGAAGTTTCCAGGCAAAAATCGCAAGTTGTCAAAGCTATCCACGTCTCTCATATCGTCAAGTCTTTGATGATATTTTGTAGCTCTGCTATTGCCGAGCTTTTTTTGTGCAAGGGCAAAATTGTTTGCCCATTTTTCTAATTTCTTATCTGCAAAGGTAACATTCATTTCTTAATTGCAAATTAATTAATAACACTTTCTGTTAATTAAAAATACATTGACACAAATTCATTCTTTTCGGGTTTCTTTAAACCAAGATTCCTTTTAATCATCCTTCCGGCTCCCTCCAATCCCCGTTTTCCTTGATGATGCGGATTAAAGTTTCTACGGCCACGGTTTCATCAATTCCTTTGGCCACTTGTTTTTTTCCTTTGTACAAGGCTACTTTTCCTGCCCCCATGCCCACGTAGCCGTAATGAGCATCGGCCATTTCGCCGGGGCCGTTTACGATGCAGCCCATCACCGCAATTTTTAATCCGGTGAGATGTGAGGTGGCCGCCTTTATTTTTTTAAGTGAAGCCTGAATGTCGTACTGTGTGCGCCCGCAGGACGGGCAGGCGATAAATTCGGTTTTGGTGATGCGTGCCCCCGAAGCCTGCAAAATATCAAAAGAAAGCGAAAGCACTTCGGCGTTGGTTTCATTTTCTGCTTCAATCCAAATCCCATCGCCAAAGCCATCCAAAAACAAGGGGCCAAAGTCGATGGCGGTTTCTATCATCAAATCCAATCCTGAGCTTTGATAATTTTTGTTGAAAATTACCGGATTTTTCAGCTTCCGCAAGTCGAGATTTTTCATCAATTGCCGGTACTCAAAAACTGCTGGCGAAGCATCGCTTTGCGCAACTATGGGGTTTTGCGTTTTCACCGCCTCGGGCTTATCGCTTTTCAAATCGAGCAATACGATGCCTTGCGGCGAAATGGAATGTTTGTATAAAACCAAATCCGGTTTTTCTTTGGCATTTTCCTCAGCAGGTTTCCCGATTACAAGCGGGGGTTTTTGCTTAATCCCAAAAATTTCATCAGCCGATGGGCGCAAGTGGAATTCAAAAGGCATATTAAAATACTGCCCGAAAATATCGGTGGCAAATATTGTATTATCCTGCTGCAAATAGTCCACAATTTTTCGGGCAACAAGAATTTCGTTTACAGGGTCTTCGGTTAGCGATACGCGGACAGTATCGCCAAAGCCTTCGCTTAGCAGTGCCCCGATGCCCAGGGCGGATTTAACGCGCCCTTCGCGACCATCGCCGGCTTCGGTAACGCCGAGATGCACCGGGTAATCCATGCCTTCGTCCACCATTTTTTTTATCAAAAGCCGGGTGGCGTAAACCATCACGCGCACGTTGCTGGATTTCATCGAAAACACGAGCTTATGAAAATCTTCTTCGCGGCATATCCGGGCAAACTCCAACGCCGATTCCACCATGCCCTCGGGGCTGTCGCCAAAGCGGTCCATGATGCGGTCAGAAAGCGAGCCGTGATTGGAGCCAATGCGCAGAGCCGTCCCATATTTCTTGCAAATCCGGATAAGCGGCGTAATACTTTCGTGGATTTTTTCGAGCGATTGCAGGTATTCAGCCTCCGAAAAATTGATTTTCCCCCGGTTGCGGTCGGTGTAATTTCCGGGATTGATGCGCACTTTTTCGACGATGGCTGCGGCTACTTCAGCGGCTTTTGGGCTGTAATGAATGTCGGCAATCAGCGGGATTTGGTAGCCACGCTTTTCGATTTCGCTTTTGATGGCAGCAAGGTTTTCGGCTTCTTTTACGCCCGGGGCGGTAATGCGCACCATTTCGCAGCCGGCTTCAAAAAGCTGGATGGATTGCGCTACCGTGGCCAGGGTATCCAAGGTGTTGGTGTTGGTCATGCTCTGGATGCGAATGGGATTATCGCCGCCAATCGCCACTTGGCCAACGCTTACTTCTCGTGTTTTAAACCGCTGAATCATTTCGTTTGGATTTTATTGCAAAAGAAACGAAAAAAAACGGGTGCTTCAAAAACTGAAAAATCTATTTGTATGTATTTGTAAATAACCCTTTTTAAACTACTAAAACACAGGCAATGGCATGATTCTGTTACACATCCCAACTTTTAAAAACCGCCCAAGCTATCTTAAAAAAATAAAACTTGCCCAATGGTCTAAATTCCCCACATACAAAGCATATTGGCATGATTCAATATTCTACTTTTGCAAAAAAATTTAAGATATGAAAGACGCTAATTATGGACTCCATGCTTATTGTTTTATTTAAAATTGTGATCACACTTTCGCTGGCATTATTTGTTGTTCCCAGGCGATTTCAATATTATTCAACTTTAGTGCTTCACGCTGCTCTTGCTTTTATTACAAGCATTTGGGCTCTTAACACATTGGCGGCCTCATCCAAACAAAGCCTGGCTTTTATTCCTTTTTTAGGAAGTACTTTAAATATTGAGATAGACCCACTTTCCTCATTTTTTATTTTAGTTGTTAATTTTACCAGCATCACCGGAATTATTTATGCAAAAGGCTATTTGCAATCTTACCTGAACAAAAAAAATAAAATGGAAATGGCCTGGCACTTCTTCAATTTCCTTTGGCTTCATATTTCTATGCTTTTGGTGTTGATGCTGCATGATGCGCTTGCGTTTTTGATGATTTGGGAAATCATGTCGCTATCCTCATTTTTCCTTGTGATTTTTGAATCGGAGAAAAAGGAAACGATAAAAATCGGCATCAAATATTTAATACAAATGCACGTAGGGCTTGTCTTTTTGATGCTTGCATTTATTTTGGCTTATGTGCAAACCGGGGCTGAATTTAGCTTTGAGGGACTCGCCGTATATTTTGCATCCCATAATCCCTTTGGTTTATTTCTCTTGTTTTTTATAGGCTTTGGAATCAAGGCAGGGTTTATTCCCTTGCATTCGTGGTTGCCCCATGCACACCCTGCAGCTCCGTCGCATGTTTCGGGGGTGATGAGTGGCGTAATGATAAAAATGGGGATTTATGGGATACTCAGGGTGCTGATGTATATTCACCACGATTTATTGGACATCGGTATTTTTATCCTCACTATTTCGCTGGCCTCCGGCCTGATTGGCGTTTCGATGGCCATTGTTCAGCACGATGTAAAAAAACTGCTTGCCTATCATAGCATCGAGAATATCGGAATTATTGGTATTGGCATTGGACTGGGGGTGATTGGCCTGGCCGAAAATATTCCGGTGCTTGCAGTGCTCGGTTTTGGCGGAGGCATCCTCCATATTTTAAACCATTCTCTTTTTAAATCGCTCCTGTTTTACACGGCAGGCGCAGTTTACACACAAACCCATACCCGAAATATTGAGCAGCTTGGCGGCTTAATTAAAAAGATGCCTAAAACTGCTCTGTTCTTTCTGCTGGGTGCATTGGCAATATGTGGATTGCCCCCATTTAACGGCTTCATATCCGAATTCCTGATTTATGTGGGCATGTTTAAATCGCTTCATACGGCAAGTTTGATGGCCGATACTGTGCTGCTGCTTAGCTTTTCAGGATTGGCCATTATTGGCGGGCTGGCCATTTTTTGTTTTACCAAAGTGTTTAGCATTATCTTTTTGGGAACAGCCCGGACTGCCAAAGTTGAGCCTGCCACCGAAGTTGGTGCTTCGATGCTTTTGCCCAATTTTATGATTGGATTTATGATTGTTTTGATTGGCTTTGTTCCTGTAATTTTTATGCAGCCGCTGGCCACGATAATTGGGGTATTCACCAGCGATACTGCTGCGCTTCACGAGCTTATCCCCACATTAAATAAAATTAGTTTAAGCTCCGGGGTTTTTATTGTGATAATCGGAATAGTATGGCTGCTTCGTGCCTGGCAACAAAAACTGCAAACCGTAAAACAAGGCCCAACCTGGGGATGCGCTTATGCGGGAGCTAATCCGGCACTGCATCAATACACAGCTACTTCGTATGCCGATAATTATGTGCAATTAACTTCAAAGCTAGTCAATGTAAAAAAAGACTTTAAAGAATTTGGCGAGGACGAAATATTTCCAAAGCCACGGCATTTCGAAACCCATTCGAGCGATGTTTTTGAGGACGTTTTAATTACCAGACCCACCAATAAAATATTGACATGGTTAGAAAAGATAGCGGTTTTTCAAACCGGGAAAATCCAGCATTATTTGCTTTATGCCCTGGTTTTTTTGGCCCTCATATTTTTGCTCACTTATTTTAATTTGATTTAAGATGATAAGTTTGTTGTTAATATTGATAGCGGCTGTTTTTTTTATCGGCATTGTTATTAAGGTTAAGGCCAAAATTGCCGCACGCAAGATGCCTTCGGTCTTGCAGCCGGTGTATGATGTCATCCGTTTGTTCAGAAAAGGAGCAATTTACAGCACTACAACAAGCATCCTTTTCAGGGTGGCTCCGCTTATTTATTTTGCCACCATCGCCACGGCGATGCTATTTATCCCTGTTGGCTCACAAAAAAGTATTTTATCCTTTCAGGGCGATTTTGTGTTTTTCGCCTATTTATTAGCCTTTGGCAAATTTATGATGATTGTTGCCGCTATGGATACAGGCAGCGGTTTCGAGGGTATGGGAGCCAACCGCGAGGCCTTGTATTCGATGCTGGTCGAGCCTGCCTTCTTCATTTTGATGGGAAGCCAGGCACTCTTTACCGGCTATGTTTCATTCCAGGATTTGTTTTTCCATTTGCATCTCAGCTCTCAGCTCTCCTACATTATCGGCCTGGCCTCTATCTACGTTTTTGTTTACATCGCTATGGTCGAAAATTCGCGAATGCCCGTTGACGACCCTAAAACCCACCTCGAACTGACCATGGTTCACGAAGTGATGGTTTTGGATAATAGCGGTTTCGACCTGGCTTTGATCCATATTGGCACTTGGTTAAAATTTTCCATTTATGGTACTTTAATCTCAGGTTTTGTTATTCAGAACTCCTGGTCGTGGTATTGGCAGGTAGCGACATTTTTTGGGATTATGGCGGCATTTGCTGCTGCGGTCGGCCTGCTTGAAGCATTTAGGGCACGCAATAAAATGGAGAAAAACCCCCAATGGATACTTATGCTTTCGGCCATTGCTGTGGTTATTTTTTTAACGGTATTAATCATCACACAAAAAATAATTCTAAATTAAAATGACCTATATTTTCATCATACTATACGCGATCACCTTAATTTATTTTGCCCTTTCTGAAAGGGTGAAAAAATTTATCTGGCTTTTAACCATACAGGGAGCCATACTTTTCGGGATTGTTTTTTTTAGCTTAAATGAAATTGAGATATTTGATTTTGTATTCATTCTTGTCGAAACAATCCTTATAAAATCGATCGTTGTCCCTCGGTTTTTAAACAGGGTTCGCAAACACAATAATCTGAAAAGGGAGCAGGAAATATTTGTTCCTGTATTTTACTCCATTATTATTGTGGTGGTTTTTATCACTTTAAGTTTCCTGCTAAGCAATTCGTTGAATAACGATCAGATTCACACCAAGTATTTTACTGTGGCATTTGCCTCCGTTTTGTTTGGAATTTATTTCATCATCATTCACAAAAATATTTTTTCGCATGTGGTAGGCTATGTCATTATCGAGAATGGTATTTTTTTGCTTTCGCTTGCCGTAGGAAGTGTGATGCCCCTGATGGTTAACATGGCAATTTTATTAGACCTTGTAATGGGTGTGTTGGTTCTCGGGGTATTTGTTAATCGTATTGGCGACACTTTCGATAGCACCGAAACCCACCAGTTATCCAAACTAAAAGACTAAATGAAATGTTAGCAGGCTTTATCATTTTTTCGGTTGTTTTGAGTCTTTGCATTTTTTTGTTTGCTAATCCATCGCTCAACAAAGTACTGTCGAATATTTTCCTTGTAGCACTTTTAGCTTTGCTTGTATTTGCCTATTTGCATTTGGGAGCTATTGATTCGCTTTACTACAAATTTGACAGCCTGGGCGTATTGCTCTCCCTGGTTCTCGGCCTCCTGAGCATGGCCACATTTTACCATAGCAAATTATATTTGAAACGCCATCAGTTTACAGCAAAGCAGGAGGCGATTTATTACACATCGCTTATCATGCTCGTTACCGCGATGATCAGTGCGTATTTTGCCGAAAACATTGCCATTTTGTGGGTGAGCGTTGAAGCAACCACGCTATTTGTTTCCATCCTTATTTTTCACGAACGAAGCAAGGAAGCACTCGAGGCGGCCTGGAAATATTTATTTGTTTCATCGGTTGGGGTAGCCCTGGCATTTATTGGAATTTTATTTTTGAGCATCGCGGCAAGCGGCAGCGGAATAACGGATTTGAGTTTGACGCACTTATTAGAAAACACGCATCAGATGAACCCTGTTTGGTTGAAGATGGCTTTTGTGCTGGTGCTTACCGGATTTAGCGCGAAAATGGGTTTGTTCCCTTTGCATACCGTTGCCGTGGATGCCCACACCGTGGCTCCCCCGCCCATCAGTGCCTTTATTTCGACAAGCCTTATGAATGTAGGTTTTTTGGGGATTTTCAGGATATTTACACTTATAGCGCAAACGGAGATTTTGCAGTGGGCGCAAAATGTGCTCCTGATTGCCGGCGTGGCATCCGTATTTATGTCGGCCATTCAGTTGATGCGGATTAAGCATTACAAACGCATGTTTGCCTTTTCGAGCCTCGAACACATGGGGATTGTTGCGCTGGGGCTGGGCATAGGAGGTTTGGGATATTACGCTGCGGTTTTGCATATCGTTTTTCACTCGCTTGCCAAAGCCGGCTTGTTTTATCAAATTGGCCAGATGTACCAGTTTTTCAAATCCTATTGGATAAAAGATGCCGCCGGTTATTTCAAAAAGAATCCAATAGGCGGGCTTTCGATGCTGCTTGGCATCATCTCGATTTTAGCCATCCCGCCATCCGGTCTTTTCGTTAGCGAGTTCCTTACTTTTAAAGCCATGTTTTTGGCCCATCATTATTACATTGCCATTTTTGTTTTGCTATTGTTGACCTCCATCATTTACACCTTTGCCAAAAATGCCTTTCACCTTCTTTACGATGAAGATAGCAAGACCCAGGTAATCGAGGATGTGAAAACAAACCCCTACGAAACTATTTCCCAGTTTATCCTCTTTGGCTTGCTTTTCTATTTGGGTATTAATCCGCCCTTGTTTTTTACCGATTTAATTAATGCGGCCATCGCTGTCTTAAACTAAATGTGATGATTGAATCAGATAAAATATTACGAATAAAGAATAATCAAGCTGTGGATTTTGATAAGATAGAAATCCTTGATTATTCCGATTTTTCTACCCTGGCTTTGCAGTTTTTAAACGAAGATGCCAGGCACTGTGCAAGTTATTATGCTTTTGGGCAGCGCGGAGGTTTGCAATTTATCATGGCTATTGCCGATGATGAAAACCACGATATTATTATCCTTTCTCATTTTCTTCAATCCTCCGAAAAACACGAATTACCAGCCTTAAGCGAAAAAATGCTATCCCTGCATATTTTCGAAAGGGAAATACATGAGAATTTTGGTATTCAATTTATCAATCATCCCTGGCTAAAACCGGTTAGATATCCCCATAATCGGGCTGATAAAAATTCACAGATGGATGATTATCCTTTTTATTCGATACAAAGCGAGGAATTGCATGAGGTGGGCGTAGGCCCTGTTCACGCCGGAATTATCGAACCCGGGCACTTCCGATTTATCTGCAATGGCGAAAATGTATTGCATCTCGAAATTCAACTGGGTTGGCAGCACCGGGGAGTAGAGCAATTATTTATCGATAAAAAACACAATCTGCAACGCAATCTCCTGGCCGAAAATATTGCCGGCGACACCGTTTTTGGCCATGCCGTTACTTTCGTTCACGCTATGGAAGCCTTGTCGGGAAAAGTGGTGGCAGAGCAAACGCAGATTGAGCGGGCAATGGCACTCGAGTTGGAACGCATCGCCATACATACCGGCGATATCAGTGCTTTGTGTATCGACGCGGCTTATCATTTGGGTGCCAATGTGTTTGGTATTCTGCGAACGGCTATTATCAATTTTACACAATTCTGGTGTGGCAATCGTTTTGGGAAAAGTCTGATTAGAGTTGGAGGCACGCACTTCCCATTTACCGAAGAATTAAAACAGGAACTCCTTGTGGTATTGGCAAAGTACGAAAGGCAATTTGAAGAAATGGCCGGGCTTACTTTTCGCCTGCCCAGTGTCCAAAACCGTTTCGATAATGTGGGAACCATCAGCCAAAAGCAGGCTCGTTTGATAGGCACGGTTGGTCTGTCGGCCCGGATGTCGGCTGTTAAGCGCGATATACGAATTACGCATCCAAATCAGGCCAATCAGCAATTTCCTTTCGAGTTTATTATTGATGAACGAGGAGATGTTTTTTCGCGGTTTCTGTTAAAGAAAAAAGAAATCAGGCAATCCATAGCCTGGATTCGCAATGTGTTGGATAACTATAATTTTAAGCCCAATAAGCCCGAAAAGCCCGATTACAATTTACCACTTAAACCCAATCATTTTGCTATCGCGCTCACCGAGGCCTGGCGTGGCGAAATCTGCCACTGCGCCATCAGCAACGAAAAAGGCGAATTGAAACACTACAAAGTTAAAGACCCATCCATGCACAATTGGAAGGCCTTGGAATTGTCGCTGCGAAATGTGGAGATTTCTGATTTTCCCATCAACAACAAAAGTTATAATTTAAGCTACTGTGGCCACGATTTATAATACGAAAATGAAAGGGTTTTCCACAATATTATTGGCAGTTTATTTTATTTTTAAAAAGTAAGGATATGATTAAGGAAGCCAAAATAATTTACCACAACGGCAAACAATACATTCCCGATTTGCGGAACGTAAACCTTAGACCACCATTCAGAGGGAAGCCTGAAATATCACATGCTAAAGTTGACGAACAGGCCGTGGTGGATATTTGCCCGCTGGGTGCTATTTCCAAAAATCCGCTTAGCCTCGACATGGGCAAGTGTGCCTTTTGCGGAGAGTGTGCCTTTGCCTTTCCCGAAAAAATTAGTTTTACCCGGGATTATAAAACCTCATCAAATATTCGCGAAAATTTAATTATCAAAGAAGGCGAAACCAGGCCGGTTGGCTGGGATAAAATAGCCATTCGCCCGGAGGTTCGGAAAGCATTTTCAAAATCGATAAAACTGCGGCAGGTGTCGGCGGGAGGCGATAACTCGTGCGAAACCGAATTAAACGCGAGCGGCAATGCCAACTTCGACATGGGCAGATACGGGATTGAGTTTGTGGCCTCGCCGCGCCACGCGGACGGAGTTGTGGTAACAGGCCCAATATCCGTAAATATGGCCAGGGCTCTGCGCGCGACTTACGATGCTACCCCGGATCCCAAAATATTCGTGCTGTGCGGGGTCGATGCCATCAGTGGCGGTGTTTTTGCCGATAGCAAAGCCATCGACCGGAGCATCTTAAAAGACCTAAAAGTTGATTTATACATTCCCGGAAATCCTTCGCATCCGCTAACTATCATTAATGCTCTTTTGGATTTGACAAGGTAATATTGGCATCAGTCCAACCGTGAATAATTCCTGACAGTAGTGTGAACGATTGAGTTTTGTTTTTTGCTTAGGCAGAATTCACGGCGTGGTTTTCATTATAAATGATATTGGTCATTTTGGTTTCACTTATTGTGAAGTCCTGACGTTTTTTACGTTTTTCGGACTTGTGGCTGTTCGAAAATGAGGAAAATCAATTTTGTTCTATTTATTTGGGCAATTAACAAAATCCACAGATGCCACCGCGATTTTGATAATTTTGCATTTTATATCAAGGCTTTGATTTGTGATAGATAAAAATACCATACAGGAAATTCTCGACACCGCCCGCATCGAAGAGGTGGTGGGCGACTTTGTGAGCCTCAAAAAACGCGGGCCGCGCTACCTGGGTCTTTGTCCTTTCCACAACGAGAAAACGCCCTCGTTTACGGTAACACCGCGCCTGGGTATTTTTAAATGCTTTGGCTGTAGCAAGGGTGGCGATTCGGTGCATTTTATGATGGAGCACGAAAAGCTCTCCTATCCCGAAGCACTAAAATATCTGGCTAACAAGTACAACATCGAAATTACAGAAACCGAAAAAACGCCTGAGCAAGTCATCGCCGAAAAAGAAGAAGAGGGTCTGGCGAATATCACCGATTTTGCAGCCAAATATTTTGCGCACAACCTTTACAATACTGACCCGGGCAAGACCATTGGTCTAAGCTACTTCAGGGAAAGGGGCTTTCGCGATGAGCTGATCAAAAAGTTTGGCCTGGGCTACGCCCTCGACGAGGGGCAGGCTTTTACCGACCACGCCCTGCGTCACGGCTATTCGCTCGAAAATCTAAAACAAACCGGACTTACCAAAGACCGTGGCACCGGTTCCTACGATGGATTTAGGGGCAGGGTGATGTTTCCGATTTATAACCACCTGGGCAGGGTAATCGCCTTTGGCGGGCGCACCCTGTCATCGGACAAAAAAGTACCCAAATATGTCAACTCGCCTGAGTCGTCCATCTATCACAAAAGCAAAGAACTCTACGGGATAAACTTTGCCAAAAACGCCATTGTCCATCTCGACAACTGCTACCTGGTGGAGGGATATACCGATGTTATATCGCTTGTTCAGGCCGGATTCGAGAATGTGGTGGCTTCGTCGGGAACCTCGCTCACCACCGATCAAATCAAGCTTATAAAGCGTTATACCAAAAATATCACCATCCTCTACGATGGCGATGCTGCTGGTATCAAAGCTGCTTTCAGGGGCATCGATATGATTTTGGAAGAGGGCATGGATGTAAAAATCGTGCTTTTCCCCGACGGTGAAGATCCGGATTCGTTTGCCCGCAAGCATCGCTCCTCCGAGGTGGAGGAATTCCTGAAGACAAGCACCAAAAACTTCATTTTCTTCAAAACCGGCCTCCTGCTCGAAGAATCGAAGGGTGACCCCATGAAGATGGCCACCCTTACCCGCGAAATAGTTACCAGCATCGCCATCATCCCCGATCGCATCATTCAATTATATTATATAAAAGAATGTGCCTCACTGCTCAAAATCAATGAAGAAACATTGATGAACGAGCTGAACCGGATACGGCGAAAAAACTACGATAAAAAATTAAAAGATCAGCAAAGAGAAGACCCCGACCAGGGCAGCCCCGCTCCTATCCCGACACCGATTATAACCGCCCCACCACAGCCCGGCATCGACTTCCTGTCGAGCGAGCATCAGGAAAAAGACCTCATCCGCCTGCTGATGAAATATGGCCAGCGTACCATCGAGTTTAAAGTAAAAACAGAAGATGATAAAACCGAGAAATACGAGTTTAATGTTGCCCGGTATATATTGGAAGATTTGAGCCGCGACAAAATCATACTCAACAACCCTCTGTATCAAAAAGTAATAGATATAAGCACAGAGCAAGTTAATCAGGATATAGTTATTAATGAAGGTTTTTATATTAAAAATGAAGATAAAGCAGTTGGCGAGCTTGCCATAAATTTACTTTCCGAAAAATATGAGCTCGGCAACTGGGCTAAGGTAAAAATAGAGGTAAAGGGCGAAGATGTAAAACTTTCAAATGCCATCAGCAGCGCATTGCTCGCGCTAAAGCTGCGCCTGCTCGAAAGGCAATACAACGATGGCCTGGAGAAATTAGAAAAAAGCCCGCCCGAGGAAGCCATGGTTATTCTTAACAAACAAAATCACATCCTACGCAAAATCAAACTTATTTCTGAAACCATGGGAAGGATCGTGCTGAGGTAGGTGTGGTTAAAGAAAAAGTATGGCTCAAAGCCATACCATGACTGGAACATTAGAGTCATAGCATGGCTCAAAGCCATACTATGACTATTCCTTCATCAATTCCTCCACGGCGGCTTCCAGTTGCTGGTCGCGGCCTTTATCAATAACTCCGGGCATATTTTTGATGATGATATCGGGATAGGTTTGATTGTTTTCCAGCCATTCGCCCTTGGTGTTTTTCGCGCTCACCGGAATAGATCCCCACACCACGGTTCCGTTTTGCAGCATTTCCCAGCCAGCCCAGCTACAGGTTCCGGGCACGGGCATACCCACCATTTTCCCCAATCCCAATTCCTGGTATCCGCAGGCAAAGCAATGCCCATCGCTGTAGTTGGATTCGTTTACCATCACCAGCGAAGGCTTTGTCCAGCGCCAGGCCGGCTCGTAGCCCAGCGTGCGGCTTTCGATGCCATAATCCAAAAAGCGTTTGCCGCTCAAAAACATCGTCAGGTCGGCCACCAGGTCGCCACCGCCGTTGTTGCGTGTATCCACAATCAGGGCTTTGCGGTCGTAATATTTGCCCATCACTTTTTCGTAAATGTTGCGGTAAGGCTCATCGCCCATGCCAGGGATATGCACGTAGGCCAGGCTTCCGCCGCTCAGGCTGTCCACTTCATCCGTGTTTATCTTTACCCATCTTTTATACAGCAAGCTACCTTCCTGCGCCAGCGAAATGGGGATCACCCTCAGATACTGGGTAGAATCGCCCGAAGGATCGTAAACCTTAAGCGAGGTAAAATCGCCGGCTTTTCGGTTTAGCAATTTCGCAAAATCAATATCCTGATTAATTTCCTCTCCATCTATTTCCTGTATGATCATGCCCGACTTCACCTTTAAATCCTTCTTATCGAGCGGGCCACCCTGGATGATTTCGGTAATTTTAAGTCCATTTTCTTTAAAATCATAATCAAAGAAAATACCCAGCGCAGCAGTTTCATCAGCCAGCTTATTTTTGGGGCGATAGCGGGCACCGGAGTGCGACACATTAAGTTCGCCAAGCATTTCGGACAAGAGTTCTGCAAATTCAAAATCGTTGCTTATCCCGGCAAGTTTGGGTTCATAAGCAGTCCTTAATTTATCCCAGGGTGCACCATGATAATCGGAAATATAAAACATAGTCTTGTTGCGTTTCCACACATGGTCGAACATCTGTTGGCGTTCGGCCGTAACATCCAAAAATAGCTCTCCTTCAATTTTGACAGGACTTGCCTTCTTTTCCTTAATATCTATTTTAGAGATACCACCTTCCGAGAGCAAGAATAGATTTTCCATGGCCTTGTCCCAGCTCAGGCTGCCCGATTCGCCACCCAGCTTCACCAGCATTTTGGTTTCTTTGGTGCGCAAATTTGTGCTCCACAGGTTAATGCCTTTTTCGAAGGCGGCCAGATAGTACAAGGTTTCGGCATCTTTGGACAGCACTGCATCGCTTAATTTGGAAGAGTGAATGGTGAGGCGACTTTTTCGCTCGCGCAGATTTCCCCAATCAATTTTTACTTCCGTAGAATCGATGGCCGCTTCTTCTTTTTTGCTTTTTTTCTTTTTCTTCTCGTCATCATCCGTTTTGGTTTTGGGCTTCTCATTTACTTCTTTCCATAGCGCATATTCATCTTTTCCCATCCTAAATTTATCCCAACCATCCTGAGCAAAAAACAGGGTATAAACATCCTCCTGACGGTCGCCGCTGTTGGCTTGAGAGCGCAAGCCATTGCGGTCGCTAAACCAGAGCATTTGTTTGCCGCCGTTTACCCATTTTGGCGATTGGTCGCCGTAGCCACTTTCCGTTAAATTGAACATTTCTTTTGATCCATCAGCAGCCAAAAGCACCACTTCGGTGTTGGATAAAAGCGGGCTGTATTCCGCCAAAAGCCATTTGCTGTCGGGGCTCCAGGCAAAATACTGATCGCCGTCGCCCATGTAATAAAGCTGGTCGCCGTTAAGCAAGGTGCGTATTTGCTTCGATTCCAAATTATAAATATTCAGATTTGTCTTGTTTTGGATGTAGGCAATTTCTTTGCCATCTGGCGAAATCTCAGGCTGGTAGTTATCCTTATTATTGTCAATCAAAATTTCTTCGTTCAACAAGGTGGAAGCATAAAAGTGGGGTTCATCCTTGTTTATTTTTTTAGTTTGAAAAATGCGCCACAAGGTATCGCGCTCGCTGGCATAAATCAGCGATTCGCCATCAGGAGCAAAGCGCACATTGCATTCACGCGCCGGAGTATTGGTAATTCTTTTGGTCATTTTGCCCTCGACTGACGAAACGAATATTTCGCCCCTTACCACAAAGGCCACCTCTTTGCCATCGGGCGAGATGGCCATTTCGCTTACATTGCCCGAAATGGGGATTATGCGTGTATTGTTGGTTTTGCCCTCGGTGCGAACTACAAGATCCAACTTTTTTGCAGGTCCGTTTGCAGCTTTTGTGTATAAATCGCCATGATGGGTAAAACACAAAGTCCCCTCATCAGAAATACTGAGGAAGCGCACAGGATGCATGTCGAAGTTAGTGATTTGCTCATTTTGTTGCGGATTATCCAAACTTAATTTGTGCACATTAAAAGTCCCGCTTTCCTCACTCAAATAATACATACTTTTTTCGTCAGGACTAAAAACCGGGTTCCGGTCTTCACCCACGAAAGTGGTAATCATGGTATGGTGATCTGAATCTTCATCATATTTCCAGATATTACGGCAAACCGAAGAAGTGTGATGTTTCCTGAAGGTATTTTCGCCACCGGGTTTATCATGGTAAATAATCTGATTTCCATCTTTACTAATTTGAATATCCTCGGCAGGAATGGTAAAAAACTGATCCACGCGGCCACCTGCTGCCGAAACCTGATAAACCTCGGGCTGCGCACCCGTGGGAAACTGACGATGTTCGGCTACATCCATCCGTTGCCCACCAAATATTACATTTGCATCATCGCTTGAAAAAGTGTAAGGGAATTCATCATTCGAATGGAAGGTGAGCCGCCGGGGTGTTCCGCCATTTACATCCATCACAAAAACATCAAAATTGCCAAAGCGGTTGGAAGCAAAGCTGATTTTAGCACCATCGTGGCTCCACACGGGCATAAAATCGTGGGCTGTGTTAAAGGATAAAGCACGTGCCTCGCCACCGCCGGAAGCCACCAGATACAAATCGCCCTTGTAGGTAAAAGTAATTTGACTGCCATCGGGCGAGATGGCCGATGTACGAATCCATTGGGCGTTTTCCTGCCCCAATAATAATCCATTAATAAAAAGCAGGGTAATAATAATCAACATTTTTTTCATAGTTCAGATGCCTTTATTTGTTTGACAGAGATTTGAATCCAAATAGCCCCCAATGTTTCATACACGATTTTTGATTTTAGCCTTTTTTATTCGTTAAATGCAAGTTCTAATTGTCCTGTTTTTATCATTTTATTATGTTGCTTATCAGAAATATATTCCTTTATACAACCGGCAACAAACTCGGCTAAATTAACAGGAACTGCATTACCAATAATTTGCTCAAGGACAGTCTTACTTCCATTAAAAATAAAATCTTCAGGAAAAGTTTGTATCAGACTTCTTTCTTTGGTAGTAAGGGGTCTTACTTTTTCTGTTATTTCTACTGGGTCGCCGTCGTGTTTATTGTAGCCTTTTGGGATTGGCCTGTTTACACCACGAATTGTTGGGCTTGGCTCGTAAATACTAAAAATCCCGCGTCTTGCATAGCTTCTTGGGTGTCGATAATAATACTCAACGCCCAATGAATTACCGAAATAGTCATACAAGGTCATTTGTTTGCTTGCCTGATTTTTGTTGAAATAGGGATTTAAAAAATTGTCAATTGAGCGCAAATGACCAATTAAAAAGAAACGTTTTCTTGATTGAGGGACACCGCAAAAACTTGCGTCTAAAACCTGATAAGAAATACCGTAACCTTCATTTTTGAAAATTTGTAATGCTTCTTTTAGAATATGACTTTTGATAATCCGCTCAACATTTTCCATCACAAACCATTCGGGTTTTGCAGCCGCTACAATGTTTGCATAAGAAATTGTCAAGTCTGCACGTCCTAATGTTTCATCTCTTTTTCCAGCACTTGAAAAATCCTGGCAAGGTGGTCCACCAATAATCATTTGTGGTTTAAGTCTCTTTACAAAATCAAGACCTTCATGGCTTCCTAAGTCTGTATCGTAAATAGGATGATCAAAATTATCCCGATAAACTTTTGCCGCAGGCTCCCATTTGTCAAAGGCTGCCATGATTTCAAAACCTGAATTTTGAAAGCCAAGTGATAAACCACCACATCCTGAAAACAAATCCACTACTTCCATTAGGTAAAAAGTTCTGGTGAGTTATAAATAATCGCATCGAATCGTCTTTCGGGACTTAGTAAATTTTGCCCGCCGCCAAGAATAATTTTTTTAATTTCCTTCTTCTCAATTCTTGGTTTTGTCAATTCGATACAAGCCATATACCTGTGTGTAATTCTACCACTTACTGCAAAAGCCTTATCATTCCCGGTATTGTATGAAAGCTCGTCAATAATTTTATGGTGGTTGATTTGACCTTGCTTTGCAAAATCATAAAGCATTTTAAAAAGCCAAATGATGGTTCTTACTTGTCGGGTGATTCTGGTAGTTCCCTCTGAAAGTTCACCTCTTGCAACATCTACAAATAATTGAGTAAATGCGAAATTTGACCATACAAAAACATCTAAACAATGGTTAGCAAGTTTGGGAGATTTGCCATTTGTTTTCCATACAGGTTGCATTAGCAAGGGTTCTTGCTTGTCTATAACTGAAAGAACAATTTTATCTAAAGCAGCAATCATTTCTGTTAGGTAAGGCCAAATAGCAACGCCATCAGTCCAATCACGTATTTTATCAAAATTATTTCCGATAAGTGTAGAAAGATTTTTTTTATTTTCTTTGAAATTTGCTGCAATGCTACAAGCCAAATAAACGATTGTATCAGGCCTGATAACTATTTCAATGCCATAATATTCTTCACTCAGGCTACATGTTGAGTTGTCGGGTAAAGCTGTCATTTTAACTTCAAGAGGTCGCACAGATTGTCCGTTGTTTCTATATTGAGTTACCAAATCCACTCTCGGTAAGGTTCCAATTACCAATTGTTGATAAGGTGTGAAAGGGCATTCAAATGAAAAAAATAAGTCATTAGAATCTGGATTTATTCCATAAAGTTGTTCTGTCGAAATTTTTCTATGTTTTACCTTTAATTCTCTGTCAAGATACAGATATGCGTTTTCTAAACCCTTTGAAGCAAGATAATTTGTCAAACCTGCCGGGAATGAGGAATTAAATTGATTCTTCCCCCAAGTGTCGCTTTGAGTAAAGTCTCTGTTTGAAAAATTTACTCCATATAATCCAGGTTGTTGTTTCGCCATGATTATCTAATTAAATTACAAAATTAATTATTTTACTCATTTTTCTTCTTGAAACATCTCATTAATTAGTCAAAAAGTATACATCTTATTAGCGTTTCTTAAACTTGTGTCAGACATGAGGTCATTTTTATAATAAAACTATTTTTGCATTTTGTAACAATTTCAAACAGCTATATTATGAAAGGCAAACTCACAAAACTTCTTATCACGCTTACCGCACTTCTATCAATACAATTCAGTATTGCCCAGGATTATTCTGGTAAAATCGAAAAAAGAGATGGCAAATTATTTATCAATGGCTTGCCGCTGATAGCAGATGAAGACCTGGAGGCCTTTAAAGACCTGCCGCAGCTCACACTTACCGAGGCAGCAAAAAGCCGCGTACTTCCTGTAGAAGTGGATAATTCGGATCTGCCTTACTTTAGGCCTATTTTTGACCAGGTAGCTTTGGAATGTGGCCAGGCCAGTGGAGTAGCTTATACTTTTACCTACGAAATAAACCGCCTGCGCGACTTGCCGGCCAACGTCATCGAGAATCAGTATCCCACGCACTTTGTGTATAACTGGAGCGGCATGGGCTCGGGTCAGGCAAGTTCGTTTTTTGATAGCTGGAACATTATAAAATATGCCGGCACACCCAACGTAGAAGAATACGGCGGTTCGTTGAATTATGGCGGTAGTGCCCGCTGGATAAGCGGTTACGATGTTTATTACAGTGCCATGCACAATCGCTTATGGGATTATTACAGTATTGATGTAACCACCGAAGATGGGCTAATCATCCTAAAGCACTGGATTGCCAACCACCTGAATGGTGAAGAAACCGGGGGTGTGGGCAATGTTTATACTGCCGCCATCGGTTCCAACCTAATCCTTCCTCCGGGTACGCCCGAGGCAGGAAAACACGTTATGCTTGAGCTGGCTACTTATGCCAACCATGCCCTTTGCGTGGTAGGCTATCACGATTCCATCCGCTACGATATTAATAATGATGGTCAATACACCAACGATCTCGACATCAACAACGATGGCGAAGTAAACATCCTCGACTGGGAGATGGGCGGCGTAAAACTCGCCAACAGCTATTACGCTTCCTCGTGGGGCGATGCGGGTTTTTCGTATCTGCTTTATAGCGGCTTGTGCCGTAAAATGAACCCTCAGGGCGGCCCCTGGAACGGAATGGTACACGTGATAAAGGCCAAAGAGAACACCGAGCCTCAGGCTACCTTTAAGGTTAAACTTACCCACGATTCGCGAAATAAAATCAAGGTTATGGCTGGCGTGGCTACCACACCAGGGGCCACTGAGCCGGAGTTTATTATCGATTTCCCCATCCTCAACTATCAGGGTGGCGACCATTATATGACCGGCGGCAGTGGTGCCGGAGATAAAACCCTGGATTTTGGACTGGATGTAACGCCGCTGCTTTCGCATATCGCCAGTGGGGGGGATGCCCGTTTCTTTTTGCTTATCGACGAAAACGATCCCTCCAACAATGGCACCGGCATGGTGGATAATTTTTCGCTGATGGATTATACCTTTGGTACTACCGAATTCCCATGCCTGCAAAGCAACGTGCCAATTACCGAAAACGGGCTTACCACCCTTTGGGTGGATGCGGACATAAACTTTGAAAAACCGGACGTGCTCAACGATGAACTTCCTGCCGCCATCGTTAACGAACCCTACCAGCATCAAATGGTCGGAACCAACGGAACCCCGCCCTATCAGTGGAAATTGCAACAAAAATACAACGTGCTGCAAGGCTCGATGGATTTCCCGATGATTAGCGATGAGCAACTGACTCCTACCAGTCAAACTTCGGGCTATGCCACCAAAGAAATCGACTTCGAATTCCCCTACTTTGGGAAAACCTATAATAAAGTATATCTGCACACGGACGGCTACCTGATGTTTAAGGGCGATAATTACCCGTGGACCTTTCTTATTGACCAAAAAAACCTGTTTAAAAATATGTGCAATATCGCCCCTATGATGAGCAATACTCTGCAAGTACAAGGCGGCGGAAGTATGTGGTATCAGGGCAATAGTACCAAAGCTACCTTTAGATGGGACAGCAAAGAATACGGAACCAACAACACCCAGAATTTTGCGCTAAGTCTCTACCCCGATGGCACCATCGAGTTGTATTATGGCGAATGTGCTATTGCCGGCTATAATAGCTGGTATGCCGGGGTTTCGGAAGGCGATGATTTTAATTGCCAGATATTGGATATTTCGAATACCCAGGTAGCTCCCAATACCATGATCACGCTGGAACCGGATTATAGTTTCGTGGAGATGGAAATTACCGAGAATGGTCTTTTCAAGGGAACGCCTACCCAACCTTACGAAGCCATTGATGTTGATTTTTTCGTGAAAGATGCCAATGGTTTGCAAAATACCAAATCCTTAATCTTCTCCACCGATGGGGTAAACGATGTGGTGATTAGAGAAGTTACAGTGCAATCGGGCGACAATAGCATTATCGAATATGGTGAGACGGCCATTTTGACGTTGGAGCTAAAAAATATCAGCGAAAATATAGTGGCAGCCAGCGAAATGATGATTGCCTGCGCCGACCAATACATCAGCCTGACCGATAGCCTTGCCAGCCTGGAGGCCTTCGCCCCTGGCGAAACCAAACTCATCGAAAACGCCTTTGCCTTTGAGGTTTCTAACGCGGTGCCTAACGCTCACAATATCGTGATATCCTCTTCCATCGAAGCCGGAACAAATGTATATGCAAGCCAGATTTACCTCGCAGCCTTTGCCCCCAACCTGGCGATTGGCAGCGGTTGGTTTGAAGATGGCAATAACGGCCATGCTGAGCCGGGCGAAACTTTGCAGGTATTTGTAAAAGTAAAAAATACCGGTGGTGGGAAAGCCTTTAATGTAGAAACCGAACTCACGCTTAATGATCCCTTTATTACGATTACTAACGGCAGCTACACTATTAGTAGCATTAACGGCGGTAGTATTGGCACTGCCGAATTTGAAATTTATATCGAGGAAGATGCACCCCTGGGTTACGCAACAAACTTTAACATCAATGCTACAGCTGACAACAATTATGCGGCCAGCGGAACCCTGGACATTAGTGTTGGTTTTATTTCCGAGGATTTCGAAAGCGGTGATTTCAGTATGTACGAATGGGAATTTTCGGGCGATACTACCTGGCTTATCGATGACTTCGATCCCTACGAAGGAGCGTATTGTATGAAATCGGGGGATATCGATGACGATGAAACGAGCATTATTTCGATAAGCATGGATATTTTGCTGGATGGTGAAATTGGTTTTTATTATGCGGTTTCGAGCGAGACCAGCTACGATTATCTTCGTTTTTATGTGGATGATGTGATGCAGGGTGAGTGGGCAGGCGAGTTGGGTTGGGGCTATGCTTCCTTCCCTGTGCTAACGGGCGAACATACCTTTACCTGGGCCTACGAAAAAGATTATTCGGTGTCCAATGGCTTTGATTGCGCCTTTGTTGATTACATTATTTTTCCGCCCAGCGGACAGATGGAAATGGCCGTTTCGGCAGGCCCCGACCTGAGCATCTGCGAAGACCAGAGTGCTAACACCCAGGCCTACATCATCAATGCGCAAAGCCTTGAATGGTCAACTGCTGGTGATGGTACCTTCGACAACAACACCCTCGTTAATCCGGAGTATTTTCCGGGTACCGATGATATTTTTTATGGAACAGTAAATCTCACCGTAACGGCCTGGGATTATCAGGGTTCATCCCAATCGGACAACGCCAGCCTCTTTATCCATCACCTGCCCATTATGGATGCCGGCGATGATATCGAAAGCTGTGAAAATATTAGCCCTATTGGTGTATCGGGAGTGGCCGTGAATACGGAGAGCGTGTTTTGGGAAACTACCGGTGATGGTACCTTTGCCTTCCCCTCGCTTCCCAACAATCAGTATTACCCGGGCGACGAAGACCTTAGCAACGGCCAGGTTGTCCTGGTATTCAATGCTTTTGCCCTGGCTCCTTGCTCGGGCATCAGCAGCGATGCATTGAGCCTCACATTTCTGCCTTTGCCCGAAGTTAATTTTGATTCGTTGCCGCTGTTGGGGCTTAATTCGCCTCCTTACCAGCTTACCGAAGGCAGCCCCGAAGGAGGGATTTATTCCGGTCCGGGCGTAAGCGATGGGTGGTTGTACCCGGTACTTGCAGGTATTGGCACACACACACTCACTTATACTTATTTTGATACGAACGATTGCTGGGATCTGGCGCATCGCGATGTTACCATCGATGAGTATGTAGGATTGGATGCCTTGACTTCCGGTGCTGATATTTTTACCATTGTACCTAACCCGGGCGATGGCTTGTTTTACGTTTATCCCGGCAAGGATTTTAACGCCGATTTAACTGCTACTGTGTTTAACGCATCAGGGCAAAAAATGCGTAGCGATAATTTTACCGCTGCCGAGGCCTCATCCAAACTAAAAATCGATTGCAGTAATTATCAGGCGGGCGTTTACTATCTTCATCTAAGCACCGATCAAAATAAGTGGGTAAGAAAATTAATTATCAAATAGTAATACCCATTTTTTTCATCAGGAAGGTTGCGTTCAGGTTTTGTGAAATGCCTGTTTTGAGTTGGTAATCAAAAACCAGGGCATCATTTTTTATCTCTACCTCGAAGCGCATGTTGCGGATATTGCTGGGATAGGCATCGATCAATTCACCCAGTTTCAAATCATGGGTAGCAATTAATCCTGAAGCATCGTAGCGGATCAACTGCTGAAGCAAAGCCTTCGAGCCTTCCTGCTTGTCTTTGGAGTTGGTTCCCTTGAGTATTTCATCGAGAATGATAAAAAGTTGTGCTCCCGATTGCAGGGTGTCGATAATGGCTTTCAGTCGTTTGAGTTCGGCAAAAAAGTAAGACTCATTTTGGAGGAGATTATCGCGTGTGCGGATGGAAGTAAAAATATCGGCCGGTGAATACACAAAAGAACTGGCGCAAACCGGAGCACCCGTCATGGCAAGGATAAAATTAACGGCCACGGTTCGCAGGTAGGTGCTTTTGCCGGCCATGTTAGCTCCGGTAACGATGATAAAGTTGTGCCATCCCTCGAACGAAATGGGATTGTCAACGCGGCTTTCGGCTTTAAGCAAAGGATGACCACAGTTTTTGGCTTCCAAAACAAAGTTTTTTTCGACAGGCTTGGGCAAAACAAAGGCCGGATGGTTATGCCAGAAACAGGCCAGGCTGCTAAGGGCATCAAACAGTGCCATAATCTCAAACCAGGCCTCCACATCATTTTTATGGATTTCGCGCCAATACTCTAAGCGGCGCGCCTGCCTGATATCCCACAAAATAAATGCATTGAGTATGACCCAGGCAAAAATGTTGAGCCGGCTGTCGAAGGCCTGAATGATTTTTGCCAGGCGGCGCAGGGCATCGCCCGATTTATGCACGCCCGTTAATTCAGCTTGTGCTTCCCGTAAGGTTTTTGATTTAAATTTTTCAGTTTCGATAAGATGAATCAGGCGGCCATATTTTTCGAGCAAATCTGCTTTTTTGCTCAACAGGGCGTGATTTCGGTTTACCGTTTTGGAACGGCCAATGGCAATTCCCAGAGGAACCAGCAAGTAAAGCACAAAGCTCTGAAAGCTCACATTTCCCATCAGCATCATAACAAGCATAAAAGTGCTGAGCAAGGGAATCAGTACTAACAAAATCCGATAAATGCCCTGATGAAATTCAGCCGGTCGGGTCATCCATTCCAATATTCCCTTTCGGTCTTCCTCCTTATCCTGAAGCCACAGCCCGACCGATTGAAACTGCTGCCGCCATTCAATGCGGTCTTTTAAATCGCTGATGGCTTCCTGGCGTTTTTTTATTTCATCTATTTTTTTGGTGGGATTATTAAACCATCGTGCCAGGGTTTTTTCGCCTATAACGGTTGCGCTGCGATTGAGATACTGAAAAATGGAGCCTCGCCCAAAAATATCAAGGTCGCCACTGAAGGGATGGTCGGGATGCGAATAAGCCTCTCCCTCGGCAAAATTGCTGTAGTCGCCATCCAAAGCCTTGATTTCATTTTCGTTAATCAGGAGCAAACGGGCATTCTCGTCCCTGCGCTGATGCAGGCGCGCATGCCATACAACGATTAGCACAAAGCCCGTTACAAATACGGCAGCAACAATTACCACGTGCAGGCTGGTGTAAAAAGTGGAAAAGTACAGTGCTGCCAGGCCGGCAAGGAAGACCGTAATCCGCATCAATGCCACCCGCGAAATCATGGTTTGCAGCTTTTGATGCTCCAGTTTATACTTTGCGCTAAGCCGGATATAATTTTGTTTTGGGCTTTTTTGTGTCATGGTTTTTTACAAATTATAGTAGTTAAGGCCAGGGGTGTAATGTTTATCTCGAAGGGCGATTCGCCCAGACTTTCGCCATCGGCTTCCATCATAAAGCCCCGGCGATGGCAGTGTATGCGAATATTTTTTGCCCGGAAAGTAGCCACTTTGGGGTGCTTAACAAAGGTTCCGGTGTACAAATTGCGCAACTGCGCCAGAAGGGTTCCAAGGCCTATTTTTTTGATTATAGTCATGTCAAGCAAGCCATCATCAGGAATGGCGGCAGGCAACTGCATCATACCTCCGCCATTATATTTACAAATACCCACGCTAATGCTAAAGGTATTAAAGACGTATTTTTTGCCATCCACAAACACATCGTTAATGGCGGGCTTATACTCAAACAAGCCGGTAAAAAGATTGTACATGTAGGCCAGGGAATTTCCCTTACCTTCGGCTTTCTGGCGATTGGTTTTTTGCGCTACCAGTGCATCAAAGCCCATTCCCGCAACGTTGGCAAAATAACGCACCTTCATCTCACCCTTATCAAAATACGTAATTTGACCTACATCTTGCACAAAGGTTTTGTCCGCGCAAATCAGGGCGATGGCTTTTTTGTAATCTTCGGGAATTTGAAACATCCGACCCCAGTCGTTGCCGGTTCCCACGGGCACCAGGCCTATTTTTAGTTCGGCCACATCCACTTCCTGCTGGGTAAAAAATCCATTTACCACTTCATTAAAGGTACCATCGCCACCAATGGCAACAAAATTACGGTAGCCACCGGCAATGGCATCCCGGGTCAGGCTGATGGCATGAAGGGCGTATTCGGTGTGCACAAAATCGAAGTCGAGGCACGAAGCATCGAGTAATTTTTTGATGCGTGGCCAGTCGCGTTTAATCTTTCTGTTGCCGGCATTGGGATTAACCACAATGTACCATTTGTTGGGATTCATCGCTTGTTCAGTCATTATCGGTCGATAGTTTTTTTAGTAAAAAGTGTCATTTTCTGCTCACGGGCAAAAAGGAAGAAGGCAGTGAAGAAAGCGAAGAATGTGGCTCCCGCCTGATTTTCGATCGTATCTTCGCTTAGCATCGAAAGGATGAGGATGACGAAAAAAATTAAATAGAAATAATCGCTAAACATTTTTAGGCGATAGGCAGGATAAATCAATGCAAACAAAAACCAGAGTAAACCAAAAATACCAAAGGTGGCGAAAACGGACAAATATTGGTTATGTGCCCGCCATCTGAATTGGTGCTCGAGCTTAGTATTCATCTCGATGTATTCCTTTTGATAAGCCTGCTTAATATCACCGGTGCCCGTTCCTATCCAAAAATTATTGGCGATAATCCGGCGACCCGCTTTCCAAAACTCAAGCCTTTGCATCACCGAATGGCCGCTAATATCGCCCCTTGTTTTATACACGATAATTTCCCAGATAATGGTTCGCAGCCGGTTTTCAAGGTTCGATTCGCTGAGCTGCCTTACATTGGCAATCCCATTTTCGATATGCCGGATTTCTTCATCACTCAGCGAGCGCAGCGATGCCCCATCCTTGCGTAGCCCCACCGATGTTAAATAGCGCAACAGGGTAAAACGAATTGCATTGCCGCGTGCATCAGAACTATCAATGTTTATCTGGCTACGCTTGGCCCATACTTCCTCCAATTCGCCATAGTTAATGTATTGCCCCAGCCAATAGCCATTTTCGGGAGTCATCGCCGTATTATAGTGTTGATAGACGTTTCCGTCAGGCGTACGCTCATCCATCCCCTCGTAAATAAAGGGCTTGTCGGGAATCTGCTCATCATAAAGACCCTTGACATAAACGAAAAACAGAGTAGGTAAAATGAATAAAACCGCAATGAGTGAAATTTTGATGGCTGGGGATGGTAAACGGAAAACCGTAAGAATCCCCAGAAAAATACTGAGAATGGCGATGATGGCCAGGCCGGTTACCGATTCGAGAATAACCAAAAAGACCAGCAGCCACAGGAGTGTGATAAGCAGGAGTATTTTTATTTTGATATTAAAAAAATCGGAAATGAAAATTAAATAGAAACCCGAAAAAATGGCTACGCAAATATTGAGGCTAAAACGAATATGCGACATAAAGAGCGAAATCTCTCGAATGTCAACAATTTCTTTTGTGAGCAATTCGTGCATGCTGGCGATGGTGCCGAGTACATTGGCCGCAATAAAAATTAATATCATGTAATGAAATAAGCTGCGGCTAACTTTGGGCGAGGTGGAAATGATGATGGGCAGGGCAAGCAGGGGCAGCTTGATGCGGAGGTCTTTCAAAGCATAATCAAAATCTGTAGTCCACAAAAGTCCAATCACGTGCAGCAGATAAATGGAAACCAGAATCATGGCGGCACGATTGCGAAAAAACGCTTTCCACTTTTCCAGAATATTTTTATTCAAAACCCAAACCGTAAGAAGCCCAAACTGCGCCATGCTCATCACATATTTTGACAGGGGCAACGCCATGATCATCACAATCAAAGCTGCGTAATAAAGATTGGTGCGCGTAAACCAGGCTGGTATCTGCATACTTTCTCAAATTAAAGCGCGTAAAGATATTAGGATTTTATTTGCTGCTAAAACACTACTTTTACCACGCATTAGCATTGGGAACGCAAAAGGCGGGTATTTCTTATTTGTAATAATGAAAAGGATAAAAAGCATATTTCGATATTTGATAAAAACCATCAAATGGATCATCCTGGGTTTGGGTAGTGTATTTTTGGTGATGATCGTCCTAAGCTTTACAAGTCTGCCTTTTTGGGCTATTCATCATTTGGCTACGGCCAATTCGGCTATCGAGGGTACGCCCGATTACATTGTGGTGATGGGAGCAGGAGCCATGCCGGGAGCCGGCGGACTGATGCGTTGCCACTTCGCCGTACAAGCTGCCACTGCCTGGCCCAGAGCCAAAATACTAATAACTATGCCGGCTACTCCAGGGGCTTTTCTCGGCAGCGAACCCTACAAGATGTACGAAGAAATTGTTCGCTTTGGTATTGGCCGCAATCGCTTTGTTTTCGAAACCCGGGGCACCGACACACATACTCAGGCCTGTGCCATCCACGAAATACTAAAAAACGAAACCCATAAAAATCTGCTTATCGTAAGCTCGCCTGCGCATATTTACCGCTGTATCCTGTCTTTCGAGAAATGTGGCTTTGTACATGTGGATGGTCTTCCGGCATTTCAGGCCAGCCTTGCCGATGATTTGCTGCTTAGCGAAAAAGAAATGGAAGAAGGTAGCTCGCTTGCGCGTAACATTAGCCTTAGATACAATGTATGGGCATATTTTAAGCTGCAAGTGGATTTCGCCCGCGAAGTGCTGGCTCTGACTTATTACAAAGTGAAGGGGTACATTTAATGATTGAAACTTTAATTTTTGCTCATCGAAATCCAAAATATCAAAAGCTATGAAAAACCTATTTGCCTTATTTGCCCTCTTGATTTCGACATGCTTGGTGGGACAAGAAAAATATGACAACCATTTAAACGGGCTTCTCAATGTTCTAATAAAGACCCAGATCAGTAATCAACTGGAATCAAGGGTGCCGTTAGTTATTATGATGCCCGGTTTTTTTGCCTTTGGTGAGGTAGGGGTACAAAACCCAAAAATCTATTTTGGGGAAGTTGAATTTGATAATGATCTTGTGTTGGATTGGGAGGATTTAATAAACATGGACGCATTACGACATATTCAACTTAATTTAATCTTAAATAGCAAACTGGATTCGACCATCCGGATAAAATCTTTCACTGATAGTCGCCTTCTTCTTGATATTAATTATCAAATATTTAATGATTACGAGACCGTAGAATACGCGCTACCGGACAATGATTTTTCAAGGAAATTCAAATATCAAGATGATAAGCTGGTTTATATCGAAACCAAAGTCAACAAAAATTACATGCTAACAGGTATAAGCTATCAGGGCGACAGCCTGATAAAATATGTGCAGCATAATATCGATAAGCAAACCCGCCATCAGCAAATTCAACAATATGAAAGCGGATTACTAAGGGAAGTATTAAATTTTAAGCCAACTAAAACCCAAGATGATCCAAAACTTAAAAACCGGGAGCTTTATTCTTATTTTCCTGATGGAAGGATAAAGAAAATAGTAAGTGAAAAGCAGAACGGTAAAAGAATGGATTCGACTACTTACGAATATTTTCGACAACTGACAGTAGTGCGGCATTATGGTAAAATAAACGATTATAACATAAATATCCACTACAACGAAGGCGGCCAGGCTGCAAGCAAGGAAATATTCTCGAGCGGGAAATCATATACTGTGGAGTATGATTATGACCAATTGGAACGACTGCTAAGTGTGAGCATCATTGACAATTTTAAAAATGTGGCAAACAAACACACCCTACAATACAACGATTCTGGCGAAATGATTGGGTTTATGTCCTACTTTAAATCCAAATGGAGCGAAAATTTAGAATTTAGATCACAGTACCTGTTTTCTTACGATAAATCAGGAATGATAAAAAGTATAAAAAGCGCGGATAAGAAAGGGATTTTCACAAAAGAGATCCATTACGACATGGAATATTTATACCGAAATTAGGATAGATAAAATATTGCCTTGCAAATCAGAGTGAGGGCTTCACTTTAAGTGAAACCCTCACTTAATTCATCGAATCACCTCCACCATTTTTCCAGCCTGGTGCGCCTCAATTTTGTTGTTGTACATCGCCTGGCAACTGGTGCCGGGCATATAAAACTTTCCGGAGTAAGCCGCATTAAGCGATACGGAAAATGTTAGCCGTTTCCCTGCACCGAGGTCAAAAAAGGTAAATACGCGGTCATCGCGAATATCGCGATAGTCATAATTATTTCTGTCCTCCTCATTTTCTTCGGTCGTATAGCGGGTATTTAAAATCTCCCAGCCAGAGGGGAATATTTGCGCAAGAGCCAGATTTTCGTAATCTCCCATCATGCCGGGATTTTTAATAGTAACAATGGCCTTAAAATCGGTGCCTTGTTTCAGCTTTGTAATATCCAGATTGCTACCGTCAGAATTTTGATATTTAACCCCCATCTCCATATTCTGCGATCCGTCTTCCATATTTCCCTGAAGTGGTTTTCCGGTGATCGTTGTGGTAATATAAAGTTTGTTTTGTGCCAGATTTTTAATACTCAGGCTTTGGCTTTGATTTTCATCCACTGCTAAAGGCAAAGAATACACCGGTAACTGGCTGCTTATTTCCTCAACTTTTCCGTTCATTTGAAGCTGGAAATGATTTTCGCGGGCGATGCTGGTGCCCTTGGCAAACCTGGCCATAGCATACAAGGCAAAGGCGGTGGTTTGGGTGCTTTGCAAATCGCCTTGCTTTAGATCGTTAGCGATATTTGTAGCCAGATCAAAAGCCATTTCTTCCTTATCCATCATTGCCAGCACTTCTAGTATCATGGCCTTGTCGCGCAGTGCCGAGCCAAAGGTTATTCCTCCGGGGGCATAAGGTGTGATTTGGATTTCGCTGTTGTTTTGCGTTAGCTCGGTGGCGGCTTCGGGTATTCCGGCCAGCAGGTAGGCAGCAGCCAGCCGCCAGCGAGTGGTAAGCGGTAGCTCCGTGTTTTGACGCAGACGGTTCATGGCACTTAGGTTGGGGCGACTGGCCAAGGCCAGGGTGTAAAGCCGGTAGGCCTGATCCAGTGTGGAGGCTTGATAATCCCGGTTTCCACGCTCAAGAGTCGAGTAATCCGAGGCGGTTTGGTATTGCCAGTTGAGCCATTTATCTTTGAGCTGCGAAGGAATAAGGTAGCCCCTTTGTTCGGCGAGCAGCATGAAATGCCAGGCGTAGGTCGTTCCCCATTCCGAAGCATAGCGTCCTCCCGGCCAGTAGCTCATTGCGCCAGTCGCCGTCTGGAACTGGCGCAGCTTGTTGATGGCTGCAATAATGTTTTGCGTGGTTTCGGTTTTGCGTGCTGGGCTGAGCGTTGTCAGATCCTCCAGGAAAAGTTGCGGAAAGGCGGCGGAACTAATTTGCTCCACACAGCCATACGGATAATGAATAAGATATTTGAGATTTTTATCCAGATCGAAGGCCGGCAGAGTACAAATCTCCACCAAGCCGCTATTGCTGCCTTTTGATCCAAAGAATTCATAATCGATGTTTGCAGTTTCTCCAGCCGTTAGTACTTGCGTATTTGTGTTGCTGATGAAGGGATTTGGGTTGCGCACATCGAGTTCGATGGAAGCCGAAGCTGTTTCATTTCCCGCCGAGGCCCTTATCTTAATTTTAGCGATGCCTTCATTTGCCGTAGCTTTCAGTTTGAAATAAGCCATTTTTTCGCCAGGCTTGTCGAAGCTGATTGTTTGATTGCTTTCGCCAACAATCGAAACCGAACCCTCTACTTTTATCTTAACATCGACCTTCCCAATTTTCTCGCTCATGGCGAAAACAGTGAGTGGCAGGTCAAATTCATCCATCAGCGAAATGGTGCGGGGTGCTGTGGGCAAAAGCATCAATGGCTGTTTTACCGTTATGTTTTCTTCGGCATTGCCATAAGCTCCTTCGTGGCCGGCCACCACCATCACACGCACCGAACCCACATAATTGGGCATGGTGATCGTGTGCTTGGCCTTCTGGTTTTTGTTGAGCGTGAATGGGCCGAGGAATTTCACCACCGGCTCGAAGCGTTTGGCCTTTTTGTCCGAATCCACCTTTATTTCATCATCGCCACCAATGGCCAATACCTTTTGCAACTTTGCTCCATAAGCACCCAAAACGTCATCGTACAAGTCCCAGGTTTTAATACCCAAAGCTTCGCGGGCATAAAAATTACTCCACAGATCAGGAGTTTTAAAGCGGGTTAAATCCAACAGGCCTTCATCTACCACCGCGAGGGTGTAGGTCATCATCCGTCCGTTTTTTTCGCTTACCGCGATGGTGTAATCCGTCATTGGGCGTACTTCCTCAGGGGCGACAATTACTGGGTAAAGTTTGGTCTCCGGGTCTTCAACCATGATCGGAACCACGCCATACATGCGTATGGGTAAGTCGTTCAGCGTTTGGGCATGATCCTGTATCAGGGTAACAAAGGCATAAACGTTGGGAGCCATTTCGCTGGTAATTTCAAACGAAACGCCGTTTTCAATATCTTCTTTTTCAGTCCACCAGTGTTTTAAAATGCCGCTGCTGGTTTCGATGCTGATCAGTGCGCGCGATTGGGGGGGGCAAGGGAAGGTGAGTTTTACCTGCTCGCCGGGATGGTAAGTATCTTTGTCGCTGGCGATTTTAAGCACCGCTGCACCTTGAGGGTTTTTGCGGTCGCTCTTGCTAATGTACGAGGGCCAGTCCACGAAGATGGTTTGGCCGCTGCTGTGCCCGCCCTTAGGGTCGCTTACCTGCACAAAGTAACGACCCCATTCGGGATAGTTGATGCGGAAAGTAAACGAGCCTTTGCCATTTTTAATAGAAGTGCTTTTGGTTTCCACCAAATCCATCATTTGATTTTGGTTCCAGAAGGCTTGATTATCCTCACCTGAACTCCACCACCAGTATCTTGTGAATTTGTATATGCGCACCTCCAGGTTTTCGATCGAAACCGGTTTCCCATCTTTATCCAAAGTCATCAGCTCTATCCTGTGGCTGGTATCGGTGGATAGCATTTCATCGGCTTTTTGCGGCGTGCGCAGACCCACGAAATTATCGTAGGGCGCAAAGGGAATGCTGAATACATCGGTCGAAAAATCACCGCCTTGTTCAAAGGCACGTGTAGTGAAAACGGCTTTTAACATGCCGGGAGCGTAGTTGTTAGCTTCGATATTGAGCGGTATTATGGCTTTGCCCGAGGAATCGAGCTTCCCATCGAAAACCGTTTGCTCGGAGGGATAATAATCGATAGAGGGATCGAAGAATACAAAATCTTCATGGCCTTCAAAAGTTCTTTTTCCCGGGTATAATTTCAGATTAATCTGTGCCCTAAGGTTTGCAGCATCGGCACCGTGCATCCATTTTACATCCAAATATCCTTTTTGGTTTTTATTTGATTTGGATAATAATTCATTTCCAAAATCAAGCTGCATCTTCAATCGGTTGGGCTTTATGGTTTCCACCTTTAGGCGTTTTTCAAAACTGGCACCACCCACCTGTACTTTTACAGTCCAGTTTCCGGTGGGTGCCTCAGGGTCAGTTACAGGCCTGAAAGTGTAAAAACCCATGGTGTGGTTTTTCTGCACTTCGCGTTTTACCAGTTGGCCGCGTGCGTTGTAAAGCTCAAAAATCGCTGGAAGTTCTTTGGGTAGCTTGTGGCTGATGTCGTCCATAACAAAGGTAATTAAGAGGGTGTCGCCGGGTCGCCACACGCCGCGCTCACCATAAATCATCCCCTTGATGCCTTTTTCAATTTTTTGCCCCGCCACATCAAAATTGCTTAGCGAAAGCGAAGAGCCGTCATCCATGCGCAACCACGATTGCTGCCCTCCGGCTTTGGCAAGTAGCAGGTAGGGATTTTCGTCCAGGTTAATGGTTGCCACACCTTGGTCATCGGTGGTGCCTTCGCCGATTTTTTGCTGCTGATAATTGTAAAATCCCACCTTGGCCGAAGTCACCGCTGCCGTGTTGAGCAGGTTGCGAACAAAAACCGTAAACGTTCTTCCATCGGCTGATTTGGCGATGATGCCCAAATTGGAAGCCAGGATATTGTGCGCGGGAAATCGCGAAGGAACATAGTATGAAGGTGTGCACGGATTTTCTCGGTCGCTCCATCGGTAATCATCAGGATAATCATTGTACCAATATCCATCTCCATCAAAATAGGCCTGCTCGTCTTTTTCCATCACAGGCAGGTCTTCGTATTTGCTGATGTCGGCATCGTTATCAGTTTCGCAGTCGCAGTTGGCGTAGGCTTTTCTGAAGGCAATTTTTACGCGATACATGGCTCTATGGTCGTTTTTTATCATGCCGGTCAAATCTACCGAAAAGGCATTCCATTGCTGCAGGTCGGTATCCGGATTTTTGTCCAGCCGCACCATTTTACGAAATACCGGCCGGGCTACATATCTTAGCTCATTATCGCCATCGTAGTTGTTGTTTTGGAAAAACTGCATGAGGTTGTCCGAATAAATCTTGTAAACCACCACATCCACTGCTTTCAGGCTAACGGATTTAAACGATAGGATCAGCTCGCGCGAGTCGGGCAGGATGGTGCCCTTGCCCAAAATTACTACTTCGGGCTTAACAGGCTCCATCACCAACTGGTAATTAATCCTGGCGGCAAGCGTGGAGCCCTGGTTGTTTTTTAGTGTTTTTTCGATGATGATATTTACTTCACCGGTTAGGCGTTGCCCTGGCAAAAGCCAAACAAGGTTGCTCTCTGTCCTGATTTTGAAATCCTCGGTTCCTTCAAAGCGAATCAAGCCGTCCAAGTTTTGTTTCGGATCGATGGGATCGGAGAAGGTGAGTTGGATGGTTTGATTTTCGCCTTCCTGCAAAATCTCTACCTGCAGCAGCTTAAAATCATTACTGGCCGGGACTTCAAAAGCCAGCTCACCCGATTTATCCACGCCAACTGATTTTCCCTTCCACGAAAGTGTAATTGCATAAGCCTGGTCTTTTCTTGGGATATTTTTGATGACGTAAGCAAAGGTACTTGGGTTGATTTCGTTGAGGCTCACTTTTAATTCTGTGCCGGGAGCCGAGGCTGAAAGCAATTTGCCAGCATCCTCGAGGGTCATATCATCCGCGCTAATCATTTTACCTTCATAAGCAATGGTTTTTTCGCCGAGGGAATCGCTGAATCGTAATTGACCCGGAAAAACGTTGAAATCCTGGTTGATGACCGAGAATTGAAAATGGAAAGTTTCGGTATTTTTTGGCATGTCCATCACCTTGTCCAGGGCAAAGTGAACCTGGTAGGTCTGGCCGTTTTTCAAAGGATGTTCGGGGCGAAATTCGATGTTGTGCCCATCAATAAGGAAGGCGGTACCTGCTATGGACGGGTCGAAGCGGAACAGGTCGTTGGGTAGTGTGCTGCCCGGCTGAAAGCGTTCGATGCTTTTTGCAAGATTGGCCTGAATGGGGCTTTTTGATTGGATGAGGCCTGAAGTGTGGCTGTTGATGAGGGTCTCGAACTCTGCGGCCTTACGCTCGGTTTTGTCTGCATCGCTGCGGTGGCATGAGGCCAGCAAAAGCAGGATTGCAAAAAACATGGGAATTGCGTAGCATTTTTTCATAGCGGGAAAATTTGTTAGGTTTGTAAAATTAATTCATACAAAATCAGCTTAAGTAGTGCCTGTCCATAAAGTCGACACTTTTGAATAGCCCCGGGTTTTAACCCGGGGAAAATGAGCCTGGTATAAGATCCCCCTCGATTTCGCCACGCCTCTGGCGTGGCGAAATCGAGGGGGATTTACCTGCTTTCAATCCAATCCCCGCCCTAAAGGACGGGGCTATTCAAATTTCACACAACTAATTACGCTTGTTTATTAAAGGCAACTAAAGTAAAACTTTTATCATTAAAACATGAGCAGCAAAATAAAACAATTTAATATTCGGGTTTACGGGCTTTGTCTCAACGCGAAAAATGAAGTCCTGATAACTGATGAATTTCGTTTGGGTATGGATATGACCAAGTTTCCGGGTGGCGGACTGGATTTTGGCGAAGGCACGCTCGACTGCCTGCGGCGGGAATTCAAAGAAGAGCTGGATCGCGAAATTTCCAATATCCGGCATTTTTATACTACCGATTATTTTCAGCCTACGCATTTGCTAGGCACCCCGCAGCAGCTTATCAGCATTTATTATCGTGCAGATATTCGCCAGACTGATACCATTTCGGTGGCTAAAAAAAGATTTGATTTCGGTAAAATTGACGGAGCACAGACTTTCCGCTGGCTTCCATTGCAGCAGGCTTCGCTGGAAGAAATGACTTTTCCGATCGATAAAAAAGTGATGGGGATGCTGATATCAGCCTTGTGAATTTCCGGGTAGAGCGGCTCGTTACCTTGCCGCTCCCCCACAGACCCGGACGAGCGGTTTTCCCGCATCCGGTTCCTCCTAAATCGGTTTCGCTGTTTG